>JAFRRO010000077.1 GCA_017428025.1 Clostridia bacterium
CCGGCCTCGACCTTACCGACCAGGTCCGCTCCGACGTCGGCAGCCTTCGTGTAGATGCCGCCGCCGACTCTGGCGAACAGCGCCATGAAGGAAGCGCCCATGCCGTTCATGACCATGATATTGCCGATCTGCGTGGCTTCGCGAATGCCGAACACGTAATACAGTAGGAAATACCAGATCGTGATATCGAGGATGCCGAGCGCAACGACGGTAAAGCCCATGACGGAACCCGCGGAGAACGCGACGCGCAGACCGCGGTTCAGCCCCTCGCTCGACGCCTGCGCCGTGCGCGCATTGGCGTTGGTTGCGATCTTCATGCCGATCAGGCCCGCCAGCAGCGACCAGACGCCGCCGGTCAGAAACGCGAACGGCGTGAACTCGCTGAGCAGGCTGCCCTTTGACGCGAACGCAAGCACCGTCAGAATCACAAAGACCACGCCGAACACCGGCAGAACCGTCTTATACTGGCGGCGCAGATAGGCGTTTGCGCCTTCGCGGATCGAGCCCGCGATCTTCTTCATCAGGTCGGTGCCCTCCGAGAAGGACAGCACCTTCTTCGTCTGCAGCAGCGCGTACACACCGGCAAGCACTGCGCCGATAAAGCCGATCCAGAACAGTTTTTCCATAAATACCTCTCTTTATCATATTGGGTTTGCAACCTCTGCGCGGTAGCGCAAAGAGAATCTTTGGTATCGTAAACGTTTGCGAAACGGGTGGAAAGAGAATCGACGTTTGCCGTTCTGCCGATTCCGGAGGGAAGCGGCAAGCGTCGATCGGGAGTTACTTCGTCTTTTCCTTCTTTCGGAGAACGACGACTGCGGCAGCGATCGCGAGCACGGCGGCGCCGAGCGCGATCCAAAGCCAGGTGCGGTTCGGTTGTTCGCGATTCTCCGGCTGCTCCGGCTGTACCGGAGTTTCCGGCGCTTTCGTTTCTGCCGGTTCGTTCGGATGCGCCGTGGTTTCCGGCTGCTCCGGCGCCGCAGGCGCAGAAATCGTGAAGGAATCGATCTGCGTATAATCCGCGCACTTCTTGAGGCTTGCGTCGCCCGCCTCGGTGCGCTGGTACGCGGTGACGGCGATGCCCGCCTCCGTGACCTCGACATAGGTGAGATACTGGCGCTCGTCCCCGGAACCGCCGGTCTGGAAGTCCAGAACGTCGTCGATCTCGCCCTCGTAGTCGTCAAACTTCATGCCCATCGGGCTTGTCGTGATAAAGGTTGTGCCGCTGCCGACGTCCGCCTTATTGCCGTCGCCGTCGACCGTCGCACGGAAGTAGTCGTGAATGTGCCCGTTGAAGAACAGGTCGACGTCCAGTTCCGCGCACATCTGCTCGAGGAACGCGGTCGCTGCGTCGTCCTTTTGAACCAGCCCCGCATGCGCAAGGATGATGCGGTAGGTGCAGCCGGAGGCTTCAAACGCTTCCTTTGCCCATTCCTTTTCAAGCGCATAGTAGCGCAGCTTGTCGCCGGAGGCATCCGCGCTGTCCTCGCCGGAGTACGGCTCGGTGTTCAGGATCACAAAGCACACGTCGCCGACGACGAAGCTTGCCGTGTTCTCCTTGAGGATCGGATCGTCGATGCCGTCGGGCAGGTTCGTACGGCCCTTGAACTGCGAGTAGATCACGTCGCCCTTCGATTCGTGGTTGCCTGGCACGTACGCGATCAGGCGGCTTGAAAGCACCTCGCCCGCCGTGTCAAAGAGGAACGACCATTGCTGCATCGTGTCGTCCTCGGTGAGATCGCCGAGGTTGACCAGAAAATCGGGATGCAGCGTGTCGGTCAAAAACGTATTGTTCGTATAGAGGAACGGAAGATACCCTTCCTCGTTGGTGGACTGCAGATCGGATACGAGTACGAACGAGAACGCCTTGCCGTCCGGCAGCGTCGTAAAGGTGTGCACGTCGCTGCGGTATTCGTCTTCGCCGTCCTTTGTGACCGCCATGTACTCATAGTCCGTCGCGGGCGCAAGGTCCCTGAGGTCCGCAGAATAGCTTGTGAACGTGCCGCGATCGCCGCGCACGTTGACCGTTTCGATCTCGGTGACCGCAAGCGTCTGCCAGTTGTTCTCACCGGCTTTTCTGTAGCGCAGCTCCGCGCCGAGTCCGTCCGCTTCGGTGATCCAGTTGAGGCACACCTCGGAGACCGTTTTGCCCGGGGTGACCGTCAGCTGTTCGGGCAGAAACCGTGTGGTCGGAGAGATCGCGTCGAGCCGCATTGTGCCTTCGGTCGGGAAGGTGATCTTTCTGCCGTCGACGGTTACCGCAACGTAATTCATCTACGACATGAAAAACCAGATGTACAATCATCTGCTCAGTATGCCGCATGCGTTCTTCACCACCGAAAAGCAGGGCGACATCATCACGCGCATGAACAGCGACATCGGCGGCGTGTCGAGCGTTATCTCCGGCACGCTGACGAGCATCGTCCGCAACATCGTCGTTGTCGTGACCACGCTCGTCGCGCTGTTTACCATGAGCTGGCAGCTTGCTTTGGTTGGGATCGTGGTGATCCCGCTTCTGATCCTGCCGACGCGCTCCGCAGGCAAGACGCGCTGGAAGCTCGCAAGCGAAAGTCAGGCAAAGCATGACGAGATGAATCAGCTCGTCAACGAAACGCTTTCCGTTTCCGGGTCGCTGCTCGTCAAGCTGTTCACGCGTGAAAAGCGCGAACAGCAGCGCTTTGAAACGATCAACGACGAGGTGACGAAGCTCTCCATGAAGGAGCAGCGCAGCGGCAAGTGGTTCATGGTGCTGATGGGCATGTTCACGGAGATCGGTCCGCTGCTCATCTACTTCGCGGGCGGCTACTTCATCATCACGAAGACCGATCCCACGCTGAACGTCGGCATCATCACCTCGACCGTCATGCTCATCAACCGGCTCTATCGTCCGGTGCAGTCGCTTCTCAACATCCACGTGGACTTCACGCGGTCCTTGGCTTTGTTTACGCGCATCTTCGACTACTTCGACATGGTCCCTGCGATCAAGCAGCCGGAGCATGCAAAGCGCCCGATCCTTTCCGGCGCGGATATCCGCTACGAGCACGTCGAATTCTCCTACTCTCCGGATAAGCCGCTGCTGTCCGACATCGACTTCACCGTGCCCGCCGGAAAGATGTACGCCATCGTCGGTCCGTCCGGCTCCGGCAAGAGCACGGTCGTGAACCTGCTCCCCCGCCTCTACGACGTCGTTTCGGGCAGCGTGAAGATCGGCGAAACCGATGTGCGCGATTTTGACCTGCACTATCTCAGGAAGAGCATCGGCGTCGTCACGCAGGATTCGTAC
>JAFRRO010000078.1 GCA_017428025.1 Clostridia bacterium
AACGGCCCTGACGCTTGATCTTGCCGAGCTTGTTCACGGTGTGAACGCTCTCGACCTTGACGCCGAACAGCTCTTCGACCGCCTTCGCGATCTCGATCTTGTTCGCGTTCTTCGCAACTTCAAACGTGTAAATGTGGTGTGCGATGTAATCGTAGCTCTTCTCGGTGAGGATCGGAGCCTTGATGATGTCGTATCCGCTCTTCATTACGCGTACACCTCCTCGATCTTTTCAACCGATGCCTTCGTGAGGATCAGCTTCTCATACTTCAGGATCTCGTAGACATTCAGCGTGCCGACCAGCGTGGTCTTGACGCCCTGGATGTTCGCGCTTGCGCGCTCCACTACGTCGTCCTTGTCCGCGAGCACGATCAGCGCTTTGTTCGCGTCGACGTTCTTCAGGACCTTTACCATTTCCTTCGTCTTCGGCGCTTCGATGTTCAGCGCGTCGAATACGATGACTTCATTCTCTTCCACCTTGGAGGACAGCGCGGACTTCATCGCCAGGCGCTTGACCTTCTTGTTGACGCGGATCGTGTAGTCGCGGGGTTTGGGCGCGAATACGACGCCGCCGTGTCTCCACTGCGGAGAACGGGTGGAACCCTGACGCGCACGGCCGGTGCCCTTCTGTCTCCACGGCTTCTTGCCGCCGCCGGAAACTTCCGCGCGGGTTTTTGCGCTCTGCGTGCCCTGACGGCAGTTCGCCAGATGCGCAACCACGACTTCGTGCATGACCGCCGCGTTGACGGGCTGACCGAAAACGGTCTCGGAAAGTTCAATATCGCCGATGTTCTGGCCTTTGATATCATACAATGCTACGTTAGGCATAGTTCTTTCCTCCTTACTTTACTGTGCTCTTGACAGTCACAAGACCGCCCTTAGCACCGGGAACCGCGCCCTTGATGAGGAGCAGGTTCCGTTCCGCATCCACGCGAACAACCTCGAGGTTCTGCACGGTGATGTGCTCGCTGCCCATGTGACCGGGCAGGTTCTTGGTCTTGAACACACGGCTCGGATCGGAGCAGGCGCTCATGGAACCGGGTGCGCGGTGGAAGTGGGAGCCGTGCGTCATACGACCGCGGCCCTGACCGTGACGCTTCACGACGCCGGCAAAGCCCTTGCCCTTGCTGGTGCCGGAGACATCGACCTTGTCGCCCTCGGCAAAGACGTCTGCCTTGACGATCTGGCCGACTTCATAGGAAGCGGCATCATCGAGTCTGAATTCGCGAAGGTAGCGCATCGCCTTGAGGTTCGCCTTTGCAAAGTGACCTTTGCGCGGCTTGTTGGCGAGCTTGTCGCGGAGCTCGGCAAAACCGAGCTGGACGGAATCGTAACCTTCGTTTGCGACGGTTTTCTTCTGAACGACGGGGCACGGACCGGCTTCGATGACAGTGACGGGAATCATGGTACCGTCAGCTCTGAAGAACTGCGTCATACCGATCTTCTTGCCCAAAATGGCTTTCTTCATTGGTACATACCTCCGTTTGGGATTACAGCTTGATTTCGATGTCTACGCCTGCGGGAAGGTCGAGCTTCATCAGCGCTTCCACGGTCTTGTTGGACGGCTGGATGATGTCGATCAGACGCTTGTGCGTTCTCATCTCGAATTGCTCACGAGAATCCTTATACTTGTGCGTTGCACGAAGGATCGTAACGATTTCCTTCTCGGTGGGCAGGGGGATCGGGCCGGAAACCTGTGCGCCCGTTCTCTTGGCGGTTTCGACGATCTTTTCGGCGCTCTGGTCGATCAGACTGTGTTCATAGGCCTTGAGTTTGATACGAATTCTTTGGTTTGCCATACTTTTTTCTTTCCTCCTAAAAATTTGTTGGGCAGTACACAGAGCCGTGTGTTTCCCTCTCATTTTTTTACACAGTCTTTCGACTGTGCTGCGGGACGGCACGGGAATCCGCTATTTTTGCCCCGTCCGTTCGGACGTCGGATGTGCTCGAAATTACCCGGAATGGCAACCGGCAACCTTCGTGGCACTCCTGCGCCGCGGCATTTTTCGTGCCTTTGGCGCGTACCTTGCTATATTACATGATTTCTTTTCAGATTGCAAGCATTATTTTTTATTTTTCAAAAATATATTTTCGGATTTTTTCTTCTGAAAAATATACCGTCCACCCATTGTCAAATCAAACGGGATATGATATATTATCTATGGAGAAGGAGGATTTGAACTATGGAGAATAAAATTCGTCGTATCGGTATTCTGACGAGCGGCGGCGACGCGCCGGGCATGAACGCGGCTGTTCGCTCGGCGGTCCGCACCTGCCTCATGAACAAGGTCATCCCCGTCGGCATCCGCCGCGGATATCAGGGCCTGATCCACGCGGACGTCCTGGAGATGAACGCGCGCAGCGTCAACGGTATCATTCACCGCGGCGGCACGATCCTGTACACCGCGCGCAGCGAAGATTTCATGACCGAAGCCGGTCAGCACCGCGCGGCGCAGACCTGCCGGTATCTCGGACTGGACGCGGTCGTCTGCATCGGCGGCGACGGCACGTTCCGCGGCGCGCTCGCGCTTTCCAAGCAGGGCGTCAAGGTCATGGGCATTCCGGCAACGATCGACAACGACATCGGCTGCAGCCACTACACGATCGGCTTCGACACGGCGGCGAACACCGCGGTGGAAGCGATCGACAAGCTTGCCGACACCATGCAGTCGCACGAGCGCGTCTCCGTCGTTGAGGTCATGGGACGGCACGCCGGTCACCTTGCGGTTTACGTCGGCGTCGCGGTCGGCGCAACGTCGATCATCATCCCCGAGTTCCCCTACAGTTTCGAACACGACGTCATCGAGAAGATCCGCGAAGGCCGCATGCACGACAAGCATCACCATCTGATCATCGTCGCGGAGGGCGTCGGCAAGTGCGACGAAATCTGCAAGCGCATCGCCGACGAGACCGGTCTTGAAGCGCGCGTTTCGATCATCGGCTACATCCAGCGCGGCGGCGCGCCGACCGCGCGTGACCGCGTCATGGCGTCCCGCATGGGACACTATGCGGTCGAGCAGCTACTTGCCGGCAACACAAACCAGGTCGTCTGCTACCGCGATTCGCGCATCGTGCTGACGCCGATCGAGGAAGCTCTGGAGATGAAGAAGAACCTCGACGGCTATATGTACCGCGTCGCGCACGACATCGCTCTGTAAGCTTCAAACCGTCAAAGGCACCCGCAGATTTGCGAGTGCCTTTTTTCATATTAATATATATAGCGCGTGACGCGTACGCGCGCCACCATATCTTGTCAGGATTCCAGGAATTCCTCCAATCCGTGATAGTAGAAGTGAATCACGCCGAAGAAGTACATCTGCCGCTTGACAGCAACCGTGTCGTCGTACAGGTCCTTCGCCATCAGCGGCGTCGCGAGCGCGGTCTTTAAACCGGTTTTCCAGCTCAGCCGCAGCTTTTTGTCCTCCTTGATGATCTCCGGCGCAGGCATTTCGCGCAGTTCTTTCAGAAGCGCGTCATACACACCCTTCGCGCGGATCTTGCGAAGATCGGCATGCACATAGGCGCAGTTGCCGATCCAACCGTAACGCACGCCATACTGATCAAACCTGACGTCCATCACTTTTGCTCCGCTGTCTGCGCCTTTCATGTCATCCGTCACCAATACTTTTGTATCAATCGTATCGGTTTTCGTTCGATAAAGCCATTTCTGCTCTTCCCAGCGAATCAATCGAACTGTACCGTCCTTTGTACCGATAACGATCTCCTCATCTTCATCGTCATCACTTTCAACAAACTTTTTCAACTGTTGGTATAACAGTTCATCCTTTGTGACAAAAGCAAGATTCCTCTTTCCCTCCACGATACGATCCCCTTCTGCAAATGCCGCATTACGAGTTGCTACCGCATTTGCACGATGCGAAACGATCATATTGACAAGATGCTCCGGCGTTGCTTTTAAAGAGTATCCGACTATCTTGGATAGAACATCATCCGGTACCATGCTGCATATCTTCCCTGCTATCACCGTTGGAGGAAACGGGATATACGAGAGAACATCCACAAGTGCTGCTTTCATATCTTCCGGATGCTTCAACCATAAATCCGATGTGTCGAAATGTCGAATAACGTCTGCTGCGGTCTGCCAACTGTTCATGTCTACATCCTTCAGATGCAGTTCCTCTTTCAAAAACTCTTTTCGCGCAAAATCAAGTTTCAATTCTTCTGCTTCTTTTTCAAAGATATTCAGGATTGCATGCGCGCCTTCCGGATTCATCTTGTCGACAAAACTGACTAAAGAATCACCTTTCTTTTGATTCGCAATGCTGTTCTTTGTTTTCTTGACCTCTGCTTTAGCCATAACTGTCTTCTCCTTTCGCAATTTTGTAATTCCTCAATAGCGAATGTTTTTTACGCGAATCATTCAAACAGATACCGGTACAGCGCGTCCGGCGTATCGAAATACAGCGGACAGTTTTCCTGCAAAAAAGCGCGAATCTCCGGCACGTCGTATGCCCAGCCCGCCGCCGCAAACGGCACATTCCGGCTCTTTGCCATGTCATAGCCCGGTTTCAGATCGTCCACCATCAGAATCTCATCCGGTTTGAGCTCCAGAATGCGCATGATCTCGTCAAGCGCGTAGGGGTTCGGCTTGCGCAGGTCCCGCGGCAGCTCCCAGCCGTAGATCAGCGTCGGTTCCGGCAGCCCGTTCGCCGCATAATCGCGCAGGATGTTGTGTCGGAACGAATGCGACGCGACGCACACGTACCCGCCGCGGGCGATCTGCTCGCGCAGAATCCGTTCGACGCCGGGAAACACCTCCGGCACGTGCGTGCGCACATAGTCCTGCCAGATTGCAAGCTCGCGGTCGAACTCCTCCGGCGTAAAGTGCAGCACGTCTTCGCAGTACGGCAGAAAACCGGGATCGAAGTTGATGCGAAAATACGTGTCGAGGTCCATTTGAAGCCCCGGACGCAGCTCCTTGAGCGCGACGAGAAACGCCGGATGATGCACGTGCGCCGTGCTGTTCATCACGGTATCGTCGTGATCGAGTACCAGACACCTGTATTTAAGCCCGCGCATCCGCATCCCTCCTCCGCATTTTTGTTCAGTATATCATACTGCGCGGACTTGCGCAACAAAGGAAAGCGGACTGCCTTAAGATGCATCCCGTTTGCAGCAAAAAAAGAAGGACGCGGGTACGTCCTTCCTTCGTGTTTGTTGCTCGAATCGAGCCGTCGCCGGAACGCTCCGGCTCCGTGCGTCACTCCGCTTTCTTGACCGCGGGCGCCGCCTTTGCGGTGCGGGTTTTGCGTCCCGCAGGCAGCTTCGGCTGCGGTTCGCCGTCGCGGATGAGCCTCGGCGGGGCGATCTTGTTTATCGTGTCCGCCGTGATCTCGCAGGTCTTGACGCCTTCCTGCGACGGGATCTCGTACATGATGTTGAGCATCACGTCCTCCATGATCGCCCGGAGACCTCTCGCGCCGGTCTTGCGCTCGATCGCCTTTTCGGCAACCGCCTTGAGCGCGTCGTCGGTGATCACGAGGTCGACGCCGTCCATCTCGAACAGGCGGCGATACTGCCGCGCGAGCGCGTTCTTCGGCTCGGTGAGAATCTGGATCAGCGCTTCCTCGGTGAGGTTTTCGAGCGTGACGATGATCGGCACGCGGCCGACGAATTCCGGAATCAGACCGAACTTCAGAAGGTCCTCGGGCAGGATGCTCTTGAGGATCGTGCCGACGTCCATCTGCTTGACCGAGCGCACTTCGGCGCCGAAGCCCATGAGCTTCTGACCGGTGCGCTTCTGGATGATCTTGTCGATCCCCGTGAACGCGCCGCCCACGATGAACAGGATGTTCGTCGTATCGATCTGCAGGCATTCCTGCTGCGGATGTTTTCTGCCGCCCTGCGGGGGCACGTTTGCGACGGTGCCTTCGAGGATCTTCAACAGCGCCTGCTGTACGCCCTCGCCGGAGACGTCGCGCGTGATCGAAACGTTCTCGCCCTTTCTGGCGATCTTGTCGATCTCGTCGATGTAGACGATGCCCATCTGCGCCTTGGCGATGTCGTAGTCCGCCGCCTGGATGAGCTTCAGGAGAATGTTCTCCACGTCGTCGCCGACGTAGCCCGCCTCGGTGAGCGCGGTTGCGTCCGCCACGGCAAACGGCACGTCAAGGATCTTCGCAAGCGTCTGCGCGAGCAGCGTCTTGCCGCAGCCCGTCGGTCCGAGCATGATGATGTTCGACTTCTGCAGTTCCACGTCGGAATCCTTGTCGTTCATCATGCGGATGCGCTTATAGTGGTTGTAGACCGCGACCGCAAGCGCCTTCTTCGCGTCCTGCTGTCCGATGACGTATTGATCGAGCGCCGCCACGATTTCCGCGGGCTTCGGGATGTCCTCCATCGTATACGCGCTGCTCTGCTCATTGGGCTGCTCGTAGCGCATATCCTCCTGCACGATCTCGCGGCACAGCTCGACGCACTCGTTGCAGATATACACATTCGGGCCCGCAATCAGTTTGCGGACCTCGCTGCGCTGCTTGCCGCAGAAGCTGCAACGAACCTTATCGAAATTGTCTCTGTCTCTTGTGCCTGCCATATGTTATCTCCTCGGTGCGATGATTTCGTCCACCAGTCCATAGGCTTTCGCCTGTTCTGCGTCCATGAAGTTGTCGCGCTCGGTGTCGCGCTCGATGACTTCGAGCGGCTGACCGGTGCGTTCCGCAAGGATCCGGTTCAGCCGGTCCTTGATGCGGATGATCTGTTCGGCGTGGATCCGGATATCCGTCGCCTGTCCCTGTGCGCCGCCGCTCGGCTGATGCACCATGATCTCGCTGTTCGGCAGCGCCTTGCGCTTGCCCTTTGCGCCCGCCGCCAGCAGGAACGCGCCCATGCTTGCCGCAAGCCCGACGCAGATCGTGCTGCATTCGCACTTCAGATACTGCATCGTATCGTAGATCGCGAGACCGGCGCTCACGGAACCGCCGGGGCTGTTGATATAGAGGAAAATATCCTTGTCCGGATCCTCCGCTTCCAAAAACAGCATCTGCGCGATGACGAGATTTGCCGTATCGTCGTCGATCGGGCCGCCGAGGAAGATGATGCGATCCTTCAGCAAGCGCGACCAGATATCATAGGAACGCTCGCCGTGGCCGGACTGTTCGACCACCATCGGTATCAGATTCATTTGGATACCTCCTTTTGGATCTCACTCCGTCAACAATCTTTTGACAGAGTGGTTTTGTGTTTCGGTTCGATCCGTCGCCTGCGCCGTGTTCGCTCCCGCCTCCCCTGTGTTATGGAAGGTGGCAGCCGTCAGGCTGACGGAGGGGTTGTCTGCCACTGTTATTCGGCCGCCTTCTCCGGCTCGGTCTCAACCGCTGCGTCGACGATCAGCTTCACGGTCTTGTCGACCGCCACGCGGTCCGCAAGGTATTCGCGGTCGCCCTGCGAGAGCTGCGCCCGGAAGGTCTCGACGTCCGTGCCGCTGTTTTCCGCGTACTTCCTGATCTCCTCTTCGATGTCCTCGTCGGTCGCCTGCACGTTCTCCGCCTTTGCAATCGCGTCGATCACGAGCTGCATCTTGACGCGCGCTTCCGCTTCCGTGCGGTAGTTCTTGCGCATATCGGCTTCCGTCGTGTTGAGGTACTTCATGTAGGTGTCCATATCGAGACCGCTGCCCTGCAGACGGTACTTGAGATCCTGCATCATGTAATCGATCTGACGCTCGATCATGCAGTCCGGGATATCGACCTGCGCGTTGTCGCACGCGCCCTTGACCGCGAGATTCTCGCGCATGTTGTCCATGTACTGCTTCTTTTCTTCGAGCATTTTGGCCTTTTTGTCGGCTTTCCATGCATCGACAGTTTCAAACTCGGAGATGTCGCCGATCAGTTCGTCGTTGATCTCCGGCAGTTCCTTCTTCTGGACCGCCTTGACCGTGCACGCAAACACCGCGGCTTTGCCCGCAAGATGCTCCGCATGGTACTCGGTCGGGAACGTCACGTTGACGTCGCGCGATTCGCCCGCCTTGATGCCCACGAGCTGTTCTTCGAAGCCCGGGATGAACGTGTGGCTGCCGAGCACCAGCGTCTGATCCTCCGCCGTGCCGCCGTCGAACTTCTCGCCGTCGACGCTGCCGGAATAGTCGAGCAGCACGCGGTCGCCGTCCTCCGCCGGACGGTCGACGTCCACGAAGCGCGCCTGATTCTCGCGTTCCGTTTCGAGCGCCTTGTCAACATCCTCGTCGCTTACAGTATAGTCCGCCTTCGGCACCGCAATACCTTTGTATTCGCCGAGCGTGACTTCGGGTTTCAGCTGCACGACGGCGTTGAACACGACGCCTTCCGCCTCGCTGATCTTCTCTATATCCACATCGGGACGGTCGACTGCGAACAGTTCATGTTCGTCGATTGCCGCATCGTATGCGTCGCCCCAGCATGCGTCGAACGCATCCTCATAGAAAACGCCTTCGCCGTAGTAGGTCTCGATGATCCTGCGCGGCGCCTTGCCCTTGCGGAAGCCCTGCACCGCATAGCGGCCGGCGGTCTTCTTATACGCCTCGTTCAACGCCTTGCGAAACGTTTCCGCGTCGATCGTGATCGTCAGTTTTGCCTTGTTCCCCTCTAATCTTTCCAGTGTAGCCATGTTCCTTCTCCTTACTGTATATTCACCAAGTCGGCATTCTTCGCCGGATTATGGTATCATACCACAACACCTGCGGCTTTGCAAGCGGGGAAACCGCTTTTTCAGCGATGTTTCAAAAAGTTTGCAATGCTTCGTTTGTTTTCACAATCGGACGCGTTCGCGCGCGCTTGACCGGTTTCGCGTTCTGTGATAATATAATACATTAGAATTATATGCAGTGAACAGGAGCCATCCATGGAACGGTTTTGTCTCGTTGCGAACCCCGTCTCCGGCAGCGGAAACGGAAAGAAGTATCTGGAGCAGGTAAGAGCCATTCTCGACGCGCGCGGCGTCGAATATGCCGTCAAAGAAACGCAGTACCCAGGCCACGCGACCTTGCTCGCCAAAGAGGCGATCGACGAAGGCTTTGACGTGATCGTTGCCGTCGGCGGCGACGGCACCCTGCGCGAGACCGCGATGAGCGTACTCCGTACCGACCGCGTGCTGGGGCTTCTGCCCTGCGGCACCGGCAACGACTATGCGCGCCCGCTGCACATTCCGATCGATGCGCAGGCCGCGGTCGACATCCTTCTGAACGGCGAAAACCGCGTGGTGGACGCGGGCGAAGCGAACGGCACCGTCTTTTTCAACATCGCGGGCTTCGGCTTCGACGTGGACGTGCTGGATTACACCGAGGAATTCAAGCCCAAGTGCCGCAACGGCGAGACCGCCTACCGGCTCGGCTGCCTCAAGGCGGTGCTCGGGCTCAAGCTGCGCAAAACGACGCTGACGTTCCCGGACGGCACGATCGAACAGAACGTGCTGATGGCGGCGGCGGGCGTCGGCACGCATTTCGGCGGCGGCATGAACGTGCTGCCCGAATCGGACATGTCCGACGGGCTTCTGGACGTGTGCATCGCGCACGACGTGAACCGGCTGCGGCTTCTGAGCCTGCTGCCGAAATTCATCAAGGGCAAGCACATCGGACTGCCCGTGATCACCTATCGCAAGGCGACCGAGGTTTCGGTCGTATGCGATCCCGTTTCGCGCATCGAGGTGGACGGCGAACGCATGGACGGCACGCCCGTGACCTTCCGTGTGCTGCCGAAGGCGCTCACGGTGCGCGCGCCGAAACGGAACGACTGAACGGAGATTCATGAGAGAGCTGATCCGACACATTCGCGAATATCTGCGGGAAAGCGCGGAACGCAAGCTGATGATCGGTCGTATGACCGTATCGCGGCTTACGATCTTCGGCATTGCCGCGGGCATTCTGCTTGCGGGCGTCGCCGGTCTGCTCTACATGATGTACGGAAAGCGCGACACCGTGCTGAACTATACGCGCGCGGACGTGGACCTCGGCTTCGACTACCGCATGAAGCAGAACCTGCTCTCCTACCGCACCTCCGACCATCTGTACATCTACGACGGCGAACGCGACACCAACACATTCTACGAGCTGCACGGCATCGACGGCTACGACGCCTCGCAGACCATGACGGTCGTTTACGCCGGTCAGACGATCCAGCGGCAGGGGCGTGACGAGATAATCACGCTGAAAGGGTACTCGATCCTCGATATCCGCGTCGGCACCGAGTTTGCCGCGATCCTGTTCCAGAGTCCGAACGGCATGCACCACATCCTGATTCTCGACCGCAATCTGAAAGAGGTCAACACGCTGACGTTTCCGGAGCGCAATCCGCGCGTCGTCGCGTTCGATTTTCTGAACACCGGTTCGACCGAACTGCTGTGGGTTTCGACGATGAACGCCAAGCAGTTCTCGGAGGAATCGATCGTGCGTATCTACGACTGCCGCAACGGCGGCGCGATGATCCACTTCTCGACGGCGTTCTACAACCAGTCGATCTACGACGCGTATCTGAGCGACCGCTGCCTGTTCCTCGTCGGCACGCAGGCGATCATCCGCTACGACCGCGACGAAAGCGGCGGCTTCTCCGCCGAGCGCGACCGCGTGCGCGTGTACGGCAGCACGATCGTGGACTTTATGGCCGGCACCGAAAGCGCATACTTCATCGCGCTGCCCGACGCCGCGCAGGACGAGGAAAACAGCCTGGTCCGCCTGATCACGATTTCACAGACGGACGACCTGTGGTCCACCGTCATGCAGAAGTATCTGCCGGCGCCGGTCGTCGGCGCGTTCGTGCACCATCAAAGCATCTGCATCTTTACCAAAGAAAACTTCCTGCAATTCTCGTTTGCGGGCAAGAAACTCAACGACGTTGAGCAGCCGCACATCCCGTCCGCCGTCTATGAATTCGGCGACACCGGCTTTATCGTCATGAGCGGCGACGGCTGCTGGCGCGTCACCGTCACAGAATAACGCGGAAAGGAGACGCCTATGGTCACCATCCCGATCCTTGTCATACTGGGACTCTGCGTCCTCGCGGGCTATTATCGCGGGGTAATCTATTCCGCGATCAGCATCGGACTGACGATCCTTTCGTTCTTCCTCGCCCTGCTTCTGATTCCCGCGGTCGCCGCGCCCGTGCGCGAAAGCAACACGCTGTACGGCGGGCTGCTCTATTACTTCGAAGGCTATGAATACGTCAACCGCACCAGCGTGGAGATGATCCACGATCCCGCCGCGGCACTCGATGACGAACAGCTCAACACGGTCATCAGGAACGCCGAAATGCCGATCCCGTTCGGACGCGCGGTGAAGAAGAACATCCGCAACGAGGTCTATCGCGACAGCGGCATTTCTACGCTCGGCGACTATTTCAACCAGACGATCGTGGACGTCGTGCTGAACATTCTCTCGCTGCTCGTCCTGTTCGTGGGCATCCGGATCTTTCTCGGCTTCATCCTGCGCATGGTCGACTACGGGCGCAGAGGGCTGCCGGCGCTCAAGCGCTACGACGCGGTATTCTCGTGCGGCATCGGATTTCTGCACGGCGTCGTGCTGCTCTCGATCTTCTTCATGCTCGTCCCGATCCTTCTTGTGATCGTGCCGCGCCTCGGCGTAATGATCATCAAGACGCCGCTCGGCGGCTTCTTCTACCGCATGAACCCGTTCGTCTGGATGATCCCGACCACATAAAAAAGCGTCGCTGCAAAAAAGAAAGCCCCGATTCGTCGGGGCTATTTTTGATCCAAAACAAAACCGCGGGTGGAAAACGGCGGATGAAGAACCGGCCTCATCCGCGTACCGGAGCCTAAGAAAGCGCGGTCAATCTGCTTTTCAGCAGCGGAATGCCTGTTTCCGTCCACCAAAGGTTATCGACGCCGCCGGAGCTCATTCCGCCGTGGGCAAACTGCTTAATCACGGCAAAGTCGCCGTAACGGTCGGTCATTGGCTTGCCTGCAAGCTTCCGGTATTCCTCTTTGATCCAGTTCTCCAGTTCGTCGGGAGAAACCGGATCCATGTTCTCCGCAAGATTCTTCAGATGATCCCAAAAATACGGATCTCCCCGGAATCCCCATCTTTTCGGTTTTTCTTCAAAGATGATCGAAAGTTTCATCGTTTCGCTTCTCCCCCGCTTTCTTCGTTCAAATTCGGATGTCCCTTATTTTCCGACGCAGAAGTTTGAAAAGATCCGGTCGATCACCTCGGCGTCGACGTCGGTGCCGGTGATCGTGCCGAGCTGATGCAGCGCTTCTTGTACGTCGGTGGCAATGCAGTCCGGTTCCTCCTGCGTCTTTGCGTGACGGACTGCGTCGAGCGCAAGCTCCAGCGCGCGGATGTGACGCTCGTTGGTGATGCACACCGCGGACTGCCGCGCGGCTTCGGCAAACGACGCGATCCGCGCCTTCAGCGTCTCAAGTCCCTCGCCGGTTTTGCAGCTGATCGCAAGATCGGCGTCGGTCACGGTGCCGAGATCGGACTTGTTGGCGGCGACGATGCGCCTCCGCCCCCTGGTCTCCTCCAGAAGCGCCTGCTCCGCGGCGGTCGTCGGAACGCTGCCGTCCAACACGATCAGCAGCACGTCCGCATCTTCCATCGCGTTCTTTGCGCGTTCCACGCCGATGCGTTCCGCCTCGTCGCACGTATCCCTGAGCCCCGCGGTGTCGATCAGCCGCACCGGTACGCCCTCGAGTACGGCGCGCTCGTCGAGCACGTCGCGCGTGGTGCCTTCGACCGATGTGACGATCGCACGGTCCTGTCCGAGCAGCGCATTTAAAAGCGAGCTTTTGCCGACGTTCGGGCGCCCCAGGATCGCAACCTTCAATCCGTCGCGCAGCACGCGCCCGCTGCGTCCCTCCTCGATCAGCGCGGACAATTCGGCTTCGGCGTCCGAAAGCAATGCGGCGTGCGAGCCGTCGAGTTCCGCCTCGTCCGGATAATCGATCGCCGCTTCGATCGCGGCGCGCATGTTGAGCAGCAGCTCCTCCGCGTTCCGGATGCGCCGGCTGACGCTGCCGCCGAGCTGTTCGACGGCAACCCTGAGGCTGTTCTGCGACTGGGCGTTGATCACGTCCATCACCGCTTCCGCCTGCGAAAGGTCCATCTTGCCGTTCAGAAACGCGCGCTTGGTGAATTCGCCCGCCGGAGCGGGAACTGCGCCGGAAAGGGACAGCGTTTCGAGCACGGCGCGCACGGTCTCAAAGCCGCCGTGGCAGTGCAGTTCGAGCATGTCCTCACCGGTGTAGCTTTTCGGCGCGCGGAAAAAGACCGCCATGCAGTCGTCGACGACCGCGCCGCCATGCAGTATCTTCGCGCGGCGCAGCAGGTTCGGGCTGTCGCAGACCGCCGCATCGAGGATCGCCTGCGCAACGGCGCGCGTATGCCCGCCGGAGACGCGGATCACGCAGATCGCGCCGCCGACGGCGCTCGACGGGGCAAATACGGTGTCAAAGAATTCGTTCATAAGGAAAGACAAGACCGCCTTGCGGCGGTCAAAGGTTCGTTATTTGTCGGGGGTGATGATGACGCGGCGGTTCGGCTCCTCGCCTTCGCTGTGCGTGGTCACGCCCTTGAAGCCCTGCAGCGCGGAGTGCAGCACGCGGCGCTCGTACGGATTCATCGGCTCCATCGCAACGGGACGACCGGAGCGCGCGACCTGCGCGGCGTTCTTTCTCGCAAGACGGCGGAGCGTTTCCTCGCGGCGGCGGCGATAGCCTTCCGTATCGACGGAGACGCGGCGGTAGCCGTTCTCCTTGCGGTCCTTGTTCATGTACAGGGACACGATGTACTGGATCGCGTCGAGCGTTTCGCCTCTGCGGCCGATCAGCAGTCCGTCGGTGTCGGAGAGGATGTTGAGACGCAGACCGTCCTCGGTCTCCGCCGCTTCGACGGTCGCTTCGATCTTCATGTTCTTCAGAAGCTCGGAAAGGAAGATCGCTGCGTCGTTGTTCTTCGCAAGCTCCTCGCTGTACGCGATCTCGGGAACTTCCGGCTGCTTTTCGCGGCGTTCGCGCTTTTCGCTGCGCTCCTTCTTTTCGCCGCGATCCTTCTTCTCGCTGCGCTCGCGCTTCGGGCGGTCGTTCTTCCGCTCATGCGCGGCGGCCTTCTCGGCTTCGAAATCCGGCACGACCGGCACTTCGCGCTCGGTCAGCCGCACGATGGCGTTCTTCGCGCCGATGCCGAACAGACCTTTGCTCTCTTTCTGTACGATCTCCGTAACGACTTCGTCGATCGTCAGTCCCATTTCGTTGAGACCGTGGAAGATCGCTTCGTCGATGTTCCTGCCGGAGAATTCCATACTTCTCATGATTTCACTACCTCCATAGGTTCGGATTGCATTTTCTTAAAGACCGTCGCGTTCAGAATCAGGGTGACCGCCAACGAGAAGATGTTGGAGAAGATCCAGTAGAACGCAAAGGTTGAATCGTAACGCCAGCAGAAGAAGACGGACATGAGCGGCATGAGATACATCATCCACTTGCTCATATTCTGCGTCTGCGTCGCCGGATCGTTCTTGTCGTCCGCCTTGGCCGCCGGTTTCGGCTGGGTTTTCTGCATGATCCACGAGGACAGGAACGTCGTTGCGCCCGCCAGCAGCGGGAGGACCGCAAAGCCGTTCGACATGGTCTCGTAGCCGGAACCGCCGATCGAGGATGTGATCGGAAGGACGAAGTTCTGATACGCGGCCTGGAACGCCGCGCCGCCATCGTTTGCCAGCACATATTCGATCGCGCCGTTCTCGCCGGTCGTCATCGTGAAGAAGTGCAGCTTGTAGAGGATCTGGTTCAGCACATCCGCGTTCTGCTCGTAGAACAGGAAGTTCTTGACGTTGTTCGTCGCCGCGAACGTGGTCCAGAACTCGCTCCCCTTCATCAGCGTGCTGCCGCCGATCAGGTTGTCCGGACGCCAGATGTTGGTGATCCACAGGAAGCGGAAGCCCTCGAAGGTCTCCACGCCCTTGCCGTTTGCGATGTCGATCATGAGGCTCAGCGTCTGCTGGTTCGACCATGCGCGGAACGCCTCGAAGAACATGAACAGCAGCGGCATCATGATCAGCAGCGGGAGGCACCCGCCGAACATCGAAACGCCGTGCTCCTTCTGCAGCTTGCGCTGTTCCGTGCTCATCTTCTGCGGATCGTTTGCGTACTTCTTCTTGAGCTTGTCGAGCTCCGGCTGAATCTTCTGCATCTGGATGCTCGACTTGCGCGACTTGATGTCGGAAAAGATCGTCAGCAGCTTGATGCCGAGCGTGAAAAGAAGGATCGTCAGCACAACGACGCCGCCGCCTCGCGTGAACAGCGTGCTCATCTGCTCATAAACCCAGTTCATCGCGGCGAACAGCCATCTGACCAGGAAAAAGGATGTTGTCATGAAATGCTCTCCTTATGGTTTTTCGGTTCCGGAACGGGATCGTATCCGCCCTTCATGAACGGATTGCAGCGCAGAACGCGCCAGATTGCGAGCCCCGTGCCCTTGATGACTCCGTGCTTTTGAATCGCTTCCATTGCGTATTCCGAACAGGTCGGCGTGTAGATGCAGGCGTTCGGCAAAAGCGGGGAGATGTTGCGTTTGTAGAAGCGCAGCAGCGCCAGAAGAACCCGTTTCATGCTTCGTTTTCCCACGCGCCGCAGCGTTTCAGAAGCGTTTCCGTCTGCCGCTGCAGTTCGGGAAACGGCGCGTCGAGAACCTCCGGCTTTGCGATCAGGATCAGGTTGCATCCGCCCTTCAGGCGATCGACCATCGGCGTGATGCAGGCGCGCATCCGGCGTTTCGCCCGATTTCGCTGTACGCTATTTCCGACCCGCTTCGACACCGAAAAGCCGATGCGGACCGTTTCGTTCCGGCTCTTTGCAAAGACCAGCGTCAAGAGCGGCATGCTCATCGAGCGCCCGACGCGATAGGTATAGCGGAACTCCTTATGCCGTTTCAGCGAATAAGACCGGTTCACCGCTTGCGTTTTCCCCTAAAAGCAACATACGGCAAGCGAAATGCTTGCCGCAAGCGCCTCTGTCACTTCATTTGGATTTGGACAAAATTCCGGGAACGCGAAAAATTACGCGCTCAGCTTCTTGCGGCCCTTTGCGCGTCTGCGCTTCAAAACGTTGCGTCCGTCCGCAGTCGCCATACGCTTGCGGAATCCGTGCACCTTGCTGCGCTGTCTCTTTTTGGGCTGATAGGTACGTACCATATCCTACACCTCTTTCTTCCGAATATAGTGATGGCGCATAGCGCCAAATTAACCTTTCCCATTATAGAGGAAGCCAAAAGAATTGTCAAGGATTTTTTCCGAACCAAAATGGACGGATTTTTTACTTCTCCGCGGTGAAGAAGAACGGGTTGGCGATGCGGTCCTTCTGCCAGAAGGTGATCGCGCGGCGCCAGAGCGCGTGCGCGTGGATGCGGTCGTGCCAGAGCAGGCGGCGAAGAAGCTTGCGGAGCGTCCACAGCTCGCCGTCCGGCGCTTCGTGCACGCGCGGCAGCAGGAAGTTCGGCGTCGATTCGATCGCGCGGAACAGCCGCTTGCGGTTTTCGAACAGTCCGCCCTCGTTTTCGAACGCGATGCCGAGCCCGCTTGCGTAATACTCCAGCGTGCGGTTCGTGTGGTCCGCCATCTCGCGCGCCGAGCACGGAATCTTGCCGTAGAACGTGCGCCGCGATTTGCGCAGCGCGCGGTCCTTCTGCGGGATCGAATTGAGCAGTTTTTCGAAGTCCTGCGCCGAGCGCAGACAAAGCTGTTTCTTCTGCGTGTATTCGGTCATATCCATCGGCAGCCGTTCCGACGGGAACAGCACGTTGCCGTCCGCGTCCTCCACCGCAAGATCGGTCTTATACGCGTGCGTCACGACAAAGTCGGACTCCGCAAGGTCGGGCATCGGCACGCCGTACGCCCACTGTGCAAACACGGACAGATTCTTCGGGAACTTCTCAAGCGCTTTCGACACCGTTTCGCCGCGCGCGTACGCGCCGGGATATGCGTCCGCCCAAAGCATCGCGCCCTTGTCGCTGTATTCCGCTATGACCTCGATATGCGCCATCTTATCTGCCCTCCGCTTTCCGGATGCGTGCAATGATCTCGTTCGCTTTCGCGTAGACCGCCTCCGGATCGACGCCGATCGCATATGTGCCGCGCTCGTAGAGAATCCGCCCCGCGACCATCGTCAGCGCGACGTTCGCCTTGCTGCCGGAATAGACGACGTTCTTTGCGATGTTGTTCAGCGGCTGCATGTTCGGCATGTGCAGATCGAGCATGATCAGGTCCGCCTGCTTTCCGGGCGCAAGACAGTCGCAGTCGTCGAGTCCCATCATCTTCGCGCCGACCGAGCAGGCCGAATGTAAAACCTTGATCGCGTCCGCCGCCGCCGCGCCGACGGTCAGCTTCTGCAGTCCCGAGACGAGGAACATCTCGCGGAAGAAGTCGAGGCAGTTGTTGCTCGCCGGACCGTCGGTGCCGAGCGCAACCGGAATGCCCGCGTCATAGTACGATTCGATCGGCGCAATGCCGCTCGAAAGCTTGACGTTCGATCCCGCGTTGGTGCAAACATACATCCCGCGCGCCTTCAGAATCTCGAAATCCCCCTCCATCGGGAACACCATGTGGAACGCGCCGCCGCCGTAACGGAACATGCCGAGCGAATCGAGGTAGGCAAGCGGCGACATGCCGGTGCGGTCGATGCAGTCCTCGACCTCCGTTGACGTCTCCGATAGGTGGGTGAACACCGGCGCTTTCAGATCCTGCGCCATGGCGGCAAGATCCTTGAGCAGCGGTTCGCTCGTCGTATACTCGGCATGGAACCCGATCCGGCAGGATACCAGCGGATCAAACGCGTTCAGCATTTCGTAATCGCGCCGTGTCGATTCCGCCGTTCCGCCGTAGTCGTTCGCCGCGCCGCAGATCGCAAAGCGGAAGCCCGTATCGCGCGCACATTCGGCGATGCGGTCCACATGATAGTACATATCGAACGCCGCCGTGATCCCACCCGAAACGTATTCGAGCACGGCAAGCTTGGTAAGGTCGTAGATGTCGTCGCCGGTCAGGTGCGCTTCCATCGGGAAGCAGTCCTCGTGCAGCCATTGCTGCAGCGGCTTGTCGTCCGCAAACGAGCGCAGAAACGTCATCGCCGAATGCGTATGCGCGTTCTTGAACCCCGGCAGCAGCAGATTGCCGCGGCAATCGATCTCGCGATCGAACGCAGGCGGCGTAACGCCGTTCGGATCGCCGACCAGCAGGATGCGGTCGTCCTTTGTCCACAGTTCGCCCTCGATGATCGCCGTGTCGTTCGTCGCAAACGGAAGGATGCGCGCGTTGTAAAACCGAATGTTCATGCCGGTTCTCTCCTCTGTACCTGTTATCAATCAGTATATCACAGCATGCGCCGCAAGTGGATGAACATTCTATGAAAATAAGCCGCCCGAAGGCGGCTTTGGGTGTGACGGTTTTTACTTGTCCGTGTGGATATCGACCTGCTGATGCGCGAGCGGAATGTTGTGCTCGGTGAGCGCGGTCTGTACGGCCTTGTTGAGGTCGAAGTAGACGGTCCAGTAGTCGCCGGACTTGAACCAGGTGCGCAGCTTGTAAACCGGCAGACCGCCGTCGGTCACGGTGACAAAGGTTTCGGGCGCGGGATCGGCGAGGACGAGCTCGTGCGCCTTTGCGCAGTCGAGCATCAGCGCCTGCACCTGTTCGCGATCCGATGCCGGGGCCAGCGTCACATCGATATCGAGACGGCGGATGTCGTTTCTGTTGAGGTTCTTGATCGCGGAATTCGCCAGCGGGCCGTTCGGCAGCGTGACACGGAGATTGTCGAGCGTGTCGATCGTCGTATAGAACAGCGTGATCTCGCGGACCGTGCCGTCATGCGAGCCGTCGCTGATGAAGTCGCCGACGTGGAACGGACGGAATACCAGCAGCATGATGCCGCCGGCAAGGTTTGCGAGCGAGCCCTGCAGCGCCATGCCGACAGCCAGTCCGCAGGACGCGAGCACCGCGATGATCGAAGCGATCGGAACGCCGACGGTCGCCACCGCAAGCAGGATGACGAGCACGTAGCCGAGCACCTTGACGGCGCTGACCGCGAACGTCTGCACCTCGGATGCGAGGTTTTTGTACCACTTGCTCTTGCGGATGATCTTAATGATCATCTTTACGATCAGCAAGCCGACGATCAGGATGATCAGCGCGGCAGCGATCTTCATCGCGATGCTGCCGATCCCGTCGCCGAACCGTTCCGTAATGGCATTTGACAGTTTTTGTGCCCAACTCAAGCTTTCTTCTTCCATGTTGCTATCCTCCTTATGGTTTTACGGATACAGTATACCATGCCGCGCGCGCTTTGTTAAGAGCAAAAATCAAATTTCATATATAAAAACCGTGCCGGCGCTTCGAATCGGGGGCTGCGCTTCCTTTATTATTTTATATTTTCCGAAACGGCGCGCAACGTTTGACACCGTTCGGCGATAATGATATGATAATTCAGTTGGAAACCAATGTTTGAAACAGGAAGGAACGAGTATGAACCATCTTACGGAAAACATTCGTCACGTCACCCTCGACGGGGAATCCCTGAAGATCGAACAGGTCGTCGCCGTCGCCCGTTTCGGCGCAAAAGTCTCCCTTTCGCCGCGCACCTTTGCGCGCATCGACGCATCGCGCGCGCTGGTGGACAAGATCGTCAGTGAAGGCCGGACCGTCTACGGCATTTCGACCGGCTTCGGCGAGTTCTCAAAGATCACGATTTCGAGCGACAAGAGCGCGCAGCTTCAGGAAAACCTGATCCTTTCCCACTGCGTCGCCGTCGGCGAACCGCTGAACGAGGAGACCGTCCGCGCCATGATGCTGCTGCGCGCAAACGCGCTTTCGAAGGGCAATTCCGGCATCCGCAGAGATCTGATCGAAACGCTGATCGGCATGCTCAACAAGGGCGTGCATCCGGTGATTCCGGAGCAGGGCTCGCTGGGCGCGTCCGGCGATCTCGCCCCGCTTGCGCATATGGCGCTGGTGCTTTTGGGCCGCGGCGAAGCGACCTACCGCGGCAAGCGCATGAGCGGCGCGGAGGCGATGGCAAAGGCGAAGCTTCCGACGTTCCACCTGCTTGCAAAGGAAGGTCTGGCGCTGATCAACGGCACCCAGTGCATGACGGCGATCGGCACGCTCGCGTGGTACGATCTGAACCGCGCGGCGCAGCTTGCGGACATCACCGCGTCGCTGACGATGCAGGCGCTGACCGGACTTCTTTCCGCGTTCGATCCGCGCATCCACGCGGTGCGCGCGCACAACGGGCAGAGCCTTGCGGCGAAGAACATGCGCACGCTCTGCGAAAACAGCCCGTCGATGGAGCGCAACAGGAACCTGCGCGTGCAGGACGCCTACGCGCTGCGCTGCATTCCGCAGGTACACGGCGCGGTGCGCGACGCGCTTGCGCACGTCAGAAAGGTGCTCGAAACCGAGCTCAACTCCGTCACCGACAACCCGATCCTGTTCCTTGACGACGAAAGCGTCATTTCGGGCGGCAACTTCCACGGCGAGCCGATCGCGCTCGTGATGGATTATCTGTCCGTCGCGGCCGCCGAGCTTTCGAACATCTCCGAGCGCAGAATGGAGCGCATGGTGAACCCCGCGCTCAGTAACGGCCTGCCCGCATTCCTTGCGCCCGACGGCGGCATCAACTCCGGCTACATGATCTGCCAGTATTCGGCGGCGTCGCTCGTCAGCGAAAACAAGGTCTTTGCGCATCCGGCAAGCGTCGATTCGATCCCGTCCTCCGCCAATCAGGAGGACCACGTTTCGATGGGCACGACCGCCGCGCGCAACTGCCGCCGCATCGTGAACAACCTCTATTCCGTGCTCGCGTTCGAGCTGATGGCGGCGGTGCAGGGCATCGATCTTCGCAAGACCTGCGAGCTCTCCCCCGCGCAGCAGAGCGCATACGACAAGGTGCGCGCCGTCGTCCCGTTCTACGCCAAGGACGAGGAAATCCATCCGATGATCGAAGCGATGAATAAGCTCATTCGCTCCGGCGCGATCGAAAACGACGTCAAAACAATCCTTCCCGATTTTCATTGATCACATTTTAGGAGGTTACTATGGACTGCGTACTGAAGCTGGACCGGCTTCCCGAAAAGAAGCCCTTTCAAGAAGGCATCCGCCGCGCGCCGCGGCGTGACTCCGTCCTTTCGGAGCACGACATGGAGATCGCTCTGAAGAACGCGCTGCGCTACATTCCGGAACAATTCCACGAGGAGCTTGCGCCGGAATTCATGGAGGAGCTCAAAACCCGCGGCAGGATCTACGGCTACCGTTTCCGTCCCGAGGGACGGCTGTGGGGCAAGCCGATCGACTGCTACGAGGGCAAATGCATCGAGGGCAAGGCGTTTCAGGTCATGATCGACAACAACCTCGACTTCGAGGTTGCGCTCTACCCCTACGAGCTCGTCACCTACGGCGAGACCGGTCAGGTCTGCCAGAACTGGATGCAGTACCTGCTGATCAAGCAGTATCTCAAAGAGCTCACGAACACGCAGACGCTCGTCATCGAGTCGGGTCACCCGCTCGGCGTCTTCCGCTCGCACGAGAACGCGCCGCGCGTCATCCTGACGAACGGTTTGATGGTCGGCATGTTCGACAACCCTGCCGATTTCAACCGCGCGGCGGCGAAGGGCGTTGCAAACTACGGGCAGATGACCGCGGGCGGCTGGATGTACATCGGACCGCAGGGCATCGTCCACGGCACGTTCAACACGCTGCTGAACGCGGGCAGACTGAAGCTCGGCATTCCGAAGGACAAGGACCTTGCGGGTCGTCTGTTCGTGTCCGCAGGTCTCGGCGGCATGAGCGGCGCGCAGGGCAAAGCGGCGGAGATCGCCGGCGCAGCCGCGATCATCGCGGAGGTCGACTGTTCCCGCATCGAAACGCGCTATAAGCAGGGCTGGGTCAGCCGCGTGAGCGACGATCTGAAAACCTGTGTCGAATGGGCGCAGGAAGCGCAGAAGGAGGGCAAGCCCCTTGCGATCGCGTATCACGGCAACG
>JAFRRO010000079.1 GCA_017428025.1 Clostridia bacterium
CACCTCGGAGACCGTTTTGCCCGGGGTGACCGTCAGCTGTTCGGGCAGAAACCGTGTGGTCGGAGAGATCGCGTCGAGCCGCATTGTGCCTTCGGTCGGGAAGGTGATCTTTCTGCCGTCGACGGTTACCGCAACGTAATAGTAGTACGTGCCGACCTCGTCCGCAGTGAAATTCCTGCCGATCAGCTGATCGTCGTCGACAATCGCCATCGGGAGCGCTTCGGTACAGGCGGAGCGCTTCTTGGACGTGCCGACATACATCGTCGCATCGGTTGCCTCCGCACCCTTCGGCAGCTTCAAAGGCGCCGTGATCTGCACGGTTTCGCCCGCGTACACGCGGTTGACCGTCGGCTCGGAAAGGTGCAGCACCGGCTTGTCGACCGTAAGGTCTGCACGGATGCGTTCCGTCATATCGAGTGCGTCGGTAAACGCGAAAAGCATCGGATAGCCGTTTAGATCGTCGCCGACCCAGGTCCAGACGCCGTCGAAATCCCAGCCGACCTGTTCGACGTAAAAGTTCTTCGTCAAAAGCGGCGTCGCCTGTACGAACTCGAATGCCGCTTCCTCCGGATGGCTCGACGATACGCCGCCCAAAAGGCGCGCGCCATCGAAAACGTAGTTGTTGTGAAGATGCGAGCCGGATTCGCCGCTGTAGTTGCCGCAGAGATATCCGACGTTCTGGCTGTCCTCGCCGCCGTCGATCACGGAGAGCAGCACCACGTTGTTGTCGATCGCCGTGCCGCCCTTCAGGTTGCCCACGACGCCGCCGACGCTGTCCGCTTCCTCGCCCATTACCTCGATCGAGCCCATGACGAAGCAGTTGACGACCTGTCCGCCGCCCGAGCAGGAGGCGGTGACGCCGCCCGCCGCGCCGTTTTCGACGCCCTTGCCGCGCACCAGAATGTCGCAGCAGACGAAGCAGTTGCGCGCAACGCCGATGTAGCCGTTGTCGTTCTTCTTGATCTTGCCCGCAATACCGCCCGCGTTCTTCTCGCGGCAGTCTATCGTGCCGGTGCAGACGACGTTCTCCACGTCGCCGTACACGCTGCCCGCGAGGATGCCGCAGCTCGCGAGTCCCTTGATCTCGGCGTCAAGGATCGCAAGGTTTCTGACAAAGCCCTGTCCGAAGTCGTGTCCGACGTTGCCGAACAGGCCGCAGTATTTGTTTCCCATACGCTGTACGCGCAGGTTTCTGATCGCGTGTCCCTGTCCGTCGAACGTGCCGAAGAATGCGCAGTGCACGCCCTCGGTCTCGTCCGCGTCGGCAAGCGCGCCGATCGGCGGCATATAGCCCTTGGTCTCGGTTCCGATCTTTTCGGTAAGAACCGCGCCGATCTTTTCGTTCAGCGGCGCCATGTCGAGGTCCTGCGTCAGCACGTACGTCCCGCTGCAGGGCGCGTCCGGCGCGCCGTCGCCGTTCGTGTCCTCAGGTTTCCATGTCCCCGTGAGATACAGCAGCTGTTCGGGCGCGGAAATCTCATAGCGGTTCTCCGCAGCATTATAGGCGGGAAGCTCGGCGCCGAGCTCCAGAAGAACCTCGGTGCTCCAAAGGTCCTGCTCCCACCACGGCGCGTCGTCCGCGGCGGCTGCGGGCAGTACCCCCAGCAGCAGGATCAGCGAAAGCAGAATTGCGATCATCCGTTTTTTCATGCAATGCCCCTCCGTTCGGACCGGTTGGGAAAAAGGGAGGTGCGGAGGCGGCTTTTCGCCGCGCTCCGCCGGTTCGGTAATGCGAAGGCGGTCATACGACCGCGCTTCGCATTTTTTGCTCTGTTATGCGATCGGATCGAAGGTCACACCGTCGGTGGACGCGCCGCTTGCCCTTAGCATGACGGCATCCATGGCTGCGAGATCTTCCTGATCGTCCGCTACCTTTTGTTTGAATCCGTCCGGCGTATCCTTGATCGTGAACACGGTGTAGTCTTCAACAGGAGCCAGTTCGTAATCTTCCTCGGTGCCGTCCGCATACTTCACACGAAGCGTCATAGCGCCGAGCTTCGCGGTTTCGCGATGGACAAATGCGAACACCTCATGCGGCTTCTCCGCGAGACTCTCGTCCTCGGTCGGGATCAGGCCGTCCACAACGGTCTTGAAGATGTTCTTGCCCTTGTCCTCGCCGGTCGGGAACAGGTAGACCTTTTCGATCTCTTTGCCCGACTTGTTCTTGAGCATGAGATGAAGTCCGGTATAACCCGTAGGGATGTCTGCCAGAACGGCCGTATAGTGACCATCCGTCGCAACGCCTGCTTCAATCAGTGCGTCCATCGCCGCGATATCCGCAGGATCATCGTTTGGTTCATGCTCGACATCCTCCGCCGTCGGTCCCTTGAGAGAGATTTTATCATACAATGCGAGCTTACCGAGGTCTGCCGTCATTTCTGTGCCATCCTCGTAAATGACCTTCAGCTGGTAATTATCCGCTATCTTGCGAATGATATAGATGTTTTGCTCATAGTTATCACCATCAGCATCCTTATCCAGCCACGGATTCTCGAAAATCGGAGCATAGTAATCAAGAAAGACTTCGGGATCCTCCGTCATGTCATAGATGTATAGCTCGTTGATCGTTTTGCCGGTCTTGTTCTTGACGTTCAATGCGAGGCCGATATATCCTTCCGGAATGGTGTATCCCGCCGGTATCTGGTTTTCAGTGCTCGCATCCTTCTCGGGTTCGGGCTCGGTCGGCTCTGCGGGTTCTTCGGACGCGGGAACCGGAATCATCGCCTGACCGGCTCTGAGCGCGGCGACCGTTTCCGCATCCATCGTCGTTTCCGTATAGGTCGGATACCACTGGTCGACGATATAGCCCTTTGCGAGCGATTCCGCAAGGTAATCGATCGGCTCCGGTACGCCGTCATCATACTGGATCTTGATGTCGTCCGGATCCTCTGCGTTCTTCAGCGAGATCTCGTTCGGCAGATGTCCGTCGCCGTCGGGCTTGAACCAGCCTTCGATCGGATAGGTGATCGTCGCACCGTCGTCGAACACGACGTCGATGTAGTAATTCTCGGTATGCGGA
Source organism: Clostridia bacterium (assembly GCA_017428025.1). Taxonomy (GTDB): domain Bacteria; phylum Bacillota; class Clostridia; order Christensenellales; family CAG-138; genus UBA3792. Next base: position 3,020 of record JAFRRO010000079.1, read on the forward strand.
CGGATGAAGCACTTGAAGAGGTACATGCCGCCTTCCTTCGCCTTGCCGCTCATCAGAACGTCCATCTTCTCGCCTGCGGGCGTGTACAGATAGTCGATCATGTTGTTGTACGCCTTGGGATCACCGCCCTCTTCATAGAAGTAGAACTCCTTGATGCCCTTGCCGGTCTTGTTCTTGAGCTCGACCGGAATCAGCTCGTAACCCGGATAGAAGTTGTCCGCGGTCTTGCCGAGCGCAACCATGAAGTCGAGCATCATCTTATCTTCGTCCTTGGCCGGCTCGTGCTCCCAGTTGGCGGGATCCGCACCATTCTTGAGGGAGAGCTCGTCGTACATGGCAAGCGTGCCGACGTCCCACTTGACGCTCGTTTCGTCCTCGAACACGACGGTGACTTCCATCTCCTTGCCCGCTTCACGGACGATGTAGATGTACTTCTCGTAGTTGTCGGGATCGACTTCCTTATCCTGCCATCCTTCTTCGACCACGCTGTTCAGCTTCTTGGCATAGAGATCGACGCCCTTTTCGGAGATGTAGAGCGCCTTGATCGTCAGGCCGGTCTTGTTCTTGAGCTGCAGCGCAAGACCTTCGTATTCGGTCGTCGCTTCGGGTTCCGGCGTTGTCTCCGCCGGCGCTTCCGTGGGCTGCACGGGCGCGTCGGTCGGCTGTTCCGGCTGATCCGGCTGTGCCGGCGTTCCGGTGCACGCGATCATACCGAGCAGCATCAGTGCTGCGAGCATGATGGAAAGTAGCTTTTTCATGATATTCCTCCTCATTTTGGTTTACTGTGTATCACAACTCGCCGACAGGCGAAGGTTGCTTCTATTCCGTTTTGCATGCGATCTCGCCGTCGTCGCCGATCGTAATGCAGACGCCGTTGTGCGTCGACGGCGGAAGCGTCGGCAGCGACTTGTTCTCCGTGCAGAACACCTGCGGTACGCTGTTCTGCAGCATAGCCACGATGCCCGCGTTCGGACGGTCCTTCTTTGCCGAGGCGTCGCTCTGGCACGAGATCACCGCGACGGACGGCGAAAGCTTTCTGAGAAGCGGTTCGGTCATCGACTTCGGATCGCCGTGGTGCGGCAGCTTCAGAACGTCGCACGGTTCAAGCGGCAGATCCTCAAAATCGGCGGCGTAGCGGTCGCCGGTCAGCAGGATGCTGCGCCCCGCGTATTCGAACCGCAGCATGACGCTCGAAACGTTGCGCTCCTTTGACGCCTTGAACCGTTCGGTCGGATCGACCGGTTCATTGCGGTACAGCGCGTCGAACACGCGTTCCTGCCGCTCGATCACTTCCTGCCGCGGCAGGACCGCCGTAACGGACAGGTTTTCCGTCAGCCGTTCCGTGCCGCCGCGCAGGCATTCGAGCGCGGCGCCGCGCGCCTTTGCGGCTTCGGTCAGATCGCGGAAGATGTTCAAAAGATGCATCAGTCCGTTCGCGGTCTTGTCGACCGAAACGAACGAGGGCGAGATCCACTGTGCGTCCTCCGGCGGAAACCGGAGCGCCTGGACCCGTTCGGTCGGGATCGCGTTCACGATCCGGAGCGCGCCGCCGATGTGATCGATGTGCAGATGCGAAAGCATCATCCGGTCGATGGATTCGACGCCGCGATCCTTCAGGTAGTAGATCGCTTCCTTGCGAAGCGAGCCGTTCTGCGGTTCGAGATACGGCCGTCCCGCGTCCACCAGAACGGTGTACGGAGCCGATCCCTTGCGATGCTCCCGCAGCAGCACCGCGTCGCCGTCGCCGACGTTACAGAAAAAGATCTCCAGCATGGCTCAGGTGTTGTAGTAGGAGGGACGGCTTTTCGCCCGCTCCTCCGCCGCTTTGCGCCGTTTGAGTTCCTGCCGGTACAGCAGAAACGCCGGAATCCCGCCGACGACTGCGGAAACCAGAACCGGCAGTCCGAGAATCATCCAGAAGAGTCCGTACTCGGTCGCCGCGTCCGACCAGTCGATCAGCAGCAGCGTCGCAAGCATGATCAGCACGAGCAGCGCCGCCATCCAGAGATACGCGTTCGGCACGAGTCGCTTGTTCTCCCCTCGAAACAGGAAGATCGACAGCACGCAGGGCACCGAGCCCGCGACTGCCGGAATCAGGTATTGCAGGACGTTCTGCAAGAACACCGGCAGCTGCCCGAATGCGTTGTGCAGCGGATCCAGCAGCAGCAGATATGCCGCGGCGTAGATCGCGCCGAAGAGGATCGCCAGTAAAAACGAATACAAAAACGTCGCGCTTTTCGGTTTGCCGTTCTCGTCGAGGAACAGCGCGCGCGTTAAGCTGTCGATGCGTCTTTGCAGTTTTGAGCGTTCCTTTGCCATATGATTCTCGCATTCCGCGGGGACAGCGCCCCGCGGAATGATATGTTTCGGATTATCTTGTGCTGTTCCAGAGGCTCCAGTAAGCCTTGACGTTCGGGTAGTTCGCGTAGATTTCCGCGAAGTTCGGCGTGGTCAGGTTGACCTCCTCATAGGTGATGCCGGACTTCTCATAGGTGACGTCGTCGCGCACGGACCAGTGACCGAGCTTGTCGAACGTCTGATAGCAGCCGCTCACACCGTCCGTATCGCCCATCATGAAGCGGATGAACAGCCGCGCGCCTGCGGGATTGTCGCAGCCGGAGACCACATAGGAGTACGCCGCCGCGTCCTGCGCGGTATAGGGCTCGAGGCCCGTCACCCACGCGATGTCCATGCCGTTTTCGCCCTGCGCCTGTTTGGAGTTGTCGATCTTCGACGCCGAGCACAGACCGAGCGTCGGTCCGTTGACCGAGTCGTGCACCGCTTCGACCACCGCGTCGCCGTCCGCCAGCGGCACGATCGTCATCTGCGAGAAACGCCAGAACAGTTCGACGCCCGCGTTGTTCTCCGGAAGCTCCATGACGCCCGGCGTGTTCTGCAGATGATCCTGATAGGTATAGACGAGCTTTTCGCCGTACTGCTTTTCGTACTGCGCTTCGAGCTTGTCGCCGTCCACGATCAGCTGCGCCCACAGCGCCGCATACGACGGGGCGGTGATATCCTTGGAATAGATCGTCCAGAACTGCGTGTTGTTGCCGTTCGCGTCCTTATAGGCTTGGGTGTCGACATTGTATCCCTGAACGATATCCCACCAGCTCGAGATCGGAACGTGATCGTACATGCGCGTGTTGTAGAACCACGGGTTGAACGTGGAGTACAGCGGCAGACCGTAGGCGATCAGATCGTCCGAGATATGCTCGCACACATCCGCGGGATAATAGACCTTGACGAGATCCCAGAGCACGAGCTCGTTGTAGATCTCACCGGAAGAATCCTTGACCATCAGTACGTCCGCCATCGGATTTCCGCTTTCCGCTTCCATCTCGATCTTCTTCATGACCGTATTGGTGTCGCAGGAGATGTATTCGAAGTTGAGATCGGGATACACGCGCTGGATCTTTTTGCGCGCGGTGTCCGCGTCGGCGGTCGTCGAATAGATCGTGATCGTGCCGCCTTCCGCCTTCGCCATCTCGTACAGCTCGTCCGTCGACATGTGGTTCCAGTCGATGCCGTCCTCGCCGATCACGTCGATCGCCGCTCTGCCCGTCTTGGGTACGCCGTCGTCCGCCGGACCTTCCTGTCCGCCCCCCGTGCATGCCGCGAGCGTCAGCAGCATCGCCAGTGCCAGAATGATCGCAAGATACTTTTTCATGGTGCAGATTCCTTTCTTCGGTTCTCGTTTGTCCGGCTCAGTCGTCGATGCCTGCCTTATGCTTCGTCTTTGCAAACTTGATGAGCCGTCCCGTCTCCTTATTATACACGTTCATGCGGCCCGGATGCAAGACGACAAATACATCTTGATTCATATCATATTCTACCAGACCGACCTGAATCGCCAGGAATTCGATGCCGCCGACCGTCAGCGTGACGAGCGTTTCGCTGCCCGCGGGCTGATTCGCATAGACCTTTGCGGCGACCGTGTTCTTGTGATGCGGATCCTCGGTATAGATATCGACCATTTCGGGACGCAGACCGAGCACGCATTCGAATTCTTTGCCCTCGGGAATGACCTCGTCGAGCTTCAGCGTCTCGTGCGGATAGACGTAGGTGCCGAATTCGCTCGTGACGGAGAGCGTGTCGCCGTTGTAGACCGCCTTTGCGTCGATGAAGTTGATGCGCGGATTGCCGATGAAGTCCGCCGCCTGCAGATCGATCGGGTTCGTGTACAGTCCCAGCGGGGTGTCGATCTGGGAGATCTCGCCCTCCTTGAACAGCGCGATCTTCGTGGACATCGTCAGCGCTTCGACCTGGTCGTGCGTGACGTAGATGATCGTCGTGCCGGTTTCCTTGTGCAGACGCTTGAGCTCGGCGCGCATGTCGATGCGAAGACGCGCGTCAAGGTTACTGAGCGGTTCGTCCAGCAGCAGAAGCTTCGGGCTCGAAGCGATTGCGCGGGCGATTGCCACACGCTGCTGCTGACCGCCGGAAAGCTCGTTCGGGTAGCGGTTGCGGTATTCCTCGATGCGCATCGTCTTGAGCGCGCGCATGACCGTCTCCTCGATCTCCGCTTTTTTCATTTTCTTGATCTTGAGACCGAACGCGACGTTCTGGAACACCGTCATGTGCGGCCACAGCGCGTAGCTCTGGAACACGAGGTTCAGACCGCGCTTACTCGGCGCTTCATAGAAGGCGTCCGCCGCGTTGATGATGACGCGGTCGTCGATCGTCATGGTGCCGTTCTGCGGCTTTTCAAGGCCGGAAACGACGCGCAGCGTCGTGGTCTTGCCGCAGCCGGACGGTCCGAGCAGCGTCATGAAATCGCCGTCCTCAATCGTCAGATTGATGTCGCGCAGAACGTGGTTCTCGCCGTAGAATTTATCGATGTGACTTAATACGATCTTGCTCATACTGTTTTCCTTTCTGCAATCGTTCGATGAGGGGGTTACATGCTCTTGCTGACGTTGCCGCCGAGCTTATCCGCAATGCGGTTGGTGATCAGGATGAACGCGATGATGACGATACAGATTGCGTCCGCCACCTGCGGCATCGCTTCCTTGGAATAGTCGAAAGCGAGGAAGGACAGTGTGTAGTTCTTCGGCGTCATCAGAATGGCGATCAGGTCGAGCTCTTTTGCGATACTGATGAAGGAAAGCAGGAAGCCCGAGAGGAAGCCGTTCTTTGCGAGCGGAATCACGATGCTGCCGATCCTGCGCCAGAAGCCCGCGCCGTTGATCGTCGCCGCTTCCTCCAGCTCGACCGAAATCTGCATCATGTTCGACGAACCGGACCGGCTGGCGAACGGGAAGTGCTTGACGATCGAGACGATGAGGATCAGCGCGAAGGTGCCGTACAGCGACGGGATCAGTCCGCCGAGACGCGGCTGACTGAACATTGCGAAGTAGATCGCGGAGAACGCGACGCCCGGCATCAGGTACGGAATGAAGATCAGCTGTTCGACCGTGTTGCCGTACCACTTGCCTCTGCCGCGCGTGGTGATGTAGCCGAAGAACTGACCGAACACCGCGGTGACGAGCGAGGCGATCAGGGAGAGCTTGACCGTGTTCCAAAGCGCGCGGCCGAACTCGGAATTGCGGAACAGACCGTTCTGCGCAAAGCCGGGATTGGGCGCGTTCTGCAGCTCGCCCACCCACGCGTACAGCGTCAGGTTGTTGAGTCCGTAGCCGCCGCCCGGCAGGATCTGGAACGATTCCATGACGAGGAAGAACACCGGCATGACCATGGCGCCGACGAGGAAGATCACGATGATGATCAGCATCGGCCACTTTGCCTTGCGCAGGGGGATCAGGTTCGAGCGCGTGCCCTTGCCGCCGATCGTCGCGTACGATTTGCGCGTGCCGATCAGCCGCTGGTTGACGATGATCGTGCCCGCCGCGAGCAGGATCATCAGAATGGACATCGCATAGCCGACGCCCTTGGGGCTGTTGTTGATGAAGTCCTTCATGCGGGTTGCGAGCACGTAGAACGGCGTACCGTCCGCATTGTTTCCGCCGAGACGCGCCGCCACGCCGTAGGTGCCGATCGACTTAGAGATCGTCATGATCGTCGCCGAGAGGATTGACGGCAGAATCAGCGGCAGCGTGATGCTCTTCAGAATCTGCGCCTTGCTCGCGCCCTGAATCTCGCCCATCTCCTCAAGCTCGGAGTTGATCGAACGCAGCGCGCCGGACGCCATGATGTAGGAGAACGCGTAGTAGTGCATCGTCATGACGAGGATGATCGGGATAAAGCCGGACGCAAGGGCATCCGGCACCGGTATGCCTAAGCTTGACAGCACGCCGTTGCCGCCCATAGAGGGGTTGCGGAAGATCGTCATCCACGCGAGCGCTTTGCACCACGACGGAATCATGTACGGAATGAGGATCAGCGCGGACAACAGTCCCTTCGCGGGGATGTCCGTACGCACCATCAGCCACGCCATCAGCGCGCCGAGCGGGACGGAGATCACGGTGACGAACGCGCCGATGATCAGCGAGTTGCGAAGCGGAACCCACAGGATCGTCTTGGTCAGCGGGCTCGCCAGAAGATACTTCCAATACCAGAGCGTATAGTCGCCCACCTTGGAACCGGGAATGTTGCGAAGCTCCGATTTTGCCACGACAAACGTGTTCTGGACCATGGAGAGAAGCGGAATGACAATCGTGATGAACAACAGGATCAGCGTAAAGAACACGATCATGTTGAACGGATTGCCGATCACGCTCAAAAACTGGTTCTTGAACCGTTTCTTGGTCATCGGAGGACGTTTCCATCCTTTTTTTGCCATGTTCAGACCTCCATTTCGGGATTTGAAAACTTACGCGTCGGGCTGCAGCTCTTTCTTGAGCAGCGTGTATACGTCATAGATGTCGGTGATCTGATAGTCCGGCTCGACTTCGTACTTGCCGACGTCCTTTTGCTTGGTCAGAAACGAATTGATCTTGAACACCCGGCCGTAACCCATCTTTCTCGGACCGACGACGTCGCGCGAGAGCGTGTCGCCGACGAACGCGCATTCCTCGGGCTTGAGATTCGCCTGATTGAGCGCGACGCGGAAGACGTTCGGATGCGGCTTGCGGTAGCCGGTGATCGAGGAAAGCGTGATATCGTCAAAATACTGGCGTACGCCGTACTTCTCGAGCGTGTCGAACACCTGGAAAAGGCTGCCCGTGTTGCTGACGACCGAAACATACAGTCCGAGATCCTCTTTGAGGCCTTTGAGCATCTCCGCCGCGTGCTCGCGAAGCTTGCGGTCGTAGAACGTCGTCTCCCACATATGCGCGATCTCCTCGCTGATCTCGGCAAGCTTTGCCTTGTCCACCGGAATGTCCCTGAAGCCCCAGTCGGGCCAGATCTCCTCCGGCTTCAGCTCGCGCAGCGTGCGCTCGGAATCCTTCTTGTATTCCTGAATGCCGGCGCCGACGATCTTCCAGAGCTCCTCCGCTCCGTAAGGCACTTCGATGCCGTGTTTGTTCAGAATTTCGTACAGCGCGTACGCGGTTGCGCGGTCGTTTTTCTCGTCGGAATAGAGGTCCTCCAACGTTCCTCCCATGTCGAACATCACGGCCTTGATCATTTGCGCTCCTCCTCGTTCGGATGAAATACGACAAAGCGCAAACGTTTGCGCTCCACCTGTCACAATCTTACCACGCAACGCCTTTCTTGTCAATCGATTTATGAAAATTTATACGACTTTTTTCATATTTTTGATGCGTATTTCTGCCGGTAAAAGCGCAGGACCGGAGAAAAACCGCCGTTTGACCGCAGTCGGCGCAAAACAACGCAAACGATTTCAGGTTCCCCCCTTTTCAAACCCGAAAATCTGTGCTATAAATGAGGTATCCCACGATAAAGGAGCGTTTCAGCATGGATGCAATTCCCTATGCGCTGCGCCTGCGTCTTTCCGACGCCGTTCCCGCCGACGGTCAGCTTGCCGTAATGCGGCGGATCCCGCAATTTGACGGACCGGAGGTTTGCCGCCTGCCGCTGAACCCGCGCCCCGCGCCGCAGTCGATCCGCGCCGCGGTGTTCAATGTGGAACACGGATACCGGATCCGGGAGATCGCCGATTTTCTGGAAGCCTGTCCGACGCTGCGGGATGCGGACATCCTGTTCGGCAACGAATTCGACGACGGCACCGAGCGCAGCGGCAACATCGACGCGTCGCGCGCGCTTGCGGAGCGGCTCGGGTATCAGTACGCGTACGCGCTGGAGTTCATCGAACTCGTCAACCCGAACGACCGGAAGGGCTATGAGGGCAATACACTGTTTTCGCGCTGGCCGATCGTGCGGGCGGAATCGCTGTATCTGCCGGAGGGCTATAACTGGTACTTCGACGAGCAGAAGCGCATCGGCGAACGCGTCGCCGTGTTCTGCGAGCTGGATGTTGCCGGAACGCACGTCGGCGCGGTCAGCATCCACCTCGAAAACCGCACCTCCCCCGAGGCGCGCGCCCGGCAGACGGAAGCGATCCTCGCGCACGCGGAGCGGATGTTCGGCGGAATGCCGGTTCTGATCGGCGGCGATTTCAACACCAACGGCTTCGATTACAGCCCCGAGGCCTGCGAAGCGCAGTACCGCAGACAGTGCAGGGACGGCGTCATCGCCGACGCGACGGAAGAACCGCTGTTCCGCGCAATCGAGCAAGCGGGCTTCGACTATCGCTCCTGCAACGGCGAACGCATCGAAACGCGGCGGCGTCCGACCGGCGACGGTTTTTTGAAGCTGCATCTCGACTGGATCCTTCAAAAGCGCGCGATGTGCATCCGGCACGGCTGTATCTCGACGGTGCTCGAAAACGGCGATCAGCTGTCGGATCACAACGCCGTCTGGGCGGATTTCTGTCTGTAAGCGCATCTTTGAATGAAATACGGAAAATCGATTGACAAGCGATACAGAACGTGATAAGATAAAGCAAAGAACAGCGCAAACGTTTGCGCTGCTTTGCGATTTTTCAGAAAGGCGGTACCTGTTATGAGCGGCACGCTTGCGTGGTATATGTTCGGACAGTTCTCCCTGCTGCAATACCTGGAGTTCTTTCTCCGCATCCTCATCGCCTGCATCTGCGGCGCGTGCATCGGATTCGAGCGCACGAAGCGTCTGAAGGAAGCGGGCGTTCGCACGCACATCATCGTATGCTGCGCAGCGGCATTGACCATGCTCATATCGAAGTACGCGTTCAGCGACCTTATTTCTCCCGTCGGCGCGAAGCTGTTCGGCACAAACGGCACGGACCCTGCGCGCCTTGCGGCACAGATCATTTCCGGCGTATCGTTTCTCGGAGCGGGAATGATTTTCCGTACCGGCAATTCCACCCATGGTCTTACGACGGCGGCAGGGATCTGGGCAACCGCGGCCATCGGGCTTGCGATCGGCGCAGGTATGTATGTAATCGGGCTCTTTGCAACGCTCATCATCGCCGTTATCCAGATCATCATGCACCGGTTCACGATCGGCACCGATTCAACGGTGATCGGGTTGGTCAGCTGTATGGTTGTCGATGCAAAGGCGTTCCGTCAGGCATTCAACGAGTATGCAGATAAGCACCGCATCCTGATCATTTCCACCAAGATCAGTTTTTTGCAGGAAGGTGCAAAGTATGAGCTCAACCTTCGGCTAAACAACAGCACCACCATTACCGATCTGATCGATTTCTTAAACGAAACGGAAGGCGTAAAAACCATCAGCTGCGAAATCAGCAGATAACGGTCTTTTCCGATTCCCGCTTCACGTTGTGGAGCGGTTTTTTTGTACAAAAAAACGAGACCCGAAGGTCTCGTGCTAAGCGGTCTGGGTTACGGTAAATACCTTACTCTGCGCAGTAGGGCAGCAGAGCCATGATCCGCGCGCGCTTGATCGCGATCGCGAGATCGCGCTGATGCTCGGCGCACACGCCGGACATGCGGCGGGGCATGATCTTTCCGCTCTCGGAAATGAAGCCCTGCAGCTTTTTGATGTCCTTATAATCGATGGATGTGGCCTTCTCAACGCAGAAACGGCAAACTTTGCGTCTGCTTCTCGGACGACGGGGACGCAGTTTACGATCTTCCATGTGATGCCTCCTGATAAATTTGAATTAAAACGGTAAGTCGTCGGAATTGATGTCGGTGAATCCGGCGAGATCCTGCGCGCTGGCCTGCGGACGCGGCGCGGAATAACCGCTCTGCGAATCGTCCGCGCTCTTGGGCGTCAGGAATTCGACCTCATCTGCCGATACGTCAAGCGACATACGGGTTGTGCCGTCCTTTGCTTCGTAGGTGCGTGCCTGGAGCTCGCCCACGACGGCGACTTTGCGCCCCTTTGCGAGATAACGCGCGCAGGTGTCGCCCAGCTGCCGCCATGCGTTGATGCGGAAAAAGTCCGTTTGCTTTTCACCGCTCTGGTTCGCGAAGCGTCTGTTAACGGCGATGGTAAAGGTGCAGACGGTCACGCCGCTGGGCGTGCTGCGCACCTCGGGGTCATGAGTCAGGTTGCCGATCAAAGTAATTTTATTCATGCTTTCGTTTCCTCCGTTCTTTCGTGCTGTTTACTTTGTTGGTTATGCTTCCTTACGAGTGACCATGTAACGCATGAGCCGTTCATCGTTGCGCATGTTGCGCTCCAGCTCACGGGGCAGTTCGGGATTCGCGTTGAAAACGACCAGAACGTAATAGCCCTCCGTCTTGTAGTCGATCGGATATGCCAGGCGACGCTTGCCCCACACATCGGTCTTCTCGATCTCGCCGCCGTTCGCGGTGATGATTTCTGCAAACTTAGCCATAACTGCCTGATCTGCTTCTTCATCCAGTTCCGGCGTGATCACGTACAAAACTTCGTACTGATTCATGTTTTTCACCTCCTTATGGTCTTGTGGCCTTCTTCCGAAGGCAAGAAGGACCGTTAGCTTTCGTACTATATCACAGTTTTTCCCCGAATGCAAGGACTTTTTTTCGTTGTATTCCGTTTTTTTCTGTGGTATAATTCCGGTGATGAACGAACGGGAACTGTTTGAAAAAACCAACGGCCGCACCCTGTCGGGCGCCTACTGCTTTGCGGGCAGCGAAGAGCTTCTGAAGCAGCAGGCGGTCGATCGCATCGTCGCGCTGCTCGATCCCGGTTTTGCCGATCTGAACCTCAAACGGCTGAAGGCGCCGGAGCCTTTGCTGCTTCTGGACGCGCTGCGCAGCGTGCCGGTGTTCGACGCGCTGTGCGTGTCGATCGTCACCGATTATTCGGACGACGAGGTCTTTTCGGGACTCGAAAAGCTGCGCGCGCTCGACACGCTCTTTGCGGCGCAGGATGCGATCACGCTGTTTGTGCGCCGCGGCGCGGCAAGGGACAGCGCGCTGGTCCGGCTTTTTAAGGAAAAGAACCGCTTCGTTTCGTTCGACGCGCTCGACGAAGACCGCGCGATGCGCATGTGCATGCGCGCGTGCGCCAACCGCGGCGTGCGGCTCGACCGGCCGGAGGCGTACCGGCTCGTCGACATGGTCGGCACCGACGCGTACCGGCTCCAAAACGAGGCGTCCAAGCTTTGCGACTACGTGGGCAGCGGCGGCGCAATCACCGACGCGGTGCTGAAAACCGTCGTGACGGCGTCGGTGGAGTTTGAAATCTTCCCGATGCTCAATGCGCTTCTTGCGGGCAACAAAAAGGCCGCGATGCGCATGCTGCAGGAGGCGCTTCGCGACCGGAACGAAAACGCGCTCGGCATCGCGTCGTTCCTCGAAGGGCGGCTGAAATCGATGCTGATAGCAAAGGAGCTGCTTGAGGAAAAGCGTCCGCGCGCCGAAGTGCTGAAAAGCATCGGCGGCAGTCCGAAGGCCGCCGAAATGACGCTGAAAAACGCGCAGAAATTCTCCGTCGAACGGCTGCGCTTCGCCGTCGCCGCCTTCGCCGAGATCAATGCGAACCTCAAAAAAGGTCTGACGGACGAGGAAAACGGTCTGATCCTCGCGATCTGTCAAAGCTTTTAGGTTTTCACGTGAATAATCAGATCCAACCCGTCCTCGCGGCGGGTTTCTTCGAGCGTGGCGGTCATGCCGGTGCCGTCCAGCTGTTCGATGCAGGTCTTGACGCTGTTGACGAACAGGCGGCAGTCCTTGGCGCAGCGCAGCAGCCGGATCGGCGCCGCGTTCGCCGTCTTTGCCATCTCCGCCGTCAGCCGTTCGGTCGCCGCCGCGCTGAGTCTGCGGCGCTCGATCACATCCAGTGCCTGCATGCGCTGTTCGTCATCGGAAAGGCGCAGCAGTGCGCGGGCATGACGCTCCGAAAGCCCGCATGCGCGGATCCGGAACCGCACGTCGGGCGAAAGCTTCATCAGCCGCAGCTTGTTTGAAAGATACGCCTGGCTCTTGCCGATGCGGATCGCAAGCCGTTCCTCGGTACAGCCGAACGCCTTTTGAAACGCGTCGAGCCCCTCCGCCTCCTCCAGAAAGCTGCGCCGCTGCCATTGCGTGTTCTCGATCAGCGCCATCGCGGCGCTTTTTTCGTCGCTTGCCTGCACCACGATGCACGGAACCTCCCGATACCCCAGCAGTCTGCACGCTTTGAGCCGCCGTTCGCCCGCAACGAGCTCGTAGCCGTCGCGCAGTTCGCGCACCGTGATCGGCTGGATCAGCCCGACCTGCGCGATGCTCACCATGAGCTCCGAAAGCGACGCGCGGTCGAACCGCTTGCGCGAGGGATGCGGGTTCGGACGGATCTCCTCGGTCGGAAGCAGCAGCAGACGCCGGTCCGGATCGCGTTTGGGCGGCATATTCAAAAGACCTTGTTGAAACGAATAGAGCATGGTCCCTCCTTTCCGACCGACATTCTATGACGCGGCGCTTGTCGAAAGAAAGGCATCGGACAAAGGTCGAACAAAAACGGCAAAATAAGTTTAGAAAAACCGGTAAAACCGCCCCGAAAAAACGTTTCGAAAAAAAGATTGCAAAATCAAAAACACATGTTATAATGATGATGAAATCTAAACAGGAGGTATTTGACTATGGCATACAAAATCAGTGACGAATGCATCTCCTGCGGCGCATGCGCGGCAGAGTGCCCGGTAGAAGCGATCGCGGAAGGCGACGGCAAGTACGAGATCAACCCCGACGTCTGCATCGAGTGCGGCAACTGCGCAGAGGTTTGCCCCGTCGGCGCACCGGCAGCGGAATAATCAAACGACACAAAAACAGCCCCGAGCAATCGGGGCTGTTTTTATGCTGTCTGGGAAGGGGGCAGATCATTTGCGGCGAAACGAAACTCTTATTGTACCTGCAAGAAGAAAGGCGCAGATAAACCGCGCCTTTCCTTTTATTCTGTTCGCCGCAAATGATCCGTCGTTTCGCTCAGCGAGCCGGATAAGTGCGTTGCAGACGCACGAACGGAAGCAGCTGAGGAAGAACGAGAGGCTAAAAACAGTCTGTTGAAAAACGCCGTTTTTCGACAGACTGAAAGCCGTCAGTGAAACGCGCCTGTCGCCATCAGGAAGCGGAACACGCCGCCGATGATCGTGCCGACGACCGTCAGGGCGAAGCCGCCGCCCGCAAGGTTCAGACCGAGTGCGCTCATGACGATGCCCGGGACGGTGCGCGTGGGACGGCGAATGCTTCTGATCAGTCCCACGACGCCGAGGATCAGTCCGACGAGGCACAGCAGCGCGATGACGATGTTGACCGCGATCGAGATGCCGGACACGACGGAGATGCCCTGCGTGTATCCGTTCTGGTCCGCCGCGATGGCCATACCGACGTTGCTGAAGATCGTACCGAAGTACGAGATAAACGAAAGTGCAAGTCCGACGATGCCGAACACCAGCGCCGCAATCTGCAGACCGATCGGCTTCTTTTCCTTTGCAGGTTCCACAATGACCTGCTGCTGATACGAATACTGTTCCATATTTCAATCCTCCTTATTCTTTATACTCTTCATTCACCGGAGGGCTTTCGCCTTTCCGACGCAGGTATATTGCAGTTTACGGCGTCTATGTAAGGTGCGGCATGACGATCGACAGCAGCACCTCAAGGCCGCCGAAGAAGCTGAACAGGATCGCTGCGCCGCTCAAAACGATGCCCACGATCTTCTTTGCTCTGTGCGCGCGGCGCGACAGTCCCTGTGCGGAACGCACCGCCCCGATCACGCCGCACACAAGTCCCGCAAGCGAGAACAACCCGCCCGCACAGCGCAGAAACAGCAGCATTTCAGGGCTCGGTTCCAATACGCGCAGCGCGTCGCCGAAGAGCGGAAGCGACTGTGCGGCGAAAAACGCAACGTATGCAAACCATGCGAAATAAAATCCGAGCGCCGCGCAAACCGCTGCAATGACCGGCAGCAGAAGCGGCTTTTCTTTTCCGACAGACGCCTGTTCCATTTCTTTTCTCCTCTTCTTCTGTTTCGATCTGTCAAACAATTCAGCTCACATCGACGCCATACGCTCAAACAGAATGATCGACATCACAATCTCATAAAGTGTAAAGCACGCATAGTAGATCCCCACGCTGCCCGTGATGATGCCCGCAACGCGACGAGGGCGGCGAACGGAATGCACGATGCCGATTATTCCGAGGGTGACGCCTGAAAGCGCAAGCAAACCGCCAACCCCGCGAAGGATCGTTCTTGTCTGCAGACCAAACTCCAAATGAAAAAGCATTTCATGAGCATAGGAAGGAAGTCGGGGAATCGCAAGGAACGACGACACTACCGCAGGCCACACAACGTAATATCCCAACACGCCGCACATCAATGCAATTACCGATATTGCGATTGACTTCCGTTTCTTATCCGAAATCTGTTCCATTTCCGCTCTCCCTCGCGCTTATTTCTTTGCCTCTTCCATCTTGCCGGTGTAGAGCGCGTGTTCGATCCAGATGCGCATGCCGCGGATGGAACGGTCCAGCGCCGCAAGCTTTTCGAGAATGACGTCGAACTGCTTCCGTTCGAAATCATTGACGCGTCCGTCGACGGAGATGTCGATCAGCCGGTTCTGTTCCTCCTCCATCGCGTGCAGCGCGGAAAGAAGCTCCACCGTGAGCTGCGGCAGCTCCTTGAGCTCCGCCTTCTGGACGTATTTCATGCCGATCGGGCATTCGTGCGTGCAGTAATAATTGGAAAGCTCCGCGTTGCCGTAGCCCTGCTCCATCAGAAGCACCTCGTCCGGATGCGGCGCGCTCCTGCCGCTCTCGATCTTCTCGATGCGGTCCGCGGACACGAACTGCAGCAGTTCGCTTGCCGCCTCGCGGCTGAGCTCCAGTGCTTCTCGGCTCTCCTGCCAGATGTTTTTATTTTCCTTCGTTGAACGCTTTCCCATAGGTTCGTCCTCCCGTGCTTTCTGTTTGTATTATACAACGCGCGCGCGGTTTTGGAAAGAATCAAATGACCGGATTATTTGCGCATATTTCGCCTTTTCTGCGGAAATAGGGAGTGCCATATCGGATCGGAGTGCGTAGCACAGCGCCGCTTTGTACGATATGATAGCACCAATGAAAGGAGTGAACACCTTGCGCGATCGGATTCTTCTCATGTTCGCGTTTCTGCTGACGGATGCGTTCCTTCTTCGGAAGCTGCGCGGCGTGCTGTTCTGCCTGCGTTACGGCATTTGCCAAAAGTTCGCCAAGCGGCAGGCTGTGAAAAAGCAATATGCTGCAATGCGGTTCCGTGACAAGTTGACGCTGACGCCGCTTGTGAACACCTGCAAACAGCGTACAAAGGCGCGTCGGGCGCAGACGGGTTATCTGATCTATGCGGCGTATGCGATCGCAAGCGACGCGGCGATGCTTTCCTTGATGCTCCTTGCGCCTGCGGCAAAGCTGACGATCCGGCTTTTTCCCATCTTGTTCGGGGTGAAAGTTGTCGCTGCGGTTCTGATCACCGCTCTCTATTATCGGCACGGGCTCAGCAGAACCCCGACCGTGTAATTGAAATCGCTCGCCCGAAGGGCGAATATCGTACCGGCAGGTATATCGTGCCCGAATGGGTATATCGTGTCCCGTCAGGGACATATCGTTTGCGCACAGCGCAACCGAACGAGATACGGCTGATGCCGCACGATATACTTGCTCACGCAAGCACGATATGTTTGCTTTGCAAACACGATATGCGGCGTTCGCCGCACGACGGTTATTTCGCCTTTTCTGCGGAAATAGGGAGCGCCATTTGCAGACGGTGTGTCTTTCGAAAATGCGGCGATCGCGCTATGATGAAGCCGTAAACAAAAGGCGGCCGCAAGGCACGCCGCACCAAATGGGATCATACGAAAGGAGTGAGCGGTATGAGATTCTTTATGGAACACACGACCTTTATGATCGGGCTGATCGCCGCTGCGGTCGCGCTGATCATCGGTATCCTTGTCAGCGGATACGTCAAGGCTCCCCCGGACAAGGCATACATCATCTCGGGCATCAAGAAGAGCCCGAAGATCCTGATCGGACGCGCCGGCATCAAGCTGCCCTTCCTTGAGAGAAAGGACACGCTGGTTCTGAAGCAGATCTCGATCGACATCAAGACGAACGGCTACGTGCCGACGCTCGACTTCATCGGCGTGGACATCGACGCGGTTGCGAAGGTCCGGCTCAAGACCGATCCGGAAGGCATCAAGATCGCGATGAAGAACTTCCTGAACATGAGCGAGGAATCGATCACGAAAGCGCTGACCGACTCCCTGCAGGGCAACATGCGTGAGATCATCGGCACCGTCAAATTGAAGGAGCTGAACACGGACCGCAAGAAGTTCGGCGACGAAGTGCAGCAGAAAGCGCAGACCGACATGAACGCGCTGGGTGTGGAGATCATCTCCTGCAACATCCAGAAGATCGAAGACGAAAAGGGTCTGATCGTCGCCCTCGGTCAGGACAACATGAGCCAGATCCAGAAGGACGCTTCGATCGCAAAGGCCCAGGCGGAACGCGACGTTGCGATCGCCGAGGCGGAAGCAAAGCGGATGGCGAACGAAGCGCAGGTAGCGGCGCAGAGCGAGATCGCATCCCGCAGAAACGAGCTGCGCATCCGCGAAGCCGAACTGAAGCGCGAATCCGACATCAAGCAGGCGGAAGCCGACGCGGCGTACGAGATTCAGCAGCAGGAGCAGCGCAAGACGATCGAAGTCACCACCGCGAACGCGAACATTGCGCGTCAGGAACGCGAGATCGAACTGAAGCGTAAGGACGTCGAAGTGACCGAGCAGACGCTCGAAGCGGAGATCAAGAAGAAAGCGGAGGCCGACAAGTTCGCCCGCCAGCAGAAAGCGGAGGCGGAGCTCTTTGAACGGCAGCGCAAGGCGGAAGCAGAGAAATTCGAACGCGAAAAGGCCGCCGAGATCCGCAGAGTCCACGCGGAGGCGGAGAAGTTCGAACGCGAGAAGGAAGCCGAAGCCCGCAAGGTGCAGGCGGAAGCGGACCTGTTCGCGAAGATGCAGGAGGCGGAAGGCATCCGCGCCGTCGGCGAAGCGGAGGCGAAGGCGATCGAAGCCCGCGGCATCGCGGAGGCGGAAGCGTTGGAGAAGAAAGCCGAGGCCATGAAGAAATACGGTCAGGCCGCCATGATCGAGATGATCGTGAAAGCCCTGCCGGAGATGGCAGCCTCGATCGCAAAGCCGCTCGAATCCATCGACAAGGTGACCATCATCGACGGCGGTCACGGCGGCAGCGGCGTGGACGCCATGGGATCCTATGTCCCGAGCGTGCTCGCCCGCACGATCGAAACGATGAAGGAAGTGACCGGACTGGACCTCGTGGACATCATGAAGGCGGAGACCTACGACGCGAAGGTGAACCGCAACGTAACGGTCAACGGCGATGCGCAAGGCGCGGTCAAGACGGTCCTGGAACCGAACGCATAACCCCCCTATGCAGAGCAAGCCCCGAGCGATCGGGGCTTTGCTTTTGGCAGAGTTTACAACGATGAGCGGCTGCGCCGCATGATGAGCTTGCTTGCGCAAGCGCGGGTGACGCGGGGCGTCGGGGACGACGCCCCCCTACGGGGGACATGCGCCTGCGGGACGCGATATACCTGCGGCGCGATATACTTGCTGACGCAAGCGCGATATACGGCTTACGCCGCACGATATGTTTGCTTGCGCAAACGCAGGTGACCACACCAATCCATCAAATCCGGCGACATGCGCGGCGGATTTGACACCTTGCACCGTCTGCCGCCCGGTCGCCGAAGGCGATAGGCAGACGGTGAAAACTCGCCGAAATCCTGATTTCGGCGAAACGCGAAGCGTTTAGCCCGTAAACGGATCGCTCTGGTGCGGCATCGGGGTGACGGAGGGCGTTTCGGGCGCGGGGGTATCCTGCGGCGCGCTGCCGCCCTCGGGCGTCTCCTGCGGGCGCGGGGTGTCGGGAAGGTACGTCGTGACCGGTATCTCGTAGGCATAGCCCGGCTCGTACGGCGAAATGCTGACGCCGCCCTTGCTGTAAAGGTAGATCGTCGCGGTCGTGTGGCCGCTCTTGATGTAGTCCGACGCCTTCTGCATGATCGCGTCCCAATGCTTCTGCAGCAGCATCAGCTTGGTATCGAGGTTCGAAGGATCACCGACCTCGATCGTGTAGGATGTGCCCTCGGTGTAGATGCGGATCTGCATCAGCTCCTTCAAATCGATCCGGCTGATGCGCGGCGTACGGCTCAAAAGCCCCAGCTCCTTGAACTTGGTCAGAATGCGGATCAGCGCGGCGACGCGCGTATCGGTTGCGTCGCCGAGGCGCGTGCCGTTGGCGGCGTTGGAAATGTTCAGTCCTTCGGCGATCAGAAGCGATCCGGCGCTCTCCGCCGCTTCGTTGAGCACGAAGCCCTTTTCATCGATGATCGCCAGATATTCGTTCTGCGGGCCCCAGCGCACGCACGCCGCTTCGGCGCGCTTCATGACCGCGATGCGCACCGTCGACGGGAAGGAATACTGCACCGTCGCTTCGAGGTACGGATCGCTCTCGATTGCTTTCTCGGCGTTTGCGGTGCTCTGGAACAGCATCGATCTGCCGCGTTTGAGCTTGCTGAGCGCGACGATCTGTTCTTCCGTGTAGCCCTCCGGCACGTCCGCGATGCGGATTGTCGAAAGCCGCGTGACAAACCATACCATCGCAAGCAGCAGCGCGAGGGCAAGGATTCCGAACACCATGGTGGACAGGCTGCGTCTGCGCTGCTTCGCTTTTTCGGCTTTTTTCAGCGCGCGCTGCCGCGCCTCCTCTTTGGCGCGCTTCTGCGCACGCGCTTCGGAACGCGCGCGCGCCTCGTCGTACTCGCGCTTCGCCTCGGTGTCGTGTTCCACGACCGTCGTGGTCGCCTTCGGCGCGTTCTTGCGCTTGCCGTAGCGGTTCTTTTTATGGTCGATGCGCCGTCCGTAGCGGTCGAAGTGAAACGCGCTCGAAACCGACTGCGGAACCTTGCCGTCCTCGTCCGACAGGGGCATGTCCGCCCCCTCGGAACCGGAATCCGGCTCCGTTTCGGCTTCGTATGCGGGTTCCCCGTCCGGTGCGTCGTCGCCGAACAGCTCCATCAGGTCCTCTTCGGTTCCGGCGTCTTCATCGAACAGGAAGCCGTTCCGCTCCCGCTCGGAGGGTTTGTTCTTCTTTGCCAATCCGTTCGTCCTTTCTCGCGACCGTGCCGCCCAGGGCTTTGATCGCAAGGTCCATTTGTTCATAGCCGCGCTCGATGCGCTCGATGTGCTCAATCACGGTGTCGCCCTCGGCAGACAGCCCCGCCAGCACGAGCGCCGCGCCGCCGCGAAGGTCGTGCGCAATCACGTTTGCGCCGTGCAGCCGTTCCACGCCCGTGATGATCGCCGCGCGGTCGAGGATGCGGTTTTCCGCACCCATCTTTTTCAGTTCCTGCGCGTGCTTGAAGCGGTTTTCAAACACGTTCTCCTTGAGAATCGAGGTCCCGTCCGCAACCGACAGCAGGCTGAACAGCTGCGGCTGCAGATCGGTCGGAAAGCCCGGGTACGGGCGCGTTTCCGTAAAATCGATCCTGCGCGGACGATCCTTCGCCGCCACGCGCACCGCCTGTTTATCGCGCGTTACGTCGCACCCGCAGGCGGAAAGCTTTGCAAGAAGCGCGTCGACCGTATCGGGATACGTGCCGGTCACGGTCACATCGCCGCGCGTGATCGCCGCGCCGATCAGGTATGTGCCGGTCACGATGCGGTCCGGCATGATGCGATAGGTCGCGCCGTGTCCCTCTTCGACGCCTTCGATCGCGATCGTCGGCGTGCCCGCGCCGGATACGCGAAACCCGCAGGCATTGAGAAAGCCCTGCAGATCGACGATCTCCGGCTCGCACGCGGCGTTGCGGATGACCGTTTCGCCCTTTGCGCGGCATGCCGCAAGCATGATATTCTCCGTCGCGCCGACGCTCGGATACTCGAAATCGACGATCGCGCCGATGAGGTTTGCGCCCCTGCAATGGATGCGTCCGCCGCGTTCCGCAATCTCGGCGTTCAGCCGCCGGAGTCCCTGCAGATGCAGGTCGATCGGACGGTTGCCGATCTCACACCCGCCGGGATACGGCGCGTCTGCCTCCGCAAAGCGCGACAGCACCGAGCCGAGCAGAAAGATCGAGGAGCGCAGCTCGCGCGAAAGCGCCGTCGGCAGAACGCAGTTTGTCGCCGTGCCGCTGTCCACGATCAGGTCGTCTCCCTCGCGAAAGACGGTGCAGCCGAGCGATTCGAGGATGTGCAGCATGTTGCCGACGTCCCGAAGCCGCGGGCAGTTTTTGAGCCTGACCGGTTCCTTCACAAGCAGCGTTGCCGCCAGAATCGGCAGCGCCGCGTTCTTCGAGCCCTGCGCCGCGATCGAGCCGATAAGTCTCGCACCGCCGCGCAACGTAAAGTTCGACATGTTCCGTGGTTCCTCCCGCATGATACTGCATCTTATGCGGAAGGGTTCCAAAACGTGCCGCTATCCGTAGGGGTTCGTGTCGCGCGAAATACTCAGCAAGAGCCCCATTGCGGCAAGGAAGACCAACAGAGACGTCCCCCCTGCCGATATGAACGGAAGCGCCTGTCCCGTGGTGGGCAGCAGCCCCGTAACAACGCCGATGTTGACAAAGACCTGGAAGCCGAAAACGATCGAGATACCGGCGGCAAGCAGGCTCCCGAACCGGTTGCGGCAGCGCATCGAGACGACCAGACCGCGGAACACGATCCACGCGTACATCCCGATCACGACGAGTCCGCCGATGAAGCCGAACTCCTCGCAGAGAATCGCGAAGATGAAGTCCGATTCGCCGTAGGTCATGTACAGAAGCTTCTGATAGCTGTTGTTCAGGCCCTTGCCGAACAGCCCGCCGGAGCCGATCGCGTAATAGGACTGCAGCAGCTGATAGCCGGTGCCCTGCGGATCGCTCTCGGGGTTGCCGAACGAGCGCAGCCGGTCCATACGGTAGTCCGCCATGCTCGCCAGCACGAAGAAGCCGACGACGGCGATCGCGCCGAGGATCAGCAGCTGCTTGATGTCGCAGCCGCCGAGATACAGCAGAACGACGCCGATAAAGCCGATGATGACCGCCATGGACATGTTCGGCTGTAGCATGACCAGACCTGCGATCACGCCGATCGCAATCAGCATCGGGATCATGCCGTAGCGGAACGAGCTCATTTCGTTGCGGTGACGCGACATGTACGAGCACATGAAGATCATGAGACCGAACTTGGCAAGCTCCGAAGGCTGAATCGAGATACCGGCGATGACCAGCCAGCGCTTGCCGCCGTTCAAGTCGCGCCCCCACAGAAGCACCGCGATCAGCAGAACGATCGAGATCGCCATGAACAGCGAACGCAGTTTTTCAATGATGCGGTAGTCGATGAGCGACACCAGCAGCATGACCGGATAGCCCATCGCGAGGTACAGGATCTGACGCTTGAGGTAGTAAAAGCTATCGTGGTTCGCACCGGAATAGTGCTGCGCGTAATAGTAGCTGGCGGAAAAGACCATGACAAGCCCGAATGCGCAGAGCACGGAAATCATCAGCAGGATGGAAAAGTCCATCTTGCCGCGCAAAAGCCGCGCGTTCTGCAAGCGCTTGAAGATCGATTCTTTTTTCGCCTTTTGTTCCGCCATTCTCTCTCCGTTTATTCGTATGCGCGTGCGATCTCTTTGAACACACGTCCGCGCGTTTCGTAGTTATCGAACATATCCCAGCTTGCGCATGCGGGGCTTAAGAGCACGCAGTCGCCGGGCTCGGCAAGCTCGCGCGCTTTGTTGACCGCGTCCTCAAATGTATCCGCCGTGCGGCAGAGCTCGCGGTATCCGTGCGCCGCCGCGCAGTCCAGAATCTGCTGTTTGGTGTCGCCGAGCACGACGCACGCCTTGACGATCGGCGTGAACGCGTCGAACAGCTCGTCGAAGCCGATGTGCTTGTCGTAGCCGCCCAGAAGCAGGACGGTCGGCTTCTTCATCGCCTCGATCGCGCGGATGGTGGACGCCGGATTCGTGCCCTTCGAATCGTTGATATAGTCGACGCCGCTGCGCGTGCAGACGTACTCGATGCGATGCTCGACGCCCGCAAAGGTCATCAGCACCTCGCGGATCGTTTCGGGTTTGATGCCCCACGAAAGCGCCATCAGCGCGCAGAGCATCGCGTTTTCGAGGTTGTGTCCGCCGGGGATGCGGATCTCGTCCGCCGCCATCAGCGTCTTTTCCTCGCCGTTCATGCGGTAGATCAGCATGCCGTCGCGCACGAACATGCCGTTTTCGACCTCGGTCTTTCTGGAGAAGTACAGCACATGCGCCGGCGTGCGGCTCGCAAAGCCGCGCACCGTTTCGTCGTCCCAGTTCAGAACGGCATAATCGTCCGCGGTCTGGTTGTCCAGAATCTTCGCCTTGGCTTCGATGTAGTTTTCCATCGTGCCGAAGTGATCGAGATGGTCCGGCGTGATGTTGCACACGCCCGCCGCCTTCGCATGGAAGCGCACGTTCCCCTCGAGCTGCAGCGCCGCGGTCTCCGCCACGACGATGTCGCCGGGTTTTGTCTCGAGCGCGTGCGCCGAGATCGCCACGCCGATGTTGCCGAGCACGAACGTGTGATAGCCCGCCGCCTTGAACAGCTCGCCGGTCAGCGCCGTGCAGGTCGTTTTGCCGTTGGTGCCGGTGATGCAGACGAAGTCCGCTTTCGAATAGCGGTAGCCGAGCTCGATCTCGCTGATGACCTCGATGCCGCGGCGCTTCGCCTCGACGATGAAGTTGCGCGTCATCGGAATGATCGGGCTCGGAATCAGAAGGTCCACGCCGTCCAGAAGGTCCATCGGGTTCGCGCCGAGCTTGACCTCGTACGCGATGCCCGAAAGCTGATCGAACAGCCCCTGAATCTCGGGCTTCATATCGTTGACGATGATGCGGTAGTTGTCCTGATACAGAAGGCGCGCCGCGGCGATGCCGCTCTTTGCCATGCCGACGATCAGAGCCGTCTTTTGTTTAGCCATAGAATCCTCCTTACTTGCAGAGCCAGAAAACCAGCAGCGCGCCCGCGGATGCGATCGCGGTGACGACGCTGTACATGGAAACGATCTTCGTCTCCGGCGTGCCGCCGAGCTCGAAATGGTGATGCAGCGGCGCCATGCGGAAGATGCGCTTCTTGTTCCGCAGCTTATAGGAGCCGACCTGCAGGATGACCGATACCGACGTGGCGACGTACATGACGCCCATCAGCGGCAGCAGCAGCGAAGTGCGGGTAAGCAGCGCCATTGCGGCGACCGCGCCGCCGAGCGTGAACGCGCCGAGATCGCCCATGAAGACCTTGGCGGGATAGACGTTGTGCACCAGAAACCCGAGGCACCCGCCCGCCGTCGCAAACGCGAACACCGACATGCCGGACAGTCCTTCGAGCATATTCTGTTCGAGGACGGTCTGTTCCGCCGTCAGGATCGCCCGATGGCTGTAGGTCAGCACGAACAAAACGATCATCACGCCGGTCGCCGTCGAATACACCGAGGTAACGGAGCTCGAAAGCCCGTCCAGTCCGTCGATCAGATTGACGGAATTCACGGTCCCGATGATGACGAACATCGCGAACGGAATGAAGAAGATGCCGAGATCGACGCGGTCAAACCAGATCGTGCTGCCGATCTGCGGATGGAAATACATCACGAGCGCAAAGCCGAGCGCAAGCACGAACTGCGCGACGATCTTCTGCCACGCGCGAAGTCCCAGCGAACGCTTCTTCATGATCTTGATGAAATCGTCGAAGAAGCCGATCAGCCCGAACAGCACCGCCATCAGCAGCGCGATGATCGCAAGCGAGTAGTTTTTGCGCGCGAAGATCAGCGTGGCGATCACGATCGCGATCAGGATCATCACGCCGCCCATCGTGGGCGTGTTCTGCTTTTTGAGATGCGTCTGCGGTCCGTCGTCGCGCACGTTCTGTCCGAATTTCAGCCGGTGCAGAACCGGAATCAGGATCGGTCCCAGCAGCGCCGCGACGCCGAATGCGGTGATCAGCGCAAGCAGCGAATTGACAACAATGGTATCCATGGCGTTTCCCTCTTAATCCTTCAAAAGCTCCTCTACAATCTCACGGTCGTCGAAGTGATGCTTGACGCCGTTGATCTCCTGATAATTCTCATGCCCCTTGCCCGCGATGACGAGGATATCCTCCGGCTCGAGAATCGACAGCGCGTAGGCGATCGCCTCCCTGCGGTTGACGATCGATACGTACGGCGTGCCGCTCTTCTGTACGCCGAGTTCCACAGCGCGCACGATGTCCTCGGGGTTCTCGGTCCGCGGGTTATCGCTCGTGACGACGACGAAATCCGAATGCCGCCCGCCGATCTCGCCCATCAAAGGACGCTTGGTGCGGTCGCGGTCGCCGCCGCAGCCGAACAGGGAGACGACGCGCGCCTTTGCAAACTCGCGCACCGAGGTCAGCACGTTTTCGAGCGCGTCCGGCGTATGCGCGTAGTCCACGTACACTGCAAAGGGATGTCCGTTCGTGTTGACCGACTGGAGCCGTCCCGCAACGCCCGAAAGCGATTCGAGTCCCCTGAGGATGTCCGCAAACGAAATGCCGATCGACTGCGTGATCGCCGCCGCGCCCATCGCGTTGTAGACCGAGAACAGGCCGGAAATGTGCATCCTGACCGGTCCTTCGCCGTTCGGGGTGCGCAGATGGAAGCGCACGCCGTCGGTGCGGATGTCAATGTTGATCGCCGTATAGTCCGCACGGTGCTGAATGCCCATCGTTTTGATCGGGATCGTAAGCCCGTCCATCATGCGCTCCGCATAGGCGTCGTCGATGTTGATGATTGCAAGGTCGCTCTGCCGGAACAGCAGCTTCTTTGCTTCGAGGTAGTGATCGAAGGTCTTGTGATAATCGAGATGGTCCTGCGTGAGGTTCGTGAACAGCCCGACACGGAACGGAATGCCCGCGACGCGGTCCTGCACGAGCGCATGGCTCGACACCTCCATGATCACCAGATCCACGCCCTCGTCCGCCATGCGGCGCAGAAGCGCGAACAGGTCGGCCGATTCCGGCGTCGTGCGTCCGGTTTCGAGCATTTCGTCGCCGATCATGTTTTGGATCGTGCCGATCAGCCCGACCTTTTTGCCCGCCGCTTCGGCGATCGACTTGACCATATAGGTCGTACTCGTCTTGCCGTTCGTACCGGTCACGCCGAGCATGATCATCTCTCGCTCGGGATGCCCGTAGAACGCGGCCGCGGCATGCGCCATCGCCACGCGTCCGTCCGGCGCCACGATCTGCGGCACGTCCAGCGGCAGAAGATGCTCGACCAGCAGCGCCGCCGCGCCCTTCTCCACCGCCTGCGCGGCAAAGTTGTGTCCGTCGGACACAAGCCCCTTCATGCAGCAGAACAGACTGCCGTCATGAACCTTTCTCGAATCGTACTCCACCGACGTGATCTCCGCGTCGCCGCCCGTGACGGGCAGCCTGAGATCGGCGGCTATACCCGATAACAACATCGTCATTTCCCCCGTTCAGTCTTTATTCTTCACTTCGAACCACACATGTACGACCGTGCCGACCGGCACCTTGAAGCCTGCCGCGATGTCCTGATTGACCACCGTTCCCGCGCAGTTGTGCTTGTCGTAATCCATGATCAGTCCGGCTTTCTTGAATTTGTCGAGCGCGTCCATGCGGTCCTTTCCGTACACGTCCGGCACCTCGACCATTTCCACTTCTTCGTTCAGTTCCGCAAAGAACGCGTACCCCGTCGAATACAGCAGCACCGTGCTGCCGCGCACGACGACGGTGTTCGGCGCCGGCGACTGGTTGCCGACCGTCGAATCCGCTTCCTGCTCGAGGTAGATCGCCTCGAGCCCCGCGTCCTTCAGAATGCGCGCCGCCTGCGTAACGGTCAGTCCCTTGATGTTCGGGACCATGACCGACTGGTTCGTGTTGTCCGGCTGCACGCCCGTATACGACAGCGCGCTTGCCAGAACCTCCTGTACGAACGGTGCCGCGACCGTGCTGCCGTAGACCTGCGGCACCTGCGGTTCGTCCACGATGATGAGGCAGACGAACTGCGGATCGTCGACCGGCGCAAACCCGATGAACGAGGCGATCAGCTTGCTCTTCGAAACGCTGCCGTCCTCCTCGTACTTCTGCGACGTGCCCGTCTTGCCGCCGACCGAATAGCCGTACACCTGCGCGTTCTTGCCGCTGCCGTGCTCCACGACGTTCCGGAGGAGCGAGCGGATCAGCGTGGAGGTCGACGGCGAAATCACCCGCCGCACGACCGTGCGCTCGTTTTTGAGCCGCACGTTGCCGTCCTGATCGACGATCTCCGAAATGACGTACGGCTTCAGAAGCTCGCCGCCGTTGATGCAGGCGGTGAACGCCATCGCAAGCTGCATGCCGGTGCAGCTGATGCTCTGTCCGAAGCCGATGCGCGCAAGGTCGGCGTTGCGGATGTACTTCTTGTGCGTGACCTTGCCGCTCGTTTCGCCCATGACGCCGCTGCCGGTCGCTTCGCCGAAGCCGAACTGGAAGATGTAGTCATAGAACGTATCGATGCCCATCTTCAGCGCCATCGACATGAACGCCGGATTGCAGCTGTTCGCCACCGCCTCCATGAGCGATTCCCTGCCGTGCCCGCCGCTCTTCCAGCACTTGATCTTGTCGCCCTTGATCGTCAGCGAGCCCTTGCAGTTGAACTCGGTGCCGACCGTTACCGCGCCGGATTCGAGCGCCGCCGCGAGCGTGACGACCTTGAACGTCGAGCCCGGCTCGTAGGTGTCGGTCACGATGCGGTTTTTCGAAAGCTCCAGCAGCGTCTTCGCGTCGGAACGCGGCGGGTTCGAGGAATCGAAGCTCGGATAGCTGCCGATCGCAAGGATCGCGCCGGTCTGCGCGTCGAGCAGCAGGCCGGACGCCGTCTTGGCGTTGTTGATCGCGCAGGCTTCCTCCAGCGCGTTTTCCAGAATGCCCTGCAGGCCCGTATCCGTCGTCAGCACGACGTTTGCGCCGGGGATCGATTCGATATACTCCTCCTCGCCGCCGGGCACCGGGTTGTTGTCGCGGTCCGTGTCCGTCTTCTGATAGCCGTCCGTGCCCGCAAGCTCCTTATTGTAGGTCAGCTCCACGCCGGTCTGTCCGTCGCCGTCGATGTTCGTAAAGCCGATGAGCTGCGCATAGTAGCCCGACTCCGGATAGTCGCGCTTGACGTCGCTGTAATAGCTGACGCCGCTGCCGAGCTGCATGGAGTTGAGCTTGCTGATAACCTCCTTGTCAACCTGGTCCTTGATCTTGACCTGCGACAGGAGTTTTTCCTCGTGGCTTTCCGGCGCGACCGTCGCTTCCGGATTGTTCGGATCCGGCGTCGGCGTGCTGACGCGCTTTTTCTTGATCAGCTTTGCGTAGACCGTGTCGTAATCGAGGTTCAGATACATCGAAAGGATGTTCGCGATACGTTCGCGGTCGCTTGGCTGGATGTTCTGCGGGTTGACGCAGACCTGATAGGTCGTATACGACGAGGCGAGCACCGTGCCGTTGCGGTCGAGGATCTTGCCGCGCTCCGCCTTTAAGGACACGACGCGCGTCCATTGCCGCATCGCCTTGTTCGTCCAGTCCTTGCCCTGCACCATCGACACGACAAACAGCTTGCCGATGACGAGCGCGAAAGCAAGCCCTGCGAACAGCATGGCTACCAGAAGCTTTCTCTTTTGCGGTGCGATGCGAACCCGACTGTTCTTTGCGCGGCGCTTCGCCACGGTCGATTTCGCACCGGATCGGGTTGTGTTCATTCCGTCATTCTCCGTTCGGTTCGGTGGTTGCCGGCGCAGTCGGCGCAGGCGACGCCGTCGCTCCGCCCGCCGCGGACGCGGTGCCTGCGGCTTCGCCCCGGTACCAGTTCATCGTCATGCCGCGTTCGCGGCAGATCTCGTTGATCGTGGCGAAGTCGTTCATCGAGCTCTGCGCCTTCTTCAACTGGGAAATCTGCTCGGTGTAGGTCTCGATCTCGGAATTGACCGCCGCCGTTTCGCTGATGATCCTTGCGTATTCCGCCGCGCCGAACAGCGCGACCAGCGCCGTCGCGGCGATCGCGAACACGGACAGCAGGATCAGCACCTTGGAGGAGGTCGACAGCCGCACCACGGTCTTGACCTTCTTTGCGGTGCGTTCCTCGCGGCTCGGCTGCGGGCGCACGGGCATGGACGCGTCCTCCAGCACCGGCGTCGGCGTGCCCGTCTGCGTCGGCGAAAAGATCCGTGTCTGCGGATTGCGTATCTTGCGTGGATTCTTGTCGAACGAGACGTCCATGCCGCGGCTCCTTTCTTATCAATATGTTCCCGTTTCGGGATCGATGCGCACGATTGCCCTGAGCTTTGCGGACGTCGAGCGCGAATTCTCCGTCTGTTCCCGTTCCGACGCGACGATCGGATGGCGCGTCAGAACCTTTGCGGTAGGCTTTCTGCCGCAGATGCACACCGGCGCCGATTTCGGGCAGATGCAGGGGTTCTCGAACGTGCGAAACGCATTCTTAACGATCCGGTCCTCGAGCGAATGGAACGTGATGATCGCCAGTCTGCCGCCGACATTCAGAAGGTCGTGCGCCGATTGAATCGCATCGTTCAGCCCGTCGAGCTCGCCGTTGACCGCAATGCGGATCGCCTGAAAACAGCGCCGCGCCGGATGCTGCGGCTCGTTGCGGAACTTTGCGGGGATCGCGTTTTTGATCAGCGCCGCAAGCTCCGTCGTCGTTTCGATCGGCTGAATCTGCCGCTGCTCGACGATGCGCCGCGCGATCTTTGACGAGAACTTCTCCTCGCCGTATTCCCAGAAGATGCGCCGAAGCTCCTCCTCCGGCCATTCGTTGACCACGGTCTTTGCCGACAGCGGCGCGCTCTGATCCATGCGCATGTCCAAAGACGCTTCCGCCTTGTACGAAAACCCGCGCTCCGCCGCGTCGAGCTGA
The DNA here is from genome assembly GCA_017428025.1 of Clostridia bacterium. Classification (GTDB taxonomy): domain Bacteria; phylum Bacillota; class Clostridia; order Christensenellales; family CAG-138; genus UBA3792. Next base: position 32,295 of record JAFRRO010000079.1, read on the forward strand.
TACGAGCTGACGCCGAGGTCCAGAAGAATGCCGTCGACCTTTTGTACGCCGTGCGCCAGAAGCAGCTCGCGCATGTCGAAAAAGTTGCCCTTGATCGCCGTAAATCGGTCGCCGAATCCGGAAAGCCGCGCGCCTGCCGCCCGCAGCGCGTCGTCGTCGCGGTCGATGCCGTAGAGCCTGCCGCCGTCGCCGAGCGCTTTTAAAACCGCCTCCGCGTGTCCGCCGCCGCCGAGCGTTCCGTCCACGAAAATCCCGCCGCGCTCCGGCTGCAGCAGCCCGAGCACGTCCGAAACCATGATCGGCGTATGCGAAAAGACGGTATCCATGCGGCTCCTCTCCGTGAAAGGTATACTTCCACATATGTATACATAGTAGATTATACACCAAACGCCCTCTCTTGTCATCATGCAAATGCGTCAGAAAAGCGAATTTTCTATGAAATATGAATAAAACGTAAATACGGCGTCGAAATCTTACGCAGGCACTACATCTTGTGTTATAATCAACAGAACTCAGTATCGGAGGCAATCTATGGAAGAGTATTCCGTCAAAAATATAACCGTCATGGAGGGTTTGGACGCGGTGCGTATGCGTCCCGGCATGTATATCGGCTCGACCGGTCTGCCGGGGCTCCACCACCTTCTCTGGGAGATCGTGGACAACTCGATCGACGAGGCGGCGAACGGCTACGCGAGCGAAATCACCGTGACGCTGAACCGCGACCGTTCCGTGACCGTCAGCGACAACGGCCGCGGCATCCCGGTCGGCATCCATGAAAAGCTGGGCGTCTCGGGCGTCGAGGTCGTCTTTACGCAGCTGCACGCCGGCGGCAAGTTCGGCAACGCGGCCTATTCGTATTCCGGCGGTCTGCACGGCGTCGGCGCATCGGTCGTCAACGCGCTGTCGCGCTGGGTGCAGGTCGAGGTCTATCACGAAAACCGCGCCTACCGCATCGAATTCGAAAGCGTCGAAAACGAGGAGGGCAAGATCGTTTCGGGCAAGCCGAAGTATCCTTTGACCGAGATCGGCCGCACCCGCAAGCAGGGCACGGTCGTGACGTTTCTGCCCGACGACCGCGTGTTTGAGACGATCGACATGCAGTATTCGGTGGTCATGAAGCGGCTTCGCGAGCTTGCATACCTGAATCGCGGCGTGAAGCTCGTGCTCGACGACAACCGCGAGAAGCAGAAGCACGCGGAGTTCAAGTACGACGGCGGACTTTCGGACTTCGTGCGCTACATTCAGGAGGACAAGAACGCGCTGTACGATCCGCCGATCCACCTTCAGGGCGAGTCGAACGGCATCCGCGTCGAGGTCGCGATCCTGCACAACGACGAATACGCCGAAACGATCGCGTCGTACGTCAACAACATCCCGACGACCGAGGGCGGCACGCACGAAACCGGCTTCAAGGCGGCGATCACGAAGATTTTCAACGACTACTGCCGCAAAAACGGCGTCCTAAAGGACAAGGACCCGTCGCTTGCGGGCGAGGATTTCCGCGAGGGCATGACCGCGGTGCTGTCTCTGAAGATGCACACCGTACAGTTCGAGGGACAGACCAAGACGAAGCTCGGCAACACCGAGGCGCGTCCGGCGGTCGAAGCGGTGCTGCAGCAGACGCTCGTGCCGTGGCTTGAAAACCTCAAGAACGCGAACACCGCAAACCTGATCGCGGAAAAGGCGATCAAGGCCGCAAAGGCCAGAAGCGCGGCGCGCAAGGCGAAGGAGAACGCGCGCGAAAAGAGCAAGCTCGAAAACGCGCCGCTCGTCGGAAAGCTTTCGAGCTGCACCGGCAGGGACTATTCTTTGAACGAGCTGTTCATCGTCGAAGGCGATTCGGCAGGCGGCAGCGCGAAGCAGGGACGCGACCGCAAGTTTCAGGCGATCCTGCCGCTGCGCGGCAAGCCGCTGAACGTCGAAAAGAAGCGGCTCGAACAGGTCCTGCAGAACGACGAGTTCCGCTCGATCATCACGGCGCTCGGCACCGGCATCGGCGACGATTTCGACATTTCCTCGCTGAAATACAACAAGATCATCATTCTTGCCGACGCCGACCAGGACGGCGCGCACATCCGCGCGATCCTCCTGACGTTCTTCTACCGCTACATGCGCCCGCTGATTACCGAGGGTCATGTGTACATCGGCATGGCGCCGCTGTACCGCGTGCAGAAAGCGAATCAGCCGCCAATCTACTGCTACGACGATCCGGCGCTCAAGGCCGCGATGCGCGGCATCACCGGCAAGAACTACACGCTGCAGCGCTATAAGGGGCTCGGCGAAATGAACCCCGAGCAGCTTTGGGAAACGACGATGAATCCCGAGCGGCGGCGGCTGACGCGCGTCACGATCGAGGACGCCGCGGAGGTCGAACACCTCGTCACCGTACTGATGGGCGACAAGGTACAGTCGCGCAAGGAGTACATCTTCGAGTACGCGGACTTCAACCGTCAAAGCGCAGTGTTTGAAAAGATCAAGGAGTAAGCCATGGCAAAGACAACGACACCGCAGCCGACCGAAACCATCCTCTTGAAGAGCATGGACGAGGTCATGCACGAATCGATGATGCCGTATGCACAGCACGTCATTCTGGAACGCGCGCTTCCGCGCGTCGAGGACGGTCTGAAGCCCGTGCAGCGGCGCATCCTCTATACGATGATGGAACTGGGGCTCTCCCCCGACAAGCCGCACCGCAAGAGCGCGCGTATCGTCGGTGACTGCCTCGGCAAATATCATCCGCACGGCGATTCCTCGGTCTATGACGCGATGGTGCGCATGGCGCAGCCGTTCAATATGGGCGTTTGTCTCGTCGACGGACACGGCAACTTCGGCTCGGTCGACGGCGACTCCGCCGCAGCGATGCGCTACACCGAAGCGCGCATGACCGACGCCGCGATGCTGCTCTTAAAAGACATCGACAAGGACACGGTCGATTTTACCTGGAACTTCGACGACACGCTGAAGGAGCCGGAGCTTTTGCCCGGACGCTTCCCGAACCTGCTGGTGAACGGCGCGAACGGCATTGCGGTCGGTCTCGCGACCTCGATTCCGCCGCACAATCCGGTGGAGGCGATCGACGCGGTCATCGCGGTGCTCGACAATCCGCGCATCAAGATTCCGGACCTTTTGAAGATCATGCCGGCGCCGGATTTCCCGACCGGCGGGTTCCTTCTGGATTCCTCCGAGATCGCGCAAAGCTACGAGACCGGACGCGGCAAGCTCACGATGCGCGCGCGCACGCACTTTGAGGAGGTCAAGAACGGCAAGACGCGCATCGTCATCGACGAATTCCCGTATCAGATCAACAAGGCGGCGTGCCTCTCGAAGATTCTCGAGATCACGCAGGAGAAGAAGGCGATGTTCGCCGCGATCTCCGACATCCGCGACGAAAGCGACCGCATGGGCACGCGCGCCGTCATCGAGGTCAAGAAGGACGGCGATCCGGAGCGCATCCTGCAGCTTTTGTTCAAATATTCCGACTTGCAGTGCACGTTCGGCGCGAACTACGTGGCGATTGCGGACGGCAAGCCGCAGCAGCTGAACCTCAAGCAGATCATCGAATACTACGTGCGCCATCAGCGCTCCGTCGTGACGCGCCGCACCAAGACCGAGCTCGAGATCGCAAGGAAGCGCTGCCACATACTGGAAGGTCTGATGGTGGCGGTCAACAACCTCGACCGCGTGATCAAGCTGATTCGCGCAAGCAAATCGCCGAAAGAAGCGCGCGAAGGCCTGATGAAGACCTTCAATCTCACCGAGATTCAGGCGCAGGCGATCCTCGATCTTCGCCTGCAGAAGCTGACGAATCTCGAACTTCTTTCGATCGAAAAGGAATACAAGGACGTCAAGAAGCTGATCGCGGAGCTCGAAGCGATCCTCGCGTCGGATACAAAGCTCGTGCATCTGATCAAAAAGGAGCTGCTCGACGTGCGCAAGCTGTTCGACGGCAGACGCAAGACGCAGATCATCTCGGCAGAGGGCGAGATCGAAGCCCAGACGAACGAGCCGGAGACGGTCGAGGAAATGATCGTCGCGGTCTGCGCCGACCTCAAGATCCGCAAGTGTCTGAAACGCCAGTTCAATCTTTCGCAGATCCGTGCGGACAAGCCGGAACGCATCTTAGAGGTCAACAGCAACGAGAGCATCCGCCTGTTCACCAACCGCGGCGCGATGCTGAACCTCAAGGTCGCCGACATTCCCGAAACGCGTCCCGCGGCGCGCGCGGCAAATCTCGTCAGCCTGATCGAGCTTGAAAAGGGCGAAACGATCGTCGGCGCGTTCCCGGATACCGACGAGGGCAGCTATCTGTTCTGCACGACCGGCGGCATGGTGAAGCGCAGTAAAGCCGCGGACTATCGCGTGCGCGGCAAGCGCACGGCGGCGCTGAACCTCAAGGACAAGGACGCGCTTTTGGGCGCGTACCCGATGCCCACGATGGACATTTTGCTCGTGACCGAGCGCGGCATGTGCATCCGGTTTGCCGCGGACTCCGTGCCGGAGACCGGACGCGCGGCGGCGGGCGTCATCGGCATCAAGCTGGAACCGAAGGACCGCGTCATGGCATGCATGCCGGTCGGCGACGAGGGCGAGCTCATCGTGCTCACCGACCGCGGCTTCGGCAAGCGCAGCTTCCTCTTTGACTACGAACTGCAGGGCAGAAACGGCAAGGGTGTCAAGACGTTCGACTTCCGCAAGAACGGCAGCAACGGCTCGCGCATCGTCTATGCCGGAACGGTGCAGAACCCGTTTACGCTCGTGATCGAACAGCGCCACGGCACCAAGACGCCGCTGAACACCGAACAGATCCACATCGAACCGAAGGCGAGCAAGGGCGAAATGCTGCTTGCGGTCGTGCTCGACGACGACGTGGTCTCCGCTTACCGCAGCGACGAATGAGCCTTCGGCGCGATCGATTGAACAAAACGTATCCGAAAAGAAAGACTGCCGCAAGCGCGACAGTCTTTTTTGTATCGGTTACTCTTTGAATAGCCAGCGGCTCAGGATGAAGGTTTCGAGTTCTTTGAGCGATTCCTCCGTGACCGGCGCGTCGGTTTCGATGAGCCAGAACGCGCCGAAAACGTTCTTATGCACGATCCGTCCCGTGCCGTCCTCGCGGATGCAGCGCAGGCTGTCGATCACGTCCTTGATCCGCTCCTGCGTCCAGTCGGTGCCGTCGTTCAAAAATGTGTCGTACAGCGCTTTGCCGTCGTTGACGATGATTGCCGTAATGCCGACGCCGTCGCGCGTAAACGTCACACGGTACGCCTTGCTGCCCTCGTATTCCGTCTCGTGGATCATAAGATCCTCGATCTCGCCGTCCCGGAACTCGAACAGCACGCCGGTGCCGTACATCAGCTCCTTGACCGTCAGTCCGGCAAGCTGCTTTTTGATTTCCGCCGGCATCTCCGTCACGACATACGAGAACATATACCAGTCGTTGTTCTGTCCGTTCGAGACGGTGATCACGCCCTCGCCGGTCCAGTAGCGGCTCCAGTACGTCGCGCCGCCGTTCGACGCCACATACGGCTCCACGCCCTCGAGGTACGCCTTGCCGTAGCGTTCGACAAGGCTCTCCTCCGTCGACTTGCGGTATTCAAGCTTGTCGAAGACCGCAATCTCCCTGACGCGAACCTCGCGCCCCGGCGAATCGAAATCGGTGCCCATGTACGCGGTGCCGTCCACCTTGCGGCCGAACAGCTCGCCGGTGATGCGGATGCTGTATCCGTCGCGATACGATTCGTCGATGCCGAGCTCCTCCGCCGTCTTGCCGATCCAGGCAAAGGTTTCCGTGATGTCATTGACCGGATATTGCTTCATTTCCTTCTCCTTTTCCGTTGTCGTTTGCGTGCAGCCGCACAGCAGCAGCAACACCAGTATCCAAACCCATTTCCGCATACCGTTACGCCTCGCTTTCCGAAAGTAGTTCCAAAAGATCCGTGATCTCAAAGCAGCCCCGCGGCAGCGTCTTCGGGCGTTCGCCCGACTGCCACGTGTGGATATACGCGCCTCTGATCCCCGCGCCGGCGGCGCCGCCCATATCGGCGATCGCGTCGTTTCCGACCATCAGCGCCGTTTCGGGATCGATGTCATACCGATTGAGGAGCCGCTCGAAGAGCCCGCGATACGGCTTTTTCATACCCGCGTCGCTCGAAAGCAGGATCCCGTCGAAGCGGTCGAAAAGGTCCAGCGCGTCCAGCTCGTCGTTTGTAAAGCACGATTGCGCGTTGGACAGCAGAAAGATGCGCCTGCCCCGCCGTTTCAGCGCGTCGAGCGTTTCGATCGCGTGCGGCATCGGACAAAGCCGCTTCGTCGAACGCACGCGAAACCGTCTTGCGTGCGCCGCTGCCGCCGCACGGTCTTCGGTGCGCAGCAGACGCAGAAACACGTTCAAAAGCTCCGGCTCGATGAATTGCTCCGGTACGCCGGGCAGCTCCGCCGCGCGCCGGTGTACCTCGTCTTTGCACAGCGCAAGGTACGCTCTTTGATACGTTTCGGCGGTGTATGCCGCGCCGCGCGCGGTCGCGTCCGCCGCCGCGTCTTCCCACAGCGCGGGCTGCGATTCATCGGTGTGCACGTCCGCAAGCGTGCCGTACAGATCGAACAGAAACGTCTCCATGCTCAGAACGCGTCCTCGATCGTAAAGTCCGCCGGCTGCTTGAAGCGCGCGCTGTCCGGAATCCTCTCGTCGGAGCCGATCTTGTACGTACGCACCTCGACGGTGCGTTCGACCGGATCGAACCGCAGAATGCGATAGAGGAACTCGCCGTCCTGATCGTTGAGCATCAGCACCTGTACCGAGCGGTCTATGGCGCCGTCACCGTCGTCGTCATAGGTCATCACGTTGCGGAAGAAGCCGCGGGCGTGTCCGCACAGGATCATGCGGATGTTCGGGTACTTCCGCACGATCTTCTGCTCGATGTAGTTGCAGTAGGACAGGATCGTGCCCGGCCGGACCTGGAAGGCGTGCGTGATGATGACGCACGGCATGTCCGCATGCGCGGTCAGCACCTCGTCGATCCACGCAAGCTCCTTGCGCTCGCGTCCCATGTCATAGCCGAGCCCGATCAGCAGGATCGGCGCGTCGCCGTCGTTCAGAACGGCATAGAACATCTTGCCGCCCTCAAAGGTCTGCCCCTCCGGCAAACGCTGCAGAAACGGCTGTTTGAGATATCCGCCGTATCCGCCGCCGGTCAGGGAATCGTACTTGCCGATGTCGTGGTTGCCGGAGACCGGATAGAACGGAATCCGGTCGATAAACGCGTTCAGGCAGCGGTCGAAATGCTCCCACTGCCACGTGCGGTTCGGAAAATCGACGATGTCGCCCGTATGCAGCACCGCAACCAGCTGTTCCGAATCGATGCGCGTCGCAATGTCTTCGCCGAGCGTGTCCAGCTGCGCAAGGATCTCCTCGTCATAGGTTGCCGTCAGCTGTTGCGTGTCCGGAATCCAGACAACGCCGAACGGCGTCGGGACGGGCGTCGGCGTGGGCGTGG
>JAFRRO010000080.1 GCA_017428025.1 Clostridia bacterium
AATTCACGAAGACACGTCATAAACGGCAGCATAAATCCGCTGATGATCGAGGATTTCTGGATCGGCACGATGATGCGGAACATGCGCTTGAACCACGGGATGTCCTGAATGATCGCCGCCTCCTCTATCTCACCCGTCAGCTGCAGCATGGAGTTCAGCGAGGCGCGGCTCGCGAACGGTATGTACTTCACGGTACCGACGATGATCAGCAGCCAGTAGGTGTTGAACAGGTTGACGTACTTGTTCGAGAACAGAATGAAGAACGCGACGCCGACCGCGATGGAAGGCATCAGATACGGCAGGAACGCGATGTTGTTGACGTAGTTCGCCCACTTCGACCGGCGGTTCTTGCTGACCGCGTAGCCGATCAGCGTACCGATCGTGCCGGCGGTCAGAGCGCAGGCGACGGAAACGAGCAGCGTGCCGCCGTATGCGTGCCAGATCGTCTTGTTATAGAGCATGCCCTGCTGTCCGTACATGCCGTTCTCGGTGACGTTTTCCGCGGTAACCCACCACTTGGTCGTCAGGTTCGCGACGTTGCCGGTGTACAGGAAGCTGTAATCGCCCGGGTTCGGCAAGAACGTCTCAAACGCGAAGGAGATGATGGGGTAGATGCTCGTGAAGAACGTGATGACGATGAAGATCGCGCCGATCACGTACTTGCCGGTCTTGCCGAGATTGAAGCGGGAGATCTGACCGGATTTGCCGGTGACGGTCGTATAGCTCTTGCGGCTCTTCAGCGTCAGCTGGTTCGCGAGAAGGATCGCGACGCCGAAGACCATCATGATGATCGCAAGAATGCTCGCTTCGCCGGTACGGGAGCTGTTCAGCGAAATGTACTTCGTGGACAGCGTCTGGAAGTTCAAGTAATGCGGGACCGGGTAGCTGCCCATCGCGCTGCCGAAGACCAGCAGCACCGTCGAAAGGATTGCGGGCTTGATCATCGGGAGCGTGATGCGGAACATCGTCTTCCAGCGCGGCGTATCGAGGATCGTCGCCGCCTCCTCAAGGTTTGCGTCCATGTTGCGGAAGATGCCGCCGATCAGGATATACGCAAACGGCGCGTAATGGAGACCGAGCACCATCGCCGACGGGAACAGACCCTGGCACCACCATGCGGGCATCGTGATATGGAACACCGAAGCCAGCAGGCCGTCCGCGCTGTGCGTGACGGCGTTCGAATAAAAGAGGTTCTTCCAGACGACCGCCAGCGTCCATTGCGGCATGATGTACGGGAAGATGAAGATGGAGCTTAAATACTTGCGGAACTTGAGATTGGTTCTGGTAACCAAAAACGCAAAGACGCCGCCGAATATGATCGATACCACGCAGGAGATGGTGGACAGCAGCACCGTGTTGAGAAGCGGTGTCCACAGGTTTGTCTTCGCCGTGCGGGAGGTGAACAGATCGACATAGTTGACGAACGTATACCCTTCCGTTCTGCCGGTGAGGTTCGCATCGATCGTGCCGGGATGGATCGAGATCGTATCCTTCGCGATTGCGACGATCGGCGCGACGGTCGTGACGGTCAGAACGATACCCAGAATGAGGAGTATGAGGTTTTGCGGTTTTGAGAAAAATGTTTTCAGCTTATTGAGCCGAATGCGCCGTTTCATGGCGCGTGATGGTGCGGCTGTCTGCACGTTTTTCCCCCCCTATTCCATCAGAGGCGCCCTAAATCCATTAAGGCGCCTCTGATTAGATCAATCGTTACAGTAATTATTCGGGCTTATACTTCGTCAGCATCTCGATCCAGGAACCGACGGTGAACGCAACGGATGCGCAGTACTCCGGATCCTCGATGACGAGCTTGCCGTCGTTGACCCACCAGTCATAGCCGCGGTCGTTCTTGCACTCGAACTCGACCTGACCGGCTTCGTTCATACCGCCCTTGCTGTGGCCGTACTTCTCTTCGGTGCCCGCCGCAACGGTCGGGTTGGAGGAGTAGCCGCCCATATCCTTGCCCCATGCGGAGAAGCCGTCGACGGTGCAGGTGATGAACGCGATGAACGCGCAGGCAGTCCACGGAAGCGGGCTGTTGTCCGGCACGAACATGTAGTGGCAGTAGCCGTAGCCGCCGATGCCCTCAAAGCCGTCCTGATATGCCGCAACCTTGATGTTGTTCTTGGAAACGGTGTCGGACTCTTCGACGGAGCGGAGCTTCGAGTAAACCAGCAGACCGAACTGATCGGTTGCGGAAGAGGAGACCAGCGTGTTGCAGATCGGGCCGTCGTCTTCGACCGCCATGTAGCTTTCCACCCAGAGCTTGATCCAGGCCAGCGCATATGCGCCGTTTGCGCCGAGACCGAGTTCCTTGGCGTCCGCTTCCATCGCTTCGATGACGGGCTTGAAGTATGCCTGCTTGTCCGCGTCGAGCTTATCGAACGCTTCCTTCAGATAACCGGCGTACTTCTCCTGCGTGAGCATGTAGAGGAAGTTCTTGCCGACGATCTCGGAGTCGACGTCCATGAACAGACCGTGTTCGCCTTCCGCGACGAAGTCCCAGCAGTTGTTGAAGGTCTTCGAACCGGTGCAGTTGTACTCAAAGACCTTGTTCAGCGTCTGCAGCGGCAGATAGCCCTTATAGTCGGCTGCCTTGATGCCGTTTGCATTTGCCCAGTCGAGCGGAATGAACGTGTCGAGGATGCCGGTCTTGACCATCTTGCTCTCGATCTGGTTGCCGTCCTGGATCAGGGTGACCGCGAAGGTGCCCTTTTCCTTCAGAGAGTCGGCGGTCAGCTGATCGAAGATCTTGTTGTTCTTCGGCTGCTGCCATTCGAAGTTAAGGTTGTAGTTTGCATCCAGCGTCTGCAGATACTCGATGAACAGCGGCAGAGCGGACTTACCGCGGCTGGAGTTGCCCACGCCGTAGAAGGTCGCGCCGTTGGATTCTTCGATTGCTTTCTTGCAGAGCTCTTCGAGCGTCATGCCCTGTGCTTCCTTGATGACCTGCTTTACGGCAGAGTCCTTGGTGTTGGCCGGCGTGGCGGAGCCGCCGCAAGCGACGAGCGCCAGAACCATCACGACTGCCAGCATCATTGCGACAAATTTCTTCATGATTTCCCTCCTGAATGATTTTGCGGAATAATTCCTGCACCCGCTATTTTAGCAGAATTCCGTTTCGGAATCAACAGGAAAAATCACAATTCGAAACACTTCCGGCTATTTTTTCTTTGTTTTTTGACGGATGATTGTCAATCTTCACGCAGCATGGTATACTGATATATCAAAAAAACGATACATGAGGAACCTATGAAACCGAACGAAACGGCAATCTTCTGCGATCTGGACGGCACGCTGTTCGATCATACCGGCGCGGTCTCGATCGAGAACCGGAACGCCATCAAACGCTACACCGAAGCGGGCGGGCTCTTTGCAATCGCGACCGGCCGCTGTCCGGACAACATGCTGGAATTTCTCGACGGCGTGGGGTTCAACGCGCCGTGCATCGTCCTGAACGGCGCGGGCGTCTACGATCATGCAGAGAAGCGGTATCTCTACACCTGCTTTGCGGACCGCGAGGCAATCGCGCCCGTGCTGAAATACTGCAGGGAAAAGCATCCGCTGTTCGATCTGCAGGTCTACACCGAAGCGCACATCCTCTACGTATCGCCGAAGGAGACGGTCAACGTCCCGTTCTGGGAGCTGCACCGGACGAGCTGCTTTACAAGCATCGAGGAGGCGGAGAAGGAGCCCTGGTTCAAATCGCTGCTGTTTGGCAACCGCGAAGGGCTGCGGGACGTCGAACGCTTCCTGACGGAGCGGAACCTTGCGGACCGGTTCGACCGCGTGTACGCCACGACGGACATCGTGCCCGGCTCCGAGTATCTCGAACTGCTGCCGAAGGGCGTCAACAAGGGCACGGCGCTGCGCGTCTGCCGCGGGCTTGACTGCTATCGCGGCCGCACACTGGTCGCGATCGGCGATTACAACAACGACGTCGAGCTGCTGACGGAGGCGGACATCGCCGCCTGTCCGAGCAATTCCAACGACGCCGTCAAGGCGATCTCCGACATGGTGCTGCCGTCTAACGACGAACACGCCGTCGCAGCGCTGATCGACCGGCTGGCGGAACGGTAAACAAAACACCGCGGACCGTGCGGCGTCGGGCCGTTCCGATTGCGGGACGGACGCGGAATCTGACCGAATCATCCAAAAATCGAACAACTTGGACACAAACGGTTGACGGTATACCCGAAAGAATTGTATGATGAAACCGAAGAACCGCACGGAGGAGAAGATATGCTGCATTCGGATCTGCGTTATCACAACTATATCGCCATCCTGGAGGAGGAACTCCGTCCCGCCATGGGCTGCACCGAGCCGATCGCCATCGCGTACGCGGCGGCAAAGGCAAGGCAGACGCTCGGCACGCTGCCGGAACGGCTGCTCGTCGAGGCAAGCGGCAACATCATCAAGAACGTCAAGAGCGTGGTCGTGCCGCATACCGGCGGACTTCGCGGCATTCCCGCAGCGGCGGCGGCAGGCACCGTCGCGGGCGACGCAGATGCGGAGCTTGAGGTGCTTGCGCATGTTACCGCGGAACAGATTCAAGCGATGTCCGACTATATCGTGCGCGTTCCGATCGAGGTCAGATACGCCGACACCGGACGCATCTTCGACATTCAGATCACCGCGTTCGCGGGCGAGGATTGCGCGACCGTGCGCATCGCGGATTATCATACCAATGTGGTGCTTGTAAGCCGCAACGGCGAAGTGCTTCTCCGTCAGGAACTGACCGACCGCATCGACGACCGTCTGACCGACCGGACATGCCTTTCGGTCGAAGGCATCGTGGACTTTGCGGATTCGGTCGACTGTGCGGACGTCAAAGCCGTGCTCGAACGCCAGATCGACTACAACATGGCGATCGCAAAGGAAGGCTTATCCGGCAGCTACGGCGCGAACATCGGCAAGACGGTGCTCAGAGGCAGGGAATACGACATCAACTATAAGATGCGCGCGTGGGCGGCGGCGGGCAGCGACGCGAGAATGAACGGATGCGAGCTTCCGGTCGTCATCAATTCGGGCAGCGGCAATCAGGGCATCACGGCGTCCGTTCCGGTCATCGTCTATGCGCAGGAAAACGGCAAATCGCACGAGGAGCTTTTGCGCGCGCTTTGCGTGTCGAACCTCATTACGACGCACCTCAAGACCGGTATCGGCCGCCTTTCTGCCTACTGCGGCGCGGTCAGCGCAGGCGTCGGCGCAGGCGCGGGCATCGCGTATCTCAAGGGCGGACGGTTCGAAATGATCGCGCACACGGTCGTCAACGCGGTCGCCATCACGTCCGGCATCATCTGCGACGGCGCGAAGGCAAGCTGCGCGGCAAAGATCGCGGCGGCGGTCGACGCGGGGCTTTTGGGGCTTGCCATGTACGAGGACGGCAACCAGTTCTTCGGCGGCGACGGCATTGTGAAAAAGGGCGTCGAGTGCACGATCGAAACCGTCGGCAAGCTCGCAAGCCGCGGCATGCAGCAGACGGACAAGGAAATCATTCAGCTGATGATGGAGGATTGAACCACACAAATCAAGAACCGCCGGAAAACCGGCGGCTTTTTCGTATGCTCCCGACTCAATTGCGGAAATCGGTGCAAGACTGTCACACGGGTTTCGCGAAAGCGTGTGATTGCCGCTTTCAGAGCTATTATATGGCGTAAATCGGCATAAAAAGGGCGGTTTCGCAATGAAACCGCCCTTGCATACAATCGTCGATCAGTACAGCTTTGCGCCTGCCGGGATGTGCGGATCGAGCTGCAAGAGATTCAGCCGTTCCTCACCGTTTTCCTGATGGATCGCGGAGAGCAGCATCCCGCAGGATTCGATGCCCATCATGGGACGCGGCGGGAGATTCGTGATCGCCACGCAGGTCTTGCCGATGAGCTGTTCCGGCTCATAGAACGCGTGAATGCCGGACAGGATCGTGCGCGGTTCTCCTGTGCCGTCGTCCAGCGTGAACTTCAACAGCTTCTTGGACTTCGGTACTGCTTCACAGGCCAGCACCTTGACCGCGCGGAAATCGCTCTTGGAGAAGGTCTCAAAGTCGACGAAATCCTTGAACAGCGGTTCGATCTCCACGTTGGAGAAGTCGATCTTCTCTTCGACGGGAGCCGCTTTTTCGGCTTCCTGCGCCGCCTTGCATGCCTCCAAAGAGGGGCAGGTTTCGCAGGCACATTCGAAATCGGCGGGCGCTTCCTGCGCCTTTTCCTTCTTCTGCTGTCCGACCGGCTTCATGGTGGGGAACAGCAGAATATCGCGGATCGTCGGCGCGTCGGTCAAAAGCATGCACAGACGGTCGATGCCGATGCCGATGCCGCCCGTCGGAGGCATGCCGTATTCCATCGCAAGCATGAAGTCCTCGTCGACCTGCATGGCTTCGTCGTCGCCCTTCTGGCGTTCCTTCGCCTGCTGCACAAAGCGGCTGCGCTGATCGATCGGATCGTTCAGCTCGGTATAGGCGTTGCCGTATTCGTGACCGCAGATGAACACCTCGAACCGGTCCACGATGTCCTTGCTGCCGGCCTTGAGTTTGGTCAGCGGCGAGTTCTCGATCGGGTAGTCGGTGATGAACGTCGGCTGGATCAGCTTATCCTCTACGAACGCGTCGAACAACTCGGCAAGCACCTTGCCCTTGGTCGCTTCGTTGTCCTTGAGCTCGACGCCGAGTTCCTTTGCGATCGCGCGCGCTTCTTCGTCGGTCGCGCAGGCATAGATATCCCTGCCGGTGTACTCTTTGACCGCGTCGTTCATCGTGAGACGGCGGAACGGCGGCGTCAGGTCGACTGCCTGTCCCTGATACGTGATCTGCGTCGTGCCGTTCACAAGTTTGCAGCAGCGGGACATGATCTGTTCGCACAGCTCCATCATGCCGCGAAGGTCGGTGTACGCCTGATAGATCTCGATCGAGGTGAACTCCGGATTGTGCATGGCGTCCATGCCCTCGTTGCGGAACAGACGTCCGATCTCGTACACGCGCTCCAACCCCCCGACGATGCACATCTTGAGGTGCAGCTCGGTCGCAATGCGCATATACATATCGATGTCGAGCGTGTTGTGGTGCGTCACGAACGGACGCGCGCTCGCGCCGGAAGCGACCGTGTTCAGCACGGGCGTTTCAACCTCCATAAAGCCCTCGCCGTCGAGATAGCGGCGGATCTCCGCGATGATCGCGCTGCGCTTTTTGAACGTATCGCGCACGCCAGCGTTCATGAACAGGTCGACGAACCGCTGTCGGTAGCGAAGCTCGGGATCCTTGAGCCCGTGGAACTTCTCGGGCAGGGGACGCAGCGATTTCGACAGCAGCGTGATCTCGGTCGCGTGGACGGAGATTTCGCCGGTGCGCGTCTTGAATACAAAGCCCTTGACGCCCACGATATCGCCGATGTCGTACGCCTTGAAATCGGCATACGCTTCGTCGCCGACGTCTTCGCGGCGCACATAGAACTGAATATCGCCTGCGCCGTCCAGAAGGTGCGCAAAGCTCGCCTTGCCCATGATGCGCTTGGACATCATACGTCCGGCAATGCTGACGTCTTTGCCTTCCAAAGCATCATAGTTTGCAATGATTTCCGCGCTGTGGTGCGTCTGCGGATAGGTGATGACCGCAAACGGATCCTTGCCCGCGCTCTGCAGGGCGGAGAGCTTGTCTCTGCGGATCTGCAGAAGCTCGGAAAGCTCCTGTTCGGTCAGTTCGGGCGTTTGCGTAACGTTCGTTTCTTCCATTATATCGATACTCCGTATTCAGTGAATCTCAAGCACTTCCAGATGGATTGCGCCGCCGGGCGTGTTGACCGGAACGATCTCGCCGACGACATGCCCGAGCAGCGCGCCGCCGATCGGGGATTCGTTGCTGACCTTGCCCGCCACGGGATCCGCCGCCATCGAGCCGACGATCTCCAGATGCATTTCCGTACCGGTCGCCTGGTTTTTGACGGTTACCTTGGAACCGACGTTGATCTTGTCGCCGTGCAGCGCGTTCTGATCGATGATCTTCGCGGCGCGCAGTTCCGCTTCGAGCGTTGCAATGTCATATTCGTTCTTCGCCTGCTCGGCCTTCGCGGCGTCATATTCCGCGTTCTCGGAAAGGTCGCCGAAGCCGCGGGCGATCTTCAGCATCTCCGCGATTTCGAGCGTACGCGTCGATTTCAGATAATCCAGATGTTCCTTGCGCTTTTCAAACTCTTCCTGAGTGAGCCAAATCTCTGCCATGTTCTTTCTCCTTTGCCCTTTTTGGGAATCATATCATTATATAGTGGCGTCCTTTGCGCTGTCAAGCAATAATTGCCTGATTTCCGCGACACTTTTTGCTTCGTTGAGCCGCGCGCGCAGCAGCGACGCGTTGCGCATCCCCGAAAGATAGCGGGGCAGATGCTTGCGCAGTTCCACCAGCCCGTGCGGTCCCTTCTGTGCCTCGATGCGTTCCGCGTGCAGCAGCGCGATTTCGAGCCGTTCCGGAACGGTCGGCGGCGTGTACGGTTCGCCGGCAAGCGCCGCTTTGATCTCGCGGAAGATCCACGGCCGTCCGAGCGCGCCGCGTCCCACCATCAGCCCGTCGCAGTGCGTTTCGTCCCGCATCGCAAGCGCGCTTTCGCCGTCGACGATATCGCCGTTGCCGATCACCGGCACGGAAACGGCGGCTTTGACCGCCGCGATCGCGGACCGGTCGGCAGTTCCTTCATATTGTTGTACGCGCGTGCGCGCATGTAAGGTCAGCGCGTCCGCGCCGTGCTCCTCGAGAACCTTTGCAAACGAAACGCAGGTGTCGCTGTCCCAGCCCTTGCGGAACTTGACCGTCACCGGCACGGCGGAAGCCTTCTTCACCGCTTCGACGACGGCGCCTGCCAGCGCGGGCGTGCGCATCAGCGCGCTGCCGTCGCCGTTGCTGACGATCTTCTGCGCGGGACAGCCCATGTTGAGGTCGATGCAGCGAAGCTTGGGACCGAGTCGGTCGCAGACCTCCCTTGCGACGTCGGCAAGCAGCGCCGGTTCGTGCCCGAACAGCTGCACGGCAACCGAGGTTTCGTTCTCGCCGAGCTCCAGATAGGTCTCCGTCCTGGCATTCCCGAAGGAGAGCCCCTTTGCGCTGACCATCTCCGTATAGGTCATGTCGCAACCGAACGACACGCAGAGTGCACGAAACACGACGTCCGTATAACCGGCCATCGGTGCAAGCAGTACAGGCATGTCGCAAAGATACGGGGAACTCATTCGGTCGGGAACGGCGTCGGCGTCGGCGCGGGCGTCGGCGTGGTCATCGGGATCGGATCGGCATAGGGATCGGGCGTGGCGGGCGGATCGATCTTCGGGTTCAGCTCCAGCAGCTCGATCGACGCGATATACCAGCGGTTGTCGATCTTATTAAGATGCAGCCGGTATTTGCGCGGCATCCAGTCCGGAATCTGCGTCACGCCGGTTTCCGCGGGCATGCTGCCGCGGATCGTGCGGATCTGTTCCACCGCGTCCACATAGGTATTCACGTGCCACGGAAGCAGATGCAGATTCGAGATCGACAGATCATATTCATAGGAAGAGATCATCGCGCCCGCGTACGGCGCCGCGCTCGTTTCGCGCTGCAGGCTGTCGTCGCCGATGCAGCCGGACGTGAAGTAGGCGGCAAGATCGTTGACCGAACTGTTCTTCAGAATACACTCGGCGCGCAGCGGCATACCTTCGTTGACGAGGATGTACGCGTTGCTGATGCGGGCGGCGGACAGGAACGAGAAGATGCAGAGCGTCGCGACGGCAAGCACCGTCAGGATTGCGCGCATGAAATAGAACACCGAACGGCGCACGCTCGTCACGGCGCGCAGCTGTTTGCGTGCCGCACGGATCTCGCTTGCTTTGCGCTTTTGTGCCATACCGGTGCTCCTTTCCATATAAGTATAAGGATTATACCACAGCGCGCCGGATTTTTCAACCCATGCCGCATTGCGCTGCAAATAGAGGCGCCTATTCCGCTGCGTCTGCGGTTGAAGATGCGTTTCACATGCGCTATACTATTTATATAAACAGGGAGGTGCGTCATGATAGTCAAGAATCGCAGCATTCGCATCTTTTGGATCGGAAGCATGTATTTTTCGATTGGTGTGAACTGCTGCATTGCGTATTGGGTCGGAAAGCGAACGTGGATACTCCTTTCCCTGGCGGCGGTCATGTTCGGCATGGCGCTGCTCAGCTGGATTCTGGAACGCAGACAACAGATGTGCTCTGTTCTGTATGCCGCGCTGATGACAGGGCTGTTGCTTGCAAGCGTTCCGATCCTCGCTTGCTGGGTCGGACACGGATGGACGCTGATTCTCGCAACAGCCGCCGAATTGCTGCTGTCCGCTGCGATCGCCGCATGCATCGTTTGGAGGTGCCGCCATGAAAGAGCATAAAACGCAGAATACCGTAAAGCCCGACATCGCCTTATTGGTCTATTTCGGCATCAGTATCTTCGCTTTTGCTGCCGGAACAGTCATGTTCGGATATCTTGCGTATAAGTCTATCGGAGAAGGTTACGCATGGTTCTTTATTGTTATGACCATCGCGTGTCCGGCTTGTCTGGCTGTGCTGCTCTTCTATCATAAGATTTTTGCGGATCACCCGGCAGAGATTACGGAACAAGGCATCAGAATCGGAAAGAAAATGACCTTGTGGGACGATATTGAAAAAGTCTGGACGGAAACGGTCTGGACAGGCCGCGGAGAACCGCACATGTTTGCCTGTTTCAGATTAAAGGATGCGGCACGCAGGAAAAAGAAACCGAAAAACGTGCGATTTGATTTTCGTATCCCGGTGAACAAGGAGGGCTTGGCACTGCTGAAGCAGTACATGCCGGAAAGCAGGCAGTAATTGTCATAAGATGTAAGAAAGGAAGCGGATTTCGGTCCGCTTCCGATTTTTTTATGTCGCCTAAAATATATTGTGAAAAAGGGATTGACAAAGGGAGGAAGTAGGAGTAAGATAGGCGACGCTGCGACGAAATAGCGGAGTCAAGACCTAAGAAAACACAAGATATTGAGGGTGAAAAAAACTTCAAAAAAAGTGAAAAAAAGGTGTTGACAAAGGGAATGAGTTGCGGTATACTACAAAAGCTGTCGCGGAAAACGGGCAGCAAAAGCACCTTGAAAACTATATAGTGCATCAACAAACAAGCCAAGTCAATTCCGATCG
>JAFRRO010000081.1 GCA_017428025.1 Clostridia bacterium
CGCATACCGCCTTTTCTTGTTATCCAGCCCTCCGGCTGTATCGGTTGAGCAAAAGTCCGCGTGGGATTGATGTGGTATCTTTAACTTTGGGAAACTCCTTTTTCCCACTTGGAGACCGCCTTGTTGGTAACACCCAGCTTGTCGGCCAGCTCCTGCTGCGTCATGGCGTGTGCCTTCCGCTGATCCTGGATAAATTGTCCGATCAGTTGTTGATCCATTGCGTTGTCCTCCTGTATTGCAACACGATTATAACGCCAGCGGAATGAAAAGGCAATCCACCGTTGGTAGACTGACTCTTTTCGATGTTTTTTCTTGCTCTTTATGAGGCAACGCAGAAACGGATATCCGCTCCTGCGTTGTTTGTTAAGGCAATTCAGAATCCTTATACCGCCAGATCGGTTTAAACTGTTCCGCAAACACTGCTTCAACTTTCAGCAGGTCATCTTTATCAATGATACCCTCTGACCACATTTCTTTCATCAAGGCCATTACAGTCAAATACTTCTGTTGGCGTTCTCGCTTTTCTTTTTCCTGTTCCATTTCTTATTCTCCTTTCGATTGGTCTCTTGGCTGGAGAATAGCTATGCTCAGAAAAGCAGAAAAGACAAGTCTCAACTTCGCCCGTGAGGGGAGACGACCCATTCCACACACGATTTCTCTTTCATCTCGCAAACGAAAACACCCATCTCGTACACGGTTTTCTTATCTCGCATACGATTTCCTTTGAAAACTGGAAAACCAGGTATCGAGAACTGTCATTTTCTTCGTAAAAAACAAGCTGATAATGCAAAAAATCGGAGTTGATACGAACGCGTATCAACTCCAATTTCAAAATGGTGCGATAGGCGGGATTTGAACCCGCAAGGTTTCCCCGACGGATTTTAAGTCCGTTGTGTATGCCGTTCCACCACTATCGCATTGATCTTATTGTACACGCTTTCGGGTATTTGTCAACCGCTAAAGCGACAGCAGCCCGCCGAGCGTTCCGCCTGCAAGAATGAAGAACAGCGGATGAATCTTCGACGTTTTTTTCCAGAACGCGAAGAATGCGAACACCGCATACAGCCCGAGCCGCAGCAGTGTGGACAGCTCCGCGCTGAACTGAAACGTCCTGAAATCCGCCTTGATGTTGAGCGCGACGAGCAGCAGCGAAAAACCGGCTGCCGTGATCAGTCCGATCGCCGCGGGACGCAGGCTCAGAAACAGGCTCTGCACGAGATGCGAGGTATAGTACTTATGGATCGCCTTCGCAATCAGAATGATGATGATGACCGAAGGCGTGATCAGTCCGATCGTTGCCATGATCGATCCGGGGATGCCCGCGACGTTGTAGCCGACATAGGTTGCTGCGTTGACGCCGATCGGTCCCGGTGTGGATTCGGCGATTGCGATGATGTTGGCAACTTCCGCTTCCGTCACCCATCCGTAGACGGCGCCCATTTCGCGGATGAACGGCACGGTGGCAAGCCCGCCGCCGACGGCAAACAGTCCTGCCTTGAAGAATTCGAAGAACAAAAGACCGAGATTTTTGAGCAGAATCAGCATCGTTTCATCCACCCCCAGACAAGACCGACGATGCCTGCGCCGAGCACGATAAACACAGGAGATACGCCGCCTACGGCAACGAACAGGAACGCGAGCAGGAACAGGACGAAGCCGGTCGGATTGACGACGGTCTTTTTGAACAGCTTGTACACGGCTGCCGTAATCAGCGCGCATACCGCAATGCGGATCCCCGCAAACACATGCTGCACGATCGGATACGAGGCGAAGTTCTGCAGCACCGCCGCAATGACGATAATCAGGATCATCGGCACAAGAATCACGCCGAGCGACGCGACGATTGCGCCGATTACGCGGCGGACCTTGTAGCCGACGAACGTCGCCGTATTGATTGCAATGACGCCGGGCGTGCATTGCGCAACCGCCATGTAGTCGGTCAGTTCATCCTCGGTGATGACCTTGTTCCGCTCGACGAGTTCGCGAACGAGCAGCGGCAGCATCGAATATCCGCCGCCGATCATCATGGAACCGATCTTCACGAACATGGTGAACAGTTTCCAGAGACTCACAAAACCCCTCCCGTATACCCCGCGATCACCGCATAGAAGTAAGCGATCCAGGATGCAATGAACAGAATGCTGAGAACGAGATCCTGCCAGACGCGCCGCACGCGCACCGCAAGCACGACGACAAACGGCGCGGTCATGGTGAGATAGCGCGCGGTATCGCCGATCCGTCCGGAACAGATCACCGCCGTTACGGTCAGCAGCATCAAAAGAACGTGCGAGGAACGGATGCGTTCGCAGCCGAGCACGACGAGCAGACAGCCGCCCGTCAGATACAGAATCTGCACGAGCACGCTTGCGATCAGCACGGGAACCGTCTCCGGCCGGATCACGCGCGTAGCGTCAAGCACACGGTCGAACCAGGCGAACAGCGCGTCGCTGAGCGAGGAAGGCGCAAGCCCGTACGCTTCGATCGACGCGCGGTACAGCGCAAGCGGATCGCCGAACCGCAGTTCGGAGTAGAGCACGACGAGTCCGATGCCGACCGGTACGAGCAAAAACGACAGCGCGTTGAAGATCTGCTTAAGGGAGTACCACTTCTCCATCTCGCGGTTCGAGCGCACGTTGTCCACGACGAACACGATGTATTCGAGCAGGATCGGGAAAAACAGCAGTGTGCCGAGCGCGTGCGTCAGCGTTGCAAGCATGGCAAACGTGTTTGCCATCACGTACATGCGCTTTCTCAAAAACAGCAGACAGCCGATCGATACGAGCAGGAACAGCCCGTCCGGCACGGTGCCCATCAGCAGACAGGACGCGGGCAGGAAGAAGAAAAACCGGACCGCGCGCCGCGCCGTTTTGCGGTCGAAATCGAGCTGCACGAGATAGTACAGCGCCGCGCCCGCAAGCGCCGTGAACAGGTATGAGCCGATAAAGCGCGCGTGGTTGTAGTTGAAGCTGACCACCCAGAAGACATTGGACAGATATCCGTACAGCGGAAACGCCGTTTCGACGTGATAGTAGTCGAGCCAGATGCGCTGCACTTCGAAGAACGTGCCGTTATAGCCGAACAGACGGAAGTGCAGCACATAGGTCAGAAGAATCTCCAGAAGGCGCAGCGCCATCAGGAGCAGGATCAGTTTGCAAAGCTCGCGCACGCCGCAGCGGCGGTAGGTACGGTCGCCCTCGCGCTCCATATGCGGCTCCGAACCGCCCGCGATGAAGTTCACCAGCAGGCGGATCAGGCGCAGCGTCGCTGCCGTAAACAGCAGGTAGATCAATGTGGAAAGCACAACGGTCTCCCAGTATTTCGGCATGTGCAGATACAGCGAAAGACCGTACAGCAAAGCCAGCACGGTCATCGCGGTCAACGATATACAGAATTGTATGATGTTCTTTCTCTGCACGTTTATCTCAGTGCTTTCGGTTTGCCGAGGATTTCGGAGAGGATGACGCCGTTCAGAATCTGATCCTGCGTGAAGTTCAGATGGATCCCGCCGCTTTGCTGCGCAGAGGCGCCGGACGGCGTATGCGTCGGTTTGCCCGCATTGGCATCCTCGGCTCGCAGCGAACACAGATCGTGGTCCGGATGCGTCTTGCCTTTCGGACTGTCCGGACGCAGGGCGCAGAAATCATGTCCCTGATGCATCTGCGCGGGCGCCTGTTTGCGCTCCGCAGCCGGTTTCTGCATGCGGGGGCTGACCTGCGGCTGCACGCGCTCCCCGGGACGCGGTCCCTCCCGCACAGGTTTCGGTGCCTGCGCGGCGGGGCGTGCCTGCGTCGGCTGAGGTTGAGGAACACCCTGCTCCCTCAGCTGACGCTCGCGGTTTTGCGCTTCCGCTCTTTTCATCTGTTCCGCCTTCTTCGCAGCCGCGATCACGATACCGATCACGATGAAGGGCAAAACGAGTACGAACGGCATGGTTCAGTTCCCTTTCTTGTCCGTAACGGGAGCCGCGGATTTGCCGATTGCGGTACGCATTTCCGTATCGGACATCACGTTCTTCATGTTGTAGTAGTCAAGCACACCGAGCTTGCCCTCTCGGAGCGCGGCGGAGATTGCCTGCGGAACCTCTGCCTCCGCCTCGATGACGCGGGCGCGCATGCGCTGAACCTCTGCGACGTTCTCCTGCTCCTGCGCAACTGCCATAGCGCGGCGTTCCTCCGCCTTTGCCTGCGCGATGCGCTTGTCCGCTTCCGCCTGATCGATCTGCAGCTGTGCGCCGACGTTTCTGCCGACGTCTACGTCCGCGATATCGATCGAGAGAATCTCAAACGCGGTGCCCGCGTCAAGACCTTTCGAAAGAACGGTGCGGGAGATGGAATCCGGGTTCTCCAGAACCTCCTTATGGCTCGAAGCCGAACCGACGGTGGTGACGATGCCTTCGCCGACACGCGCGATGATCGTTTCCTCACCGGCGCCGCCGACGAGACGGTCGATGTTGGCGCGAACGGTGACCTTCGCCTTTGCGCGAAGCTCGATACCGTCC
>JAFRRO010000082.1 GCA_017428025.1 Clostridia bacterium
CGCGCATCGGCTCACCGGCATCGACATTCATCCCGGAGCGCAGATCGGCGATTACTTCTTCATTGATCACGGCACCGGCGTCGTGATCGGAGAGACGACCACCATCGGTCACCACGTCAAGCTCTATCAGCACGTGACGCTCGGCGCCAAGAGCTTCGACGTCGGCGAGGACGGCACGCCGGTCAAGGGCATCAAGCGCCATCCGGACATCGGCGACCGCGTGGTCATCTATGCGGGCGCGACCGTGCTCGGCGGGCAGACGCGCATCGGCAACGACAGCATCATCGGCGGCAGCGTCTGGCTGACGCATTCCGTGGAGGCGGGGAAGATGGTGCTTGCGCGCGCCGCCGTGACCGACGCGACGATGAAGCGCGACATCATGCAGAGTTCGGCGCTCGACAGCGCCATGCTGTAACAATAAAACCGGAGCAGGTTCGCTCCGGTTTTTGATTGGAATTCGTTATTCGATCGGATCGTCCAGCGGCTTGATCTTCTTGCGGTAGAGCCGGCGGAACAGCAGCGAGGCGACGATCAGCGTGATAAATTCGGAGATCGGGAACGCCCACCAGATGCCGTCGACGTCCTTCGTGAGCCACGCAAGCAGCGCGGCGACCGGCAGCAGCACGATGAGCTGACGCTGCAGCGAGATGATCGCGCCGTACAGGCTCGTATCGGTCGCGCCGAACGCGGTGGAGAACGAGATACCGGCGGCGGCAAAGACGAAGCCGATGGAGATGATGCGCAGCGCGCGGTCGGCAACGTCGCGCAGCGCCTGCGTCACGTCGAAGAGGTGCATCAGCGGATCGGCGAAGAACTGGAACAGCAGCGTGCCGAACAGCATGAACACGCAGACGTAGAGCAGCAGCATCTTGAACGCCCGCATAAAGCGCTTGCGGTTTCTGGCGCCGAAGTTATACCCCAGCACGCTCATCGCCGCGTTGGTCAGACCGAACACCGGCATAAAGATGATCGACTGCAGCTTGAAGTACGTGCCGAACGCGCCGACGTACAGATTCGGGAAATCGCCGTTGCGGTCGATCGTCTCGAGATGGTAGTCGCCGAGCGTTTTCAGGATCGTGTTCATGCCGAACATCATGATCGTACCGACCGCCTGCCTCAGGATCGACGGCAGACCTACGCGATAGATCTCATAGACCGTCTGGCGTTTCAGCCTGCAGTCGGCGGGGCGGATGCGGATCTCGTGCTTGGCGGTGAACAGCAGGATGAACGCGAGCAGCATCGAAGCGAACTGTCCGGCAACCGTTGCGATCGCGGCGCCTTTGACGCCCATCGCGGGGACCGGTCCCCAACCGAGCACGAACACGCGGTCGAGTACGATGTTGACGATCGCGCCGGTCAGCTGCATCAGCATGGCGAAGATCGTGCGTCCCTGCGCGGTCATGATGCGTTCGATGCCGCATGCGAGGAAGATGCCGATGCACAGGGAGAGGCAGATCGACATATAGTTGGTGCCCATCAGCTGCACGATCGGATCCGCGCTCTGCCATTGCATGAACAGCCGGGACAGCGTCAGACCGATCACGGTAAACACCGTTGCGGAGAGCACCAGCACGACGAGACCGTTGCCCGCCGCGCGGTTCGCGTCCTCAAATCGCTTTGCGCCGAGACGGCGGGAGATCAGCGAATTGATGCCGACCGAGGTGCCGACCGCCACCGAAATCAGAAGCATCTGCAAAGGATAGACAAGCGACAGCGCGGAAAGCGCCTTGTCGCCGACGCGCCCGAGCACTTCCGGCGTATACAGATCGCCCAGAATGCGGGAGAGCGCCTCCGGACCGAGCGAATCCATACGCGACACAAAGACGCTGTCGACAATGTTGTACAGCGCCTGCACGAGCATGGACACGATGATCGGCCAGCCCATCGAAAGAAGAAGCCGTCCTTCCGGCTCCGTTCCCATTTTGTTTTGTCTGTGATTGCGTTCCATACCCATATTATAGGGAATGAAGGGATATATTGCAAGAGAGAAATGCGCGGTTCGCGCGTTCGCCGCAGAGGTATTTTTACCGGAACGTGATCTCGTACTGCTCGCCGAAGGTGTAATCGAGCGACAGCTGCAGTCCGTCCGGCAGCGTCAGCGTGCCGGAAATGCCCGTTTCCGTCGCGATCGGATTCATCCGTTCGGCCAGCGAATCCGCATAGCCGTTTGCAGTCAGGAACGGGATGATCGCGCGGCGCGCGAGATCCGTGCGGACGTTCTGGAACATCGCGCAGTTGATCGAATACGCGTCGCCGGTGCGGCTGTCGTATTGTACGGACAGGCAGTAGACCTGCCCGTTGCTCGCCTCATAGTACGCCTGCGCGCACCAGAGCGCAAGCTTTGCGCCGGTCTGCTCGTTATAGAAGTCCCGCAGCGTCGCCGTGTATCGGCTGTTCTTGCGCACCGTGCGCAGCGATTCGCCGCTGAACAGCTTTTCGCCGTTCGAATGCAGGTCGAGCGTGTCGTTCCAAAGCTCCCCGATCCGTTCGAGAATCGCCGACTGGCTGAGTTCGCCCGGCATGACGGCGCGTTCCGCACCCTCCCGCTCGCATTCGCGGAACAGATCGAGGCGCGTTTCGAGCGACAGCGGCGCGCCGATGCTGTTGGCGCTGATGATGCTGACGACCTCGTATTCGGTGTTGCCGTAAAGGCTCGATTCGTTGAGTTTGAAGATCAGCCGGTTCAGCAGAACGAACAGGAATGCGACCGCCACGGTGCCGACGGTCAGCGCGACATAGACGATGCGCGTGCGGGTGACGCGGTCGCGGTTCGCAAAGAAACGAATCTTCTTGCCCTTCAGCTTCATTCCGCGCCTCCTTTCTCGCGCACGAACAGCGGCACGTCGAACCAGACGAGCGTGCCTTTGTTGAGTTCGCTTTCGAAATGGAGCTGGCTGCCGTGAATCTCGGCGATCCGGTTGCCGATCGCAAGCCCGAGGCCCGCGCCGTGCTGGGCGCGCGCGCGGGATTTGTCGACCATAAAGAATGCTTCGGTGATGCGCGAAAGCTCCTCCTTCGGAATGCCGATGCCTTCGTCTTGCACCGAGATGCGATACCGTCCGTTCATGCGGCGTCCGGTCAGCGTGATGACCTTGCCGGGCGAGCTTGCCTTGCGCGCGTTGTCGATCAGGTTCGTGACGAGCGTCAGAAGGAGGTCCTTTTCATACATGATGATTTGCTGCTCGATATCGAGGTTCAGCGTCAGCTCCGCCTTTTCGAGCATCGGCGTCACGACCGCCACGACGTGTCCGAGCGCGCGGCGCGCATAGCCGCGGATCAGCTTGTAATCGTTCTTGTCGAGCACGACCAGATCCATCAGCTTCAGCGACATCGCCTCGAGCCGCTTGCCTTCCGAGAAGATGAAGTTCGCCGCCATGAAGGCGTCCTCCTCGTCGAGCTCGGTGCTCCGGAGCATGTCCGCGTAACCGATGATCGAGGTCATCGGCGTCTTCAATTCGTGGGAAAAGCTGGCGACAAAGTCCTTCTGCTGTTTGGCGTTCAGTTCGAGCGCCTCGACCTTCTGTTCGATCGCGCCGGTCATATCGTTGAACGCGACGGTCAGATCGCCGATCTCGTCGAGCGTCGTCACACGCGCGCGGCGCGAATAGTTGCCGCCGCCGATGATCGCGGTAAAGCGCTGTAAGCGCCGCAGCGGCTTGGTTGTGAGATAGGAGACCAGCAGCATTGCCGCGGTGGAAACGGCGACGGTGATGACGTGCAGAAGCGTCAGAGACTCGATCTGTTCGCCGCGCAGCCGCATCAGGTCGGTCGCGTCATAGCGAACGGAGAGGAAGTAATTCTGTCCGCTGATCGAAACGCAGCCCGCGGTGTCCAGAAGCGTCCGTCCGTCGTTTGCGCGGATCAGCCGGTAGGCGAAGCGGCGCACGCGCAGCTCCGAAAAATCGAGCGTTTCGGGGAAATCCTCGCTGCTCGCGGTCAAAAGCCGGAAATCGGTGTCGTAGAGCGCGCAGGGCGATTCTACGCCCTGGTTGGAACCGGCGCGTCCCAGAATCTCCTCGTACATGGCGGGGGAGGCGGTGTTGTAGTAGAGCGAGATGCCGTAGAGCTCCGCTTCCATTGCGGACGCAAGCGCCGAATAGTCCGCAACCGCCGCCTGTACGCGAAAACGCAGCGCCGTCCGGAAACTGCGTGCAATGAGAATCTGTCCCAGCACGCCGAACAGCAGCGCTACGATCAATACGGTACAAATGCAGATTTTGAGAGCGAACCTCATGTCTCCTCTTCGGGAATCTCCAGCTTATAGCCGATCTTGTGGACCGTCTTGATGCGGTCCTGCCAGCCGAGTTTGCGGCGCAGGCGCTGTACATGGCTGTCCAGCGTACGCGTTTCGCCGACGTAATCCGTCTCCCAGATGCGCTCGAACATCGATTCGCGGAACAGCGCGGTGTTCGGGTTCTGCGCAAACAGCACGAGCAGGTCGAATTCCTTGCGCGTCAGAACGATGTGCTGGCCGTTCTGGATGACGTCGCGTGCCTCCAGGTCGATCAGAACGTCATAGCATTGAATGAAGCTTTGCGTTTTATTGTAGCGGCGCAGCACCACTTCGATGCGCGCCAGAAGTTCCACGATTTCAAACGGTTTGACGATGTAATCCTCCGCGCCGAGCTTCAGCCCCTTGACGCGGTCGTTGACGTCGCTCTTCGCCGTCAGAAAGATCACGGGGATGCCCATCGGGCGGATGAAGGCAAGCAGATCATAGCCGTCGAATTTCGGCAGCATGATGTCCAGAAGGACGAGGTCAAACGGGTTTTTCTCCAACAGATCGGCCGCCTGCTGCCCGTCGTAGGCGCAGGTGCAGTTATAGCCCTGCCGCATCAGGTTCATGCGGATCAGGTTTGCGATCGGTTCCTCATCGTCCACGATCAGAATCTTTATCATAGTCCCTTCCTCCGATTCCTCTATTCATGGATGATTGTATCATGCAAATGCGTCATAATTGTAACAGGAATGTTTCAAACATCCGTTTATTTCCTTTTTTTTCGGAAAAAATGTCGTTTCTTTTCGATGGGCGGCGCCTCGGTCGGCTCGCGCCGTACGGGGAACAGATGCGTGACGCCCGCAAGCTCCAGTTGCATGATGACGGCGCAGGTGATCGGCAGCGCGAACATGCCGATGCCGCCGAACAGCTTGAGTCCCACGTACATCGCAATGAGCGTGATCAGCGGGTGCATGCCCACGCGGTCGCCGACGATCTTCGGTTCGATGAACTGCCGCGCGACGACGATCACGACATATACGATGAACAGGATGATGCCCTGCTGATAGTTGCCTCTGAGCAGCGTGATGATCGACCACGGCAGCATGATCATCGACGAGCCGAGGATCGGCAGAATGTCAAAGACCGCAATGCCGAGCGCGATCGGCACAAAGTGCTTGACGCCGGCGCAGAGAAGCCCGACGGTCAGCTCCGCAAAGGTGATGAGAAAGATCAGCGAGTAGGCGCGCAGATACTGTCCCATCGTGCTGCGCAGCGAACCGAACGCCGCGGACGCCTTCTGATAGGTCTCTTCCGACATGCGCGAGGTGATCGCGCGGCGGATGTTGTCGTAGTCGAGCGCGAAGAAGTACGTCGCGACGATCGAAATGATGACCTTGATGACAAACGACGGCACGTTGGACACAAGCCCCGTCACGACTGAGGTGGAAAGCTGCACAACCTTCGGCTGCAGCGACGAAATCAGCGTGTCCTTCATCGAATAGAGCCACGCCATCAGCGAGGAATCCGAATCCTGCACGAGATTGTCGATCCTCAGAAGCAGGGCGTTGATATCCGGCACAAATCGCGTGTTGAACCAGTCGACCGCGCTCGACGCGGAGCGGTACAGAAAGCGTCCGGCGAGCAGCAGCAGTCCCGCGATGACCAGATACGAGATCGTCACGAGGATCGCTGCGGTCAGCTTTTTGTTGAGATGCGCCTTGCGGTGCAGCAGCGAAACCAGCGGCAGCACGAGTGCGGAAATCAGCAGCGAAATCAGAAACGGGAAGAGCAGCGGGATCGCATATTTGAACACCGCATACACGACCGCAGCCATCAGAACGGCGGTCAGAAGCAGGTTAATATAGCGTTTTGCAGTCTCTTCCTTCATATGTGCAGTATAGCATAGTTCCCGGAAATCGTCAAAGTATTTCGATCGACAAAGTTAGTGTTGCAAGATGCGTCGAAAGTGCGTATAATCGTGAGTATGAGTTGGTATCATCATTCCAGAGATCCGCGCTACAAGACACCGTTCGGCGCGGTCAAGACGGGGGAGACGGTCCATATCCGTCTCGACGGCGACGCGAACAGAGCACCGCAGCTTTTAATCGACATGCCGGGACGGCAGGACGCGATTCCCATGGATTGGGACGGTTCCTGCTATCGCGCGCGCTTCCGTGCGCCGGATTATCCGTGCCGCATGGGATACGGCTTCCGCCTCGACGACGGACGCTTTTTCGGCGCGCAAAGCGGCGAGGCGCGCACCTCGGATCGGGCGCAGCTGTTCGGGCTGACCGTCTATGACGGCGCGTTCACGACGCCCGAATGGTTCCGCAATTCCGTCTGCTATCAGATCTTTCCGGACCGCTTCTTCTGCTCGGACCGCAAACGGTTTCTGCGCGCGGCGGAAGACTATCGCGCAAGCGGACGACCGATCTTCGTGCACGAGAACTGGAACGAACAGCCGTACGACCAGCCGCACGGCGGCGCAAAGGACTATGCGCCGGACGATTATTTCGGCGGGGACCTGAACGGCATCCGCGAAAAGCTGCCGTACCTTGCTTCGCTCGGCATCACAAGCCTGTATCTGAACCCGATCTTCGAGGCGCATTCGAATCACCGCTACAACACCGCGGACTATAAGAACGTCGATCCGCTGCTCGGCACGAACGCCGACTTCGAAGTGCTTGCCGCGGCCGCGAAGGAATACGGCATCCGCATCATTCTGGACGGCGTGTTTTCGCACACCGGCGACGACAGCATCTATTTCGACCGCTATCACCGCTACAACACCTACGGCGCGTGCGAGAGCCGCACATCGCCGTATTATGCCTGGTACCGCTTCTATGAGTGGCCGAAGCGCTACGAATGCTGGTGGAACTTCGAGACGCTTCCGAACGTCGAGGAGACGGAACCGAGCTATACGAAATTCATCCAGGGCGAGGACGGCGTGCTCGAGACGTGGCTTAAGCACGGCGCGTCCGGCTGGCGGCTCGATGTGGCGGACGAACTGCCCGATTCGTTCATCCGCGGCGTGCGAAAGACGATCAAGCGCTTCGATCCGGACGCGTTGCTGCTCGGCGAGGTCTGGGACAACTGCGCCACCAAGATCGGTCCGGAGGGACGCCGCGGCTACGTCAACGGCGACGAGCTCGACGCGGCGATGAACTATCCGTTCCGCGATCCGACGGTCGAGTTTCTGAACGGCCGCATCGACGCCTATGCCTACGCCGACGCGCTGAACGTCCTGCTTGCGGACTATCCGAAGGTGTTTCTGGACGCCTGCCTGAACCTGCTGGGCTCGCACGACACCGAGCGCATCAAGACCGCGCTCTGCGGGCTTCCCAACGTGCGTACGCTCACCAAGGAGCAGCAGCGTTCCTACAAGCCGGATGCGCAGACGCTCGATAAGGCGAAAGCGCGCGTGCTCGTCGCAAGCGCGCTGCAGATGGTACTGCCCGGCGTGCCCTGCATCTTTGCGGGCGACGAAGTCGGCGTCACCGGCATGATCGATCCGCTCAACCGCGTGACCTTCCCGTGGGACGGCGGCGACCTCGACCAGCGCGAGCGCATCAAAGCGCTGATCGCGCTGCATCGCAGCAGCGAATCGATCCGCAGCGGCGGGATCCGCATTGCCGCGATCGGTCGAAACGCGCTGTGCGTGGTCCGCAGCTGCGCAAGCGAAACGCTGATCCTGCTCGTCAACGCGGGCGATACGCCGTGCCGCGCGTGCGTCTATCCGGCGCTGTTCCGCGAAGGACCGGACGCGAACAAACCGTTTTCGTTTGCGGGCGTCTATCACGACACGGAGGGCAAGGCGTTCTCCGTGCGCGACACGCTTTCCTGCATGATTCCGCCGGTGTCGGCAATGATTCTGAAGAAATCCTGACCGTCACGAAAATATCACAAATCGAGTGTTGAAAAACGCGTCGGGATACGGTATACTACATCCATTGACAGTAAAGGAGCAAAGAACATGATCACCAAAGATATGAACATCCAGGACATCCTGAAGGTTGACGAGAATCTCGCGGGCATTCTCATTGCGAGCGGTATGCACTGCCTCGGCTGCGCCATGTCGCACTTTGAGAACCTCGAACAGGCGTGCGCCGTCCACGGCATCGACTGCGACGAGCTGTGCAACGCGATGAACGAGTATCTCGAGAACAAATAAGCAAAGGATTTCCGCCCTGCCGGCACCGGCGGGGCATTTTTTCACGGTATGGGAGAGATCATCTATCTGGATTCCGTCGACCGCGAGGAGCTCGACGTCTATGCGCGGCTCACCGAGGCGCAGATCCGAAACCGTCTGGAGCCCGAAAAAGGCGTGTTCATCGCCGAAAGCCCGAAGGTCATCCGCCTTGCGCTGGACGCGGGCTTTGAACCCGTCTCGTTTCTGATGGAGGAAAAGCACATCGAGGGCGACGCGAAAGCGATCCTTGCGCGCTGTCCCGACGTGCCGGTCTATACGGGCGATCGCGCGCTGCTGCAGTCGCTGACGGGCTATACGCTCACGCGCGGCGTGCTTGCCGCCATGCGCCGGACGCCGCAGCCTGCGCCGGAAACGGTCATCCGGGACGCAAAGCGCATCGCCGTGCTGGAGGGCATCACCGACGCGGGCAACCTCGGCGCGATCGTGCGCAGCGCCGCCGCGCTCAATGTGGACGCGCTGCTTCTGACGCCGACCTGCTGCGATCCGCTGAACCGCCGCGCGGTACGCGTCAGCATGGGCACGATCTTTCAGGTGCCTTGGGCGACGCTCGAAAGCTGGCCGGAGGGCGGGCTTTCGCTGCTGCGCCGTGCGGGCTTTACGGTCGCCGCGACGGCGCTTGCGGAGGAATCGATCGCGCTCGGCGATCCGAGGCTCAAAGCGATCGACCGCCTTGCGCTGGTGTTCGGCACCGAGGGCGACGGGCTGAAGCTGCATACGATCACCGCCTGCGATCTCACGATCAAAATTCCGATGGCGCACGGCGTCGATTCGCTGAACGTCGCCGCTGCCGCCGCTGTGCTCTTCTGGGAACTCAGAGCGGAATGAACAGGAAAAAGGGGCTTCCTTGCGGAGGCCCCTTTTCTGGGTGAAACTTATAACGGTTCGATCAGGCCGTAGTTGCCGTCTTTACGTTTATAAAGAACGTTGATCTCGTTCGTATCCGCATCGCGGAATACGTAGAAGGCATGACCGAGCAGCTCAAGCTGCAGCATGGCCTCCTCTTCGCTCATCGGCTTGACGGAGAACTGCTTCACGCGGACAATCTGCGGACCGTCTTCGTCGTCGTCGAAGTCTTCGACGGGAAGATCGCGGAACGCATCCTGCCTGAGCCCTTTCGCGAGACGCGTGCGGTTGTGCACGATCTGCTTTTCCAGCTTCTCCACGATGTTGTCGAGCGAGGCATACATGTCGCTCGAGACCTCCTCACCGCGGATGATGCGTCCCTCGTGGGGGATCGTCACCTCGACGATGTGGCGGTTCTTTTCGACGGAGAGCGTGACCTGTGCTTCGGTGTCCTGCGGGAAGTACCGATCCAGCTTGGAGAGTTTCTTCTCTGCGACTTCGCGCATGTAGGAAGAAACTTCCAGATTCTTGCCGGAAATAGAAATACGCATATGTTCCACTCCTTCTGACACGGATATCGTTTTCGTGTCACCTATATATTACCATACTTTGCAGGATTTTGCCGCACTTTTTTCAAAAAAAGACAAAAATATTTATAATGTTTCAATTTTGCCACATTTTTATGCTTCGAAAGCCGAATCATTCACAATTCGAACGAGTTTATGACACATTTGCATGATATGATACAGGCGCAGGGAGCGAAAGGACCCTGTGACAGCAAAGCCCTTCCCAACTGTCAAACCCCGAATAACGCGCCGCCCCCTCGGCGCGTTATTCATTTCACATGATGAAACGGCGGTTTCATCATGTGAGGTTTCACCGGTTGCCTATCGCCTGCGGCGTCCGGGCGGCAGCCGGTGCAAGGTGTCAAATCCGCCGCGCATGTCGCCGGATTTGACGCAAGCACGGCTGTCATGCTATACTGTATCAAACAGGAT
The DNA here is from genome assembly GCA_017428025.1 of Clostridia bacterium. Lineage (GTDB taxonomy): Bacteria > Bacillota > Clostridia > Christensenellales > CAG-138 > UBA3792. The sequence goes on from JAFRRO010000082.1 coordinate 10,271, forward strand.
GCAGATTGAGAGGTTTGGGATATGGATCAGGATAGGATACAATTGTTTGAGGATCAGCCGATTCGCACGGCGTGGGATGCCGAAGCCGAGGAATGGTATTTCTCGATTGTGGATGTCATTCGGGTTTTGACGGACAGTCAATCGCCGACTGCTTACTGGCGCAAGCTGAAACAGAGACTCAAAGAAGAAGGAAATGAAACCGTGACAAATTGTCACGCTTTGAAGCTGCGTGCGCAGGACGGCAAACACCGAATGACGGACGTCGCCGACACGGCACAGCTTCTGAGACTGATTCAGTCCGTTCCGTCCAAGAAGGCCGAACCGTTCAAGCTGTGGCTTGCCGAGGTAGGCAAGGAACGGATCGAAGAAACGATCGATCCGGAGCTTGCGATCGAACGTGCTTTGAAAACCTATGCCAAGAAAGGGTATGACGCCGACTGGATCAATCAACGCTTGCTGACGATCCGCGCGCGCAAAGAACTGACGGATCAGTGGAAAGCGCACGGCGTCTCCGAGGGGAAGGAATACGCGCTTTTGACGGACGAAGTGACAAAAGCGTGGGCCGGCATGAGCACAAGGCAGTATAAGAACCTCAAGAGCCTGAAAAAGGAAAATCTGCGCGACAATATGAGCACGTTGGAGCTTGCCCTGAATATGCTTGCGGAGGCGACGACCACGGAGCTTACAAAGGTTCAAAACCCGCAAGGGTTCACGGAAAACCGCCACGTTGCGCATGAGGGCGGAACGGTTGCCGGAAATGCGCGAAAGGATATTGAAGCACGGACCGGCAAAAGCGTAATCACATCCGAGAACGCGAAACAATTGAACGCCGTCGTTACGGGGATGCTTGAAAACGTGACTCGTGAAATGCCGGACGGGCAATAACGCCGAAAACACACTTCTTCGGCATAAAACTATGATTCCCGCGGTCCCTTCGGCTTCAGCTGTTCCATGAGCCGCATCATCTGAAAGAGCCGGTCCATGTCCGGCATCTGCATCGGGGGCTTCTGCGGCGGAGGCGGCGGGGGCGGCAGCGGCACCGCGGGCGCGGGCACGTTCAACCGGTAGGCAAGCTGATCGACAAGATCGCGCGGCAAAAGCGGCGCAAGCGCCTTGACATACTGTTCGACGCCCGCGCGCCCGTGCTCCTCGCGCACGGCTTCACCCAGCGTAACCGCGCAGGCAAGCGGGGACGGTCCGGTTCGCTGCGGCTGCATGTTCATATCGTCACCTCCTGCATCATGATATGTTCGCTGCACGAAAACGGTGCAGCGCGCATACGATACGGTGAGGTGAGAGTATGAATCTGAACGACCAGTACGAATCCTATCGCGGCAAATCGGGCGACGAGCTGATGCAAACGCTTTTGAAGCTGACCGCCGAGCAGAAGCAGACCGGCGAACTGAACGAATCGAAGATGGAGGAGATCTACCGGATGCTTGCGCCGATGCTCTCCGAGCGTCAGAAGGCGCGCATGCGCGAGATCATCGACCGGCTGAACACGCCGTAACACAAAAAAACGCCGTTAACAGCTGTTCTGAAAAGGGTGTTTTCAAATCGGCATGCTTTTTCGACCCTCCCTTGTCAGGGAGGGTGGCTCGCGAAGCGAGACGGGAGGGTAGTTTCCTGACTACCCCTCAGTCAACTGCGTTGACAGCTCCCCTGACAAG
>JAFRRO010000083.1 GCA_017428025.1 Clostridia bacterium
ATCTCAAGCGCCGCGATCAGATGGCATGGGTCGGCGCCATGAACAACATCCGCGCCCGCGCCGATGAGATCGTCCGCGCGGAACTGATCGAGGTGTAGTATGGCAACAGTCGATAAAAGAGGAAAGCGCTACCGTGTGCGGTACGCGATTTACGAAAACGGCAAACGCATCCAGCGCAACAAATCATTTCCGACAGCGCGGGAAGCAAAAGAATTTGCCGCAAAAGTCGAATACGACATTGACACCGGGCAGTATGCCTATACCAAGGGCAGAACGCTTGCCGATGTGCTGAATGAATGGCTGGAAGTATACTGTACCCATCTCCGCCCGAATGCGCTTGCGGATATGAAAACGGCTGTCAAAGTTCATATCATCCCGCATCTCGGAAATGTACCGTTGAAGAGCGTGACGACCGGCATGATTCAAAAGTTTTATAACGATATGATGAAAACGGAGTGGAAGCCTGCGGTATATAAAGAAGTCAAAGGACTGCAGGTATTGGTAAGTCCGGCAAAAACGTACAGCGCCAAGACAGTCCACAACGTAGTGCTAATAACATCTTGGAGAAACATGTCTTTGAAAAAACTGTGTCCACTTTGTGCCCAGTTTGGCAAATGAGCACAAGGCGGGATAGAAAGAAGCCCCAAAACACTGAGGTTTTTGGGGCTTCTTTTGGAGGCGCCACCCGGAATCGAACCGGGGATAAGGGTTTTGCAGACCCGTGCCTTACCGCTTGGCCATGGCGCCGAATCCTGTATGAAAAAGCGGCTGCAGCCGCCTTGTTTTCGTGGAGCGGGAAACGGGGCTCGAACCCGCCACCTCAGCCTTGGCAAGGCTGCGCTCTACCAAATGAGCTATTCCCGCAGGATGGTGCCTCAGAGTGGACTTGAACCACCGACACAGGGATTTTCAGTCCCTTGCTCTACCAACTGAGCTACCGAGGCAAATTGGCGACCCGAAGGGGGCTCGAACCCCTGACCTCCAGCGTGACAGGCTGGCATTCTAACCAACTGAACTACCGGGCCGTATTATGGTGGGAACAACAGGGCTCGAACCTGTGACCCTTTGCTTGTAAGGCAAATGCTCTCCCAGCTGAGCTATGCTCCCTCGCGCAACTTAACGCGCAAGAGATATTATAACGAAAGAAACCGCGTCTGTCAACGATTATTTTACGGAAATAACGAATTATTTTCCGCACCGATGCCCGATTGACGGTGCGGGAGGCGTCTGCTATACTGATTCCATCATAAAGAAAGGAGCTGTGAACCATGGCGCTGAATGTCAAATGTCCGAAATGCGGCGGCACCCGCGCGATGCTGACCGGCGAGAGCAAGCGGCACGGCTGCTTCTGGCTCGTGCTGTTCGGCATCTACTATGCAGTCTGGTCCGTGATCCGCTGGATCATCGGGCTTCTGATCCTGATCCTGTTCGACTGGTGGATCGCAATCCTGAAAGCGATCGCAGGCAAGGGCTACGCGTGGCGCTCAAAGCGCTGGTTCTCGCCCTGGCGCAGGACCTACTACTGTCCCGACTGCGGATACAATTTCAGAGCGTAAAGGAAACGGCGCCTGCGGGCGCCGCTTTTTATTCTGCGGCCGCACCGTACACCGAAACGGAAAATGTCTCGACGGCCTTGAGCATGCGCATCAGCGAAAGCAGTTCCAGTACGGACAGGCTGGAGGAGAACGCGCCTTTCGTGGCGGATTTGAACGCGGGCAGCTCCCAGAGGGAGACCTTCGAAAGACAGCGCACGACGCCTACGCCGAATTCGGCAAACCGCACGGCGCGGTCTTCGCCGGAGGCGTGCAGGATTTCGGAGAACGCGGCAGCGTCGATCATTCCGCCGTCGGTTTCGAGCGAGGGGACGAAAGAAAAGAACGCGTCCATGCAGGCAAGGTCGACGCAAAGGTAGTGCGGCGGCTGACAGCCGGTCAGGTTTTTGACCGCCCAGACGAGGTTCCAGCAGCCCTCGCGTTCCGTGACCGCCCGCGCACATGCCGTACCGATCGGCGCAAGGTCGAGTCGCTGCACCTCCGCGTTCGGACCGAGCGTATAGACCGGCGCGGGCGTCTCCGCGGGGATCGCCGTGACCGCGGCGGCGGGCGGCTGTACCGCGACAAGCAAAACGGCGACCGCCGCGCCGTTCTGCGTTCCGATCGCCAGAAATTCTTTTCGTTGTGCGTCATAGGTTCCGATGCGCGCCTCCGTCCTGATCTGCGCGGCGTTCGCTTCCGTCACCGGCGTCGGCGAGGCGGTTGCGGTCGGTTCCGCCGTGCCGTCCGGCACCAGCGGCAGGAAGTACGGCGTCGGCGACGCGGCGGGCGAGGGGGAGGGGGAAGGCGTCGGCGTTTCCGTCGGCGTCGGCTGCGCGGTAAACGAGGGCAGCGGCGGTTCCGCCGGCACGGGATCGCCTGTCCGGTCGAGCGCGATCCACAGGATCAGACCGATGAGCAGCAGCGCGGCGGCGCAGGACAGCGCGGCGAGCAGGATCTTTTGTTTGCGAGTGAGTTCCATGCGAAACCTCCGAAAACGACGTTTCCGTTAGTCTGTGAGATTCGCCGCGTTTTATCCGCGGTTCTTCCTATATTTTCCGGAATCAGTTGCACGATGCGAAAAAAACGATTATAATACGGGTATCTCTTTTCGGAGGTATGTCTCATGAAACGCGACAAACTGCGCAAAATGATCCTTGCGGCGATCTTTATCGCGCTGATCATTCTCCTTGCGTTCACGCCGATGCTCGGCTACATCAAGATCGGCGCTCTGTCGATTACGACCGTTATCATTCCCGTCGTCATCGGCGCCATCGTGCTCGGTCCGGGCTACGGCGCGCTGCTCGGGTTCATCTTCGGCATGACGAGCTTCCTGCAATGCTTCATGGGCGACGCGTTCGGCGCGGCGCTGGTCGGCATCTCGCCGTTTCGGACGTTCATCACCTGCATCGTTCCGCGCGTGCTCGTCGGCATCGTTCCGGGGCTTCTCTATCGCCTGATCATGAAGCGCCCGACCAACAGCCGTTCGGTCGCGGTGTTCGTGTCGGCGCTCGCAGGCGCGCTGACCAATACGGTGTTCTTTCTGGGCTTTCTGGGACTGCTGTTCGGCAAAACGGAACCGATCCAAAACCTGTTCTCGGTGTTCGGCGTCAATTCGCTCGTTGCGCTGTTGATTGCAATGGCGGGCGTCAATGCGATCGCTGAGGCGGTTGCGACGGCAATTATCGCGCCGCCGGTGTACTTTGCGCTGCAGCCGCATAAAAAGGTCGTCGGCGTCGATCTCGGCGCATCCGGCACCAAGATCGTCATGATGCAGGGCAGCAAGCTTCTGAAAACGACGCTGAAGCAGCCGGAGGAAACGCTCGAAGAGGCGCTGAACCGCTTCGGCACGGAGGGTGCGGAGTGCATCACCGTGACCGGCGTCGGCGCGGCGTCCCTGCCCGACACGCTTGCGGGCAAGAAGGTCGTGAAGGTCGACGAGTTCGCGTCGCTCTATCGCGGCGCGTTGATCACGGCAAAGCGGCTCAACATGATCGTGGCAAGCGTCGGAACCGGCACCGCGTTTGTGCGCATCACCCCGTTCGGCGCATGGCATCTGGGCGGCTCCGGCGTCGGCGGCGGCATGCTGCAGGGCATGAGCGAAAAGCTGTTCGGTTCCTTCGATCCGAAAGCGCTGCAGGCGCTCGCGGCGGAGGGCAAGGCGGAGAACTGCGACCTGCTTCTGAAGGACGTAACGGAGGGACAGATTTCGAATCTCACGCCCGAAACGACCGTCGCGAACCTCCAGAAAGCGGGCACGGCGGACGACGCTTCGCTCGCGCGCGGCGTCTATACGCTGATCTTCCAGAGCATCGGCGTCATGGCGGCGTTCTGCACCAAGGCGCACCTCACGCGCACGATCTTCGTCTGCGGCACGATCCTCGATTCGCAGCCGATCGCAAAGGAGATGCTCGATGGCATCGCGAAGCTGCATAAGGTGAAGTTCGTCATTCCCGAGAACGCGGCGTTCATCACCGCAATCGGCTCGACGCGGCAGGTTCAAAGCTGATCCGACTTTTTTCGGGAATTTGAAAAAAAGGCTTGCATTCTGAACGCGTATTTGTTATAATGCGCGTTGCGAGCGCTGATGTAGCTCAGTAGGTAGAGCACGTCATTGGTAATGACGAGGTAGTCAGTTCGAATCTGATCATCAGCTCCATCGTCGTCGCGGGCTTCACTTGGCTCGCGACGACTTTTTTGTTTCGCAAGCAAGTCGTCGCATCGTCTTGTTCCGCCGCTCCTCCTCTCCGCAAGCGATCACGCTTGCTGCGGCTGCTCGGTTGCAAGCGCCCTCGCGACGCCTCCGCTGCGCTACCAATCGCTTGCGGGTACCGCGCCTGCGGCGCGGGATGGCGAACGTCGCATCGTTCGCGGCGACATTTTTGCTATAAAAGGATTATTTCCGGCTTTCAAGAAATGTCACCGCTCACCCGCTCCGTTGCGGCTCCTCTCCGCAAGCGATCACGCTTGCTGCGGCTGCTCGGTTGCAAGCGCCCACGCGACGCCTCCGCTGCGCTACCAATCGCTTGCGGGCACCGCGCCTGCGGCGCGGGATGACGCAAAACACAGTGAAGCATTCTTGCGTTCAGAGATCCTTCACTGCGTTCAGGATGACAAGAGGGGGAGCCGCGCGCGTTTCGGTGTCATCCTGAGGAGCGAAGCGACGAAGGATCTCTGAACGGCACAGGATGTACGCGAACCCAAAAGCCTTTTTACACCGTGGATGCACAACCCCTCCGTCAGCCTGACCTTGGCCCACCTGTGCAAGGGGGGCTGTCACCGAAAGGTGACTGAGGGGTTGTTCGACAGCACATCACATAAGAAAGGAAAGAAGGATGCTTTACGACATCACCCAGCCGCTGTTTACGGCGGACATCTATCCCGGCGATCCGAAGCCGGAAAAGCGCATGCTGATGCGCATTGCGGACGGCGACGTCTGCAACCTGACCGCGCTTTCGCTGTGCGCGCACAACGGCACGCACGTCGACGCGCCGCTGCACTTCCTTGCGGACGGCAAGGGGATCGGCGACCTCGCGCTTTCGAAGTTCATCGGTCCGGCGTACGTCGGCACGATCGACGGCGCCGTCACCGCCGAACACGCGCGGACGCTGCTCAACAAGGCGAGGGAGGCGTATCCGGACGCGCAGCGGCGGATTCTCATTCGCGGCGACGCGACGGTTTCCCTGGAGGCGGCGGCCGTCTTTGCGGACGCAGGCGTCGACCTGCTCGGCAATGAATCGCAGACCGTCGGACCGTTCGACGCGCCCGCCGCAGTGCATCTTCTGCTGTTAAAGGCCGAGGTCGTGCTGCTCGAGGGCGTCCGCCTTTCCGCCGTGCCGGACGGCGCATATCTTTTGAACTGCGCGCCCATAAACCTCGGCGACTGCGACGGCGCGCCCTGCCGCGCTACGCTGACGACGCTTTCCGAATAACAGAAAAGGAGATCAAACCGGCTCCTGTTTTTTTGCCTTTTTCAGGCGTAGCGCACGTTCGCGTTTGCGGTTACGATCATGATGACGATGAACATCACGGTCGAAGCCGCCGTGCTGACGATCTGCACCGTCTTGAGGACGTTGCTCTTCTGGGCTTTGCCGCCGATCAAAAGCAGAATGCTTGTGATGATGCTGACCGCGCCGAGCGCGATCTCAAGATACAGAAGCCAGGACTGATCGCACAGAAACAGCCTGTCGACCGGACTGCGCTGCCAGGTTCGGGATCCGCCGTCCGGCATCCTCGCCCGGTCCGTGTACAGATTCAGATTCAGCACAACGCCGTAGATGATGTTCAAAAGAATCGAACCGATTCGCAGCAGCATGCGGATTCCTCCTTGATGAAAAAGAAGCCGATCGCTCGGCTTCTTTTCTGTTTGATGTTACTCGATGATGCTTGCAACGACGCCGGAAGCAACCGTACGGCCGCCTTCACGGATTGCGAAGCGGAGACCCTGCTCCATCGCGATCGGCGTGATCAGCTGGATTTCCATGCGGATGTTGTCGCCCGGCATAACCATCTC
>JAFRRO010000084.1 GCA_017428025.1 Clostridia bacterium
ATCTCGGCTACCGCCTCGGCGTGTTCGGCTACCTTGCGGATGAAGGGCTCAGGGCCGAATCCGAGCACGGCACGACCGGCAACTACGGGCTTCTGGATCAGATCAAGGCGCTCGAATGGGTCCGGGACAATATCGCGGCGTTCGGCGGCGATCCATCTAACATCACGCGTGCGGGCGAGTCCGCGGGTGCGGCAAGCGTCAGCGCGATCTGTACCTCGCCGAGAGCTTCGGGGCTCTTCCAACGGGTCCTGCTCGAAAGCTCGACCGTCGCTTCGGTTGAGCCGCCGCATTCGTTCCGCTCCTACGACGACGCGATCGCATCCGGAAACGAGCTCAAGGCGCGATACCATGTCAGAACGCCGGAGGAGCTGCGCGCGCTCGACGCGAAAACGATCGTCAACGAGGCATACACGCAGCATTTTATGACCGTCGACGGCTACGCGCTCACGGAGACGCCGTACGAATCGTACAAAAAGGGCGTCCACAACGAGCAGGCGATCCTGCACGGGTACAATTCCGAGGAGAGCGGACCTTTTCTGATCCTCGGCGACGCGAACATGAAGAACTACGAACAGCGCGTCCGATCGTATTTCAAGGAACACGCGGACGACGTGCTGCGCGTCTTTGCGCCGACGACCGACGAGCAGGCGAAAGAAATGTGGGCCGCGATCTACGGCGCGGTGTTCTTCAATTATCCGCATTACTGTCTGAACCGCCTTGCCGTCGAGAACGGCATTCCGGTCTGGGAGTATTATTTCAGCAAGCACAACGGGCGTCTCGGCGCGTGGCACAGCGGCGAACTGATTTATTTCTACGGGAACCTGCCGGAAAACTCGAAGCTCTTTGACGAAGCGGACTACGCGCTCGAAAAGAACATCAAGGGCTACATCATCAACTTTATGAAAACCGGCGATCCGAACGGCGCGGGGCTGCCCGCGTGGGAGAACAATGCGGATTCCGCGCGGCTTTTAGAGCTCGGCGAAACGACCGCCATGACCGACGAGAAGTACCTCGCGCTCTATGCAATCATGGACCGCATGACGGGGTGGGGAACGCAGCCCGCCGAATAAAAAACTTTTGCATTTGCAAAAATATATGTTGACAAACCGCGAACGAACCGCTATACTAACATTTGTTCGCGGGAATAGCTCATTTGGTAGAGCGCAGCCTTGCCAAGGCTGAGGTGGCGGGTTCGAGCCCCGTTTCCCGCTCCACCATATGCCTCCTTAGCTCAGCTGGCTAGAGCACCTGACTCTTAATCAGGGTGTCCAGGGTTCGAATCCCTGAGGGGGTACCAGAAAAAAGCACTTGCTTCGGCAAGTGCTTTTTTCAACGAAATCCGTCCTTACGGACGGGTGAAATCGCCCTGACGGGCTGTGAAATCCTTTCGGGGTGAAGTCCGCACTTCGTGCGGGTGAAGGACGGATTTCATTTCACCGTGAGCAAAGCGAACGATTTCACCCGAGGACGGAGTCCGAAGATTTCACCGCCGCAGGCGATTTCACGGTTGTTTTCATTTCGTCCGGGAGACGTTACGAGCATTCACGATAACTGTGATTTGTCAGAATAACAATCTTTGCATCAAAAAAGCACTTGCTTCTACAAGTGCTTTCTTTATGTAATCTGTTCTATGCTGCGGCTCAATCCGCTTTGTCCGCTTTGAGCGACAGCAGATAGAAGGGGACCGCAAGAAGCTGCACGGCGACGGAGACGAGCACGAGGTACAGCGGACGGACGTCGTAGAGCGCGCCCAAGAGCCAGCTGCCCAAAAACCATGCGACGCCGAAACCGGTCTCAAAGATGCCGAAGCCCGCGGAGCGGTGCGTGCGCGGAATGATGGAACTCACGGCGGCCTTCATGATGCTCTCCTGCGCACCCATGCCGACGCCCCAGAGCACGATGCCGACGCCGATCAGGACCGGATTGCCGGTCAGGAACACAAAGCCCGCAAAGAACGCGCTGCAGAGGGTGGAGAGGATCAGCGCCTTGAGACCGATCCGGTCGAACAGCCAGCCGAAAAACAGCGCGGCGAACGCATCGACCGCCATGGCGGCGGCGTAGAGAAGGCTCAGCGTCGAATCGGGAAACGCCTGCGTTTTGGCGGCGTGCAGCGTGATCAGCGTGAAGTCGGCGAATCCGAACGCGAACAAAGAGATCGCGATCATGTAGAACACGAACGACTTGCGGAAGCGGAACGCTTCCTTTTTTTCCTCCGTTTGTTCGAATGTTTCGGGATGCGGGTACCGGTACCGCGAAAACAGCACGAGCCCGAGCGTGATCAGCGCCGGTATGCCGAGAATCAGAAAGCACATCCGGTAGGTGGAAAAGAGCTTTTCCGTGCCGAGCAGCAGCGTGATGACGAACAGGATCACCGGCCCGAGAAACGCGCCGAGCTGATCGAGAAACTCCTGATACGCAAAGCCCTTGCCGACGCCGGTTTCGCTTGCGGCGAAGCTCACGAGCGTATTCTTGGCGGGCTTTTTGATCGCCTTTCCGATGCGCTCCAGAATGACGAGCCCGCAGGCGAGCACCCAGCCGTTTTCGGGAATCAGCGCAAGCGCGGGGATCGCAAGCACCTGCAGCGCGTAGCCCGCAATGACGAGCGCCCAGTATTTTTTGGTCCGGTCCGCCACGAAGCCGGAAAGCAGCCGGAGCGAATAGCCGCACAGTTCGCCGACGCCCGACACGAACCCGATCGTCGCCGCCGAGGCGCCGGTGAGGTTCAGGTATTCGCCGAGGATGCTGCGCGCGCCCTCGTGCGTCATGTCGGAAAACAGACTGACGATTCCCATCAGCGTCAGAAACGCGAATGCGCCGGTCAGGTTTTTTCTGGTTCGCTCGTTCATGGTCCGCTCCTTTCTCATCCAGATTATAGAAGTTCTGCCCGCGTTGTCAAGAGAAGCGAAACAAAACACTTGAAAGCGGACGGACAAGGCGGTATGATGGTATCAGGTAAAAACTGCGCTTTTGCGGAAAGGAGCAACCGATGGAGGATATGCGCATCATTCGGGTGACGGGAAAGGGACAACTGAAGCTGAGACCGGACACGACGCGGATCACCCTGACGCTGTCCGGCGTTTACCGGGAATATGCCGACGCGCTGGAGCATTCCGCGCGGGATACCGAAGCGCTCGCCGCCGTGCTGCTGCCGTTCGGCTTTGCGCGCACGGACCTCAGGACGCTGCAGTTTCGCGCGGACGCCGAGTACGAGGGGTATGACGATCACGGCGTCTACAAGAACCGCTTTGTCGGCTATCGCTACCGGCATGTTCTGAAGGTGCAGTTTGCGTCCGACAACGCGCTGCTCGGCAGGATCCTCTATGCGCTTGCGCACGCGGCGGCGGAGCCGGAGCTTTCGATCGATTACACCGTCAAGGATCCGGAGGCCGCGAAGAACCTGCTGCTCGAACAGGCGGTCGCCGACGCGAAGGCAAAGGCGGAGGTGCTTGCCGGGGCGGCGGGCGTGACGCTGGACGGCATCCAAAGCATCGATTATTCGCGTGCCGAAATCGACTTTGCCGTGCGACCGATGCCGCGAAACATGCTGTGCAAGGCGGAATCGGCGGACGCCGCCTTTGATCTGAACATCGAACCGGACGACATCGAGGTTACCGACACCGTGACGATCGTCTGGCGCATCGCATAAACGGAAGGAATCCAAATGGACGAACCGATCTTGAATGCATCCCAAACGAAAGCCGTCACCTCGACCGAGGGCTTTATCCGCGTGATCGCGGGCGCCGGTTCGGGCAAGACGCGCGCGCTGTCGCACCGGTTTGCGTATCTGGTCAACGATTACGGCATTCTGCCGGGCAACATCCTGTGCGTCACGTTCACGAACAAGGCGGCGAACGAGATGCGTCAGCGCATCCACAACCTGACCGGCGACAACGACACCGGCTACATCAACACGTTCCACGGCTTCTGCGTGTCGGTCCTGCAGGAGGACAGCTTTGCGGTGCAGTATCCCAAGAGCTTTCTCGTGCTCGACAATTCCGACATTGACGACATGCTGAAGATCATCTACGAGGAGCGCGGGCTGACGCTGCGGGACATGACCTTTTCGAACGCGCGCGACATGTTCGAGATGCAGAAGCTGTTCAAGAAGCCGGAATACTATCTCGACCTCGTGAACCTCTCGCTTGACGCGCTGCGCGAGAAGTACCTGAACGCGGTCGGCACGAACGACATCCTCTTTTACGGGTATCTGTATCAGCAGAAGAAGTGCTTCGGATTGGATTATAACGACCTCATCAAGTTTACGCTCTACATCTTCCGCGAGCACGAGGACATCCGTCTGAAGTGGCAGAAGCGGCTCGAATACATCATGATCGACGAGTTTCAGGACATCGACGGCTTGCAGTACGAGCTGATGGAGGCGCTGTGCGGGTACCACAAAAACCTGTTCATCGTCGGCGATCCGGACCAGACGATCTACACCTGGCGCGGCGCGAACGTTCGCTATCTTCTGGACTTCGACAGGCATTTTGCGGGGACAAAGACGATCCTGATGAACGAGAACTACCGCAGCACGCCCGAGATCCTTGCGGTGTGCAATTCGCTGATCGCGAACAACCGCAATCGCATCAAGAAGGACTTGATCCCGATGCTGCCGCACGGCGAAAAGGTACTCTGCCACCACGCGAAGAACGCGGAAGCCGAGGCGAAGTGGGTTGCGGACGAGATCAAAGCCCTGCACGGGCAGGGGACCGCCTATCGCGACATCACCGTGCTGTACCGCGCGCACTACCTGACGCGGCAGGTCGAGGAAGTCTTTTTGAAGGAGAAGCTGCCCTATACGATCTACAGCGGCGTGCAGTTCTTTGCGCGGATGGAGATCAAGGACGCGCTTTCGTATCTTCGCATGATCGCGTACCAGGACGACCTTTCGTTCCGCCGCGTCGTCAATACGCCGAAGCGCAACATGGGCAACCGCCGCATGAAGTTTCTGGAGGAATACGCCGAAAGCCGCGACTGTTCGCTCTATGCGGCGCTGAAACAGAACCTCGATTCGGAACCGATGAAGGGGACCAAAGCGGCGGCGTTTGTGAAGCTGATCGACCGGTTCACCGCGTCGTACGCAAACCGCCCCGTGTCCGAGGTGCTGTCCGCGATCCTCGACGAAAGCGGCTACGAGGCGATGATGCGCACCGAGGGCAGCCAGGAGCGGCTCGACAACCTTGCCGAGCTCAAGCAGTCGGTGTACGAATACGAAACGACTTGCGGCGAGGAGGTCACGCTCGAGCACTACCTTGCGCACATCGCACTGTTCACCAACAGCGACACCGCGGAACCGGGCGACAAGGTCAAGCTGATGACGGTGCATGCGGCAAAAGGTCTGGAGTTTCCGACGGTGTTCCTCATCGGCATGAACGAGGGCGTATTCCCCTCGCGCAAGGTGCGCACGCTTGCGGGAATGGAGGAGGAGCGCAGGCTTGCGTTCGTCGCCATGACGCGCGCCGAACGGCGGCTGTATCTGACGGAAGCCGAGGGACGCAACCTCGACAACACGCCGCGCTATCCGTCGCGGTTCCTGCTGGACATCGATCCGCAGCTTCTGGAGCACACCGCGCCGCCGCAGGAGGGACTGATCCGCGACGCGCGCACCTATATCCGAAACACCGAGCGGTATCTGCCGGACAGCGAGGACGCGCTGCGGTTTGCGGTCGGCGACCGCGTCGTCCACGTGCTGATCGGCGCGGGCACCGTGATCGACATCGACACGGACCACGACGCCTATGTGGTGCGGTTCGACGCGCTGCCGACGCCGCGGACGATCTCGTTCCGCGTGAAGATGACAAAGGAAGGAACCGAATCATGATCACGATTCTTGCGGAAAAACCGGACGTCGGCAACAAGATCGCCGCGGCGCTGGATCATATCACGCTGGAAAACGGCAAGGAGATCGGCTTTGCGGCGCTGAAAGCGAACGAGCGCGCCGTCAAGGCGCAGCAGACGAAGGACGGATACCTGAAGATTCGGTTCGACGGCGAGGAATGCTTTGTGACGTGGGGCTTCGGGCATCTGGTGCAGCTCAAGGACGCGAAGGACTACGATCCCGCCTACGCGAACTGGCGGCGCATGCCGCGTCCGTTCGTGCCGCATCCGTACGAACTGAAGCTGCGGGAGAACGGCAATTCGTTCGACGCGCGCACCAAAAAGCAGTTCGCGCTGATCAAGAAGCTGTTTTCGAAAAGCGATCGGATCATCAACGCGACCGACTTCGACCGCGAAGGCGAGGTCATCTTTTCCTACATCTACGAGCTGGCGGGCTGCAAAAAGCCGGTCAAACGCGTGTGCTTCGCGTCGCAGACCAAGGAGGGAATCCTCGATGCGTTTTCCAAGCTCAGGGATCGCAGCGAAGTCGAAAACATCGAATCCGCGGGGCGCATGCGCGGGATCGCGGATTGGGTGGTCGGCATCAACCTGACCGTCGCGATGACGCTGCATCAAAAGGTCAAGGGCGAGGTGCTGAGCATCGGCCGCGTGCAGACGCCGACGCTGAAGATGCTTGTCGACCGCGAGCTTCAGATCCGCGATTTCAAGCCGGAAACGTACTGGACGCTCGACGCCGTGTTCAAAACCGACGCGGGCGAGACCTATCCGGCGACGCACAAGGCGAAGCGGTTTTCAAGCCGCGGAGAGGTCGACGCGGTGCTGGCGAAGATCAAGGGCAGAAACGGCATAATCACCGAGATCGCCGAAAAGCGCGAGGAGCGCAGCGTGCCGCAGCTGTACAGTCTGTCGGCGCTGCAGATGGACGCGAACGCGAAGTACGGCATGACCTTGAAGGAAACGCTGCAGGCGGCGCAGGCGCTGTACGACGGCGGCTATACGACCTATCCGCGCACCGATTCGCGCTATCTCACCGAGGACATGGTGCCGACGGTCAACCGCGTGCTGGACAGCCTGAAGGACAATCCGGACTACGCGCCGCTGATCGACGGCAGAGCGCGCAGCTTCCCGAAATGGCGGTACTTCAACGACCGGAAGGTGGAGAGCCACTTTGCGATCATCCCGACGACGTCGAAGCCGAAGAGCCTTTCGGGACATCAGGCGAAGATCTACGACCTGATCTCTAAAAGCGTGATCTGCATGCTCTATGGCAACGCGGTCCTGAACCGCACGACGGTGACCACGACGGTCGAGGGCGAGGAATTCACTTCGAGCGGCAGCACGATCGTCGATCCCGGCTTCATGGCGGTCACCGGCAGGGACAGGGAAACGACGCTGCCGAAGCTTGAAAAGGGCGAGGTCGTTTCCGGCAGATATGAGGTCAAGGAGAAGCAGACCGAGCCGCCGAAGCATTTCACCGACAAGACGCTGCTTGCCGCCATGATCGGCGCGGGCAAGGAGCTGGAGGACGAGGAGCTCAAGAAGATCCTTGCCGATCCGAGCGTGGCGGGCATCGGCACGCCCGCGACGCGCGATGCGATCATCGAAACGCTGATCACGCGCGGGTACGCCGAGCGCAGCAAAAAGACGCTGTCCGCGACCGACAAGGGCATCGGGCTGATCCGGTGTCTGACCGTCGAATCGATCAAATCGCCCGCGCTGACGGCGAAGTGGGAAAAGCGCCTGCACGAGATCGAGCGCGGCAACGAGGACGCGAACGCGTTTCAGAACGACATCGAACGCACGGTCGCCGCATGGTGCAGGGAGATCGACGCCGCGCCGGTCGCCGAAGGGCTCAAGACAGCGGAGCAGCCCAAAGAGGTCATTCCGTGCCCCGTCTGCGGAAAGCCGATGAAGGCGTATGACTGGGGCTACGGCTGCAGCGGGTACAAGGAGGGCTGCAAGTTCTCCGTCGGCACGATCTGTCACAAGAAGCTGACCGAGAATCAGCTGAAAAAGCTGCTGACGCAGCGCGACACCGGGCTGATCTCCGGATTCAAAAGCAAGGCGAACAAGCCGTTCCGCGCGCATCTGATCCTGGACGAAACCAATAAGATCGTATTCAAATTCGAAGAAAAGAAGCCGCAGCAGGCGGACGGAAAAGGGGGAAAACCGGATGTTCGGAAGAAAAAAGAAACCGCTCAAACGGTATGACGCCGAGACGGAGCAGCCGGTGCTCCGCAAAAGCATCTGCACCGGAGAGACCACGGCGGGGTTCCGGAATCTGCAGACCGGCAGGTTCTTTGAAGTCATGCTGATCCGCACGCCGCGCGATCTCGACGAGTTCATGGAGACCTACGGCATCGAAGAAATCCCGAAAACCGAGTATTGAAAAAAGAGAGTCCGCACGATAACGGACTCTCGTTGTTTTGCAGCGGAACAGCCGGACGCGCCTGCGCTATTCATCGTCCTCGTCCTCCTGAAACACGATCGGTTCCTCGACGTGCTTCGGTCCGCCGAGACGGTAGAGATCGACGCCCGGATCGTAGGGATCGAGGGGCAGGGGCTTGACGACGCCCGATTTCTGCAGCGATTCGAATACGACGAGTCCGATGAGGATCGCGATGCTCACGACCTGCGAGAACGAGAACGAGCCGAAGCCGCCGCGCACCGCGTCGTCGCGGAAGAATTCGATGATGAAGCGGAACACGGCATACGCGAACAGGTAGAGCTTGACGAGCCAGCCACGGCGCTCTTCCTTCGTTTCTTTCAGGAAGATGATGAGCAGCGCGGCGAACAGCAGGAAATTGAACGCGGATTCGAAAAGCTGCACCGGCAGGCGGCTCTCCCAGAAGTGCGAGCAGAACGCGTTGTCCATCTGAATGCCGTAGCAGCACGGATGCCAGATCGTCTTTTCGACGCCGTCGATCGTCACAAGCTCGCGCCCGCAGTAGCAGCCGATGCGCGCGAACCCGTGGAACAGCGGCGTGGTGACCGCCACGATGTCGCGCCCGATGCGGCGCTTCGGCAGCAGATACTTCGACAGCAGCCAGAACGAACCGAAATAGCCCAGAAGCCCGCCGTAGAATACGATGCCGGACTGGAACACGATCTTTTCGAACGTGACCGGCACGCCCTGCCGCATCAGATAGGTCGCGTACGAAACGATGCCGAACAGCTTTGCGCCGAGCACGAGCCCGAGGAGTGAGCCGATCATCAGAAACAGCTGACGCACCCAGTTCTGCTCGCGTTTGACGCACAGAAGGAGCGACATGCCGAACGTTGCGAGGATGCCGAGCGCAGCGAAGACCGAATAGGTCAGGATATGGTCTCTGAAGAATGAAACGATGGTTTCCATGCCCGATATTATATCCCGATTTGCGGTGTTTGGCAATGAAAAATCTTTCTGTCGAGAAAAAAGGTTTTTGCGCCTGGAATCCGTTGACAGTTTGAACGGTTCTTTGATATAATACACATTGGTAGAAAAGGGGCCACCCCCCAAATAATAGCAGGAGGAAATAGAATGGCAAAGACCATGACGATCGATGGCAATACCGCTGCTGCGCATGTCGCATACGCATTCTCCGATGTTGCCGCAATTTATCCGATCACTCCGTCGTCCCCGATGGCGGAAGTCGCAGACGAGTGGGCAGCCAACGGCAGACTGAACCTGTTCGGACAGAAGGTCCGCATTGCGGAAATGCAGTCCGAGGCAGGCGCGGCAGGCGCCGTTCACGGCTCGCTGAAAGCGGGCGCTTTGACGACGACCTTTACGGCGTCGCAGGGCCTGCTTCTGATGATCCCCAACATGTACAAAATCAGCGGCGAGCTGCTTCCCGGCGTGTTCCACGTATCCGCCCGTGCGCTCGCGGCACACGCGCTCTCGATCTTCGGCGATCACAGCGACGTAATGGCTTGCCGCCAGACCGGTTTTGCGTTCCTCGCATCCGCGTCCGTGCAGGAGGTCATGGACCTCGCGCTGGTTGCGCATCTTTCCGCGATCAAGGCGTCCGTTCCGTTCTGCCACTTCTTCGACGGTTTCCGTACGTCCCATGAAGTCCAGAAGATCGAAATGATCGACTATGCGGATATGGACAAGCTCCTCGATCGTGACGCCGTCGCGGCATTCCGCGCACGCGCCATGAACCCGGATCATCCGCACCTCGGCGGCACCGCGCAGAACCCGGACATCTACTTCCAGAATCGCGAAGCGGCGAACGGCTACTATGACAAGATCCCCGAGATCGTCCAGCACTACATGGACGAAGTCGGCAAGCTCACCGGCCGTCACTACAACCTGTTCGACTACGTCGGCGCACCCGACGCGGAGAAGGTCGTCATCGTCATGGGCAGCGGCGCAGACGTTGCGGAAGAGACGATCAACTACCTCAACGGCAAGGGCGAGAAGCTCGGTCTTCTGAAGGTCCGTCTGTATCGTCCGTTCTCTGCGGAGAAGCTCTGCGAAGCGATCCCGGCATCCTGCAAGAAGATCGCGGTGCTCGATCGCACGAAGGAGCCCGGCTCCCTCGGCGAGCCGCTGTATGAGGACGTCATGACCGCGCTGAAGGAGCAGGGACGCTGCAACATCATGGTGGTCGGCGGACGCTACGGTCTCGGCAGCAAGGAATTCACGCCGACGATGGTCAAGGCGGTCTATGACAATCTCGACGCCGACAAGCCGAAGAATCACTTCACGGTCGGCATCGTGGACGACGTCACCAACACGAGCCTCCCGATGGGTCCGCTCGTGAACGCCGCGCCGGAAGGCACGATCGCGTGCAAGTTCTTCGGTCTCGGTTCCGACGGTACGGTCGGCGCCAACAAGAACAGCATCAAGATCATCGGCGACCACACCGACATGTACGCGCAGGGCTACTTCGCATACGACTCCAAGAAGTCGGGCGGCTTCACCGTTTCGCATCTGCGCTTCGGCAAGACGCCGATTCAGAGCCCGTACCTCATTGACCAGGCGGACTTTGCGGCATGCCACAATCCGTCCTACGTCACGCGCTACGCGGTTGCGGAAGGCATCAAGGACGGCGGCACGTTCCTGCTGAACTCGCCGTGGAACCTCGAGGAGATGGAGAAGGAGCTGCCCGCGTCCATGAAGAACGCGATCGCACAGCATCACCTCAAGTTCTACAACATCGACGCGATCAAGCTTGCCCGCGAAGTCGGCATGGGCGGTCGTATCAACACGATCATGCAGTCCGCGTTCTTCAAGCTCGCGAACGTCATCCCCGCAGAGGATGCGCTTGAGTACATGAAGGCGGCTGCCAAGAAGTCCTACGCCAAGAAGGGCGACGCGGTCGTTGCGAAGAACTATGCCGCGATCGACGCCGGCATGCAGGCTGTTGAGGAAATCCACTATCCGGAATCCTGGGCGACCACGACCGAGGGCGCAAAGCCCATCGCCGTCACCGACGATCCGTACTTCCTCGACTATATCAAGCCGATCCTCGAGCAGAAGGGCGACGAGCTGCCGGTTTCCAAGATGAATCCGGACGGCACGGTTCCGACCGGCACGACGCGCTATGAGAAGCGCGGCATCGCGGTTGAGGTTCCGGAGTGGATCCCCGAAAACTGCATCCAGTGCGGCCGCTGCTCGCTGGTGTGCCCGCACGCGTGCATCCGTCCGTTCGTGCTGAACGAACAGGAAGAGGCGAACAAGCCCGAAGGCTTTGTCACAAAGCCCGCAGGCAAGGATATGCCGAACATGACCTACCGTATGCAGATCAGCCCGCTGGATTGCACCGGCTGCGGCAACTGCATCGACGTCTGCCCGGCGAAGGTCAAGGCGCTCGCCTTCACGCCGCTCGAGAAGAGCATGGAGCACGAGGAGAAGAACTGGGAGTATGCGGTTTCGCTGCCCGACAAGAAGCTCAACGTCAATCCGAAGACGGTCAAGGGAAGCCAGTTCCTGCGTCCGCTGTTCGAGTTCTCCGGCGCATGCGCAGGCTGCGGCGAAACGCCGTACATCAAGCTCCTTACCCAGCTGTTCGGCGATCGCATGATCGTTGCGAACGCAACGGGCTGCTCCTCGATCTACGGCGGCTCCGCACCGACGGCACCGTATGCGAAGAACGACAAGGGACAGGGCCCGGCATGGGCGAACTCCCTGTTCGAGGACAACGCGGAGTTCGGCTACGGCATGAACATCGCAACGAAGCAGCGCCGTGCGCGCCTTGCCGACACCGTCAAGAAGATGCTCGAAGTTCCGTATCTGGACGAGGACATCGCGGCGGCGGGCAAGGAATGGCTCGAGAAGATGAACGACGCACAGGGCTCGCGCGAAGCGGGCGACAAGCTCGTTTGGCTCATCGAGAAGCATCCGACCGCAACGAAGGGCTGCGACTGCGAAGCCTGCACGCTCGCGCGTGAAGTGCTTGCACAGAAGGATCAGCTGGTCAAGCCGTCCATCTGGGTATTCGGCGGCGACGGCTGGGCATACGACATCGGCTACGGCGGACTCGATCACGTGCTCGCCATGGATGAGGACGTCAACGTGCTCGTCGTGGACACCGAGGTGTATTCCAACACCGGCGGTCAGTCCTCTAAGGCGACGCCGACCGGCCCGATCGCGAAGTTCGCGGCAGCCGGTAAGCGCACCAAGAAGAAGGACCTCGGTCTGATGGCAATGTCCTACGGCTACGTCTACGTCGCCAAGGTCTGCATGGGCGCCGATCCGAACCAGCTCTTAAAGGCCGTCAATGAGGCGGAAGCGTACAAGGGACCGTCCCTGATCATCGCGTACGCGCCCTGCATCAACCACGGCATCAACATGGGCCACAGCCAGGAAGAGGCCAAGAAGGCCGTCGAAGCCGGTTACTGGCCGCTGTATCGGTACAACCCGGATCTCGCAAACGAGGGCAAGAACCCGTTCGTGCTCGACTCCAAGGATCCGAAGAGCAGCTTCCGCGAGTTCATCATGGGCGAGACGCGTTACTCCGCGCTGACCAAGCAGTTCCCGGAGATTGCCGACGAACTGTTCACCCGCGCCGAGAGCGAAGCAGCCGAGAAGATCGACTACTACAAGAAGCTCAACAACCTGTAAGGTACCACAAAAAAGCGCTCCGCTTCCCGGCGGAGCGCTTTTGCATATGAAATCGTCGAGACTACGGAGTGATCACGCCGTCCTTCATGCGGATCACGCGGTCGCACCGTTCGGCAACCGAGCTGTCATGTGTGACAATGAGGACCGTCCTGCCCTTGCTGTGCGCAAGATCGAGAAGGATGGATACGACGCGGTCCCGGTTTTCGGCGTCGAGCGATCCCGTCGGCTCGTCGGCAAGGATGACGGGCTGATCGCACACCATCGCTCTTGCGATCGCCACCCGCTGCCGTTCGCCGCCGGAAAGAACGGAAACGCGCCGCTTGAGCTTGTCCTCGATGGCAAGCGCTTTTGCCGCCGTATGGATCCGCCGTTTGTGCTCCCTTCGCGGAACGGTTTTGTTATACAGCAGCGGAAGCCGGATATTGGCATACACCGTTTCGTCGTTCAGAAGGGCAAAGTCCTGCGTGATATAACCGAAATGCGCGTTTCGAAACGCCGCGCATTGCCGGTCGTTCCTGCCGATCGGTTCCGTTCCGTCGATCGTGATCCGACCGGAATCGGGCGGAACGACGAGCCCGATCATATTCAGCAGCGTCGATTTCCCCGATCCGGAGGGACCGACGATCGCGATCATTTCGCCCCGATCCGCCGAAACGGTCGCGTCCCGTACCGCGCAGACCGTGTCGCTTCCCGTGCGATAGCTTTTCTGCAATGCTTCTGCGGCGATCATTTGTTTACTCCCTTCTCATGCCTTTTGCATACGTTCTTTGGAACCGCACATAGCCGATGACGCATACCGCTGCGATCAACAGCAGCAGGACAACAAAGACGTTGCCCATCATACTTGCCTTTTCCGGCGAAAATGCGACGATCCCGCGCTTCAGCGCGCCGCCGTCTTCCGAACCGGTCCAACCCAGCGGCAGCAGAATCCTGCACGCGATATAGGCGACCGGAATGATATGAAAACCGATCGCAAGCAGCAGCATCCGCAGGAATGTCTGCGCTTTCGTTGCGCCGAACAGACGGTGCACCGCGTAGTCGTTCGTATGCGCATCGAGCACGCGCAGCAGGTTCATGACCATTGCGGCGATCAGCGCAAACGAAGCGATCCCGAAGAAAACGATCCGCAAAAGAAGGTATTGCATCCCCGAATCGCCCGTCTGCTTCAGATATGCCTGCGCCGACCAGAGCCTTGCGTGCATGCCCGCAGCCGATGAGACCGATTTCATCAGCTCCATTTTGAAGGCGTCGTCGGCATCCACGGCGATCAGCCGAAACAGAAAGTCGTTCGGCGCGCAATAGAACGTCTTGTATGCGGTGCTATAGTCCTTCGCGAATACGAACAGCGCGTCGTCGAGGTCGCCGCTGCGCGTATGGTTGTACAGCGTGCCGACCATCGTTCCGTTCGGCACGGTCGCTTCGATCGGGAGCTCTTCGCGCCCGATTTTGACGCTTGTCCCGACCCGGTCCGCATGCGAAGAAGACACCGCAAGATACAGGTCGCGATCATTCGGTACACGGACCGGCATGCAGTCCGCCATCCTGCCGACGATCAAAACCGTACGCGCAAAGCCGGATGGGGCGGAAGAAAGCTCCGCGACGCCGCCGAGCGTTCCGTCTTTGGAAAGCGCTTCCCTGAACAAGGCGTCAAGCGGCTTTGCTTTCGTCGGTGCCTCCTGCCCGTCGGTTTTCGAAATGCGATAGCTGCCCTTTGATTCCAGGATCAGCATGTCGACACGGTTCTGTTTGAACCCGGACAGAAAGCGCGCCGTCGTCAGATTCTGCCGGAACCCGGAGATGCTGCCGATAAAACTATAAAGAACGATTGCAGTCAGCACGCCGTAGAGCAATACCCAGCCGATCTCCCGCCGCAGATCATGAAATGCCCGACCGATCGTTTTCATAACGCATCCCTCCGCCGATGGCCTGTTTAATTCCGATAAACCCGATTGCGTTGACGATCCCTGTTTCCGCCGCGCCGACAAGGAAAAGAACCCCGACGAGCAAGCGCTTTTCCGAAAGCGCAAGATCGGAAAAGCCCATCATCTGCATGGAGCCGAAAAACAGCAGCAGCGAAACGGCGATCGCGGAGCCGAAGATCAGCGCAAAGGATAACCGCATCCGACCGAGAGACATTCCGAACAAATGGCGAATCGTAAGCTCGCGCCGGTACTCCCGAAACAGCATGCATCCGCTGAACAGAAAGGAGAGAGAAAGCGCGATGACCGTAACAAACGTCGTTGTGCGCGATCTCGTCACGACCGGATCGTGCAGCAGCAGGGACAGGAATTGCAGCACGCCGAGCGCGCCGCCGTGTTCCGTGATTTCGGAATCCGGATGGAGCTTTTGAAGAAGCGGAAGAAGCGTCTCCGTGCCGTTTTTCGCGTCGGTCAGATAAAACATGCCTTTTCCGTTCATTGCGGAAAGCGGATACAGAAACGGGCGCCGAAGATCCTGCGGGAGCCGGGACGCGTCGTAATAGCCGAGCACGGGCAGCGCCAATGCATCCGGCAGAAAGACGCCGTTTTTCACATAGGCGGAATCGTATGCGGCGTCGTCTGTGATGTAAACGCCGCTTACGCCGTCGTTCAGAGGCGGCGCGTTTTTGTCCGCACCAGCTTGTTCGAGCAGAGCTTTGACCTCGCCCGAACCGTCGTACACCGCCAGTCCCGGCGAATCGCCGACGACCAAAAGCGCGGCACGGTTTTCCTTTGCCCAATCGACGAGCGTCTTTGCGTCGAAGTCGCTTTCCTCCGCGGGATCGATGATCAACACGCCGCCGATCGCTCCGACCTCGAACATTTTGAACGTGCTTCCCGCATGAAAGTACGCGCAGTAGATATCCTCGATTCCGATCCCGATTGCAAACAGCAGCAGACACGAAATCAGCAGGATCATCACAGTTTTTCGTTCCATTTTGATTCTCCTCTGCGGAATGCAGCGAACTGCCGCGAAGCGTCTGCGCCTGTCAATTGCCGAGCGGCAGGTATTCGAAGTATTCCTCCTGCCGGATGCTGTCGATCAGGAAGGTGTCCGTCGAGTCGAACGCGATCTGCACGATCGTGCCGTCCTCGGTGCAGACCTCGACGACGCCAGTTTTGGAATTGAAGCGCGTGCGGTACAGGCGGGTTCCGGCTTTGATCACGGACGACTGTCCGTTAACGGTGCAGGGGATGTCCTGTATGACGCACAGCCACGAAATGTGGTTCAGTTGCATGCCGTGCGCGTTTTCGCTGACGAGCCAGTCCGAATCGGGCGTCAGCACGTCTCCGTGATACCTGCGGTATCCGGTTCCTTCGCCCAGATAGTCGGTTTCCTCCCACAGGACCAGAGAAGTGCCGTCCCAGATGCAGTCGGCACAGAGCTCGTTTGTGATCACTATGGTATCGCCCTCGGGATGCATGGCATACGTATAGCATTGACCGTTTTCGACCGGGATCACAAGAATCAGGTTCCAATACGGGCTTTCGGGATCGAGATCCAGAAGGATGGCGCGCTTTACGCCCGATGCCTCGAGATCGTGCGTATAGACAGGACCGCTTGTGCGTTTGCCGTCCGTGACCGCCGCAAGGTATTGATCGACCGCAATGCGGATCGTCTCCGTTTCGCCGTCGCCGTCCCAATCGCAGGTGAACAGCTCCATATCCCTGAATCCGCCCAAAGGCTCCGCGTTGTCCTCATAGACCATCGGCAGCGCGGTCGGCGGCTGCGTCGGTTCCGAAGACGATTGCGGCGTGTGCAAGACCTCCGGCGTCTGCCGGTTGACATGCGCGGTATCGGGAGGCATTTCTCCGACGTGACCGGTTTCGGCGGGGCTGTTTGCGCCCGCGCTGACGTCGGAACCCGGCTGAACGGTCTCTGCGTGTTCGCGCAGACTGTGCGTGACGGCAACCGCGCCGACGGCAACGGTCAACACCAGAAGAACCGCGGCGGCGGGAATGCCGATCCAGCGGTACAGCGCGCCGGAACGCTTTTCGTCCGCAGACGTTTTTGCAGCGGCAGGCGCGGACTCCGTTTTGAGCGTCGCGTCAAGCTTCCGTTTCAGTTGTTCGCCGCTGAGAAGATTGTTTTGCAAAGCAAGATGAAAAAACCGTTTTTCTGTCATCATGGTATCCTCAATTGTCGGATCGGTATTGTTTCAGCTGCCGCCGTACGGCGTTTCTGCTCCGAAAGAGGCGGCTTTTGACGGCTTCTTCGCCGAGCTGCAGTTCACGCGCGATCTCTGCGACGCTGTGTTCGAAGCCGTAATACAGAAGAAACACACGGTAGTTTTCCGGCGGGAGCGTTTTTGCAATGTCCAGAACATGCTCCGCCATCACACGGGTTTCCGCCTCGTCCTCAAATGAGAGGGGCTCGGCGGCGACGTCGTCGGGAAGCTCGCTCGTTTCGTGCGCGCTGCGCTCGGCATAGCTGCGGATGATTTCGTGCTTCAGAAGCTTCATCAGAAAAGCAAGCGGCGAAAGGATGTCCGCATGCCCGCGCGTCTCAATGCGCCGAAAGAACTGCGTGTATACATTCTGCAGCGCGTCCTCGGCGTCGAGCGGATCGGAAAGATGCACGATCGCATAGCGCAGCAGCGAAGCGTACGTCTTTTCGTAAACCCTGTCAAAGTAATCCTGTCTCATTGTTCCGACCTTTTGTGTGTTCTTCTATCCATGTAGAGGGCTGTTTTCGAAAACCGGTTGCGGTTTTTCTTCATCATACCGCAAGAAAAGAGAAAATGCAAAACCCGCCGCGCTTTCGCGGCGGGCATTTTATGCAGTTATGCTTTTGCGCGTCGTACCCAATCCGCCCAGCGCGGATCGGCTTTGATTTCCTTTGCGACGTCGGCGGAATCGGGATACTGCCAGAACGGCCAGTCTTCGGGCAGCTCGGCCGCAATCCGCACCTGCCGTCCTTTGCCGAGATCAGTTGCGACGCCGGATACGAGCGGCGCGGTAAAGCGATGCTCCGGCGCGGCAAGCACCTGTTCAAGCGCCTTTGCGTGAAACAGCGCCTTGTCCAGCGAATCAAACGCCTCGTCGCGATACCCGCGCGCCCACTGTACCCGCGAAAGATACAGGTGCAGCTTGATCAGCGAATCGTGATACACGCCGAAATTGCCGTCTTCGCAAATCAGATCGAACAGCGCGATCGCGCCCTTGAGCTTCTTGATCGGCAGATCGGTCTCGAACAGGCGCTTGTTTGTCATCAGGCCCTGTACCAGCTGCTCGCAGAACAGGCGGGCGGCTTCCAGAAGGAATTCGCCGACATGCACGGTCCGTTCCCTGCCGTCGACAGCCGAGGCAAGCAGAAGCTCGCGGCAGTTTTTTATCGGCGGCATCTTT
Source organism: Clostridia bacterium (assembly GCA_017428025.1). GTDB lineage: Bacteria > Bacillota > Clostridia > Christensenellales > CAG-138 > UBA3792. Next base: position 18,217 of record JAFRRO010000084.1, read on the forward strand.
TGTGCACAGACGGCAGCCTTTTCGGTTTCGCCGATATTCCGATACAGCAGCACAAGGATCGAGATCGCTTTGGTCAGAACGGCGCCGTCCTTCGTCGTACCGGTCAGGCTTTCCGCCACGCTGATTGCCTCCGTCCAAAACGGATTGTCGCGATGCATTTCATATCGGTGACGGAGATAGCCCGCTTCATCGTATTCCATCCATTCGCGATATCTGCGCCAGCCCGCCTCCGTGAGCGTATCGGCAAGCGTAAGCAGCAGCCGCTCGTTGCCGGGAAACTCAATAAGCCCCTCACGCAGAATCGCAAGGCAGTCCTCGATCCACGCGTCGTCCGCACGTTCCTTGATGCCGAATGCGTCGACACGCGCAAGGATCGCGTCGATCTTATGTTCACGGCTGTTCTCATAGCCGAACAGTTCGTCGATCGAAACGCCGAAGCAATTCGCGATCGACGGGATCAGCTCCATGTCCGGATAGCAGATCCCTTTTTACCAGCGCGAAATCGCCTGTGCGGTCACGCCGAGCTTGGAAGCCAGCGCTTCCTGCGTCCTTCCGTCGCGCGCTCGCAGTTCTTTGATGCGTTCTCCCAGATGAATCATTTGTTTTCTCCTGTTTCTGTTTTCTCTGCCGGCATGCTCATATGATACAACAGAAGAATCCGGGAATCAATCATCAATTTGTTGTTTGAAATTCAACAATCTGTTTATACCGTCTCGGTTTCTCACCAAGCGTCGTACAGAGTGAAGGTGTCCTTCTCCGCATCCCGATAGTAGTTGTAATCGTCGAGAAACGGGGAATAGGTCGTGACCGCGATGTTGCGCGTGCCGGGATTGAACATCAGCACGCGCGCGTAGCCGAGCCCGTATTTTTTGTCGTCCTGAAAATTGTACATCACGGCGTTGACCGTGTGCCCGTCCGGGTACGACTTCGACCAGCGCACGGATCCGTCGTTGTGCCCGCACAGCACAAGCCGGATCGTGGGGGAGACGGCGAGGATCGCCTTTTCGATGCGCTTGCCGTTGGTCGAGAGCGTGCCGTCGTCGTTGAGAAAGCTGTGCACGAGCAGCACCGCGGGATAGTCGGGGTATTCGGCGATTGTTTCGTTCAGCCAGTCGGCGTACTCGGTGCCGTTCTGCCAGCCGATCCCGCAGAGCAGGATCTGCTGTTCGGGCATCGGGAGCACCCAGGTGCTGCAGTCGTCGTAAAAGAGCATCGCCTCCGGCGTCGTGCAGAAATCCGCGCGCCGGTAGGCGGTGTAGTCGACGGAATCCGCGCCGACGTCATGGTTGCCCGCCACGCAGTAGAACGGCAGCGCCTCGCGGATGCGCGAGATCGCGGCGTCGGCGTTGGTCCAGTGCCGCTCATAGTTGCGGTTGTCCACGATGTCGCCGGTGCAGACGACCGCCGCGGCGCGGTAGCTCTCGTACACATTCAGCACCCAGTCCGCCATCGACAGAAAGATTTCCGGCCGCTTGTAGGCATAGTACTGCGTGTCCGAGAACCAGATCAGCGAGAACGGCTCCGCCTTCTTCGGCGGCAGGAACGGCGTTTCATGCGCATAGATGCTCTCGGGCGGCACGGTGCCCATCGGCGTCGGGACCTCGGTGCTGTAAAGCGGCACGAACACGTCCACGATCTCGTACTGCGTCGGCGCGGGCGTGGGCGTCGGGGGCGGCGTCGGCTCCGGCGTCGGGACTGCGCTCGGCGCGGCGGTCGGCGCGACGGCAACGGTGTCCTCCTGCGCGATCACCTCCTGCGGAGACTTCGTTCGCTCGCGTTTCAGCCAGAACATCACGACGCAGATGAGGGAAAGAAGCAGCAGCCACAGCGCCTGCAGCACACGGTTTTGGTTCATTCGATCGCCTCCCGAATTGCATTTGCGGCAGTTTAGCACGCAAAAACGGTCGAATGGTGATTTCGACAAACAAAGTCCCGGGCGGGGCGGATTCGCTGCGCCTCGCACGGGTGCACGAAATGCGCAAAAAATGGTGCTTCCCTTTCGCTCACTTTTGTGGCATAATAGAGCATATGAGAAAAGGGGAGGTGTTCGTATGCAGGGAAGCATCGTTCGCCGCACGGAACAGTTTATCGAGAATCGCAGGCGCATCGAGCGCACGTTTCGCATGTCCACGCCGCAGGTGCATTGCCTCTGCGCGCTGCTTCTGGGGCTGGACGATCGCGACGCCGATCTTTCCTCGATCCGTCGCGGGCGCAAGATCCTCCGCAAGAATACGGGCATGTTTTCGGCGTTTCGGGGGCTTGGCATGGCGCCCGCGGCGATCAAGCTCGGCGAGCGCGAGGACGGCGAACTGCGTCTGAACTTCGCAAAGGACAATCTCAGAAAGCTCAAGGCGGCAGGCTTTGCCGCAACCGACTATCTCTGCCCCGCGGCGTTTCTGATGGCAAAGCAGCACGAGCGCGCGGACGCGGTTGCCGCCGAGGCATATGCGCACTATCTCGAAATGCGGCATGCGCACCGCATCCTGACCGGCGGGGAGGACGTCATGTTCGCCGTGCTGTTCGCGATGTACGACGCGGACAGGACCGAGAACGCAAACCGCGCGGACGCGGCGATGGATCTGCTTTCGGTGCGGTTCTTGCGCAACAATGCGACGCAGATGGCGAACTTCGCGATCGCGCTCTCCGATCAGCCGGCGGACGCGCTTGCGCAGAAGACCGAGCAGCTGTACGACGCGGTTCGCACCGCAGGCGAGAAAAACCGTGAAATGCTCGACCTGCCGCTGCTCGCGTTTTTGGCGTCGCTCGACGTGCCGACGGAAGAGACGGGGGCGCGCATCCACGAGCTCTCGGCGTATCTCCGAGAGCAGAAGGGCTTTTCCGCGGTGCGCGTGGGACGCAGTCAACGCCTGTTCTACGCGACGGCGCTTGCGGCGATCGATGCGCTGCATGCCGCGCCGCTTTCACCGGAGGAATATGCGAAAAAACGCGACCTCCTGCAGACGGTCATGCTCTCCGGCATTCTGCTGTTCGTTGCCGCTTCGATGTCGGCATCCGGAATATAAAGCTTACAGAGAAAGGAAATCGAAATGGAAAACAAACTCAGGGAGTACGCAAAACTGTTGGTCGAAGTCGGCGTCAACATTCAAAAGGGACAGACGCTGCTGCTGTTCGCGCCGGTCGATCAGGCGCCGTTCGCCCGCATGTGCGCGGACGTTGCGTATGAAAACGGCTGCCGCGAGGTCGTGATGATGTGGAACGACGATCACATGACGCGCGCGAAGTACCTCCATGCGGACGAAGCGGTGTTCGACGAGTTCCCGCAGTACCGCGCCGACATGATGACGATGTACGCCAAGGAGGGCGCGGCGTTTCTGCACCTCATTTCGGACGATCCCGAAAACCTGCTCGGCGTCGACAGCAACCGCATTCTGCGTGCGCACAAGGCGTCCGGCGAGAAGCTCAAGGAGTATCGCCGCTGTCAGGACCAGAACATTTTCCCGTGGGGCATCGGCGCGCTTTCGAGCCCGAAGTGGGCGAAAAAGGTCTTTCCGGAGCTATCCGAAGCGGAAGCGATCGACGCGTTGTGGGATAAGATCTTCATGGCGTGCCGCGTCAAGGGCGACGGCTCGGCGGTCGAGGCGTGGAGAAAGCATGCGGAAAACCTCAAGGAGCACGTGCGCATCCTGAATGCGTATCATTTCGAAAAGCTGCACTACGAAAACGCGCTCGGCACCGATCTGTGGGTGGAGCTTGCGGATACGCACGTATGGGAAGCGGGCGGCGACCGCACGGCGCAGGGACAGGAGTACATGCCGAACATTCCGACCGAGGAATGCTTCACCGCGAACAAAAAGACCGGCATCAACGGCGTGGTGTGCGCATCGCTGCCGCTGTGCCGCGACGGCAACGTGATCGAGAACATCCGCTTCACGATGGAAAACGGCAGGATCGTCAAGGCGGAAGCGACCAAGGGCGAGGACGTGCTGAAAGCCGCAATCAGCGTCGACGACGGCGCGTCGTACTTCGGCGAGGTCGCGCTCGTGCCGTACGATTCCCCGATCAGCAATTCCAAGACGCTCTACTATGAAACCCTGTTCGACGAGAACGCCGCCTGCCACTTCGCGTTCGGCAAGGCGTATGCCAGCAACGTCGAGGGCGGCGCGAACATGAGCAAGGAGGAGCTGAAGGCGGCGGGCATCAACGATTCGATCACCCACGTCGACTTCATGGTCGGCACCGCGGACCTGAAGGTCACCGGCTTTACGCGCGACGGCAGGGAAATTCCGGTCTTTGTCGACGGCAACTTCGCATTCTGAACCCGTATCCCGCTTCGGCGGGATTTTTTGAAATAATATATTTTGAAAATCTTGTAACACTTGTCCGTTCTGCGGTGTCTATATGGTATAGGAAAACAGACGCCCTTAAGACAGCCGCCCCTCGGCGGAAAAACGGATTGCATACGGAGGTATCGCATGAAACACGCTTCGAAACGGATCCTTGCATGGCTGCTCTGCGCCGTCATGCTGCTTGCGCTTCTGCCGTCGTTCGCGGCGGCGGAGGAGGACGCGTCGCCTCTCGACCCGCCCGCGCTTGCGGACGGCGAACCGACGGAGGAATTGCCGGACGACGGCGACCCTGCACTCGATGAACCGGCGCTCGGCGAGCCGACGGAGGAATTGCCGGAAACGGACGAACCGGCACCCGACGAACCGTCGGAGGAACTGCCGGAAACGGAACCCGCAGCGGTCGAGCCGGAGGAAGATCTGCCGGAGATCGAGCAAACCGAACCCGAACAGGAACAGGAGAACGCCGAACTGCAGGAGACGGAAGCGAATTCCGGTCTCATCACTGTGCTGGACGAGCCCATTGATAACTCCACCGTGAACGAGATCGAGATCACGCAGCCCGGCGAGACGGTCTATCGTCCCTTTGTTCCGGAAAAGGATGGCTTCTATCGCTTTACTGTCTATCCGGACAGTACGCTCGGTAAACTGGTAGACGGTGATTTCCGGGAGTTGGAGTACCTGCAGACGGAACAGCCGATGAACTGTTATTTTGTGACGTATTATGCGGAGGCAGGGAAAAGCTACTATTTCGGTACCTATTTCCAATCACAGGAACGGATCGGAAAGACGAGTGTCTCTGTCCGGTGGTTCTCTCCCAATTCCTGCGGCGATAGTATGACGTGGTCTTTTGATGAGGAGACCGGAGTGCTACGTCTGGGCAGCGGGAGAATGTGGGATTTTACACCGGAGACTGTGCCCTGGAGCGCGTATCGGGAGCAGATCAAAACGCTTCATCTTCCAAGCAATAGTACTGTCTATATCGGTCAATACGCGTTTTATGGATGCACCAATCTGGAAACCATCGAGAATAGCGCTGAGATCAATGGCATTCAAGCATACGCGTTCTATGGGACCGCGCTGCGGGAGATGGTGTGGCCGGGTCCATGTACCTTCAGCGGTATCGGGGCCTATGCGTTCGCATACTGCAAGGACCTGAAAACATGCATCATAGGGAAGAATAACTGGTCGTACTGGATCGGGGACCATGCGTTTTACGAAAGCGGTCTCGAAACCGCATCATTCGGATATAACTTGCACGAGGTACATTCATATGCATTCGCGGAGTGCAAAGATTTGACCGCGGTCAGTCTTCCGAATGATTTTACAATGTACAACTTATGTATGTCGTTCGGGGATTATGTATTCCGAAACAGCGGACTGTCGTCCCTGCAGATCCCGAAGTCTTTGGAAGTGATCGGTGCCGGCATATTCACAGGCTGCAAAAACCTTACATCGCTCGCGATCGATTCCGAAAACGCCGTCTATACCGTAAAGGACGGTTTGCTGCTTACGAAGGACGGAAAGACGCTGGTCGCCGCAACGTACCGTACGGCAAGCGGCGCGTATACAACCCCGGTCGGCATTCAGTCCGTTGCGGACGGTGCGTTCTGCGGCTGTTCGGGACTGACGGCGATCACGGTTTCGCCGGGCATCGCGAAGATCGGAAAAGAAGCGTTCGCAGAATGCACTGCGCTGTCCGAAGTGACGATTTCGCAGACGCTGACAGAGATTCAAAGCAGCGCGTTTGCCGACTGTCCTGCCTTGACGGATGTGCAGTATCAGGGCTACGAGGAGGATCGTGCAAGACTGACGATCGATGAGACCGGCAACGACGCGCTGCTCAACGCGACCTGGCATTATCTGGAAAAGAGCAGCTTTGACGGCGCGGTCGTCTGGAACGACGAGGATGTGCAGTTCAAGGGTACCACGCCGTATATGACGTGGACCGGCAGCGCGCTCGAACCGCGCTTTGCGCTCAACGATGCGGAAGGGAACCCGGTCGACCCGCAGACCTATACCTATGAATACCGCGAGAACGTCGATGCGGGCACCGGGTACGTGTTCGTGACGTTCACGGAGGGGTACACCGGCGTGCTGCGCCTGTTCTTCAAGATCTATCTGCCCGCAACGACGCAGACGTCGGTCGAGAACGTTGCGGACGGCATCCGGATCAGCTGGGCGCCGGTCGAAGGCGCGACCGGCTACGTGATCTATCGCCGCGCATGGAATCTGCAGAGCGCGGGCTGGACGACCTTCGAACGCTGGAACAACACGACCGGCACGTCGTGGACGGATAAGACGGTCTATGCGGGCACCCGCTATCAGTACGGCGTGAAGGCGTATTTTGCGCAGCGCATGGACGCGGTGACCGGCGCGATGATCGGCGGCAACGTCGGCGACAACTTCAACCTCGGACACGTCGGTCCGCTCAAGACCACCGTGCGCATCACCACGCGCCACCTCGTTTCGCTGAAACCGGCGAGCGGAAAGATCACGGCAACGTGGGAAGCGTCGAAGGTCTTTACCGGCTATCAGCTCAAGTACGCGACCAACGAGGCGTTCACCAAGGATGTCAAGACGGTGAAGATCGCCGATCCGTCGACCGTTTCCACGGTGCTCAAGTCGCTGAAAAACGGCACGACGTACTATGTTGCGGTCCGCTCGTACCATGAGTTTGCGGGCATGACCTACTTCGGACAGTGGTCGAACGTCATCCGCGTCAAAGCCGGTGCGGTCTATACCGTGTACGACGTGATGTACCGCGCACTGACGATCGGCGAGAACAACTACAAGACCAGTCCGCTGAAGGGCTGCGTCAACGACGCGACCACTATGACCGGCATGCTGCAGGGACTGAACCGTCCGTTTACCGTGAACAAGCTGCAGAATGTCAAGAAAGCAGAGATCATCAATGCGATCCGCACGACCTTCGCCGATGCGTGGGACAACGATATCTCGGTGTTTACCTATTCCGGACACGGCGTGCAGGCGAGCGACAGCTCGAATCCGTATCACGGCGCGCTCGTTCCGATCGACGAGGACTATATCACGCTGAAAGAACTTGCACAGGAACTGTCCAAGGTGCGCGGCCGCATCGTCGTGATCCTGGACAGCTGTCACAGCGGCGCGGCGATCGCCCTTGACCGCAGAGCGTCGGAGACGGATGCGTTCAATCAGGCGGTCATCGAAGCGTTCTCCGGCTACTACCTCGAAGACGATGCGCAGGAAGGCGAACCGGGCACCAGAATGGGCGAGATGCGCACGAGCAAGTTCATCGTCATCACCGCGGCGGGATACTGGCAATCCTCGTATGACGGCAAGTTCGACGGCTCCGGCTACGATCAGGGCGCGTTTACGGCGGCGCTGATCAAGGGCATGGGCTGCAGGTATACGAGCGGCAAGTATCTTGGTTCCATGCCGGCGGATAAGAACAACGACAAGAAGGTTACCCTGAAAGAACTCTACGACTACATCATAAACCAGGTGAGTTCGTGGAGACTCAGTCAAAGCGCGCAGTACTACGGACCCGACGATTTCGTCCTCTTTAAGAGATAACGGAACGAAAAGCAAACGAGCCGTTAAGAAACTCGAAAGAGGATCTTAACGGCTTCTCTTTATTTGCGAATCGGAAGAACGAGGGATGTAACGGCGTGAAGTTTTGTGCGAATGAATATAGTACCCCTTACCCCAGGACTTGCTTGATTCCTTTG
>JAFRRO010000085.1 GCA_017428025.1 Clostridia bacterium
AGCTCGCCGACCGAACGGATGCGGCGGTTGCCGAGGTGGTCGATGTCGTCCGTCTTGCCGATGCCGTAGGGCAGGTTGATGAGGTACGAGATCGAACCGACCATATCGTCGGGCACGATGTGACGCGGAATGAGATCGTCATAGTGTCTGCGCAGGAAGTCCTTGAGCGCGTCGCCCTCGACGCCCTCCTCCGCCGCCTGCTTCAGCAGCGCTTTGAGCGTGGGGATATGCACGTCCTCGTTGAGACCGGCTTCGATCGGCTTGAACGGAAGGAAGCCCGCCGCGGACGCGAACTGATTGCCGACGACCTTGACGCTGCCGTGCTCCTCGGTGCTGACCACGACGGCGTTGATGCCCGCGTTCTGGATCGCTTCCGCCGTCGCCTTGTCGATGCGCTGACCTTCCTCGACGAACACTTCGCCGGTTTCGGGATCGGTGACCGTTTCGCCGGCGATCTGGTCGCGGATACGCGCTTTCAGAGCGAGCTTTTTGTTGTACTTATAGCGTCCGACGCGCGCGAGGTCGTAGCGGTTGTCGAAGAACAGACCGTGGAGCAGGTTTCTCGCGCTCTCCTCTGTCGGCGGCTCGCCGGGACGCTGACGGCGGTAGATCTCGACAAGACCGTCCACGACGGAACGGTTCGGATCCTTCGCGAGCGTCGCTTCGAGGCGCTCGTCGTTGCCGAGAAGGTCGAGGATCTCCGCATTGGTGCCGTAGCCGATCGCACGGAGCAGCGCGGTGATGAACACCTTGCGCTGACGGTCGATCTTCACGTACAGGATGCCGTTCGAGTCCGTCTCGTATTCGAGCCACGCGCCGCGGTTCGGAATGACCTGAGAGGAGAACAGCTGTTTGCCCATTTTGTCGGTTGCGGCGGCATAGTATGCGCCGGGAGAACGGACGAGCTGCGAAACGATGACGCGCTCCGCGCCGTTGATGATGAACGTGCCCTGCGGCGTCATCAACGGGAAATCGCCCATAAAGACCTCTTGTTGCTTGACCTCGCCCGTTTCCTTGTTGATCAGGCGCACGGTCACGCGAAGCGGCGCCGCGTAGTTCACGTCGCGGCTCTTGCTTTCCTCGATGGAATACTTGGGCTTATCCAGATCGATCCGGTGGTCCACAAATTCCAAAACGAGTTTTCCGGAGAAATCGACGATCGGAGAAATGTCGTTGAAGACGTCTCTCAGATCTTCTTTCAGGAAGTGGTAGTAAGAATTCTTCTGCACCTCAATGAGATCGGGCATTTCGAGAACTTCGGAAATGTGAGAGAAGCTCTTTCTGGTCCGTTTTCCCATTTTGACGTCATGCATCATTGCGTTTACTCCTTGCTGATGGTTCACATCGAATGATATTTGGGCGTATCCCCCCGCCCGCGGAGGTGGCACATGTTTCTTACCTACCGTGTCTTTTTGTCCCGAAACGGCTCGCTTTATTTCAATCCGCTCAGACATTAAGGGGCATATTACCACAGTATAGGCATCATAATGCAATATCGAATAATATCATCTGAATGTCAAGCTGTCAAGCAGTATTTTTCATAAATCGGAAACTTTTTTTCTGCCCCCGAAAATCCATGCATAGATTGGTATAGGAAACCGAATACGCGTCAATACTTCGGACGATACCAAAGGAGGTGAATACCCGTGAAAGACGTCACCAGAGGCTGGACCGACGAGGAGGATGCGGCGCTGATGAAGGCGGCCTTTGCCGCGCGCGAAAAGCATCTGCCGCTGAAGATTGCGTTCGACGAGATCGCGTCCGCCCTGCACCGCCGCCCCAACAGCGTGCGCAACCACTACTATACGCAGCTGAAGCCGGTCGAGCGCGCGGAGCCCGCGTTCCGTCCGTTCTCGGACGAGGAGACGGACCGGCTCTTGAGAACCGTGCTGCTGGCGCAGGCGAACGGACAGTCGGTGCGCGCGTGCACGCTTGAGATGGCGGGCGGCGACACGCGCCGCATGCTGCGCTATCAGAACAAGTACCGCGCGCTTTTGAAGGCGCAGCCCGAAAAGGTCTCGGCGATGCGGAAGGAGCTGTCCGCGCAGGGCTATGCCGTGCCGGATCCGTTCGTGCGCGATCCGAACACGCCGCATGTCGGACGCCCGCCGAAGGCCGCGCACGAGCTCGAACACAGCATCCGCGCGCTGCTCGACACGCTCTGCCGCAATCTCATTGCCTTAACGCAGGGCGAAACGGCGGGATAAACGGCCGTTTGAGCGAAAGGAGGTTCGCGCCTCCTTTTTTGTTGTCGTTTCCTATTTAAGAATAATTGCTTTTTTGGTCGGAATACGGTATAATTCCGTCTGAGGTTATTGGCAATGACGATTCTGACGATTCTTCTGGTCCTGAGCGCGTGCGCGAGCGTTCTGCTTTCGCGCGTTTGCGGACTCTGCGCGATCTGGTGGCTGATCCTGCGCGCACTGCTGTTTTTCATCGGCGCGTTCGTCGCGCTGACGCTGCTGTTCTTCCTGGGGCTTCTGATTTACTCCCTGTTCATCGACAGAAACAAGCCCGTGACGAAGGCGCACCACGGTTACCGCCGGTTCACCGCGGAGGTGATGCGGTTCATTCTGCTGCTCGGACGCGTGCACGTGCATGCGGAGGGCGTCGAGCAGGTCGATCGCACCAAGCCGTTTCTGCTCGTGGCGAATCACCGCTCGAACTTCGATCCCTTCGTCGCGATGCGCGTATTCAGGGGCACGGAGCTGATCTACATCTGCAAGCCCTCGATCTTTCAAATCCCGATCGCCGGTCCGTTTGCGCATAAGTGCGGGTTCCTCTCGCTGAACCGCGAGGACAACCGCGAAGGGCTCAAGACGGTGCTGCGGGCGATCGAGATTCTCAAGGACGAACAGACGCCGGTCGCCGTCTATCCCGAGGGCACCCGCAACAAAACGGATGCGGCGCTGCTGCCGTTCCGCGCCGGCGCGTTCTCGATGGCGAAACGCAGCGAGGCGCCGGTCGTGATCGCCTGTACCGAACACACCGAGGACGTCGCACACCGCTTTCTGCTGCGGCGCACCGACGTCACGTTCAAGGTGCTCGGCGTGCTGACGCCCGAACAGATTGCAAACATGCGCACGACCGAGATCTCCGATCTCGTGCATGCGCAGATGGAAGCATATATCAAACGCAACGAAAGGAACTAACCCTATGGCAATCTATGTCCTGCACAATCCCTCGGCGGGAAACGGACGCGGCGAACAGACCGCGCAGAAGCTTAAGGACCTGTATCCGAACGACGAGCTGTTCTTCCGCAACGTCACCGAGATGGGCAACATCCCGGGCTTCCTGGACGCGCTCGGCAGCGAGGACCGCGTGATCCTCTGCGGCGGCGACGGCACACTGAACCATTTCGTCAACGATCTGGACGGCTACGTGCCGCAGAACGAGATCCTGTTCTATGCGGCGGGCACCGGCAACGACTTTATGAACGACCTCGGCAAGCCCGCGGACGCCGATCCGTTTGCGATCAATCCTTACCTTGTCGATCTGCCGACCGTCACCGTCAACGGCATGACGCGCCGCTTCATCAACGGCATCGGCTACGGCATCGACGGCTACTGCTGCGAGGTCGGCGACGAGCTGCGCGCCAAGAGCGACAAGCCGATCAACTATACGAGCATCGCGATCAAGGGACTGCTGTTCCACTATAAGCCCTGCGACGCGACCGTGACGGTCGACGGCAGGACGGAGACGTTCCGCCGCGTGTGGCTCGCCTCCACGATGTTCGGCAAGTGCTACGGCGGCAATATGCGCCCGACGCCGGATCAGGACCGCAGCAAGCCGGATCAGGTTTCCGTGATCGTCTATCACAGCTGCGGCAAGCTCAAGGCGCTGATGTCCTTCCCGGACTTCTCCGCGGGCAAGCAGGCGAAGCATACGGACATCATGAAGATCTTTACCGGCAAGGAAGTGACCGTGACCTTCTCCGCGCCCCAGGCGCTGCAGATCGACGGCGAGACCGTCCGGAACGTCACGACCTATTCGGTCAAAGCCGCAAAGTAAACAACGCCGATCGGGAGCTGTCGGAAGACGGCTCCTTTTTGTTTACCCGTTCCGGCTCCGCACCGCCTGCACGTACCCCGCAAGCAGGTACAGCAGCGCGGCGTTGCTCGGCGTTTCGCCGCAGCAGAGCGCTTCGCGTTCGGGTTCCTCGCGCTGCCACGCAAGCCGGACCGCGTCGCGCATCGCGTGTTCGGCGCGGCTCTGCTTCCTTTCAAAACTCTCGCCGAGCAGCGGATACAGCTCGTTCGTCAATCGCATCCTCCGGCAGCGGTCGCCGTCGGACAGCAGCCGCGCGCCGTCGCGCAGCATCGCGTAGCCCTCCGTGTGCGGCGTAACGCCGAGCGAAAGCAGCAGTTCCCCGATCTGCCGCTGCGCGTCCGCCGTCCGGCGCGTCGGCGCAACTGCCGTAAAAAACCGGTCGTTCATACCGATCCCCCCTCCCTGCCTCTATGATGCGGGATCGGACGCGAAGATTCAAGCGGCATCCTTTGACCGTCGGCGGCGCGTCTGTAACCTTTTCGTGAATAAAAAAACTGCCCTGCGGCAGTCTTACGCAAGCGTACCCATGCGGTCGGTCGGCGGCGGCGTTAGCCCGTTCTGCCGCACGGTGACGGCAAGCCCGTCGGCGGCAAGCTTTTTCGCTTCCAGCAGAACGAGGCGCGCGCGTCTGCCCGAAAGCAGCAGCTCCATCCGCTTGGGCGCGAGGCGGTTTGCGTCGAGCGCGCGAAACAGCGCGGCAAGGCGTTCCGCCGGATAGCAGAGCGTCAGCGTCCCGCCGTTGTTCAGCGCAAGGAACGCCGCCCTGCACCAGTCGGAGAGCAGGTGTTCGTCCGCGTGCCGCGCTTCGGCGCGCCTGCCCGCGTCGCCCTGCGTGAAGTACGGCGGATTCATCACGACGCGTTCGAACGTCCCGTGCCCGAATGCCTCCGGCGCGTCCTCGGCGCGCATGCAGCGAAAGCGGATCGGCTGGCCGTTGCGTTCGGCGCTTCTTTGCGCAAGCGCGATCTGCGCCGCATTCGTGTCGACGCCGGTGAACGTGCCGCCGTACAGCGCCTGCGCGTAGAGACACAGCACGCCGTTGCCGGTGCCGAGATCGAGCACGGTATCGGACGAGCGCATGCGTAAGAAATGCGCGAGCGCGATCGAATCCTCCGTGAAGCAGCCGAGCGCCGGATCCTGAAAGATGCCGACGCGCTCGTCTTGAAGCCATTCCCAGCGTTCCATGCTATCCCTCCGGATTCAGGCTCAGCGCGGATTCGGACGGATCCGGCGTTTCGTGCGTGATGTCGGGCAGCCCGTCGGCGCCGTAGACCGTGATCTGAACGTTCGTATAATAGTAATGCAGGATCTCCTCATAGGTGAAGCCGTGCTTCGCCATGCCGTTCGCGCCGTTCTGCGAGAGCCCCACGCCGTGTCCGTAGCCCTTGGTGTGGAAGACGGCGCCGTTTTCCGACCAGGTGATCGTGAACATCGCGCTCCGGAGTCCGAACAGGCTGCGCGCCTGCTTGCCGGTGATCTTCGTCTTGCCGAGCCGCAGCGTTTCGACGCGCCCGCTCGCATAGGTCGAAACGATCTCGATCGAACTGCGGAGGTTGTCCGCGTTGACGCCGCTCTCCGGATACTTCGCCGCGATGAGCTCGACCAGCGCGTCCTCGCCGAGTTCGACGTCCTCCTGCCGCATCGGATCCTCGTACGGACTTTCCACGCCGCGCAGATACGGCAGCGCGTTTGCGTAGACGTTCTCGGAATCCTCGGTCTGTCCGCCGGAGCAGGCGTGGTACAGCGCATCGCACAGCTTGCCCTTGTAGGTCAGCACCTCGCCCGCCGTCCCCATGACGGCCTGCGCAACGCGATTGTAGTTGTTCGCGTAGTCGTTGCCCCAGGTGTTCTGCATCCGCTCGTGCGTCGAGAACGCCTGACAGCACTTGCTGTTGGTGCAGACGTCGGCGTCGGGATTCGTGTGGCAGCCGCCGTGCGCCATGCTGTAGAGCGTGTAGGTGCGCGAGGCGACCGCCTGCGCCTTCAGCGCTTCGAAATCGTAGTACGCCGGCATCTCCGCCGCGACGACGCCGACGATGTATTCCTCGAGGCTCATCGTAACGAGCTTGTCCGCCCGATGGTCGTAGACACGGATGTTGTCGGTCGTTTCCGTCCAGTCGAAATAGGCGTACAGGTCGATCAGCGTCGGCGCGGGCGTATAGATCGGCTCCTCCGTGACGCGCGCGACGGCGCCCGGTTCGTCTTCCGGCTTCAGCACGGCGCGCACAAGCAGGATCAGCATGAGCAGCAGGACCAGCAGCAGCGCGAGCATCGCGAACAGTTTGATGCGGTTGATTCGATAGGTGCGTTTTCTCATGTCACATATTATATCGGGTTCGGCGGGAAAATACCAGCTATTTTTGGTCGTACCGAAATCTTCTTTTCCGTTGCAATCCGCGCCTTTTCCGTGTTATAATACGACCATGAATATCCGTTTTTCGCCCGATGCGGCGCGGCGCGAGATGACGCCGGTCGACAATCTGTTTTTTCTGCACTACATGCCCGAAGCGGACGGCACGTTTGTCAAGGTGTACCTCTACGGGCTGATGCAGTGCTATCACCGCTCGCTGACCGAGGTCCAGATCGGCGAAGCGCTGGGGCTCAGCGACGCGCAGGTGCGCTGCGCGTTCGTGTACTGGCAGGCGAAGGGGCTTGTGCGCATCCTCGGCGACGAGCCGTTCTCGGTCGAGTATCTTTTGACCGAACAGCCCGCCCTGCAGGGAACGACGCCGCAGAAGTACCGCCGCCTGATCGATTCGGTGCACGCGCTGCTTGCTCCGCGCACGCTGGAGCTGCGCGAGCTCAAGGCGATCTATGACTGCATCGAGCTGTACGGGCTCGAGGAGGGCGCGGTGCTCGCGCTCGTCGCCTACTGCATCGAGCAGAAGGGCAAGCGCGTTTCGACCAACTACGTGCTGTCCGTGGCGCAGACCTGGAACGAACAGGACATCAGGACGCAGACGCAGGCGGAGGAATACGTCGCAGATTACCGCATGCAGAAGCACGGCGCGGCGGAGGTCCTGCGCCGCTGGAATCTGCGCCGTCCGCCGACCAGGGACGAAATGGCGCTCTACGACCGCTGGATCAACGAGCTCGGCTTCGACGCCGAGGCGATCCTTGCCGCCTGCGCGCGCATGACGAACACCGCGCAGCCGACGTTCGCGAAGCTGGACGAGCGCCTGAACGAATGGAAGGAACAGAACATCGAGAACGTGCCGGAGCTGTTGGAATCCGAACAGCAGGATGCGCTCGACAGCGAGTTCGCAAAACTCGTGTACGCGCGGCTCGGCAAGATCGGCAAGCCCGACAAGACGACGGTGCGGCAGCTCAGAATGTTCCGCGAGGAGAAGGGCATCGATCGCGAGGCGATCCTGATGGCGGCGGACGAATGCACGAACGCGGAGCGTCCTTTGGGGCTTTTGAAGCGCATGCTTGCCGACTGGGCGGACACGGGCGTGCACACGGTGCGGGACGCGGAAAAGGCGCTTGTGCGGACGAAACCCGCGCCGCAGAAGAAAAAGAAAAACGCGGCGCTGCTCTATGAACAGACGCCGATCTCGGAACAGGATTTCAACAACCTGATCGTGGATCTCAACGAGGACGTATGACAAACGAACTGAAACGCTATTACAGCGATCTGCGCGATCAAAACCGGAAGCTGCTCGAACAGCGCACGGCGGAATGCGACCGGCTCAGCCCGCGGTTCCGCTCGCTGCAGAACGAGCGCGGGCTCGTGATGCGCCAGTACGCCGCAAAGAAGATGACAAAGCAGGCGGCGCAGTCACGCATCGCCGCGATCTCCGCCGAGCGCAAGACGACGCTGATCTCGCTCGGACTGCCCGCAAACTATCTGGATCCGATCTACACCTGCCCGAAGTGTCAGGACACCGGCGAGGTCGGCGACGACGTCAAAAAGCTTTGCGCCTGCGCGCTCAGGAAGCTGCAGGAGGACGAGCGCGCCGGTTCGCGCATCAACGACAGCGAGACGTTTGCGGCGTTTGACGAAGCGCTGTACACGAACGACGAACAGAAAAAGCAGGCGCTGAACATGCGCCGCTTTGCGGAACGCTACGTCGCCGCCCTGCCCGCGCCCGAAAAACCGAACCTTTTGATTCTCGGACAGTCCGGGCTCGGCAAGTCGTACTTCGGCAACGCGATCGCCTCCGCCGCGATCGACCGCGGCATCCGGACGCTGAAAGCGGCGGCGTATCAGTGCATTCAGAGCGTGCTGGACGGCATCGACCGGCGCGAAGAAGGCGTCGAACCGTTCCTTAAAACGACGCTGCTGGTGCTCGACGATCTCGGCACTGAGCCGATGGTGCCGAACGTGACGGTCGAAACCTTTTTCCGCATTCTCAACGAGCGCGGCGCAGGCAGACTGCCGACCGTGCTGATTTCGAATCTGGACCGCGAAGGACTCTTTGAGCGCTACGGCGAACGCGTAGCGAGCCGCATGATCGACGGCGCGCTGACTGCGATCGTGCTTCTGAAGGGCGACAACCTGCGCACGAGGGTACGCTGATGCTGTATCTTGTCGCAACGCCCATCGGAAACCTCGGCGACCTCTCCGCGCGCGCGATCGAAACGCTCCGCGCGGTCGACTGCATCTATTGCGAGGACACCCGCCATACCGGACTGCTGCTGCAGCACTTCGACATTCAGAAGCCGACGCGCTCTTTGCATACGCACAACGAGCGCGAACGCACCGAAGAGGTCGTCGAAGCGCTGAAAAGCGGCAGGGAGATCGCCTATGTGTCCGACGCGGGCATGCCGGGCGTCTCCGATCCCGGAGCGATGCTCGTCGATGCGTGTTACCGCGAGGGGCTTCCCTGCACCGTGATCCCCGGCGCAAGCGCCGTACCGATCGCCGCCGTGCTGTCGGGACTGCCCGCGCAGCCGTTCAGCTTCTTCGGGTTTCTGCCGCGCGAATCGAAGCCGCGCCGCGAAATGCTCGACGCGATTGCAGGGGTACGGCATCAGGTGATCCTTTACGAAAGCCCGCACCGCGTGCAGGCGACGCTTCGCGACCTCTTGGACCGCTTCGGCGACGGTCCGGCGGCGGTGCTTCGGGAGCTCACCAAGAAATACGAAACGGTCGAACGCGGCACGCTGTCCGCGCTTGTCGAACGCTTTTCCGACGAGCCCAAGGGCGAATGCGTGATCTGCTTCGTCCCCTCTGCAAAGGAAGAAGCCGAAGCGCCGGATCTCGACGCGCTGCTTTGTGAACTGCTTGAGACCGAATCGGTCAAGGACGCCGCGGCGATCGCCGCAGAACGGCTCCGTCTGCCGAAGAAAACGGTCTATAAACGGGCGCTGGAACTCAAGAACCGTAAAAGCGAGGAAAACGCATGAACACGCTGTATCTGGATTGCTCCATGGGCGCCGCGGGCGACATGCTCTGCGCCGCGCTGCTCGAACTGCTGCCCGATCCGGACGCCTTTGTCGGGGAGCTGAACGGGATCGGGATTCCGCACGCGGTCTTTGAAAAGACGGCGTCTCAAAAATGCGGCATCACCGGCACGCATCTAAGCGTTCGCATTCACGGCGAAGAGGAGCACGAAGCCGGACATCATCACCACCGTCACAGCGATCTTGCGTCGATCGAATCGATCCTTGCGGGGCTCAACGTGTCGGACGGCGTCAAGGCCGACGCGCTTTCCGTCTACCGGATGATCGCCGACGCCGAAAGCCGCGTGCACGGCTGTCCGGTCACGGAGATTCATTTTCACGAGGTCGGCGCGCTCGACGCGGTTGCCGACGTCACCGCGTTCTGTCTGCTGATGGAACGGCTGCAGCCCGAACGGGTGTTCGCCTCCCCCGTCCATGTCGGCAGCGGAACGGTCCGCTGCGCGCACGGCGTTCTGCCGGTGCCCGCGCCCGCGACGGCGATCCTGCTGAAGGACGTGCCGATCTACGGCGGCGATGTGAAGGGCGAGCTCTGCACGCCGACCGGCGCGGCGCTTTTGAAGCGCTTTGTGACGCGGTTCGGTCCGATGCCCGCGATGCGGGTGAACGCGATCGGCTACGGCATGGGCACCAAGGATTTCGACACGGCAAACTGCGTGCGCGCCATGCTCGGCGAGACCGGAGACGGCTATGCGGAAACGATCCTCGAACTGTCCGCGAACATCGACGACATGAGCGCGGAACAGATCGGCTTTGCCGCGGAACGGCTGTTCGAAGCCGGTGCGGTCGAGGTCTATACGGTCCCGATCGGCATGAAAAAGAGCCGCCCCGGCACGCTGATCCGCGCGATCTGTCCTGCGGATGCGGAGGAATCCGTGCTGCAGGCGTTCTTTCGCCACACGACGACGCTCGGCGTGCGCGAGATCGAAACGAAGCGCGCCGTTCTGAAACGCCGGATCGACACGCACGAGACCGCGCTCGGCACGGTCCGCGTCAAGCATGCCGAAGGATACGGCGTTGCGCGGGAGAAGATCGAATACGAGGACCTTGCGCGGATCGCAAGGGAACGGAACGTATCGCTGACCGAAGCGGCGGCGATGGTCAAAAAGGAGACGGAACGGCATGGATGAACGACCGCACGACACGCTTTCGGAACGCCACGAACATCTGCATTCGCACACGCACACCAAGGACGTATTGAACCGCATGTCCCGCGCGATCGGGCATCTCGAATCGGTCAAACGCATGGTCGAGGACGGACGCGACTGCTCGGAGGTGCTGGTGCAGCTTGCGGCGGTGCGCGCCGCGCTCGGCGCGACAAGCCGGATCATTCTGAAGGATCATCTGGAGCACTGCATCGTGCACGCAGTCGAATCGAACGATCAGGCGGCGATCGAGGAACTGGAGCACGCCATCGACAAGCTGATCCAGTAATTCCTCCATTCCTTCATTCCTTCATTTTTCATTTTTACATCCCCCCGCGGGGCTTCACAGCGCGTTTTGCATTTGGTATACTCCCCTTGAAAGAATCTTTCAGGGGGTGTTTTTATGGCATGTTTTCTCATTCCGATGACGGAGGCGATCGTTACGACGGTTGCAAAAAAGGTGATCGAAAAGAAAGAGCGCAAAGCGGGCGTCGAAAAGGTCACGAGCGAAGCGGGCTTTGAGATGGAAAAGACGCCGTTCTCGAAGAAGCTGGGCTGGCTGAACAAGCTTTTGTGGGGCGGCTCCGCGCTGCTCGCCTTTGAGCATGTCTGGCACGGCGAGGTCGTTCCGTTCTTCCCGTTTTTGACGGCTGCCGCCGATCCGGAGGAAGCGTCGGTCATGCTGCATGAGATGGCGACGGTCGGCGTATCGATGGCGGTGCTCGTGACGGTTGTGTGGCTCGGGATGCTGCTCGTCTCGAAGATGCTCGAAAAGAAAGCGCTGAAGGCGCTGCCCGCGACGAAGTGAAGTAAGCGTATGACTCTGCTTGTTTCCGTCTTTGCGGCAGTCATTTCGACTGCGGTCTGGTATAAGAAGCAGCCGGACAGCGAGATGCGGCTCGGCATCCTCTGCTGGCTCTTCTGGGGCGCGTCTCTGATGTGGCTCGTCGATGCGATCTTCGAGTATGCGGAGCTCGGCGCAGAATACTTTTCACCCGCGCCTGCGGATATGCTCAACGATCTGTTTCTGGGCCTGTCCGTCGTTGCGCTTGCGCTGATCATCTGGCTCGTGATCCTGCTGATCAAGGATCCGAAGGGCGTCATCAAAGGCAAGCTGCTGAAGAAGAAGGAATCGTAACCGAACGGAAAAGAGCTTCCGGTTTTGTCCGGAAGCTCTTTTTATGTCCCTCATCCACCGCAAGCGGTCCCCCTTCCCCACAAAGGGGGAAGGCTTTTGGCTGTGTTTGCTGCCTGTTCCGTTCAGAGATCCTTCGTCGCTTCGCTCCTCAGGATGACAGCGGAAAGCACACGGCGCTCCTCAGGATGACACCGGAGGAAACGCGCTCCTGCTTGTCATTCTGAGCCTTTGGCGAAGAATCTCTGCGCGCAAAAGTGCTTCACCGTTCTGTTCTCCAGACGGCGTCAAGGGCGGCAGAGGAAATACCCGATCATAGGTCCGAGGAAGATCGCCAGATAGATCAGCGTAATCCACGGCTGATAATCGATATAGAATTCGCGAAACGTCAGACTCCACGGATGCTTGATCAGCACCCAGCCGAATACGTCGAACACGATGCAGATGCCCGCCCAGATCGCGCCGGTCGTAAGCGCGTCGGTCATCGTCGGACCTTCGAGCCCGCGCATATAAAGCCACCCGCACAGCGAGAAGATCACGATGTTATAGAGCGGGTGCCACGGCTTGGTTTTTTCGTAGCCCTCGCCCATGCCGGGACCGTCCTGCATGGATTTCATATGCAGCACGGTGATATTGAAGATCGTGTGCCCGATCCCGATCAGCGTGACGACGATGTACGCGACCCAGAACCAAAGCATGGACATGCCGAAGTTTCGCATGGTTTCCTCCGAAAAATGACGACTGCGGTATCAGAAATGCTCGCCCATCGCAAAGGCAAGGTGCCAGAACAGCGCCGTCTCGCACAGCGACAGCATGCAGAGCCCGACGCCGATCGCGGAAAAGACGATGCCCTTCACGGTGCGCGATTGTTTGCGGATGCTCAAAACCAGCCCGATGACGCCGAGCACAAGCCCGGCGAGTGAAGCGATCAAAGGCGCGAACATCCATACCGGCAAAGAATCCCAGTTCGGGAACCAGTTGGTAAACCAGACCAGCAATATCCAGCCCGGAACGATGCAGACGCCGATCCAGAACGCCGCGCGGGCGATGCGCTCCGCCCGGTTCTTTTTCATGTCTTCCATAGGTCCCTCCCGTTATCGCGCCGCGTTGACGAACGCCTTAAAGATCGTTCTGCTGTTTTCGTCCTTGCGGAAAAAGAATTCCGGATGCCACTGCACCGCCCAAACGAAGCGCTTTTCGGGCGCATAGACCGCCTCCACGAGTCCGTCCGGCGCGATCGCCATGGGCCGTAAAGCCGGCGCAAGCGCCTTGATCGCCTGATGGTGACAGCTGTTGACGCCGATCGTTTCCGCGCCTAAAAGCGCACAAAGCGGCGTGTCCTTGCAAAATGAAACGGTATGCTCCGCGCGGTCGTACGGCGCCGCCATGCGGTGGTTCGTGTCCGAGGGATGCTCGGTGATGAGGTCCTGAAAGAGCGTGCCGCCGAGGTGCGCGTTCAGAATCTGCAGCCCGCGGCAGATGCCGAACACCGGCTTGTCCGCGTCCCACAAAAGCCGCAAAAGCGTCGTTTCCGTCGCGTCGCGCTCCGGACAGGTCTCCGCGCAGGTCGGCTTCTGCTGCTCGCCGTAAACGGAAGGCGAAACGTCCTGCCCGCCCGCAACGAGAAAGCCGTCGAGCGTTTCGACAAGTCTTTTCAGCGCCGCCTCGTCGTTCGACAAAGGCAGCATCACCGGCACCGCGCCCGCCTGCTCCAAAGCGAGAAAATAGCCCGGCAGCATCCAATAGGAATCCCGCGCCCGATCAAAAAGCGGCGTTACGCCGATCAACGGGTTTTGCATACATTCCTCCGAAAAAAGGCGCTCCCTTGGGAACGCCCGACTGTTTTGTTTTGGTTCCGTGTGTCCGTCAAAACGGGCAGCGTAAGGTCGAATCTTTCGGGATGTACCGATCATGCGTTACGGTCCCATGTGCGAAACGATCCACAGCAGTCCGCCGAAAAACGATCCGGCGCCGAGGCAGATCACGATCCCGATCGACGCAAGAACGATGCCTGCAACACTTTTGGGCGATCTGCGGATGCTTTTGACGAGCCCGATCACGCCGAGGATAAGACCTGCAAGCGCTGCTGCAGGCGCAATGATCCAGTATAGCGAAACTGTCCGCATCCCAATAAGCCCGCAAAGCACCGCCGCGACCCCGAGAACCGGGGAAGCAACGGACAATCCCGGCGTCCGGGCATTCTCCTTCCGTTCCATCGTACACTCCTTTCGTTAGGACTGCGTTAAGTATGCCGAGATGAACAGGTCCAGATCGCCGTCCATGACCGCCTGGATGTTGCCGTTTTCGGCGCCGGTGCGGTGGTCCTTGACGAGCGTGTAGGGCTGGAAGACGTAGGAGCGGATCTGGCTGCCCCATTCGATCTTCTTCATCTCGCCCTTGATCTCCTGCATCTGCTGTTCGCGCTCGCGCTCCTGCAGTTCAAGCAGTTTACCTTTCAGGATGCGCATCGCCATTTCTTTATTTTGAAGCTGGCTGCGCTCGTTCTGGCACTGCACGACGATGCCGGTCGCAAGGTGCGTGATGCGGATCGCGGAGCTGACCTTGTTGACGTTCTGTCCGCCTGCGCCGCCGGAACGGTAGGTATCCACGCGGATCTCGTCCGGCTCGATCTTGATGCTTGTGTCGTCGTCCTCGAAGATCGGCGTGACGTCGAGCGACGAGAACGAGGTGTGCCGCCGCGCGCTCGCGTCGAACGGCGAAATGCGCACGAGACGGTGGACGCCCTTTTCCGCCTTGAGATAGCCGTAGGCGTTTTCGCCCACGACCTCGAACGTGACGGACTTGATGCCCGCGTCCTCGCCGTCCAAAAGGTCGAGCTCTCGGACCTGCCAGCCGCGCTTTTCGCAGTAGCGTGTGTACATGCGGTAGAGCATCTCGGTCCAGTCCTGCGCCTCGGTGCCGCCCGCGCCCGCGTGCAGCGACAGAATCGCGTTGGAGTTGTCGTAGGGGCCTTTTAAGAGCATTTCGAGCCGCAGCGCAGTCATCTTGCCGTCGAAGGATTTGAGCTCGTTTTTGAGCTCCTCAACGAGGCTCTCGTCGTTCTCCTCCTCCGCCATCTCGATCAGCGTTTCGATGTCCTCGCTCTGCCCGTCGAGCTTTGCAAGGCGCTCGAGCTTGCTCTTGATCGCCTTGACGCGCGCGGTGACCTTGTTCGCGTTGTCGACGTCGTTCCAGAAATCGGTCTCGCTCATCTGCGCTTCGAGGGTTTTGAGCTCGTCGTTGAGCGCGTCCGCGTTCATTTGTTTGTGTGCAAGCGCAAGCGTCTCGTTGAGCGCGCCGAGCTGCATTTTGTATTCGTCCAGTACCAGCATGGTTCCTCCGATTACTGAATCTTTTCGGGCTCGCCGTAGTCGACGCCGAAGGTTTCGACGCGGATCGTGTCGATCACGACCGGTTCAAGCGGCGCGTCGTTGCGGTCGGTCTTGGACATGGCGATCTTGTCGAGCACCGTGAAGCCCTCGATCAGCATGCCGAACGCGGCATACGAACCGTCCAGATGCGGCGCGTCCGCATGCATGATGAAGAACTGCGATCCCGCGGAATCGGGATTCATCGCGCGCGCCATGGAGATGACGCCGCGCGTATGGTTGAGGTTGTTCTCAAAGCCGTTCGACGCAAATTCGCCCTTGATCGAATAGTCGGGACCGCCCATGCCGTTGCCCAGCGGATCGCCGCCCTGGATCATAAAGCCCGCGATGATGCGGTGGAACGTCAATCCGTCGTAGAAGCCGGAATTGGCGAGCGAGATAAAGTTCTTGACGGTGTTCGGCGCGACGTCCGGATAAAGCTCCAGCTTCATGACGCTGCCGTCCTTCATGGTGATGGTTGCGATCGGTTTGTTCATGGTTCCCTCCTCGGTGGTGGTTGTTTCATTCTGTGCGGGTTGGGCAGGCTGCTGTTCCGTCGTCTGTTCGCCGGTCTGTTCCCCCGTCTGTACGCCGGGCGCGGCCGCCCCGTCGGTCGTATACGTGTTCGCCGTTGCGGTGCTGCAGGCAAGCGACAGCAGCATCAATACGGTCATTGCGATACAAAAGAAACGTCTCATTCTTTTCCTCCTGTCGGTGATCTTATCGTTCCGCCGTCACCGCGCAAGCGTCATGGCGGCAAGCTCGGCTTCGCCGAGTTCGTTTCCGTCGACGTCATGTACGAAAGCGCGTGCGTCGGGGTTGAATTCTTCGTCAATATAGATCCAGTGATCGACGGTATTGTCCGTAAATTCACAGCCCGTTACGGTGACGTCGCCGTCCCAGAACAGCCGTTCGATGCGGTTGCCGCGAATCGACGTGCCGGAGAGGAACAGTTCTCCCTTCGACAACTCGGTGTTCGCGTAAAAGAACGTGCCGATCCGGTTGTCGGTCACGTCGCAGTTTACGATCGAGATCCTTCCGGTGATATCCGCGTTGAGCGCGAGGAGCGAGAAGAAGCAGTCCGCTTCGTTGTCGTGCACGTTCAGCGATTCGAAGACCGCCTCGCCGATCGATTCCGTGCCGAACAGGAACGTGCAGCTGTTTCCGTACACTTCACAGTTCGAAAACCGCACATCGGTGCTCCCGCTGTCGAGCTCAATCCAGAACGACGCGTCGTCCTCCGGCTCGTCGGGACCCGGTTCTTCATACTGCCAGCAGTCGTGCAGCTTGCAGCCGTCCGCGAGAACGTCGCTGCTTGCCGAAAGCCAGATCGCCGTGGCGCAGTCGTGAATGTCGCAGTTCGAGAATCTGATCTCGCTGCTGCTCATCGCATACATCGCCATCACGCAGCCCTGAGCGCTGCAGTCCGAAATCAGGATGCCGTCGCAGTTTTGGATGCTGATCCCGTTCGGCGACCAGTATCCGTCGCCGTTTTGGAAGCTGCAGCCGTCGATGCGTGAAGCGGAACACTTCTGCAGCGCAAGGAGATCCTCCGCGTCTCCGCATACCGTGACGCCGGACAGCACAAAGCCCGTGCAGAATTCCGCCAGAATCGCGGCATGCAGCAGAACGGTGTTCCCCGATCCGGTGATGTGCAGCTGTTCGAGATTGCACAGTTCGAGCACGCCGTTCTCCTTCGTCACCGTCTGCAGATCGTAGACGTCGCCGGTGAGAACGATCTCCGTATTCGATGCGATCGCCGCAAGGAATTCCTCGACCGTCGCCGCTTCCACGAATTGCAGCGCCGCGTTCGGCGCATCCGTGACGGTCGGCGCTTCGGTCGGCGTCTCGGTCGGTGTTTCGGTGTTGACCGGCGCCGCGGTCGGCACTTCGGTCTGTGCGTCCTGCCGCTTTGCAACGCAGGCGGCTGCCGCAAGCAGCATCAGCCCTGCAAGAAATAAACTAACAATGCGTTTCATCATGATATTCCCTTTCTGTGTTTGCAAAGAATACCTTGCTCTCCCCGATTCGGTTGCATCCGTTCTGCAAGAATCCCGTTTTTAGCGGCGGTTCTCCTCGAAGATCGGTTCGCGATACGCAAAGCCGTCGCGCTCGGCAAGCAGCGCAAGGAAATTGTTGACCACGCGCGAGCGGTATTTGCGCTTCTGCGCGATGATCGTCAGCGCCGGAACGAGAAGTTCGGTTTCGGACACGGTTTTCTGCGCAAGATCGGTGAACCCGAGCGACTCCGCCGCGCCTTTCGGTACGAGCGCAACCGCCTTGCCCGCCCGCGCCCAGTTCAGCGCAACCTGCATGCGCGTGCTGACGTACTTCGGCGAAAGTTTGAGATTCTGTTCCTTGAACGCGGACGTGAACGCCGGTACGCTGCGCTCCATCAGCGACAGCGGCAGCGACTGCAGCTGTCCCAACGAAACGGCGTCGGACGGATCCTCCGCGAAAAACGCGCCGTCTCTGTACGCCGCGACGAGCGTATCCGGATGCGTGTAGAGCACGTCGAGATTCTCCGCGTCGTTTTTGATCAGCCGCACGAAGATCGCCTCGACCTGCCCGTTCTGCAGCTTTTTCAAAAGCTCCGGCAGTTCGGCTTCGAACACGCTGATTTCCGTGTCGGGATAGCGCTCGGAAAAATCAACGAGCGCGTCGAGCAGACGTTCGTTTTCGAACGACGAGGAGATGCCGATGCGCAGCGTCCCCTTGGCGCCGCCGAAGCCGGAGGTGATCTCGTTGCGCGCCGCCGTCTCGATCTCGGTCATCCACTTCGCCTTCTGGTACAGGATGCGCCCCGCATCGGTCAGCTCGAGCCTGCGCGCACCGCGATAAAAGAGCCGCGCGCCGTACGCCGTTTCGAGCGCCTTGATCTGATTGGAAAGCGCCGGCTGTGCGATGCGAAGCTTCCGCGAGGCAGCGGTCAGGCTGCCTTCTTCGACGATCGTGATGTAGTTTTGGTAGTAGCTGAGGTTCATGCGTTGCTTCCTTTGCCGTTCAAGCAACGTACAGTATAACAAATCTACATGGGAATATCAAGGTATTTTCATGTCCCGCAGGGACAAATCATGCCCGCAGGGCAATTCATGTTTCATGTCCGCAGGGCAATTCATTTTTCATTCTTCATCGAATGAATTGCGGCTTGCCGCATGAACGAAGTGATGAGCGCCTGCGGCGCGTGATGTGCCTGCGGCGTGATGATTGCGCTCCGCGCAAGTGATGTGTGATTTTCGATCACGTTCAGGTAGATTCTCCTGCCGGAGAATCATTGATTTTGCCCCTCATCCGTCGCCATTCGGCGACACCTTCCCCACCGCGGGGGAAGGCTTTTGGGGGCGTGCATACGATTTTCGTTGAGAAACGAAAGCTTCGCAAAATCCAAGGCTTCGCCCCCTTTAGGGCGGAGAAGCTGTCACCGCAGGTGACTGATGAGGGGGTGCGCTGATATAATGAATACTGAAGACTTAAGACTTAAAAATGAATCATTCAGGAAGGTTTTCCGATGGAAAACCAACATGTATTTTTCAGTATTCATTCTTCAGTACGCGCCGCAGGCGTGCGATATGCGGACTACACGCTATTTGTGCAGAAGCGGGCTCAGCGGCTTATAGATGATCAGGCAGATGATGAGGTTGAGCAACCCCTTGCAGAACGTGAACGTCACGTTGAAGATCATCAGGCAGTTCAGCAGCGGATTCGCCGTCGGGAAGTGCGCGATTCTGCCCATGATCGCCTCGTATGCGGAAATGATCGCTTCCTCCGGGAAATGCAGGATCGCGACATACGCCGGATAGACGATGAAATAGTTGAGCGGCAGGCTGATCAATGCCATTGCGAGCGCGCCGAGCGCGGAGCCCAGCAGCGCGGTGCCGCGCGTCTTGCGGCGATGATACACAAGCCCTGCGACCATGACGAATACGGCGCCGAGAATGAAGTTGCACGCCTCGCCGATGCCTGCCGACGAACCGAACGGCAGGTGCAGCAGATTCTTGACCAGCTGAATGAGAACGCCCCACCACGGACCGAGCGCGAACGCGCCCAGAAGCGCCGGAAGGTCGCTCAGATCGAGCTTGACGAACGACGGCATGATCGGGATCGAGAATTCGATGAACTGGAGCACCGCGGCAACGGCGGCGAGCATTGCGGCAACCGCAAGGCGGTGGGTTTTCTTCTTGGTTTCCATGGGCTATTTCCTTTCCGACACTGTGCCGATTGTAGCACACGCGCGGATATATGTCAATTATTGATATTTGATATATGTATATTATTATGCTTATATGCATGTCAAAGGGGAGCGTGAAGAGTTGCTCTGTAAAGGGTGTTTTAAACCTCGCCGAAGAAAATGCCTTCCCCTTGGGGGAAGGTGCCGTAGCGTGAGCGAAGGCGGATGAGGTGTCAAAGCGGGCGAGGCAAAATCATCCGCAAAAGCTGACGCTTTTTACGTGTTCACCTCATCAGTCACCTTCGGTGCCAGCTTCCCCTCAAGGGGAAGCCTTTCTGATAAGGGCGCACTTATACACCGCCTTACGGCGGTGATACCCTCTTTCGTCGGGACGTGCGATCAATCATACTTTTACCTACCGAAAAAGAAAAGCGCAGCCGCTTGTAAACGACTGCGCTTTGAATACCTCCCTTGACAGACCGCCTCCGACGCGCTCCCCTTGTGTGATGAGATTTGTTTACAGCAGCTTTTCGATCGCTTCGGTGATGTCCTTGACCGTGTTTTCCGCGAACGGATTGCGGAGGTTGCCGATCTTCAAAAGCTCGAAGTAGCCGACCGTGCCGCCCGCTTTGCAGAGGTTGAGATAGTCGCTCCACGCCTGCTTGCGGTTCTCCTGCATGCGGAGGAAAAAGTCGAACGCGCCCATCTGCGCCAGCGCGTAGTCGATGTAGTAGAACGGATACAGGAAGATGTGCTGCTTCTGCATCCAGAAACCGCCCTTTTCGAGGAACGGATCGCCGTCGTAGTCACGCCACGGCAGATAGACCTGTTCGAGCTCGTGCCACACGGCGTAGCGCTCGTCGCGCGTCATGTCGGGCTTTGCGTAGACGCGGTGCTGGAACTCGTCGACCATCGTAAGATACGGGATCGTCGCCAGCGCGGCGTTCAGGTGCGCTTCGCGATAGCGCGGCGCGTCGTCGCCGAAGAACTTCTCCATCCACGGATAGGTGAAATGCTCCATCGACATCGAATGGACCTCGCAGATCTCGATCGGCGCCTGCCACGTCTCGGACAGACGAATCGCGCGCGCCGCGACGAATGCCTGGAACGCGTGCCCCGCCTCGTGCGTCAGCACGTCGACGTCGGCGGAAGTGCCGTTGAAGTTCGAGAAGATGAACGGGGCTTTCAGCGACATCAGGTCGGTGCAGTAGCCGCCCATGTGCTTGCCGGGACGGGACGTGAGATCGAACAGCTGATGCTCGACCATGAAGTCGAAGAACTCGCCGGTCTCGGGGCTCAGCTCGCGGTACATCTCCTGCGCGGCTTTGACCATCTCCTCCTCGGTGCCGTGCGGCGTCGGGTTGCCCTCCGGATAGCAGAAGGACTCGTCGTAGTAGCGCAGCTTGTCGACGCCGATGCGCTTTGCCTGCCGCTCGTGGATGCGGGCGACCGCCGGCACGACGAACTTTTTGACGCCCTCGCGGAAGCGCTCGACGTCGTCCTTGGTGTAGTCGTAGCGGCCGCGGGACAGATACGCAAACGGGATGTAGCTTTCGTAGCCGATGAGCTTCGCGTTTTCGGTGCGGACCTTGACCATCTCGTCATAGATGTCGTCCAGCTCGTCCGCGATGCCCGCGTACATCTCCGCCCATTTGCGGAACGCGCCCTCGCGGATCTTGCGGTCCGGATTCTGCATGAACTTCAGAAGCCCGTAGAAGTTGCAGGTCTCGCCCATGTATTCGGTCGTGCAGCCTGCGGTGAGCTTTGCATACCGGCTCTTCAGCATCTGTTCCTGCGTCATGCCGGGGATCAGGCGCTCGTCGGCCAGCTTGATCTGCGCGTCCGCCTGCGTGAAGATGATCTTGCCGAGCGCTTTTTCGAGCTCCGCGCGGAACGGATGGTTGACCATCGCCTTGAGCTGCCGCTCGTTCAGCACGATCGTCTTCGAAAGGTTCTGATCGTAATAGGTCTGCTCCGCGTCGTAGAACTCGTCCTTGGTGTTGACGTCGTGACGGATGTGCGATATCGTGAGCATCGTAAAGACCTTCTGCGACGCCTCGTCCATCGCGTAATACGCCGCGATCGCGTCCTCCGCCGTCTTCGCGTTCTCAAACACGTCGATCAGCTTCATGGTGTTCGCGATAAACGCATCGACGTCCACGCGCTCATAGGGTAGTTCCGAGAATTTCCACATGTCGTTGTCCTCCTGTTGATTCTAATTGCAGTATACCATAGTCCGGCGATGCAGGCAACAAAAAAGAGACCGATTTCTCGGTCTCTTTTGGGTTCATGCTCAGAACTTCAGTGCGTTGAACTTGACGCCCGGGCCCATCGTGGAGGAAACCACGACGCTGCGGAGGTACGTGCCCTTCGCCGCTGCCGGCTTCGCCTTGACGATCGCGTCCATCAGGGTGTTGAGGTTCTCTTCGAGCTTGTCAACGCCGAAGGACTTCTTGCCGATCGGGCAGTGGATGATGTTGGTCTTGTCGACGCGGTATTCAACCTTACCGGCTTTGATGTCGTGAACCGCCTTGGTGACGTCCATGGTGACGGTACCGCTCTTGGGGTTCGGCATCAAGCCCTTCGGGCCGAGGACGCGGCCGATGCGGCCGACAACGCCCATCATGTCCGGCGTCGCAACGCAGACGTCAAATCCGAACCAGTTCTCGGTCTGGATCTTCTTGACCATATCTTCGTCGCCGACGAAGTCTGCGCCTGCTTCGAGCGCTTCGCGCGCCTTATCGGCCTTTGCGAAAACGAGGACGCGGACGGTCTTGCCCGTGCCGTGCGGCAGAACGATCGCGCCGCGGACCTGCTGGTCTGCGTGACGGGAGTCGACGCCCAGACGGACGGAAACCTCGATGGTCTCATCAAACTTGCACTTCGCCGTCTCGAGCACCGCTTCGAGGCCCTCGCGGACGTCGTACTGCTTGGTGTTGTCGATCAGCTTCTTGCTCTCGATATAATTCTTACCGTGCTTCATCGTTCGTTCCTCCTCAGTCTTCCACGACAACGCCCATGGAGCGAGCCGTACCCGCGACCATGCTCATTGCGGTCTCAACGGAAGATGCGTTCAGGTCGGGCATCTTGAGCTCCGCAATCTCGCGGACCTGTGCCTTGGTGATCTTCGCGACCTTCGTCTTGTTGGGAACGCCGGACGCCTTTTCGAGGTTGCAGGCCTTCTTGATGAGGACCGCCGCCGGAGGCGTCTTGGTGATGAACGAGAAGCTGTGATCCGCGTAAACCGTGATCACGACGGGGATGATGAGGCCCGCCTGCTTGTTCGTACGTTCATTGAACTCTTTGCAGAAGCCCATGATGTTGACGCCGTGCTGGCCCAGTGCGGGACCGACCGGCGGTGCCGGCGTTGCCTTACCGGCGGGGATCTGCAGCTTCACATAACCTGTGATCTTTTTTGCCATTGCTGTTTCTCCTATCTTTTTTCATATAGTTGTGGTACGGGGTGCCTCCCCTCCCACAAAACGCTTCGCGTTCAGTCTGTCAAAAAGCTCTGCTTTTCAACAGACTGGTTTTTCAGCTTCCGCCTAAAACACAAGTGTTTTCGGGCGGCGGAAGCTGCAAGGTGTCAAATTCACCGCGCATGTCGCTGAATTTGACGGATCTTGACCGTCCGTTTTCTCTCCGCTGCCCGCGTTCATACCGTCCGCGCAGCAAGCATTGAATCAAACAAAGAATATCAACAAACCGAATGCGATTCGTTTTTTCAGATTTTCTGTACCTGGAAGAAATCCAGTTCGACCGGGGTTTCTCTGCCGAACATCGAAACGGACAGCTTGACCTTCTGACGCTCCGGATCGATCTTGTCGACGCGGCCGAGGAAGTTTTCAAGCGGACCGGATACGACGCGTACCGTCTCGCCGACTTCGATATTGAGCACGATCGGGATGCGTTCGACGCCCATCGAAACGACCTCTTCGTCCTTCAGGGGCACCGGCTTGCTTCCCGGACCGACAAAGCCCGTGACGCCGCGGGTGTTGCGAATGACGTACCACGCGCGCGGGTTCATGACGAGCTCGCGCGAGACGCCGCCGCCGCGCTCCTCGGGACGTTCCTTCTCGACGACGTCCACGTTCATTTTGACCATGACGTAGCCGGGATAGACCTTTCGGGTGACAGATTTGCGTTTTCCGTTCGGCAGGATTTCGATGGTTTCCTCCGTCGGGTACATGACGTCCAGAATGATATCCGAAAGTCCTGCGTTCTCGACGGCCTTGATGAGGTCCTCTTTGACCTTATTTTCATACCCGGAATAGGTATGAACCACATACCATTTCGTTTCCTGACTCATGGGCGTTATCCGTTGATCACAAAGGAATCGCCGACAACCAGTTCGCCGGTGGGTTCATCGCTCGTGGTCGTCGCGGTTTCGGGAGTGTGGTTCAGCGCAGCCTTCACCGGCGTGTAGAAGATCAGGTCGAGGACGTAGATCAGCAGCGCAAACGCCAGAACGAACACCAGAACGACAGCCGTCGCCTTGACGAGTTCCTTCCAGGAGAGCCACGTGAGCTTCTTGACCTCGCCGGTCATCTCCTTGAGATAGACCTGCCAGCGGGACTTCATCGCGATAATCGCAAGGACGATGATCGCCAGCGTGAGCAGAGCGAAGATCAGCGCAAACAGATGCGTGCCGATGTTGACCGCGAAGAAGATCAGCGGATACAGCGCGAAGATGATCGCCGCGATGCAGAACGCCTGGAACTTGCGATAGTCGTTCTTTACGAGCTGGAAGATCGCGCCCGCAACCAGAAGACCGGAGCCGATTGCCAGCAGCACGTACGCAACGGTCTGTCCGCCGTGGTTGGGATCGACCGCCGCAGCGTCCGTTTCCGTCGCCGCCGCGTCAAACAGCTTCAGCAGCTTGGAACCGGTGAACATGTCGAACATAGAAGCCGCAAATGCGACGATGCCGACGACCAGCAGCAGAATCGTCACAAGACGGAGCGTCTTGACTGCTTTCTGCGCTTTCATATCCTGTACATTAGCCATGGTAAACTCCTATTACTTGGATTCTCTGTGCAGGGTGTGCTTACGGCAGAAACGGCAGTACTTGTTGAACTCGAGACGATCGGGATCGTTCTTTTTGTTCTTGAAGGTATTGTAATTTCTCTGCTTGCATTCGGTGCAGGCCAGGGTGATTTTAACGCGCATTGTATGCTCCTCCTAAATTAGTTCCATCAAAAACGAGCCCCCAACGGGGGCACCTTGAATAAGTTACCACAACGGCTGCCGTTTGTCAACGAAAAAGTTTGGCAAACGGCAAGTTTTTTTGCATTTTTTGACCAAATCTGCGCGTTCGCGCCGCGAGGTATCCGCTTTTTGCCGCAGCGGCGGACGCCCCGTCCGGAAAACGACCGGAACCTGCGCCGTTTGAACGCAGGTTCCGTGGGATTGTTGCTTATGAAACCATTCCGAAGACGACCGTCAGCAGGATTGCGACGAACAGGAATCCGGCACCGACATAGATCAGATGCCATGCGATCTTGCGCTTTGCCTTGACCTTTTGCTTGTAGTCGTAATAGGTCTTGGCTTCGGGCTCCCCGTTTGCGTCAACCGTGCGCCTGCCGAACAGCGTCATGCGCATGGCGTGGAAGCTGTAGCCCAGTCCGTCGAACGTTCCGTCCTTCCTGAGCCAGGACAGCAGCCCGGTGCCCAGTTCGAGCACGCCGGCAAGCAGGAACGCATCGCTCAGGATCCGAATGATCTGGGCGGTGTCCGTCTGCTCGAAGATCTTTCTAAGCAGACAGACGACGATGCAGATCAACAGTCCGAAAACAACCGCGCCGAGGTACTTCAGCCACGGATAATCATCCGTTTGTCTTAGTCTTCGCATCGATTTCGGCGATTTCCTGACGATACTTTTCGCACTCTGCCGTGTTGCACAGGACGAAGTGGTTCGGAATGACTTCCTTGAACTCCGGTCCCTCTTCCGAATAGTCGTGCGTCAGCGAAGGTACGTAGGTGATACGCTTGCGGCGCTTCTCGTAGTTCGGATCGGGCAGCGGGATCGCGGAAAGCAGCGATCTGGTGTACGGATGCAGCGGATGCGCGAACAGCTCGTCGGAATCCGCAAGCTCGACCATCTTGCCGAAGTACATAACGCCGATGCGGTCGGAGAAGTACTTGACGACGGAGAGGTCGTGCGCGATGAACATGATCGTCAGACCCATTTCGTCGCGCAGATCGTTCATCAGGTTGATGACCTGCGCCTGAATCGAAACGTCCAGTGCGCTGATCGGTTCGTCCGCGATGATCAGATCGGGCTGCAGAACGATGGCACGCGCGATGCCGATACGCTGTCTCTGACCGCCGGAAAATTCGTGCGGATAACGCTCTGCGTGCTCCGGTACGAGACCGACCTTTTCGAGAACCTCCGCCACGCGGTCGTCGATGAACCGCTTGTCGCGGATGCCGCGGATCTTGAGACCTTCCGCGATGATCTCGCGGACCGTCATACGCGGATCCAGAGAACCGACGGGATCCTGGAAGATCATCTGGATCTTGGTCATCAGGTTGTGATGGATTTCCTTATCCTTCTTGAGCTCCGCCATCCGCTTGGTATCGCCGGCGGCTTTTGCTTCCGCAAAGCTCTTTTTCCAGCGTTTCAGCGCGCCGACGCCCATGCCGATGCGCTTGCCGCGGAAGAACACGTCGCCGTCCGTGATCTCATAGAGACCGATGATCGAACGGCCGGTCGTGGTTTTGCCGCAGCCGGACTCGCCGACCAGACCGAAAACCTCGCCCTTTTTGATGGTAAAGCTGACGTCGTCGACCGCTTTCGTGTACTTGAAGTACTGCTTCAGATGCTCAACGCGAAGAATCGGTTCCTTTTCCGGATCGAACTCGGGCGTGTAGTTATCCACGCGAAGCATGGTATCCAGCTTGTTGTCCTTCGCTCTCGTCGATACGTTTTCACTCATTGGATTCACCTCCGCTCTCTTGGTTGAGCTTCATCATGCGCTCGATACGATCGGTAACGATCTTCGGCGGCTCCACCTTCGGTGCGTTCGGATGCAGCAGCCACGTTGCGGCATAATGCGTATCCGTGATCTTGAACATCGGCGGCTGCTCCTCGAAGTCGATCTGCATCGCGTACTTGTTGCGCTCTGCAAATGCGTCGCCCTTCGGCGGGAAGATCATGTTCGGCGGGGTGCCCGGGATCGCATCCAGCTTTTCCTTGGTGTCAAGGTCCGGCATGGAGGAAAGCAGCGCCCAGGTGTACGGATGACGCGGATCATAGAAGACGTCGTCCGCCGTGCCGTATTCGACGATCTTGCCGGCATACATGACAGCGATCTTATCCGCCATATTCGCAACGACGCCGAGGTCGTGCGTGATGAAGATAATGGAAAGCTGACGTTCTGCCTTCAGTTTGTTG
The DNA here is from genome assembly GCA_017428025.1 of Clostridia bacterium. GTDB lineage: Bacteria > Bacillota > Clostridia > Christensenellales > CAG-138 > UBA3792. The sequence goes on from JAFRRO010000085.1 coordinate 26,669, forward strand.
ATGAGTTCGAGGATCTGTGCCTGAATCGTCACGTCCAGAGCGGTCGTCGGTTCGTCGCAGATCAGGATGTCCGGGTTCGCGGCGAGCGCGATTGCGATAACGATACGCTGACGCATACCGCCGGAGAACTCGAACGGGTACTGACGGAAGCGCTCGCGCGCCTGTGCAATACCGACTTCCTCCATCAGCTCGATGGCGCGGATCTGCGCCTTGCGCTTCGTGACCTTGAAGACGCGCTTGGAGGACTCGTTGCAGAGGAACTGCACCATTTCCTTGGAGAGATCGTCGTAGTTCAGCTGTTCGGCGGATTCAAGCTGCTTCTGGAAGGAATCGCGCGCATGCGTCATGATCAGGCGGATATTGTTCTGATAGAGATCAATATCCATTCTGTCCTTGAACATCCGGTCTTTCTTGCCGGGATGCTTCAGCTTCTCAACCCGCAGCGCCTGACCGTAGGTGTTGACCGCGGCGGTGATGCTGGACTTGAAGGTGTAGGCGATACTGTCCTTGTTGATTGCAAGCTTGTCGAGCGCACGCTCGATTTCGGCGGAGCACTTCTTGCTCTCCTGCTTTGCAACCTTGAGATCGATACGGCCTTCGCCGCTCATCTTTTCCAGCGCGCCGTTGAGGCTCTCCACGATGTCGTCCTTCTGCTCGAACGACTTCTTGTTGGAGTTCTCCATGCCCGCCGCGACGTCCTTACGGAAGCTGTCGAGGAAACGCTCGTTGAAGATCTTCTGCATTTCGTCGTTCAGCGCGGCATTGTCGTCGTGATACGCCGGCATGGCGTTGTTCATGCGGCAGAACGCCATCGCATAGAAGTCGGGCTCCGGCTTTGCGAGAGCTTCCTTCAGAACGCTCTGCATCTGCTTCAGGATATCGTCCGTCTTCTTATGCTTGCCCGTCGAGACGTATTCCGGAATCTCGCTGCTGAACCGATCCATTAGCGCGGGCAGCTCGCTCTTCGATTTGTCGATGAGGTACGGGTTGTAAACGTTGGCTGCGTCGTTTTTGATCAGCTTCATTTCTTTCGCGACCTTCTTCGGCTCCTTGTCGATGGAGTCGATGAGGACCGCTTCGATGTTCTTGATCATGGACTCGACGCGCTCGTGCGAATAGTTGTAGTCGCTCTCGAGCTTGCTGCCTTCCGCCATGACCTTGTCGAACACGCCGAACTTGGCGTCGACGTCCGTTACTCCCGCTTCCTTCATTTCGGCACGGAGCAGCTTGGTCTTCGCGTTGTAGACGCGCTTGGCTTCACGCTGGTTCGCCTTGCCGTTGAGGATCATTGCCTCGGTCAGCTGCTTGCCGATACGCACGATCGGGTTCAAGCTGGAAAGCGGATCCTGGAAGATCATGGAGATACGGTTGCCGCGGATCTTGTGGAAATCCTCTTCGTTGATCTTCATGAGGTCCTGGCCGTCGTAGATGATCTCGCCGCCTTCGGGGATCGCGTTCTTTGCGAGGATGCCCATGATGGCTCTCGCGGTAACGGATTTGCCGGAACCGGACTCGCCGACGATGGCAAGGGTTTCGCCCTTTTCGAGGTCAAACGAAATGTCTCTGACCGCCTTGACGGTGCCGTTGTTGGTACGGAAAGAGATGATCAAGTCTTTTACTTCGAGTTTCTTAGCCATTAATCATCAGCTCCTCTCAACGAAGGATTGAAGGCATCGCGCAGACCGTTGCCGAACAGGTTGAATGCAATCATCATGAGTGCGATGACCGCTGCGGGAATCAGCAGGATGTGCGGGTACTCGGAAAGGAATTCCTTGCCGTCCGCCATCATGGTACCGAGGGATACCGCGCCGCGGCTGTTCAGGTTAACGATGCCCAGGTAGGAGAACGTGGACTCGCTCAGGATGACGCCCGGGATCGCGAACACGGAGCTCGTGATGATCGTGCCGATCGCGTTCGGGAAGATGTGACGGAACATCAGGCGAAGGTCCTTTGCGCCGAGGGTTCTTGCAGCAAGAATGTACTCCTGATTCTTGAAGCGGTAGAACTGCGTACGAACGACCGACGCCGTACCGATCCACCCCGTTACGCAGAATGCCAACAGCAGGCCTCCCAATACCGAGGCTTTGCCGGTATTGACCAGATGCAGCTGGAACAGAACGACGATGATGTACAGCGGCATACGCCACAGAACATCGACGACACGCTCGAGCAGCAGGTCAACCCAACCGCCGTAGTAACCTTCGATCGCGCCGAAGAACGCACCGAAGATGAAGCAGACCAGCGCAACGCCGAACGAAAGCACGAACGAGGTGCGCAGACCATATGCCATACGGGTTGCAATGTCGTAGCCGCCGCCGTCGGAACCGAACACGAAGGTCGGCTCATGACCGTTCTTGTACTGATAGTAGTTATAGTACAGAACGCGGACGCTGTACATCGAGCCCATCTCGCGATAGTACTTGATGTTGCCTTCCTTGTCGCGCAGGAAGTTGTCGATGACGCCCTTTTCCATGGTCTCTGCAAGATCCATGCGCTTATTGTTTTCGTTGATCGGCCAGCCCTTCTTGGTCTTGTACCAGTAGTTCGCGTCCGAATCGTCTTCGCAGTAATCGCTGTCCTGGTCGACCATCGGGTAGATGACCTGATCGCCGCCCGCTTCCTGATAGGCGATGATGTTGTTGTACTCCTCCTTGGAGATCTGCATGTAGCGGAAGCCGATGATGTTGTACGTGCTGACGCGGGCGTCACGCTTGGTGATTTCCTTGCCCGCCTCTTCGATCACACGTTCTTCACCGATCTTCAGGATCGGGCTGTAGTAGGAACCGATGCCCTCTTCCCAGCTCTCGTGTCCCTTCTTTTCGAGCTCGGGATCCTCCGCGTTCATGCCGACCGCGACGAGGTTGATCAGGTATTTGTCGTTCAGACTCATCGTCTTCGCACCGTCAAAGATCGGGGTTTCGCCGATGTAGAGTCTCGGGTTCATCTTTTTATACGTCATGTCGGTGGCTTCACCGAGCTTGTACGAAGAAAAGAACGGAACGAGGATCGCGTACAGGAGGATGACTGCAAGCACGATTGCCGCCGCAACGGACGCCTTGTTCTTGCGGAACCGGATCCAGGCATCCTTGAAGTAGCCGATCGGCTTGGTCTTCAAAGCTTTGTCGTGCAGCTTTTCATTCTGCTGCACAAAGCGGAATTTCTCCGCCGGAATGGGTGTGAATTGATTCTCTGCCATAGCTTATCTCTCTCCCATCTTGATACGCGGATCGAGGAATCCGTAGCTGAGGTCGGTAAGAATGCCGGACAGCAGACCGATCAACGTGTAGAACATTGCGGTACCGACAAACAGGTCGTAGTCGAGGAACGACAGCGCTTTCAGCGTCAGGTCGCCGACGCCCGGAATCGCGAAGATTCTCTCCAGAACCATGGAACCGCCCATAACGCTGAGGAAGGTGCCGATGACGACGGGCAGGATCGGGACCATTGCGTTCTTCAACGCATGGTGGACGACCGCTTTCGACTGCGTCAGACCTTTGGTTCTGGCAAGCAGCATGTAATCGCTCGTCAACGCTTCGGTCAGCTCCGCACGTACGGTACGTGCGAAATACGCGATCTCATAGAATGCGCTCGCCATGATCGGAAGCATCAGCGAATAGACCATCTTCCACGTCAGCAGACCTCCGGCTTCCGCTTTCGAATACATGACCAGCGGGAACCAGCCTAACTTGAATGACAGGAAGTATTGCAGGAAGAACGCCAGAACGAACGACGGCACCGAAATAAAGAGAACGATGATAACCGAAACAACATGGTCGATCCATGTGTTCTTTTTCAATGCCGCGAATATGCCGAGCACAATTCCCAATGGCAAGCCCACCAGGATCGACAGGACATTGACGAGGATCGTCGGAGGCATACGCTCTGCGATAACCTCTGCAACGCCGGACATATAAGCGACCTTAAATGATGTGCCGAGGTCAAATTTGAAAATAAGATTGCGGAGATATATTCCGTACTGGACGAGGATCGGCTTATCCCAACCGAGCGCCTTACGTCTCGCCAGCTCCGTTTGTCCCTGCTTTCCGAGCGGGACTTCCGCCTGCAGCATCTTGATCAGACAAAACGTTATCGTCATAATGACGAAAAACGTGATGACCAAAAAGAGCAAACGCTTTAAAACATATTTTAATGTGCGCATATGGCTCTGTTTCCTTATCTGATAAATTTTTCAAACCGCGACCGGCTTAAGGGGGCTAAGTAGTGCAATCTCGAAGCCGGAAGCCCGGCTTCGAGACTGCATAGTCTTTTATGAGCAGCCGAAGCTATATCTTACTTATAGTCGATCGTGCCATTCTGGGACGCCACGAATTCTGCCCATTCTTTGTCGTTGTAGTTGAACTTCATCAGACGGATTCCGCCGTAACCATACATGATGTTGTAATCTTCGGTCGCATACTGGATCTTCTTGGAGAAGAGCGTGCATTCGCACTCGCAGCCGAACGGGATGCACTGATAGGAGCCGAGGACAGCGGTCTCAATGTAGCTCAGGATGTACAGTCTCATGTCAGCAAATTCGTCACCGCCGAATTCGCCCGCCGGCTGAATTGCCTTTGCCCAGTTCTGGATGGTATCGGTTCTGTCTTCGCCGTTGATCGGGATGGTGATGGTCTCAGCCGTCGGATCCCAACCGCAGGACTCATGGATCTTGGTCGTGCCGCCCATGTAGTCCGGCTCGCAGTAGACGCGGATCGTGGAGAACGGATAGAATGCCGCACCGCCCCATGCACCGCGGATCATTTCGATCTTGCCGAGCGCAACGTCTTCATAACGGTTGGCAACATTGCCGAGGAACTCGAAGTCGATCTTGCCTTCGAAGCCCGTGCCCTTCGTTGCTTCCGCAACGTAGTCGTTCAGGTATTCCTGCTGACGGGAGGCTTCTGCGTTAATCGCGGAAGCCATCGCTTCGCAACGGATGTGGATCTTCTGACCTTCGGTGTAGTTGCCGTCCGCAATCGCCTGCTCATAGACCTTCTGGAAGAGCGCTCTTGCCTGCTCGACGTCGTAGCCGTTGATGGACGCATACGCTTCGACATCGTCCGCATACGGCGTGCCCGGGCCGTATTCTACGCCATAGAGGCGGAGAACCGCGTCACGGCCTTCCTTGGTGTTACGATACTGGGATTCGGTGTTGTTCTCGATGTCATAGTAGTACAGGCTGTTGAGCAGGTAGTACGCGGGCTTGTAGCCGGTCGTGCAGTCTGCGCAGAACTGTGCACGGTTGATGGACAGGGAGATTGCCTTGCGGAAGTCGTCATAGTAGAGGACCTTCTTGTTCGAACCGTCGTTCGCTTCTGCTTCGAGAGCGGTCAGCTTGTCGAGGTCGGATGCGAAGATGTAACGGAAGGTGTAGGTCAGGTCCGTCTTGAGCAGGTACTCAGACATCTTGTAGTTGACGAGGTCGTCAGCGGTGAGGGCGATTTCGTCGAGGTCGCCCTTTTCGAACGCCATCAGAGCGGTTGCATGCTCAGGAATGATGTCATAGACAACACGCGTCGGAGCATACTGACCTTCGTGCTTGCCGTCGGTCCAGCCGTACCAGTTCGGGTTGCGGGTGAGGACGAACTGCTTGTCAGCCTCGAAGCTATCGAGCATGTACGGACCTGCGGACATGTAGGTTTCTGCAGAGGTGCCGTAGTCGGTCGTAACCAGATCTTCGGTCTGCTTCTTGCCTGCCTCATAGAGCGGCTCGTAGACGATCCAGTTCGAGGTCATCATGGACTTCATGTAGAACTCGGAAACCGGCGTCTCGTTGACATAGTAGAGGGTGTAATCGTCGCCCTTGATGAGACCGACGTCTTCCCACGGAGTTTCTGCGAACGTGCCGACGATCGCGAAGCACCATTCTTTCCAAGCTTCGGGGTTGTCATCGCCGAAGGTCTGGGACATCGTGGTGAGGTCTGCGATCACCTCTTCGGTGACTTCGACATACTCGTTCTCGGGATACTTTGCATACAGGTCGTTGCCCTCTGCATCGCAGAAGTAGGGCTGATAGCCTGCATTGTCATGATAATCCTTCGCGGG
>JAFRRO010000086.1 GCA_017428025.1 Clostridia bacterium
CAAAGGAATCAAGCAAGTCCTGGGGTAAGGGGTACTATATTCATTCGCACAAAACTTCACGCCGTTACATCCCTCGTTCTTCCGATTCGCAAATAAAGAGAAGCCGTTAAGATCCTCTTTCGAGTTTCTTAACGGCTCGTTGTTGATTGCTGTTATTCGGCTTCGGTATAGAGAATATCGTGGCTTACGGGGGAGTAGAAGCGCTCGCGCACACGGTCGGGATCGCGCGTGTCGCCCATGATCCACATGAGCTTTGCCACAGCGGCTTCGGTCGTCATATCGAAGGCTTCGACGATGCCCTGCTGCTTGAGCGCGTGACCGACCTGATAGACGGTCAGGTTGCTGCCCTCGTTCTGCACCTGCGTGGTCATCACGATCAGCTTGCCGTTTGCAATGCCCTGTTCGATCGCGTGCTTGAAGCAGCCGTCGGTGCCCTCGGGCAGTCCGCCGACGCCGAAGCTTTCGATGATGACCGCGTCGAACCGTTCGAGCGCGTAGCTGAGCATGCCCGCGTCGCTGCCGGGAATCAGCTTGACGAGTCCCACGCTGCTGTTGAGCGTATGCGAGAACTTCGCGCGCTCGCGGTAGCCGAGGTCGATATAGTGCAGCACGCGTCCGTCCTGCAGCACCGCAAGCTCCGGATAGTTGATGCTCGCAAAGGCGGAAAAGCTCTTACTCCGCACCTTCTTTGCGCGGGTGCCGAGGATTACGCTGCCGTTGAACACGATCGAAACGCCGCAGGCGCGGTCGTCGCAGGCATAGGTGAACGCGTCCAGCAGATTCTGCTTGGAGTCGGTCACGTCCATGCTGATCGGTTTCTGCGCGCCGGTCAGCACGACCGGCTTTTTCGAGCGCCGTACGAGGTAGGAGAGCGCCGCCGCCGTATACGCCATCGTATCGGTGCCGTGGCTCACGACAAAGCCGTCGTAGGCGTCGTAATACGATTCAATGCAGCGCGCGATGTCGAGCCATCCGGCGGGCGTCATGTTCGTGCTGTCGACGCTCATCAGCTGGAAGCAATCCACGTCGCAGATCTCGCTGACGCGCGGAATGTAGTTCAACAGCTGATTCGAGCCGAGCTTCGGGGCGAGCCCGTCTTCGGTCATCTCCGAGGCGATCGTGCCGCCCGTTCCGATCAGTAAAATCCGTTTCATTCGTACAGCCCCTTTGCTTTTGTTATGATAATGCGCGCTTTGCCGCTTCGATGACGTGGCTTGCGAGCACGCAGGAGGTGACGCTGCCGACGCCGCCGGGGACCGGCGTGATCGCGCGGACGAGCGGTTCCACCGCGTCAAAGTCCACGTCGCCGGAGATGCCGCCCTTTTGCGCGTCCCAGTTGATGCCGACGTCGATGACGACCTGATCCGGATTCGTGAAATCCGGCGTGACGCTGTGCAGCTGTCCCGCCGCGGCGATCAGAATGTCCGCCTGCCGCGTGATCGACGGCACGTCGACGGTGCGCGTGTGACAGTTGACGACGGTCGCGTTCTCGTGCATCAGAAGCATCGCCACGGGGCGTCCGATCACGAGCGAACGCCCGATGACCGCGGCTTTCTTGCCCTTGGGATCGACGCCGTAGTGATGCAGAAGCTCCATCGCCGCCTGCGCGGTGCAGGGCGGGAAGCCGACCTTGGAGTTGGTGAATACGCCCGCCAGAGACGCGTCGGTGCAGCCGTCGACGTCCTTTGCGGGGTTCAGCATCTGTCGCGCGCGCTCGTTGTCGAGCTGTTTCGGCAGCGGCCGGAACAGCAGAATGCCGTGGATCGAAGGATCGCGGTTGACGGCGGCAAACGCCTCGTCAAAGTCCGCCTGCGTAATATCGGCGGGCAGAACGACCTTTTCGACGCGGATGCCGACCGATTCGCAGCGCTTGACGGCGCCGCGCTCGTACGCGAGATCGTCGGGACGTTCGCCGACGCGCACGATACAGAGCGTGGGAATGATCCCACGCTCCATGAAAGCTGCCGTCTCGCCCTGCATGCGGGCGACCATGGCGTCGACGACCGGTTTGCTTTTCCAGATCTCGGCCATCTTATTCGTAAATCGGGTACTTTTCGGTGAGCTTCAGCACTTCGCCGCGGATGTACTCCTTCTTGTCCTCGTAATCGTAGATCGCGAGATAGATCAGCTCGGCGATCTTGTCCATGTCGGACTCCACGAGGCCGCGCGTCGTGACGGAGGGGGTGCCGATGCGGACGCCGGAGGTGACGAACGGGCTTCTCGGCTCGCCGGGAACCGTGTTCTTGTTGACGGTGATGTATACGCTGTCGAGACGGTTCTGCAGCTCCTTGCCGGTGACGTCGAGACCGATCAGGTCAAGCAGCATGAGGTGGTTGTCCGTGCCGCCGGAAACGATCTTGAGACCGCGTGCCTGCAGCGCGGCGGCGAGCGCCTTCGCGTTGAGCACGACCTGGTGCTGATAGGCCTTGAATTCGGGTTTCAATGCCTCGCCGAGCGCGACCGCCTTGCCCGCGATGACGTGCATCAGAGGACCGCCCTGGATGCCCGGGAAGATCGCCTTGTTGAAGTTGAACTTGTCCGCGGCTTCCTTGTTGGCAAGGATCAGACCGCCGCGCGGACCGCGCAGCGTCTTGTGCGTGGTGGTGGTGACCACATCCGCATAGGGGAAGGGAGAGGGATGCTCGCCTGCGGCGACCAGACCTGCGATGTGCGCCATGTCGACCATGAGCACCGCGCCTACTTCGTCGCAGATCTCGCGGAACTTCGGGAAGTCGATCGTGCGGCAGTATGCGCTCGCGCCGGCAACGATCAGCTTCGGACGGAACTCCAGCGCCTTTGCACGGACGTCGTCATAGTCGATCACGCCGTTTGCGTCCACGCCGTAGGACACGCACTTGAAGTACTTGCCGGACATATTGACCGGGCTGCCGTGCGTGAGGTGTCCGCCGTTCGAGAGGTCCATGCCCATGAACGTGTCGCCGGGCTGCAGAACGGCGAAGAACACCGCCATGTTCGCCTGCGCGCCGGAATGCGGCTGTACGTTCGCGTAGTCGCAGCCGAACAGCTTCTTGGCACGTTCGATCGCGATGGTTTCCACGACATCCACGCACTCGCAGCCGCCGTAGTAGCGCTTTCCGGGATAGCCTTCCGCGTACTTGTTGGTCAGCACGCTGCCCATAGCGAGCATGACTTCTTCCGAAACGATGTTCTCCGAAGCGATGAGCTCCAGATTTCTCTTCTGTCTGTTGTACTCCGCCATCATGGCTTCGCCGACTTCGGCGTCGTGCAGCGTCACTCTCTCCAACGATTCTTTCAGCATGTTTGTTCCTCCAAAACAAATTTCATGAACTGCGCTTTGCACACAGTTATCAATTCTATTATAGCATCTTTTTTCGCGATATCAAGCGTTCGCGGGGCAGAAAACAAGATATACAAAAACGGGACCGCAACGTTTGCGATCCCGTGTTTTGTTGGAGTTCAAAGTTGTTCTTACAGACCGTAGCGCTTCTTGAAGCGATCTACTCGTCCGCCGCTGTCGACCAGCTTCTGACGGCCCGTGAAGAACGGGTGGCACTTGCTGCAGATTTCGACCTTCAGCTCGCCCTTGGTGGAGCCGGTAAGGAAGGTCTCGCCGCAGGCACAGCGCACGACCGCTTCGCCGTAAGACGGATGAATATTTTTCTTCATGTATTATCACTCCTTCGTCGTGTAATGCATTACCATCGGCTATTATACCATGCCGCCGGAAAAAAGCAAGAAAAATTTTTCGCTTTTTGCAACTTTTTTTCGCGGCGTCAAATCGCGCAAAAATCCAGACGCGGCGGGGCCCCGCCGCCGTTTCGTCCTTGCAATCCGGCGGCGTGTGTGATATTCTGTCATCAGAGTATCCTGCATATCGACGGAATGCACTTTTTCCCGTTTTCCCTGTACCGTCTTTCGACTCAACACGACGACCATACGGAGGTAGGCCCATGAAACGAATCCGGATTGCGATTCTTGCCCTGATACTGGCTGCGGCGTTCGGCTGCGCGAAAGAACCGGTCGAGCCGGATCCGACGCCGACGGCGCAGATCGCGGCGGCGGAACAGACGCCGCAGCCCGCCGAACAACCGGCGCCCGCGATGCGCACTCTGCTTGTCGGAAACGGCGTGACGCTCACCGGCTCGCTCGACATGCTCTCGGACGGCTGGCGGGGGCTTCAACTTTGCGGCGCGTCCGGCGCTTCGGATGCGTCCGGCGCGTCGATGTCCTTTTCGCTGAACCGCGAAAGCGGCGGCGGGCGGCGGCAGATGGCGGGGATGCTCTACTTCGGCAGGGACGCGTCCGCGCTTTTCGATCTCGAGGAGCAGCCGGAGGGCGAGGCGGCGAACACGATGCTGTCCGAGCTCTGCGAAAACCGGCTCAGGGAAGCGGGCGCTTCGGTCGCTGCGGAGGAATCGAACGGCATTTCCTGGAAATACGGCTTTGCGGAAACGGCGGCAAACGGCGTCGCTTCGCTCGAACTGCTCGCGTGGGCGGCGACGGAGCGGGGCGTTCTGTACGTCACCGCATCCGCATCGGACAACGGGGGCGCGGCGCTTGACGACGCAAAGGACGCGCTGAAAGCATGGCTGAAAACCCTGACGCTGTCCGAACGGAGCGGAGAGACCGGCACGGTCGCGGCGCCGCTCGGCGAACGCATGCTGACCGCCGCCGACTGGGACGCGCTGTCTTTCGAAGCGGCGGCGCTGTCGTGGAACGCGACGGACGGATTTTTCAACGGAACATACGGCGGACGCGACGGAGAGACGTCGTTTTATGCCGTTCTGCAGAACGCGCCGGTCGCAGGGGAGGACGCGATCGCGGCGGCGCAGGCTGCCGCGGCGGAAACGCTGGAATCGCCGCTCGGCTGGCGGTACGCGGTCACGGAGGACACGCTTACGGCAGTCGCCGCCGTAAACGGCGAGACGCTGCTCTTTGAACTGAAGCTTGCGCCCGCGGCGGACGGCGCCGTCGATTCCGGCATTCTGACGCGCGCGCTGGACTGGCTCAAGACGGTCACGATCGGATAAGGAAAGGAGCGTACGCATGAAAAAACGGACCAGACTTCTGGCAATCTGCATGGCTGTTTTGCTGCTGCTGCCGCTCTTCGGTATCCGGACGGCGGACGCGTCCTGCGGCACGGACGAGTGGGACGGCACAACGCCGCTCGACTACCGCAAGGCGGGCGAAGGCGAGGATCAGATCGACACCTACGCAAAGTGCAAGTACTGCGGCGAATGGTTCCTGTACTGCGGACGGCGCGAGCATACCTGGTATCAGGCGGAGAGCAGACAGCCGACCTGCACGCGGGACGGCTATCGCGTCATGAAGTGCCGGCACTGCGGCGCATCCTACAAGCATATCACGCAGAAGGCGTACGGACACAGATGGGGCGAGTGGATCTGCACCGTTGCGCCGACTGCCACGGAACGGGGCGAGGAACAGCGCGAATGCAGCGTCTGCCACGCAACGGAAACGCGGCGCGTCGAACCGACGAATGTATACGCAAAGCTCGGCGAATCGTGCTTCGACGTGCTGATCGCAAAGGAGCTTCTGCGCTGGCAGCAGCGGTACGACGGACCGATCGACACCACGCTGGACGCGACGTTTGCGGCGGCGCTGAAAGCGTTTCAATCGGATTACGGAATCGAGGAGACCGGTGAACTGACGGTCACGGCGCTGGAACTCATGGTGATTCTGTTTTCCGACGATTTCAGAGACCGGATTTTTGCGGACGGCGAGATGCACGAATTCGCGTCCGGTCTTACGGCGTACGCCGTGTTCGAAAACAGCTACGTCACCAACGGGGACGGCACGCACGAGCGCACATCGACGTGGACGGGCGTCCGCTTTGCGCGCGGCGGCGAACAGCGGATCTTCCGGATTCCGGACTACTTCCGCACGACGCTTGCGCCGGTGCATGAGCCGTGCCGCGTTGCGAACGACACGAACACCTGTCCGTGCGGCTATGCCGAACGGTTTCAGACCGCGATCGTCGACTGGCTGCCGTTCTTTTCGGGCGGCGGCACGGTCGTGACGTTTGACGACGACGACGATCTCGAACCGATCAAGAATCTGTACTACGACGCGGAGTTCACCGACGAGATCACCTGGGACGAGTTCCCCGACGCGCTGTACTATCTCATGGACGTCGTATACTTTGACGAAAAGGACGGCAACCGGAAGAAGGAGGGGCATTTCCTGCTCTTCTGGAACTTCATGACGATGTTCGGAAGTCCGGCGGGCGCTTACGAGGTCACGGTACAGGCATTGAACGAGAACGATGAACCGATCTCCGCGGAAACGAAGATCTATTTCAACAAGGCGAGCGATTCCGAACTCTCGTCGCCGGAGAATCCGGAGGTGTACGACGGTCTCGTCATCTGGAACGACCTCAACATGTTTACGGATATCGTTTTCCGTGTGCGCATCTGGGCGGAGCGGGCGGACGAGTCGGTCATCTGGACGGAATCCGCCGAAACCGTACTGTGCAGTTACAACTTCATGCCCGAGGTCATCCGGCATCTGCCGCTTCCGGAGGGTTCGCGGCTTGTCGCCGGCGTTACGGCGGTCGATCCCACGGGCAGATACGGCAAGTCCGAGGAGTCGCTGACGTTTTCGGAGGAATGGTTCCCGATCGATGTGTACCGCGCGTTCACGGCGGTCAATGTGCGCGCGGAACCGAACCGGAACGCAAAGCGCATCGGCGGGCTCAGCTCGGGCGATTTCGTGTTCTGCTACGGCATCGAAACGGGCAAGGACGGCGAAAAGTACCTGAAGATTCAGTACGATACCTATGCGGATGCGGCTTACGCCAATGCGGCGTTCTTTCAGGCGGTCGCGCCGTCGAGCTTCACGGTGAACCTCGATTTCGGCAACGGTGTCACGGTTCCGGTCAAGACCGGAATCGACGGACGGATCGACATGAACGCCGCGTATGCGGCGATCAAGAACCCGAAGAACGGACGCGTCGGCTGGCAGCTGACCGGATTCACCAACGCGTCGCTCGACGACGTGCTGTCCGAAGGCATGACGCTGTTCACCGAATGGGAGCGCGATCCCGCCTATGTCTGGGTGACGCTGCACGACGGCAGCCGCGTCAGCGAGGTTCCGGTGCCGATCAACGAGACGTATCCGGAACTGCTCGGAAAAGCCGACGCAAAGATCTGGACGACAGAGCCGGACGGCAAGGGAAAGCTCGTCACCGCCGCAACGCACTTTACGCGCGACATGACGGACCTGTACGCAAGCGAGGTCGGGCAGAAGGAAATCATGCTCGGCGCGTTTGCAAACAACTGCGCGCCGGAGCTTCGCATGCTCTATGCCGGTCCCGATCACGACGGCGAAGGGTACGGACTGCTGCAGGGGCTCGACATCCTGGAGCTGCGCGGCGCGGCGGCGCCGCAGGAAGCGCATCTTCTGAAGGTGTCCGAGGGGCGGATTTCGGTTTCCGGCAAGTATTTCAAGGTCTATTCCTACCGGCTCGAACGCGAGGGCTATATCCTTGCGGAACTGCTCTACGGCTCGGAACACCGGCCGCCGACCGTGCATTTCGACGCCGACGGCGGCATCGGCGCGCCGGAGGCGATGCTCACCGTCTTTGACGACGGATACCGGCTCAAACAGTATCCGAAGCCGAGCCGCGACGGGCATCTGTTCATGGGATGGGCGGACAAAGACGGCAGATTCTGCGGTCCCGACACACGCTTCGACGAGCCGCATGTCTATCTCAAGGCGGTGTGGCAGGCGGAAGCGCCGAAGGTCAAGAAGCCCGGCGTCGTGTACGCGGGCGACGGCGAGCCGTACGCCTACTATGCCGACACGCCGAACGGCGCGCCGGACAAGGCGATCCGCCACGGCTTCGACGTGCTGATCATCGGTTCCGGCAACGGGCGGTACGAATGTCTGTACAACGGGAAACGGATCTGGCTCGACGAGGACAATGTGAAGTATTACCGCTACGTGCTGTACGGACAGTACGACTGCTATACGAGCCGGAGCCGCAAGGAAGCGATCGACGCGCCGGACGGCGGGCCGATCAAGCTGTATGTGATCGGCAGCGTGCGGGAGATGGAGCACGTCGTTTCGCCGGACGTCACCGCGTATTCGGACTTCTGGATTGCGCGCGGCGGCTTCCCGGGGACGCAGGAATCGGAGATCACGGTCTGCTTCGATCCGGGCATCGGCTGCTGCAGCGTCGAAAGCCTGACGCTGACCGGCGGCAACACGGTTTCGGAGTACGACAAGAAGCAGCGCACGACGCTGTACCGCATCGCGGCGGACCGGATCCCGCAGGCGTACTGCGCGGGGTACCGGTTCACCGGATGGTATACGCAGCCGGTCGGCGGCGTACCGGTCAACGCGGGCACCGTTTTCACGCCGCAAAAGGACGCCGAGGACAACGTGTACATCGTCTATGCGCACTACGAGGGACTGTACACCGAACAGATCATGGTTGCGAACGGCGAGATCGCGCAGTTTACCGAATACAGCGACGGGTTCAAAAGGACCGACAGGACGATTCCGAGCGGGACGGTGCTGATCGCGGAGAAATCGAGCGGCAGCGAATCCTATGTGCGCGTGCGGTACCGCGGCAAGCTGTGCTGGGTGCTGAGAAAGGACCTCATTGCGGGCACGGAGATGCAGATGACGCACGTCGAGTATAAGGGCGACCGGTGGGTGCGCAAATCCGCGAACCGCGACGGCGAAGCGTATTACCGGCTGATGCAGATCGAATCGTTTGTCGTCATCGGCGAAAAGAACGGCTATTACCGGATCGCGTATCCGGATGCGCCGTCCGGCTTCGCCTACGTCGGCAAGAGCCATTTCTCATAAGAATCATAGAATACAAAGCCCGGATCGGGCGGAAAGAGGAGCAAAGATGGAATTATGTGCACGGAAAGACGTTCCGGCGGAACAGACCTGGGATCTTTCGCTGATTTTTGCGGATGAGAAGCAGATGTGGGAAGCGCTCGAACGCGTGAAGAAAGAGGTCGCGAAGCTGGTCGAAACGTATGCGGGAAAACTGACGACCGCGGAACGGATCGTCGGGTGTCTCGACGACATGGAGAAGATCCTGCCGCAGATCGGCAACCTCTGGTCCTACACCGGACTGGCGGTGGAGGCGGACTATACGGACAACAAGCTGCGCGAGCGCGACGAGAAGATCGGCGACGAGATGACGCGCCTTTACCGGGATATGGCGTTTGTCGACAGCGAGATCCTGCTTGCGCCGAAAGAGGAGCTTGAAGCCGCGGTGAAGCTTGCGAAGGGCTGCCGCGTGTACCTCGAGGATCTGATCGCGAAGAAGGCGCACATGCTCTCTCCGGAAACGGAAAAGGTGCTGACCGCGCTCGACCGGTCGTTCGGCGTGCCGTACGACGTGTACAATACACTGAAGCTTGCGGACATCGCCTTCGAGCCGTTTACGGTCGACGGAAAGGAGTATCCGCTCGGCTATTCGCTGTTCGAGGACGACTATGAATACGAATCGAACACCGCGGTGCGCCGCGCCGCGTTCCGCGGATTCTACGATACGCTGAAAAAGTACGAGAACACCACCGCGACCGCGTACAACGCCTGCGTCACGCAGGAAAAGGTGATGTCCGAACTGCGCGGATACAAGGACGTGTTCGAATACCTGCTGTTCCCGCAAAAGGTGACGCGGGACCTGTACGACCGGCAGATCGACGTGATCACCGAGCGTCTCGCGCCGCATATGCGCCGCTACGCAAGGCTTCTGCAGAAGAAGCACGGGCTTGAGAAAATGACGTTTGCCGATCTGAAGATCGCGGTGGACCCGGAATACGATCCGCGCGTCACGATCAAGGAATCGCAGCGATATGTGCATGACGCGCTTTCGATCCTCGGCGGGGATTATACGGATATGGTCGACCGCGCGTACCGCGAGCGCTGGATCGACTTTGCGAAGAACATCGGCAAGTCCACCGGCGGCTTCTGCTCGGGCATCTACCGGCAGAATTCGTTCATCCTGCTCAACTGGAACGACCGCATGTCGGACGTGTTCACCGTCGCGCACGAGCTCGGACACGCCGGACAGAGCATGTACGGCGACGCCGCGCAGTCCTATTATGACTGCGACCCGACCATGTACCTTGTCGAAGCGCCGTCCACGATGAACGAGCTGCTGCTTGCGAACTACCTGCTTGAGACGAACACGGACAAACGCTTCCGCCGCTGGGTGCTGTCCAGCCTGATCTCGAACACGTATTATCACAACTTCGTCACGCATCTCCGGGAAGCGTGGTATCAGCGCGAGGTGTACAAGATCATCGATGCGGGCGGCAGCGTCAACGCGGATATTCTGAGCGACATCTTCCGCAGGAACCTCGAACTGTTCTGGGGCGATGCCGCGGAGATTCCGGAGGGCGCGGAACTGACCTGGATGCGTCAGCCGCACTACTACATGGGGCTCTATCCGTATACCTACAGCGCGGGACTCACGGTTGCGACGCAGGCGATGCTCCGCATCCGCGCGGAGGGCGAACCCGCCGTTCGGGACTGGAAAGCGTTCCTTGCCGCGGGCGGCTCGAAGCCTCCGGTGGAGATGGCGAAGATCGCGGGCTTCGATATCACGACCGACGGTCCGCTGAACGCCACGATCGACTACATCGGTTCGCTGATCGACGAGATCTGCAGACTGACCGAGGAGATCGACGGGATCCGCGTATAACCGAACCGCAAAAGAAAGAGGGAGCCGTTTCGGCTCCCTTTGCTTTACTGTCCGTACCGGTTCTGCTGTGCGTGGGAGGAGGTGAAGCCCTCCTTCTCGAAGATGCGCACCCATTCCTTCAGACGGATCAGGAAGTCCTCGTTGTTCGAGGTCTTATCCATCATGGAAACGAGGTTCTCCGTGACGTCGCCGGTGCCGCCGTTTGCGAGCATGCGGCGCAGCATGCGCACACCGTCCAGTTCCGCCTTCGTCAGCAGCAGATCGTCGCGGCGCGTGCCGGACTTGTAGACGTCGATCGCGGGGAAGATGCGCTTTTCGCTGAGCTTGCGGTCGAGATGGATCTCCATGTTGCCGGTGCCCTTGAATTCCTCATAGACGATGTCGTCCATGCGGCTGCCGGTTTCGACCAGAGCCGTTGCGATGACCGTCAGACTGCCGCCGTTCTCGATGTTGCGCGCCGCGCCGAAAAAGCGCTTCGGCTTGTGCAGCGCGCCCGGATCCATGCCGCCGGAGAGCGTTCTGCCGGTCGGCGGGATCACAAGGTTGTAGGCGCGGGTAAGGCGCGTCAGCGAGTCGAGAAGGATCACGACGTCGCGGCCGTCCTCCACAAGGCGCATCGCGCGTTCCTGCACCATTTCGGCAATGCGCGTGTGGTGCTCGGGCAGTTCGTCGAAGGTGGAGGAGACGACCTCGCCGCGGATGCTCCGGCGCATATCGGTGACTTCCTCGGGACGTTCGTCGATCAGCAGCACGATCAGGTGCGTGTCGGGATAGTTCTCGGTGATGCCGTTTGCGATCTGCTTCAGGAGCGTCGTCTTGCCGGCTTTCGGCTGCGAGACGATCATCGCGCGCTGTCCCTTGCCGATCGGCGCGATCAGGTCGATGAGACGCACGGAGAGGTTGTTGACTTTGCCCGGCGTTTCGAGCGTGTAGCGCTCGTTCGGGAAGATCGGAACGAGGTCCTCGTAGTTGACGCGGTTCTGCGCGTTTTCGTCGGGATCCTTGCCGTTGACGCGGTCGACATAGAGCAGCGCTTCGTATTTGTCGCCTTCGCGGCGTGCGCGGGTGCGGCCTTCGACAAAGTCGCCGTTCTTGAGGTTGCAGCGGCGGATCTGCGCGTTCGCCACATACACGTCGTTCGGACCGGAATCGTAGTTCTGCACGCGGAGGAAGCCGTAGCCTTCCATGATCTCCAGCACGCCCGCCGCGGTGCCGGTTTCCTGCAGCGGTTCCTGCGGCTTTTCGGTGTCATGGTTCTGGCGCGGTGTGAACTCGCGCCGGTTCTGGCGGTTCTGCCGGTTGTTCGGATAGTATCCGTGCACGCGGTTGTTTCTCGCGTCGGTTTCCGTCTGCGGCTTCACAGCAGGCTCTGGAGCGGGCACGGGCGCGGGCGCGGGCGCAGGCTCGGGCTCTGGCTCCGGTGCGGGCTTCGGCGCTTCGGCGATCGCGTTGCGCGTGGGACGCGGCGGTCTGCCGACGCGTTTTTTCGGCTGTTCGGCTTTCTCGGACGGTTCCGGCTTCTGCGGTTCCGCCGCGGCTTTTGCGGGACGTCCGCGCTTTTTCGGCGCGGGAGCGGGCTCCTGCAGCAGCCGGATCAGTTCCGCCTTTTTATATTTGCGATAGGAAGGAATCCCGTGCTGCTTTGCAAGATCGTACAGTTCGGCGATCGTTTTGGTTTCCAATTCAGATAAATTCACAAAATACCTCCGTGAGATTGGATTGAAAAGATGCGGGAAAACGCTTGAAAAAGAATATGGGAAATTCGATTTGCCGATTCCTATTGTAAGGCGCGGCGGCGCCGCTTGTCAAGAGCTTGTGCAAAATTCGTGCCTGTTCGGGCGGATTCGACGCAAGAATTCCGGACGCCTCGCATACAATGCGGCAAAGGCAGGAGGTAGCATATGGAACGGAAGAGTACGGAGCTTTCCGTGAACGCGTCGCACACCGTGCTGATCGAGGGACGGCGGCGTATGCGCATCACGGGCGTCGTTGAGGTGGAACGCTTTTTCGAGGACGAGATGACGGTGCAGACCGACGCCGGCGCGCTGACGGTCTGGGGCGAAGGGCTGAAGCTCGGCAAGCTGAATCCGGAGGACGGGCAGGTTCTTCTGGAGGGCGATATCCTGTCGATCGAGTACGAGCGACCGGAGCCGGAGCGCCGTTCGCTGTTCTTTCGCCGCAAATGATCGACGTCACCGCGCAGCCGTGGGAAGCGCTGCTGCTGTTTCACGGCGGGGCGGTCACGGGGCTGTTGTATCTGCTGCTGCGCCTGATCCGCACGGGGAGGGGGCGGGCGATCACGCATCTAAGTGACACCGTTTTCGTGCTGACGGCGGGCGCGATCCTTGCGGGATACCTGTATCTTGCGAACGGTCTCACGGTGCGCGGGTTCCTTCTGATCGCATTCGCGCTCGGGTTTGCGGCGGCATATGTGCTGTTTTCGCCGCTTTTCGGGCGAATGTCACAAAAAATCCGCAAAAAATAGGTTCCGTTTTTGCATGTTTTCTGCTATACTGTCAGCATGGAACAAATGCCGAAGCGGAGAATCCGCACCATTCATTTCCGATTGATCCACTTTATCCTCGTGCTGATCACGTGCGTGGTTGTGCTGCTTGCGGTCCTGATCCCGCAGCGGCTGCGCATCAAATCCGCGCGCGAGGAATACGATAACCGCGTCGAAATTCTGAATCAGACCAAGCGCACCTACTCGCAGGAGCGCACCAATCTCGAATACATGCGCACCGACGAATACAAGGTCCAGCAGGGCATGAGCAAGTACGGCTGGCACTATCCGGCGGACACGATCATCGCGGACGACAGCAGCGTCCCGAACGGCGAATGAAGCCGCAGTTCGCCGTCATCGACATCGGCAGCAATTCCGTTCGGCTGATGTTGGGTGTATGGGAGAACGGACGCGCGAGGGCGCTTTCGAAAGCGCTCAAATCGACGCGCCTTGCAAAAGGGATCGATCTTACCGGCGTATTGCAGGCGGATCGCATGGCGGACACCGCGGCGGCGATCGCAGCGTTTCGAGCGCAGGCGGACGGATGCGGGATTCCCGTGCTCGCCTATGCGACCAGCGCCGTGCGCGACGCGAAAAACCGCGACGTTTTCCTTGCGACGGTGAAGGAGCAGACCGGCACGGACGTGCTTGTGCTCTCCGGCGAGGAGGAAGGCGGCTATGCGTTCTCGGCGGTGACCGGCGGGGAAGGGACCGTGTTCGACATCGGCGGCGGCAGCTTTCAGGTCGTGACAAAGGACCGTGCCGTCAGCTTCCCGTGCGGGTGCGTACGCGCAAAGACCGTGTGCGACGCGCAGGATCCGGAAACGCTCGAACGCGGGCTGTTTTCGTGGATCGACGGCATCGCGTATCTGCCGCAGACCGTTCCGCAGCCGGTGTACGGCGTCGGCGGCACGATCACATCGATCGGCGCGCTGCTCGCGGGACAGACCGCATACGACGGACGGGCGCTTGCGGAGATCACGCTGCCGCGGCTGGACAGGCTGCTTGCGGAGCTGTCCGCCGTTTCCGAAGCGGAGCGGCTTTTGCATCCGCTTCTCACCGAAAAGCGCGGCGACATCATCCTGCAGGGCATGACGATCCTCCGGTACATCATGGTGCGCACGCATACCGCGCGCGTCATTCCGTCCGATCGCGACGGGATGGAGGGCATCGCAGAAGCGCTGCTGATCGGAAAACGAACCGAGTTTTGAGCCGAAACGGAGGCGAAACCAATGGAACGCAAAGAAAAAAACTGGAGAATCGCGGAGTACATCTTCGGCGGGATCGGCGCGGCGCTGCTGCTCACGATCCTGATTCTGAAGGTGCTGAAATGCGACGTCATGCTGTGGACGCTGCCGCTCGTCGCTGCGGTGATTCTGTTTCTGATCGCGGACGACCGTGCACGGAGCCTCAAGCGCAAACGTCTCAAGGAGGAGGCGAAGGCGGACGCCGACGCGCCGACCGAACCGGAACCGACGCTTCCGAACGAAGCGTTTGTATTCGACGAAACGGAACGGAAAGAGCCGTGAGCGCCGCGAAGTTTTTCGAGCATATCGATCTGTTGCGCTGTCCCGTGTGCGGGACGGCGTTTTCGCGCGCGGCGCAGTCGCTGGTCTGCGAAAACGGGCACACGTTCGATCCCTCGCGCAAGGGCTATGTGCATTTTCTGCCGAACGCCAAACCGTCGAAGTACGACGCGGCGCTGTTCGAAGCGCGCCGCCGCATTCTTGAAGCGGGCTTCTATGACGGCGTGATCCGCGCGATCTCCGCCGCGATTCCGTCCGACGCCGACGTGCTGCTGGACGCGGGCTGCGGCGACGGCACGTTCACCAAGGCGCTCGGGCGGGGCGTGACGATCGGGATCGACAACGCAAAGGACGCGATCGCGCTTGCCGCGCGCGGCGGCAATTCGATCCTGTGGACGGTGGGGGACCTTACGCGGATGCCGGTTGCGGACGCGTCGGTCGACGTCATACTCAATCTCTTTTCGCCCGCGCATTACGGCGAGTTCCGCCGCGTCTTGAAGCCGGACGGCAGGCTTTTGAAGCTTGTTCCGCAGTCGGACTATCTCAAGGAGATCCGCGCGCTGTTGGGCGAGCGCGATTATTCGAACGAGGCGGTCGTTTCGCATCTTTGCGAGCGGTTTCGTCTGCTTGATCGTGTGCGCATCACGGAATCGTTCGATCTTGACGAACGGCAGGCGGCGGACTTCCTTGCCATGACGCCGCTGACCTTCGACGTCGCGCCGGACCGGCTCGACGCGTCGCAGCTCACGCATATCACAATCGACGTCGAGCTTTTGATCGCACAATAAAAAAGAGCCGGAGACCGGCTCAATTCCTTTCGCTAATTCTGGATACAGCGCAATCATCGGGATTGCGTTTTTCTTTTTGCGGAAATCACTCTGCCTAAACACATCGCCATCACCGTAATCGAATTAAAAACGATCACGAAGATTTTGCTATCCTGCGGAACGATTGTCAATACATATGCATAGAGAACGGACAGTGCGGTGCCGAGCACGAGATTCGGCACGCGCAGTCCCGGCATATACCGGTTTACCAGTTCCATATCGCCGGCAAGAAAAACGGAGCCGACGAACAGATACGATACCATTTCGCCGATGTGCAGCGTCATGAACAGCCACAATGCCGTTTGCAGATAGACATTGACACTTCCGAAGGCAAAGATCAACGCGCCCGAAACGAGAGCAAATACGGCGTTTGCAATGATGCCTCCATATGCAAGCAGCACATACTGAATCGGCTGCAGCGTGTTCCAGACTGTTTCATCCGGCGCGCCGGGCGTTGAGAAGAACAGATAGGGCTTCACCTGCACGTTCCACCAATCCCGCTTCAGACGGTATTTGCGATACCAAACAGCATGTCCGATTTCGTGCAGCCAGACAACCGCGTAAAGAACCGCATACCCGATCACGAAATACAAAGCGAATTGCATATCCAAGCGCACCGGCACGCAGACCGGCTCAATCTGTTTCGTTCCGTTCCGCGTTTTGCTGCAATTGATGCAGCTGCGCGGTCATTTTTTTGGATTCGGAGACCTGCCCGAGCCACAGGAAGAGCACGGCAAGCACATAGATAAGCAGCACCGCGCCGCCGATCAGAAGCAGCACCGCGGGACGGCTCGAGTCGATCGCGTCGCTCGTGAAAGCGATCAGCATCATCACGCCCTCGATCAGCACCAGCTGGATCGCGTGGCGGACCAGCATCTGTTTTGCGGTGAGCTTTTTGCGCGAGTAGGTCACGACCGTCGGCAGGATGCACAGCCCTGCCATGTACAGCGGACTCAAAAGATCGATATAGCGAATGTGCAGCGACTTGCCCGGCGCGGCGATCGTGCCGATGATTGCCTGCGCGATCAGGATCATCACGGACAGGATGAAAAACAGCTTGACGCGCTTTTCAATAAACTCCTTGAGGCTCATGCTCCGAAATCTCCTTTCAGCGCCCGCTTCAACGCGGGTACATATTTTCTCGTGATGATGACCTGCTCGCCGGAGCGCAGCACCGCCGAAAAGCGTCCGTTCAGCGCAGGCTTGATCGCTTCGACCTTCATTAGGTTCAGAAGCATCGACTTCGAGACGCGCAGGAAGTATTTCTCCTGCAGCATCGATTCGAATTCGTAGATCTTCTGCTTCGTCTCATACACCTTGTCCTTGGTGTACAGAAACACCTTGTTGTCGACCGATTCGATGTAAAAGATATCGGTCACCGGCACCTCGTACTGCCGGTCGTCGAGCGTGCCGGTCAGCTGCCCTCTGCGGGATTTCACGAACGCGACGATCTCGCGCACTTCGTCGCTCAGCGCGTGGCAAAAGATTTCCACCCGCTCGGGTTCGCCGCGTTCGATTTTGGTCACTTTCGTTTGCACGGTTCAGTAGTCGGTGCGCAGATCGAGCGCGCCGGTTCCTTTCAAATAATAGTCGAACCAGTTCAACACAAGCCCGTTGACGTGCGTCATGAACGCCTTATGATCGATGTTCGCCGAGCCGAGCATGGAGCTGAGGAAGGGGGAGAACAGGGGCAGATCGGTGAAGTCCATGTGTCCGACGCCGAAAAACTCCAGCTTTTTGCCTTCGACGGCATGATCGATGATGCAGTCGTTGACCGGTTCCTCTCTACTATAATCCGGATAGCCGCGCAAATCAAGTACCGGAACGGGATACGGCTCCTCCGTGCAGAGAAATTGGTCGTTTTCGACGCCGGTGAATTCGCCGAGCATCGTGCCGTCCAGCACGATCACCGCGCCGACGTCGCTGCGCGTTCTGCCGATGATCTCCGCAGTCGCGCCGCCCATCGAGTGTCCGATGAGCCCGATGCGTGCGGTGTCGGTTTTTTCGAGGACGGAGAGGATCTCCGCGCTCTGTTCGGTATGCCATGCGCCGTTCAGCGCGTTGTCGGCTTTCGCCGCCTCGATCGTGTCAAGCACAAAGTTCATATCGTCCGTACGCAGCTGCATCCAGTCGCGGGTGATCGCAAACACGTCCTCCGCGCTTCTGACGCCGTTCTGTACGTCCACCGCAGTGTTCAGAAATTCGCCGTCGACAAGAACCAGACTGCCGTTTGTGTCCTTCGAGAAGAATGCGTGGTGCGGATGGTCGAGCGCCGCGACCACATAGCCGTTGCTCGCAAGCTCGGCGTAGGTCGAGTAGTTGCTCTGGTAGTAGCCGAACGCGCCGTGCGAGAACACGATCAGCGGGAAGCTGCCGTCCGCGTCGGGATAGTAGAAGTGCACGGGCACTTCGCGATCGGAACCGTCGGTTTCGAACGCATCGACGCGGCTTTCGTCCGCGAGGATCGCGGAAGCTTCTTTGATCCCGTATGCGCCGGTGGTATTGAGACCGTTGTAGTTTGCAAACAGGAACGCCGGCATGAGCGCGGGGAGGACGAGGAGTACGGACAGGATCGCGCTTGCGATCACCTTGCCCTTTTTGACGTCGCCGGTCGCTTTTTTGCGCTTGATGAGCCATGCGAGTCCCGCAATCAAAAGCAGGACGCCGAGCAGGATCAGCGTGCCGGTGAAGCGCCATTTGAGATACGTGAACGGCAGCAGCACGACGCCGAGCAGCAGAACGAATTCGATCGCGCGTGCAAACGCACGGTTGCGGAGCCACATCGCTTTTTCGCGCTGCTTTTTGAGCGTCAGCACGAGGAGCGCGGTTTCGATCAGCACGAAGAGGATCACATAGAAGATTGTCATAAAAATACCCGCCTTTTTGTTGATGAGGCGAGTATAGGCGACGGATTCTGTTTTGACAAGCGATCGCGCGGCAAGATGCAGAAATCGGATGCAAGATGCACAAAACTGCTCAGAAGGTAGCTTTTTTCACGTTCGCGTCGTGTTCTGCGTCGGGAAGGTTCTGTACGTGCGAGCGGCTGCCGGTCACGTACAGACAGATGTGCGCTTCGCCGTCCCATTGCATCGAAGCGGCGATCCACTGTCCGTCGAGTTCGAGCAGGACCGCGCATTTATAGAAGCTGTTCGATGCGCCGAGCCACGCTTTCAGCATGGTTTCAGAGCGCTGCCGTTCGCCCGCGGCGGTAGGCAGCGTGCATTCCGCGTGGTTTTCGCCGGAGACAAAGACGAGCTTCGCATCCTCGCCGGTTGCGGCGTTGCGCACGGTGTACGCCGCGCCCTCGGCAAGCTTTCCTTTCAGCTCGTCCCACGGCATGGCGTTGCCCTTCTGCGTGATCGCGCCCTGCGCGGTGAAGCTGAGAGGGATCTCCGCGTGGAAATCGACGCGCTTTGCGCCGCGCGAGAACAGCGTGCGCATGGTCTCCGAACCGATCGTGCCGTCGTTCATGATGCCGGACGCCGCCTGATACGCCATGACCGCGTTTTTGGTGACTGTCTGATAGCTGCCGGTCGGCTTATAGGTATAGAAGCCGAGGTCGAAAAGGCGCGTCTGCACGCGCACCACTTCTTCGCCCTTGGCGCCCTGCTGCATCAGATCGTCGGCCTCGCCCGCGCCTGCGAAGGTCAGCATCGCACACGCAAGGAGGAGCAAAAGCATTCGTTTCATGATTTGATTATAGCACATCGCTTTCCGCTTGAAAAGCGCGGATTTCGGTGGTACAATAGCGCACGGAGGTGATTGGTATGCGCTGCAGCTGTCAACGGTGCGGAGCGTATATGGTGCAGGATGAAAAGGGCGTTTCGAGCCGGTGCATCTGCCCCGAGTGTTTCTTTACGTGTTCCGCGTGCGTATCCGGTTCCGGCGGCAGGCCGCTGGATATCGAATCTCTCAAGATGCTCGCCGCGCTGCGCGAGGCGCAGGGCGACGGACGAAGCGAAGATTACGAAGAATAAGCTGCCTTCGGGCGGCTTTTTTCATAGATCGATCGTGAACAGCGCCGCGGGGGCGGAGATGTTCAGCTTGTGCAGCCGGTCGGGACGCACGGAAAGAAACGCGTCGTCCGGCACATCCGTGCCCGAAACCGTGCAGGCGCGCGGACAGTAGAGGAACACGAACGCATGGGGGAGGAGATCGCTTTCGCCCGCGGGGAGCACGCGCATTTCGCCGTGCGCGCCCTTCAGCATCAGATTGAGATCGCGCCCGCTGCCGCGGCAGTAGACGTCGTCGTCGCCCGAAAAGCGCAGAATCTGACCGCTGCGAAGATACTGCCAGCGCGCGCCGTTGATCTTGAGATAGAATCCCTCGGAAAGCGGCGTGAGATACCGCGTCACGTTCGGCAGCGCCGTGAAGTGCGATTCGGGAAGCTGCACGGTCGCGCTGCTGATGCGAAAGAGAAAATCCCGTTCGGCGTACGAACCGGTCGGGGGATAGAGGAACAGCTCCTGCGTCGTGCCGCCGGACCATTCCGTTGTGCGGCGGGTGTTCGGATCGATGATTTGAATCTGCATAAGACCTCCCCATAAAAACAGGACCGTCGAAGGGACAGTCCTGTTGTTGTTTATTCGCCGCCGCCGTCGCCGGGATCGCTCGGCTTCGGGGTATCCTTCGGCGGTTCCGTGGGCTTCGGCGTATCGTCCGGCTCGGTGCCGTGGGACGGCGTCGGATCGGGCTCGCTGCCGTGGGACGGCGTCGGATCGGGTTCGGTGCCGTGGGACGGCGTCGGATCGGGATTGTCTCCGTCGGAGGGCTTCGGCGTCTTGTCGGGTTCCGGCGTGGCGTCGGGACCGACGAGGTACACCTTGTTGAACGCCCTATACGTGGACTGCGCAAGTTCCTTGCGTTCGACCAGCTCGCCGTTCAGATAGTATTCGACGTAGCTCTGCCAGACCGAGCCGTTCTGATTCTTGACGATCAGCTCCTTGTATCCGGGCTTTTTGGTGACGTCAACCTGATATTCGACGTCGCCGGAGGGCTTGATGGTCTTGAGCTTCTTCGGCTCGGGAATGCGGATCTCGTCGTACTTGCCCTCGGAATCCTCGATGATCGGGATGCCCCAGATCTCCATCGTCAGCTTGCCCGCCTTCGTATAATCATCGTTGTCGACGTAGGCGATGATGATGATGTCGGACTTGCTGCTGTTCTGGAATTTGAAATCGATGATGTTGCCGACCGAATTGATCGTGGCGTCGAGTCCCTTGTGGATATAGTCGACGGGCATCGAGTGGTTGCGCCGGTCGACGATCTTCATGTCCGCCATGACCGCCGCGTTATACAGCGTCGTGGACAGCTGACAGACGCCGCCGCCGTACTGCTTTTCGTGACCGCCGGCGACATAGGCGTTCGCCGTTTTCCAGCCGTTCGCCTTGTTGCGCACGCCGAGCGTCTTGTTTGCGGAGAAGGTATCGCCCGGATGCAGGATCGTGCCGGTGATCATGCCCGCGCCCTTGCAGACGTTGAACTTGCGGTTTTTGATGCTCTTCGAAAAGTCGGTCGTCATCTTGCCGCGCAGCACATAATGCTCCTTCACGTTCTCGGTGTTGATTTCGGCTGCGGTTTCGATGTCGGGCGCTTCGACGGTGTCGCCGTTGTTCGCCTGAAGCAGCAGTTCAAACAGCGCGTCGCAGTCGACGGACCTGCCGGGGACATCATCGGTGAACTTGACGGAATTGCTGTCCCGGTCGTACGCGACGGACGCGTTGACCGGCGCGATGCTGTGCTCGCTTGCAAACTTCTCGACCGCGCCTTTCAGCGACGCCGCTTCGAAATGCACGGAAACGGGGAAGTCCCGCCCGTTCGCTTTGATCTCCTCGACCTCGCGGGAAACGGCTTCAAAGCCCTTGTCCTCGCGCACGATGTTGAACGCCTCGTCCAGTACGGCGTCGAGGTTGTCGGTGATCGGGATCATCTCGCCGGAGAACGGCACGGTCTCTTCGCCGAAGGTCACGTTGACGGCGTACGACTTCGCATCGGTCTTCACCTGTGCGCGGACCGCTTCGCGCGCTTCGGCGACGGTCATGCCGCCGACGCTGACGCCGCCGACGGTGACGCCTTCGAGCATGGTGGAGCGGCGCAGGATCGCGTCGAGCTCCTCACGGTGCGCGTCGGGCGCGGGGGTGATGAAGGAGATGTTGTCGGCGTCGACCGGCGCTTTTGTCGCCGGAACGCGCACTTCGCCGCCGTCGTTGACGCACGCAATGCCGAACACTGCAAACGCCGTCAGCAGAAGCACGAGACCGATGATGCGGATTGTCTTCATATGTAAGAAACGTCCTTTACTCATTGATGCTTTTATTGTACACACTTTTTTTGAAAAAACCATCCTTTTTGCAAACCATTAACCAATTCGTTACATTTATGTTGCATATGACCGCGAAAAGCGCTCACAACAGCCCGAGCAGCGAGGCGAGCCTCAGATACCAGGGCGTGCGAAGGCGGGACGCGCGTTCGATCCGGCGAAACAGTCTTTTCAATTCAAATTCTTTCATCTGCGGTTTCTCCTTTCCCGGTTTCGGTTTGTTGCGCCCTTCTACTAATAAGACGCGTTTCACATGCGTTTCGTTGCACGGTTTTTCAAATTTGTCTCAATAGCCAACCTGTCGGTCCACGACGCTGCCGTCGACGGCGTTGATCGAGAGGATGCAGCTTGTTTTATAGCTCCAGGCGCCGTCTTCGCTGTAGCTGCGGGCGTCCAGCGCAAAGTCCCAGACCGGCATCAGATAGAATTCGTCGGAATCCGCCTTGCGCGTCAGCGCATAGCACAGACGCACGGCAGTTACGTGAAAGGTTTCCTCGCCGTCCTTGCCGTCGATCCGGTCCAGATAGAAATTCATAAAGACATGCGAGCGGAAGATCTCCATGATCTTTTGAAACGGCAGCAGCGTGACGTTCTCGTTCTCCGTGCGCAGAATCTCCATCGGCATGTCATAATCCAGCCCGACGACGCTTCCGTCCCGTACCACGACGAAGACGCGCTCCGACGGCAGCTCCATGGTGTAGTCCGTTTCATATCCCGCCGACTGCCTGCCCGTGTCGGAGCCGTGCTCGGTGATGCCGGGGTAGCAGAGGATGCCGTTGTATTGCGGCAGAAACTCGACGTAATAGGTCGAAACCGACTGATCGTAGCGGCGCCCGTCCCAGCCGTCCAGATCCTCGAGCCGGCTGATGCTCATGGGCACAAGCACGGTATCGAAACGCTCGGCAAGATACGCCCTTGCCGTTTCGGCCGCCTGCCGTTCGGCGTCGGTGCGGATGGCGTGCTGTCTGTTAAAGTCGCTGAGGTTGACGCCCGAAAGCGCATAGCTGATGAGCCACGTATCGTGCACGTGCACGTCGTCGTTCGAAACCGTTGCGACGGAGATGCTCTCGTCCGAAAAGCTGCCGGACCACGGATGCATGGTTTCGTCCACCTCGAGCTTCTGCAGCGCGCGGACGAACTGGTTGCGCTCCGCTTCCATATCCTTCACCCAGCGTTCCTTTTCCTCCTGCGTGCCGTTCGGGCTCTTCCAGAGCTCGTCGATCAAAAGCTGATACCGTTCGATCATCCGGTTCAGATCGTCGCGCTCGGAGATCGAACGGTTGGGGTCGTAATACGGTCCGTCGCCGATCACGGATTTCACGAGCCGTTCCTTTTCTGCGGCGGAAAAGCGCTTTTTTCCGATCGTGCAGACCGGAACGGCGCCGACGTCGGGCACCTCGACCGCAGCGTCGATGTTCACATGCATCGTGCCGCCCCAGACCTTGCCGGTCAATTCCTCCTGCAACGTCTCCGGCGCGCCGAGACGGCTTTTCAGCGAGCGCGATTCGCTGCTTGGCGCGTACGCCTCGACCGCGTCCTCCTCGATCAGCCCTTCGAGACGGCCTTCGGCCTTGTTTGCAACAAAATCCTCCTCCGGCGTCGGCACGCAGGCAATCAGCAGCGCCAGACACAGCAGCAATGCAAAAATGCGTTTCATCGAATGATCTCCTTTCAAAAATGTTTTCCGCACCGATCCGTCAAATCCGGCGACATGTGCGGTGCAAACTCGCGTCGATGAAGCCCTTCATCGACGCGAACGCGCAGCGTCAATATCCCTTATGCGCGTCGATGATCGAGCCGTCGACGGCGTTGATCACACACAGCGGGTCGAGCTCCCGCTCGTCGCCCTTTGCGTTGCAGGTGCCGGTGATCACCCAGGCGGGTACCAACAGCCCCGTTTCCATGCTGTTCTGCTCGCGAATGCGGAACAGTCCGAGCTTGACGCCGGTGACGCGCACCATTACGCCGCGTCCGAACAGCCGCCGGTTCATCTGCTGCGTAAAGAGCCGCATGACCTCGTCAAACGGCAGCAACGTCGTGGTTTTGGCGATCGTACCGGTAACCTTCGCCGCGCCCCACCAGAACACCGATACCAATACGCCGTCCGGTGAAACGGCGGCGACCGCGCGCTCATACGGCCATTCCGGCGCAACCTGCCAGTCCGCATCGCCTGCATAGTCCGCCCACACGTCCGAGCCGACATACGGCATCGCGGCGCCGTCAACGACCGGCGTCAGCCGCACCAGATAGCCGTACGTGCCGATCTGTCCTTTTCCTTCGCCGTCGG
The DNA here is from genome assembly GCA_017428025.1 of Clostridia bacterium. Lineage (GTDB taxonomy): Bacteria > Bacillota > Clostridia > Christensenellales > CAG-138 > UBA3792. The sequence goes on from JAFRRO010000086.1 coordinate 24,138, forward strand.
TGTCGGCGTTGTTGCTCCAGTAGATATCGTCGATCTGAAGATCGACCAGTCCTTCAAAGTACGGCAAAACCGCGTTCGCCGCCGCCCGCGGCGTGACCGTCGCACCGTCGTGCACGACGTCATAGTCTTTCGGGTCGATCCGCTCGACGCCGGGCTTGCTTGTGATGTTGAAGCTGAACGCGTTTACGTTCCGGTTTTGCTCGTCTGTCGGATTGCAGTATTCCATCATGCGGCTCGACCGGTCGGGGTAGAGGGAGACATGCGGAAGAAATGCCAGGTTCGTTCTGCCCTCGGACTCCGTCACGATTTCGCCGGGCGAGGTTTCATCCAACCGTTCGGGCGCGGAGCCGTCCCATCTTGCAAGAGGCATTGCCGAATCGTCCGTCGGCATGCGGCGATAGTATTCCTGCCAGTAGGCAAGCTGTTCTTTGCGGTATTCGATCAGATCATCGATCTCCTCCTGCGTGTATTCATCCCTGCGCCATTGCTCGATCGGCGGTTCCTCCATCAGATTGCGGATGATGTCCTCGACGCTCTTGCGACTGAAGACCTGCTGATAGAGATACAGCTCGTCGGTGCCCAGAAACCGTCCGGCAAGCGTCAGCCGTTCCGCGTTCGTCAGCGTGCGCCGTTCGACGCGCAGCACCGGGAACACGCCGTCGGTCAGCACGCGGAGCGGCACATCGCCTTCGACCGTTGCGCCGTCGTCGGTCGTGAAGCTGCAGGTAAAGCGTTCGGGCATCTGCGTTTTTACAGGCGGCAGCGTCGGCATGCCCTCCGCGTTCTGTGCCTGTTCGCTGTCCTTCACGGTGTCGATCAGCACGCTGGTGTTCTTCTGCTTGACCGCGTCTTCCTCCGGCGTCGGCACACAGGCAATCATCAGCGCCAGACACAGCAGCAATGCAAAAATGCGTTTCATCGAATGATCTCCTTTCAAAAATGTTTTTCCGCACCGATCCGTCAAATCCGGCGACATGTGCGGTGCAAACTCGCGTCGATGAAGCCTTTCATCGACGCGAAAGCGAAGCGTCAATACCCGTTCTGCGGATCGATCACGCTGCCGTCGATTGCGTTTACGATCAGCAGCGGTCGCGAACTGTCCCGCACATCCCGCGCCGCCTCCGCGGGGAAGTGCCCCTCTTTGATGCGCGCGTCGCGCTGCGCATCGGAATACGTGAACACGCCGGTAAAAAACCACACGGGCACCAACAGCCCGTTTTCCATTTGATTCTTCTCGCGAATGCGCATAAGCCCCAGCTGCACGTCGTCGATCACGACGGTCCCGTGATCGTGCCGCTCGTCGCCCCAGTTATAGTTCATCTGCCGCGTTACGACGTCAAAGATCTCGTCGAACGGCAGCAGCGTCGTGGTTTCGGAAACCGTCCCGGTCACCTTGAGCGCACCGCTCCAATCGAGCGACATCAGCCGCCCCTCGGAATCGACGGACGCCGTGATGCAGTCGTACGGCCAGAATTTGTCCTCGGCAAAACTGCCCATTAACGCGCTGCAAAACACCGTCTGCGCGTCCGCGAACCGCTGTGTCAAAAGAACGAAATACCCCTCGCGCGAGTTTTGTCCCGCCGTGTCGCCGTCGCTGAACGCGTTGTTGCTCCAATAGATGTCCGCGATCTCATACTGCGGCGCAACGTCCGCGACCATGCTCTGCACGAGCGCCGCCGCCTCCCTTGCGGTCAGCTTTGCGCCGTTTAAGTTGAGATCGTACTCCGAGCGATCGAGCCGCCTTGCGCCGGGCGCGGTCAGGCTGAAGCCGGTCGAACCTCTTCCGAATTCGTCCGCGGGGATCGCGGCAAAAAACGTGATGTTGTCGTCCTTTATCTGTTCCTCCACGCTCGCGTTGTCATAACGCCAGATGCTGTCCTGCTCGTATGCGTCGCCGACGATCTCGTAATGATTCCAGCTGCGGATGTCCGGATTGGGCTCCGGCAGCGATCCGTCCCACGGCGTGTTCGGCTGCGGCACGGAATCCTCCGGCAGGGCGTTGTACTCCTGCTTCAATTCCTCCACACGCTTTTTGTGGGAAGCAAGAAGCTCCTTCCATTCGTCCTCGGTCGAATCCGTCTCGCGCATCCATTCCGCCTTGTTGTTCGAAAGATACTCGATCGCATCGAGGCACTGCTGAATATACTGCGCAACGTCCTCGCGCGTGCGCTGCCGCTGCGAGAAGATATAGAGCTCGTCCTTTCCGAACAGCCGCCGGTAGATTGTCAGCCGTTCCGCATCGGTAAGCGTCCGGTGCTCGACGCGCAGCAGCGGGAACCCGCCGCTTGTATGTACGCGGATCGGCGCGTCGGCGGTGACGTGCACATGCCGCGCCTCGGTGGTGAAATCGCATTGAAAACGCTCGGGAAACAGCGCTTTGACCGGCGCAGGCGCGGCGTCGCCGCGTTCGCTTTCTTCGGTCAGCACCGTGTCGATCAAAACGTTCGTGTCCTTCTGCCGGACCGCGTCCGACTCCGGCGTGGGCACGCAGGCAGCGAGCAGCAGAACGGGCAGCAACAGGGAAATGATGCGTTTCATAAGATCCTCCTTTGCCGTGAAACGCGCCTTTACGGCACGCGTCACGAACCTTTGCACTCTTGACTCCATGCCTATCGTAGCACCGTGATGCAAAATAGTTGTCACAGAGTTGTTGCAGAGTTGTAAAATCCCGACAAAAGTTGTAACCAAGTTGTAAAATCTCGTCAAAACGTTGTCGCTTTGATTGCGACGCACGGCTTTTCAGACGCGACAGAGTGTGGTATACTGTCAATAGGAAACGAAACGGAGCAAGGTCATGAAGAAGCAGACGACGGGATCGATGTCCCCGATGGATTACGCAATGAAATATCTGACGGCGAAGGACCGCACCGTGTCCGAAATGCAGGCATACCTCGACGAAAAGGACTTCGGCGAAGCGGACGTCGACGCGACGGTCGAGCGGCTCAAGGAACTCGGGCTTCTGGACGACCGCCGCTATGCGCAGCGGTATGTGGAGACGCGGCTCAACACCAAGCCGGTCAGCCGCCGTCATCTGTATGAGCAGATGAAAGGACACGGACTTCCGGAGGAATACATCCGCGAGGCGATGGAGTATGCCGACACGGACACCGAGCGCGAGAACGCGCTTGCCGTTGCGCGGAAGTTTGCGCGGCAGTTCGCCGCGCTCGAGCCGGAGAAGCGCCGCATGCGCGTACTGAGCCGGCTGCAGGCGCGCGGGTACAGCTATGATACGGCAAGAAGCGCGCTGGAGACCGCGCTTTCGGAGGAGGACGAATGGAGCGAATCGTAACCGCCGAGCAGGCAAAATCCAAGGACCGCAAGGCAATGGCGTCCGGCATCCCGTCGCTTGCACTGATGCAGACGGCGGCGCAGGGCATTGCGGCTGTTGTGTTTGCGCGGCGTTCGGAGGGCGATACGGTCACGGCGATCTGCGGCACCGGCAACAACGGCGGCGACGGCGTATGCGCGGCGTGGCTCTTGAAATGCGCGGGCGTCGACGCAAGGATCGTTCTCTGCGGCGACGAAAACCGCTGCACGCCCGATACGGCGCATTATCTTGACGCGGCAAAGCGGGACGGCGTGCCGGTCCTGTCCGAGTGGGTGCCGACAGCGCATGAAATTCTGATCGACGCGCTGTTCGGCGTCGGGCTTTCCCGACCGGTCGAGGGCGCATACCGCGATCTCATCGAGCGCATGAACGCAAGCGGCAAGCCGGTCGTCGCGGCGGATCTGCCGTCCGGTCTCGACGCGGACAGCGGCAGGGTGCAGGGCGCTGCGGTCAAGGCGACGGAGACGGTGACGATGCAGGCGAGAAAGGCGGGGATGCTGCTCGGGAAGGGACGCGCGCTTTGCGGAACCGTCACGGTGCAGCCGCTGTTTTCGGACGACTCCGAGCCGGAGCTGTTTTTCGACGGCGAAGCAGACATTGCGGCGCTGCTGCCGAAGCGTCCGTTCGATTCGCACAAGGGCAGCAACGGACACGCGCTTTTGTGCGTCGGTTCAAAAACCTATCCGGGCGCGGCGCTGCTCTGTTCGCGCGCGGCGCTGCGGGGCGGCGCGGGGCTTCTGTCGGTCTGTACGCCCGATCCGGTGCGTCCGTTTTTTGCGGCGCTGCCGGAGGCGATCACGGTTCCGACCGGCACGGCGGACTGGGGCGCACAAGCCGCTGACGCCGCGATCCGCGCCATGCACAAAAAGCAGGCGATCGGCATCGGCTGCGGCGTCGGTGCGGGCGATATCACGCCGGTCGTCGAGGCGGCGCTGCGTTCCTCCGTTCCGACGGTGCTGGATGCGGACGCGCTGAATCAGCTTGCGAAGCGTCGGGAGCTGATGGGGCTGCTGCATGAAAACGTGATTCTGACGCCGCATGCAGGCGAGATGGCGCGGCTTCTCGATACGACGGTCGACGACGTGCTGAACGATCCGCTCGGTGCGGTTTCGCAGTTTCCCTGCACGGTGCTTCTGAAGGGCGCGACGACGCTCGTGCATGCAAACGGCAAAACGGCGTTTCTGACGTTCGGCAATCCCGGACTTGCGAAGGGCGGCAGCGGCGACGTGCTGACCGGTCTCATTACGGCGATGCTTGCGCAGGGGCTGAAGCCGTTCGACGCGGCGCGGGCGGGCGCGTATCTTCTGGGAACCTCGGCGGACCGGGCGATGCGGCTTCTGAACGAACGGATGCTGCTTGCATCGGACGTCATCGATATGGTACAATACTGATCTATGGAAAAGAAGATTCACGGCAATATCGCGGGCATCCGCGACACGATTCTGGACGACATGCTGCTGCTGTACGACGAGACACAGCCGAGCGGCGTGTTCGCTTCGTATGCACTTCTGGAGAAGATGGCGGCGTTCACCGGACGCATCGGGCGCGAGATCTCGGTGTATCTCTCGCGCAGCGGCGCGGTCGCGGACGTTTCGGTCGGCGACGCAACGACGGTTTCCATGCCGGACATGCGCCTTGTGCGCAACATCGACCGGCTGGCGGGCGTGCGGTGCATCCATACGCATCCGAACGGCAGCGGTTACCTTTCCGACGTCGATCTCGGCACGCTGAACTCGATGCGTCTCGACGCGATGGCGGCGGTCGGCGTGCGCGACGGTCTGCCGACGTCGGTGTACGTCGCGTTCGTCGGCGAGATGGAGGGCGAGGAGCGCAAGCCGCTGATCTACGGACCGATGCGCGCAGACCGCCTGCCGCAGGACGCGCTTCTGAACGCGCTGATCGAAGCGGACAACCGTCTGAAAGCGCCCGCCTACGCGGTCACGGCGGCGGAGCCGGAGCGCGCGGTGCTCGTCGGCATCGACAACGACGACGGCTATGACACGCTCGAGGAACTCAAAGCGCTTGCCGATACGGCGGGCGTCAACGTCGTGCACATCGAGCGGCAGCGCAAGCGTCCGATCGACAACGGGACCTACATCGGCTCCGGCAAGGCGGACGAACTGCGGCTCATCGGCAGCGCGACCGAAGCGGACGTGTTTATCTTCGACGACGAGTTGACCGCCATCCAGATCCGCAACCTCGAAAGCATCCTCGGCGCGCCGGTCATCGACCGCACGATGCTGATTCTCGACATCTTCGCAACACGCGCCACGACGCGCGAGGGCAAGCTGCAGGTCGAGCTTTCGCAGCTCAAATACCGTCTTCCGCGGCTCTTGGGCGTGGGCGTCGCCATGTCGCGGCAGGGCGCTTCCGGCGTCGGCATGCGCGGTCCCGGCGAAAAGAAACTCGAGATCGACCGCCGCCGCATCCGCAGGCGCATCTTCGAGCTCGAACAGGAGCTCAAGGAGATCGAAAAGCAGCGCAGCGTTCGCCGGAGCGTTCGCGAAAAGAGCGAGGTCCCGATCGTCGCGCTGGTCGGCTATACGAACGCGGGCAAGAGCACGCTTCTGAACGTGCTGTCGGAAAGCGACGTGCTTGCCGAGGACAAGCTGTTTGCGACGCTCGATCCGGTGGTCAGAAGCATCACGCTGCCGAACGGCACGCCGTGCCTGCTCTCCGACACCGTCGGGTTCATCAACAAGCTGCCGCACGAGCTGGTGGAGGCGTTCAAGTCGACGCTCGAGGAGGTCAGAAACGCCGATCTGATCCTGCATGTCGTGGACGCAAGCTGTCCGTACTATGAGGTGCAGATGCGCGTGACCGAGCAGGTCCTTGAATCGCTCGGCGCCGCGGACACGCCGATGATCGAGGTTTACAACAAGTGCGATCTCAACACCGCGATCCCGCGCACCCGCGAACGCGCGGTTGCGATCAGCGCAAAGACCGGCATGGGGATCGACGCGCTTTCGGCGGCGATCGAAACGGAGCTCAACCGCACGCAGCAGCGCGTGGAACTGGTGATTCCGTACGACAAATACAACGCGATCCGTGTGCTGCACGAGATCGGGACGATCCTTTCGGAATCGCACGAGGCGGACGGCACGCACGTCACCGCGATGCTCGAGCAGAGCAAGCTCTACCGGCTCAAAAACGCGCTGGAGGACGGCGAATAGCCGATCGTTTACAACCTTATTACATTTCTTTTACGAATCGTGCCTTTTCAAGTCGAACGAACCGTGGTATACTATATGGATAGGAGCAAGACATGAAACGGACTCTTCTGATCCTCCTGTCGGCGATCCTGCTGTGTACGGCGCTGCCGTTCGCTCCGGTCGCCGCGGAAACCGAACAGACCTTCGATGCGGATCACGTGCTGATCTACAATCCTTTGCCGTACGTCAAAAACGCGAACGATCTATTTTCCGGCACGCTGCCGAAGGCCGCGCCCGAGCCGGAACCGTCCGGCGACGCGCTGTTTACGCCCGGCATGCACCGCACCGGCAAGGACCTTTCGACCAAAACGGACGGCAAGGACACGCACGCGTTCTGGGTGTGTACCGATCTGAATACCTATACCTATGACAAGCGCACGTTCCGTCTTGCGGCGGAAGGCGCGCACTGCCGCATCTGGACGCTCGACGGCGACGACGCCGCGTTTACCGAGGAACAGGCGCAGAAGATGCTGTCCGAATTCGAGTCGGTGATCTATCCGAACAACACCGCCGCGTTCGGCGCGTTCCGCGATCTCGGCGGGGACGGCAAGCTGCATATCGTGACCTACGCGATGAACAGCCTTGCGGTCTGCGGGTTTTTCGACGCCTACGATCTCTACACCAAAGAGGAAATCGCGGTGATCGATCCGGACGATCCGGACAGCTACAATTACCTGCCGATCATCAACGTCAACGCGCGCATGGCGGAGGACGAAACGACCGTTCTCTGCACGCTTGCGCACGAGTTTCAGCATCTGATCCTGAGAAGCGCCGTGCTGGCCTCTCCGGCAAACGCCGGACGGCTCGGCAGGGAAACGACCGTCGGACTCTGGCTCAACGAGGGCTTTTCGATGGCGGCGGAGGAGCTGAACTATCCGGGCGCGGTGGAGGAGCAGGGTTATCTTGCGTCGTACGCGCGCTCCGACAAGGTGCGGCTCGGCATGAGCTATGCGAATTTCGATACGACGTCGAAGGACATCGGCGCCTACGGGCAGTCGTTCCTGTTCGCGCAGTATTTCAGGACGCAGTGCGGCGATCGCGCGTTTGCCGATCTGCTGCGCATGTGGCGCGAAGCGCAGGAGCAGGAAGCGCTGACCGAGGCGCACATGCTCGACGCGCTTCTGACGGACGGGCAGAAAGCGGCGCTGGATGCGGTTGCGGACTACACCGGCGGCGCGCTGCAGAAGCTGGGAAGCGAGGAGAACGTACGGCTTTCGAAGTTTGCGCTGGCATTCCGGCTTGCGCTGCTGCAGAACGGCGAAGGCATCTGGTCGACCTGCGTTTGCGCGGATATGCCGGTATACGCCGGTTCGGGACGCAAGATCGAAGGCGGCGGCGCGCTGCTTCTGGAGACGAACGGCAGCTTTGCCGTGCCGAACGACGCGCAGAGCGGTCTCGTCTTCGTATGGCTGAAGGACGGCGCGATCACCGGCACCTATACGGTGCCTGAACCGGAGGAAGGGTTCTACGTGATCGCGGTCGAGCGCAACGGCGAATGGACCGCGATTGCTGCGGCGCCGTGCGAGGACGGCATCCTCAAGGGCATTGCGGTCGGGAATCCGGAGTACGGCACAATCGCGGCAAAGGACGCCGACGGCGCGATCTTCTGCGTGACGCGGCAGGGGGACGGGTACCGCTTCGCCTGCGACGACGCGAACGGCAGCTATGCGCTGATGCGCACCGACACCAACAAGCAGGCGCTCGCCGTACGCGAGAGCGACGCGGTCTTTGCCTGGCAGCGGTTTGCGGACGGCGCGGACCGGCTGCAGGCGGACGGACAGTACGGACGCGCGATCCTGTACGGATCGATTGCGGGCGGCTTCGGGTATTTCCCGCCTGCGTACTTTGAGAACGAATCGTTTGGCAAGGTTCACATGCTCCGCGTGACGTGGAAGAACGGCGACGCGAACATGGACGGACAGCTGACCGCGGCGGATGCGGCGCTGATCCTGCGGACACTGGTCAAACTGTCCTATATGAACGCGCCGATGCGCGCCGCTGCGGACTGCGACGGCGACGGCGAAGTGACGGCGGCGGACGCGTCGAAGGTTCTGCGCACCGTCGTACAACTGGAATCGGAGGAAGACGGAAATTGAAGAAACTGATTCGGAAGATCGCTGCAATCCTGCTTCTGCTGTGCTTCACGGCGGGGCTGTTTGCCTGCGCTCAGGAAGGCGAGGAGGGCGGCGGAACGATCGTGATCAACGAGGTGGTCACGTCGAACGGCGAGAGCCTTGCGGACGAGACCTACGGTTCGCCGGACTGGATCGAGCTGCACAATACGTCCGATCGGGCGATCAGCCTGTTCGGCTGGAGCATCACCGACAACATCAAGAACGGCGAAAAGGCCTGCGTTCTGCCCGAGGTTTCGATCCCTGCGGGCGGGTATCTCGTGCTGCTTGCGACCAAACAGCAGAAGACCGACACGCTTGCGTGGGACGGCGAGCATCCGATCTGTCTCGGCTTTTCCTTGAAATCCGCGGGCGAAACGCTCGTGCTGACCGATCCGTACATGAAGACGGCGCAGGAGATCGCAATCCCCGCGCTGAACCGCGACGTCTCGTATGCGCGAAGAGCCGACGGTACCTACGGCTTCTGCCCGGAGCCGACGCCGAACGCCGACAACGGTACGGCGATCCTCGACGAACAGCCGAATCCGACGGAAGAACACTTTGAATCGGTCACGGGCATCGAGATCTCCGAGATCTCCTCGCGCAACACGCAGCTTTCCTGCGGCGGGTGCGAGTCCTGCGACTGGGTGGAGCTGCACAACACGAACGGCGCGGACGTCTCGATCGACGCGTTTACGCTCTGCGACGATCCGAGCGACTTCGACGATATGAATCTTTCGGGCACGATCCCCGCAAACGGATATCTGCTCGTCTACTGCTGCAAGGACGGCTGCACGACCGCGGACGCGCATGTGTGCGTACGCATGGGCATCAGCCGCTACGGCGACCATCTGTATCTCTACGACAGCCACGGCAATCCGATCGACGAGGTCGAGGTGCCCTCGATTCCCGAAAAGGACATGACCTATGCGCGAAAAGCGGACGGCACGTTCGGCTACTGCACGGAACCGACGCCCGCGGAAGCGAACCATACGGAGATTCTCGACGAGCCGCCGGTGTTGGAAACGCCGGAACCGGACAAGAAGGACGATCCGGAGGAGTTCGTCGATCCGACGCTCAACGCCCGCCGTCCGAGCGGCGTGCGCATCAGCGAGGTGCTTGCGCGCAACGCGTACAGCATTGCGGACCGCGACGGCGACCGCAGCGACTGGGTTGAGCTGTACAACACGACCGACAGCGAGATTTCGCTTTCCGGCTGGTATCTGTCGGACAACCCGAAAAACCTTGAAAAATGGGCGTTTCCCGCGGATGCGAAGATCCCCGCGAAGGGATATCTTCTGGTGTTCCTCTCGGGCAAGACGAGCGAGGGCGGCGAACTGCACGCAGGCTTTTCGCTGACCGCGGGGGAGACGTTCTTCCTCTACAACGACCGCGACGGCACGCTCGACTGGATCACGATCGGCGAGCTGCCCGAAAACGTTTCGATCGGACTCGACGAGCAGAACGAGCAGGTCTACTACCGTCATCCGACGCCGATGTCTCCGAACGGTCACGCGGAGAAGACTGCAGAGGCGCTCGGTTTTTTTCCTTCTGACGGCGTATACATCTCCGAGGTATGCGCCATCCACGATCGGGGAAGCGGCGAAAAGGACTGGATCGAACTGCACAACGGCGGTTCGGGCACCGCGTCTCTCGACGGCTGGTACCTGAGCGATTCGATCGACGATCTCCATAAGTACCGCATCTCCTCGCTGACGGTCGAGGCGAACGGCTATGCGGTGATCACGGCGCAAAGCTCCGCGTACAATCGCGCGGCGAACGACGCGCCGTTCGGCATTTCTCCGACCGGCGACACGATCTACCTGACCGATCCGAACGGCGAGGTATGGGACGTGTTCGAAACCGGCGTGCAGCGCAACGGCATGTCGAGCGGGCGCATCGAGGGCGACGAGCATACGAGCCGCGTGTTCTTCACAAAAAAGACGAAAGGCGCGCCGAACAGCGCCGAGCGCTATCGCGGCTACGCGAGCGAGCCGACGTTCTCGGTCACGAACCTCTATCAGACCGCGCCGTTTTCGCTGACGATCTCTTCGCTCGATCCGAACGCGAAGATTTACTACACGACCGACGGCAGCGAGCCGAACACCGGCAGCACGTATTATACGGGACCGGTTTCGATCTCGAAAAACACCGTGATCCGCGCGATCGCCGTGTCCGACGGTCTGTTGAAGAGCGATATCGTCACCTATCACTATCTTTTCGAGGAACCGCACACGCTGCCGGTCCTGTGCATCGCGATGGCGCCCGCCGACTTCAAGACGGTGTATCACGTCAGCGAACACAAGAACATCAAGGAGCGCAAGGGCTTCGTCAGCTATTATGAAAGCGACGGGCTGATCGGCACCGAGTTCCCGTGCGACATCAAGGCGAAGGGCCGCGGCACGCTGTCCTACCGGCAGAAATCGATGCAGCTTTCGCTGCGCGGTTCGTACGGCATGTCGAGCGTCGACTATCCGTTCTTCCCGGGGTATGAATTCACCGAGTTCTCGGCGTTCAACATCCGGCAGGCGGGGCAGGACTTCGCCAAAGCGCGCCTCAGGGACGCGTTTGCATCCCGCGCGTGTCAGGGACTGAATGTCGACGTCGCCAATTCGCGCTTCTGCATCGTGTATGTCAACGGCGAGTACTACGGCATCTACGATCTCAACGAGGAGCTGAACTCGAAGTATCTCGAAACGCATTTCGGCGTCGATTCCGATTCGGTCAACTACGTCATGCGCAACGGCGCGACCGTCATGAAGGGCACGAAGGACGTGTTCAAGAAGGACTTCGAAATGGCGAAGAAGGCGAACCTTTCGAGCGACGCCGCGTATGAGGAATACATCAAGAAGGTCGATCCGGACGCGTTCATCGACTACGTGATCTGCCGCCAGTTCCTGCTCGACACCGACACGTTCAACCAAAAATACTGGCGTACCGTCGACTACGGCATCCGCTGGCGCCCGATCCTGTACGACCTCGATCTGGTCTTCGACAGCGGTCCCACGCGCAACGTCGCGCACCTGTATTTCAACAAGGAGGGCACGCCCGCGGCGCACGGTTCGATCACGTACTTCCATTTCTCCGTGGCGCTCAAAACGAACGCGGCGTGGCGGCAGAAGTTCATCGAACGGTATGTGGAGCTTGTGTGCACGCAGTTCGGCAACGAACGGCTGAACGCCCTGCTCGATCAGATGGTGTCCGAGCTCGAACCCGAGATGGCGCGTCACATCAAGCGCTGGGGCAATCCGAAATCCGTTTCGTCGTGGAAGAGCGAGGTCGAAACGCTGCGCAAGAAGTTCACGCAGCGCCCGCAGTACGCGCTGGAGCACATGCGCAAGGAGTTCAAGCTCTCCGAATCCGAACTGAACGCGCTGATCGAAAAATACACGCCGTAACGCGCGGCGTCCGAAAGCCCGTACCGCTGCGAAAGCGAGCAGGAAAAAACCGCATATCTGCGTCTAACGAAGCGGCGCGCCGATTTTCTTGGATCGGCGCGTCCTTTTTTCTTGCATCGGACGGCTTGACATGGTATAATACATTGATATTTTGTGGGGAGGTGCCGCCATGCGCATCTTGGGGATCGATCCGGGCTATGCGATCATGGGCTACGGCGTCGTCGAGAAGAACGGGCAGTCGATCGTTCCGGTCGATTTCGGCGTCGTGGAGACCGACGCGAAAGCGCCGTTTCCGGAGCGGCTCGAACGGCTGTATCTCGGCACGCGTCAGCTTGTGGAGCTCTTTCATCCCGATATGGCGGCGTTCGAGGAACTGTTCTTCTACCACAACATCACCACGGCGATCTCCGTGGGCTCGGGGCGCGGCGTGTCGCTTCTGGCGGTGCAGCAGTCCGGCGTTCCGATGTACGAATTTACGCCGATGGAGATCAAGCAGTCGGTGTGCGGCAACGGTCATGCGGACAAGAAACAGGTCCAGCAGATGATCCGCGTGCTGCTGAATCTGAAGACCGAGCCGAAGCCGGACGACGCGGCGGACGCGCTCGCGGCGGCGCTGTGCCTCGCATTCCATGCGGGACCGGCGCAGGAGGAATATCGCATCCGATAGGAGGACCTATGTACGCATATATCAAGGGGATCGTGGACGAAACGGCGGCGGACCGCGCGATCGTCGAAGCGGGCGGCGTCGGCTACGAGCTTTTCTGCAGCACGATCACGCTGAAAACGCTGATTCTGGGCGAGGAAGCCAGGCTCTACACGCATCTGCATCTGGCGGAGGGCGTGCAGGCGCTGTACGGCTTTGCCGACACCGAGGAACGCGACATGTTCCGCAAGCTTCTGAACGTCTCGCGCGTCGGACCGAAGCTTGCGATCTCGGTGCTATCCTCAATGACGCCGGACGACGTGCGCGCCGCGATCGTGACCGACAATCCCGCGGCGTTCGACCGCGTGGTCGGCATGGGACGCAAGACCGCGCAGCGCGTGATTCTGGAGCTCGGCGAAACGATCCGGCAGGAATCGACCGGCATGGCGCCGAAACCCAAGACCGAGACCGCGCCGTCGCTGCCTTCGATGCAGACCGAAGCGGTCGCCGCGCTGACGACGCTCGGCTACGACGGGCTGACCGCGTCGCGCGCCGTTGCAAAGATCAAAGAGGCGGCGAGCGTCGAAGAACTGATTACAAAAGCTTTGCGGAGCATGGTAAAGGGGTAATATGCAGGACAACCGGCTGATCTCCTCCTCGCTGCAGGAGGACGACGTAAAAAACGAATACAGCATCCGGCCGCATTTCCTTTCCGAGTACATCGGACAGGACAGCGTCAAGGAGCATATGCAGATCTATATCGAAGCGGCGAAGGCGCGCGGCGAGTCGCTTGACCACGCGCTGCTGTACGGACCGCCGGGCCTCGGCAAAACGACGCTCGCGGGGATCATCGCAAACGAGATGGGCGTCAGCCTGCGCGTCACGAGCGGTCCCGCGATCACGCATGCGGGGGACCTTGCGGCGCTTCTGACCAACCTCGGACCGGGCGACGTGCTGTTTATCGATGAGATTCACCGCCTGAACCCGAACGTCGAGGAAGTGCTCTATCCCGCGATGGAGGACTTTGCGATCGACATCATCATCGGCAAGGGACCGGGCGCGAGATCGGTGCGCATCGATCTGCCGCGGTTTACGCTGATCGGCGCCACGACGCGCCTCGGCATGCTGTCCTCGCCGCTGCGCGACCGCTTCGGCATCAAGGAACAACTCGAGCTCTACACGCCCGAAAGCCTCAAGGAGATCGTTGTGCGCAGCGCGGACATCCTGCACATCGACATCGACGAGGAAGGCGCGCTGGAGATCGCCTCGCGCTCGCGCGGAACGCCGCGTATCGCAAACAGGCTTTTGCGGCGCGTACGCGATTATTCGCAGGTGCGCGGATCGGGCGTGATCGACCTCGAAACGGCGCAGGGCGCGCTGTCGATGCTCAAGATCGACGAGCTGGGACTGGACGCGGTCGACCGCAGGATGCTGACCGCGATGATCGAGATCTTCCGCGGCGGTCCCGTGGGACTCGATACGATCGCCGCCTATACCGGCGAGGACGCGGGCACGGTCGAGGACGTGTACGAACCGTATCTTCTGAAGCTCGGCTTTATCGCCCGCACGACGCGCGGCAGAGTGGTTTTGCCGGATGCATACCGGCACTTGGATTATCCCGTCCCGACGACGGTGCAGCAGGGGAGCTTGGAGGTTTGACATGTTCGGCAAAAAGAAACGCATGATCGAGGAACAGCGGCAGAGGATTGCCGAACTGGAGGAACGGATCAAGGGGCTGACGGCGGAGAACGAACGGTTCTCGGCGCACGTGGCGGAGGTGGAGCAGCGCGAAAGCGGCATCGGCCGCGCGATCAGCGAAGCGACCGTGACCGCGGACCGGATGATCGAGGACGCGCAGCGCAAGGCGGGCGCAATGCTCGAACAGGCGCAGGCGGACACCGACGCCGCGAAGCGCGACGCGGAAAATCTGGTCGACGACGCGTACCGCAACGCCCGCGACATCGTGAAGGAAGCCGAAACCGAGGGCGAGCGCAGACTGGACGAGGTGCAGCAGCGCATCGACACGTATGCGGCGCTTCTCAACACCTATGACCGCATGGTGCAGGAGCAGATTCAGATCGCGCAGGAGAACGCCAAACGCTTTGCGGAGCTTTCGCGCGCGCTGCACGAGGCGGTGCCGCAGATCCTGTCCGCCGAAGGGACGCTTCTGGAACCGGCGAAGGAAGAACCGTCCGAAGAACCCGACGGCGAACCTTTCACGGACGCGGACGGGGAAACGCCGGTCGACGAATCCTTCGAGCCCGAACCGAAACCGCAGGAGGGCGGCGACGAACGGCTGTGGACCGTGGACGAGATCGCGCCGGAAGGCGGCGAAACGCACGTCGATGCGATCATCGACGAGATCATCACGGCATCGGAGGAATCGGAATGAAGCTGACGGCTCTGGGCGTGTACGGTCCGTTTCCGGTTGCGGGCGGCGGATGCTCGTCGTATCTTGTCGAGGACGGCGACACGCATATCCTGCTTGACTGCGGCAGCGGCGCGCTTTCGCGGATGCTGCGGTACATCCCGCTTTCGAAACTGGACGCGGTCGTGCTTTCGCACATGCACGCGGACCACGCGGGGGAGATCGATCTCGTCCGCTACGCGCTCGAATTCGGGCAGGGCAATACGCCGATGCCGGTCTTTTCGCCGGAGACCGCGTCGCTGAAGCGCGAAGCGTTTGCGCCGGTACTAACCGAGGACGGCATGACGGCGACGGTCGGATCGCTGCAGCTCCGGTTTTTCGCGGTGCGTCACGCGGCGCCGACGACGGGCGTGCGGATCACGGATCAGCGGGGACACGCGCTGTTCTATACCAGCGATACGGCGTATTTCGAAGGACTGATCGACATGGCAAGGAACGCCGATCTGCTGCTGGCCGACGCGTGCCTTGCGGACGAATCGAATCCGAAAGCGCTCAGAAACCACATGACCGGCGCGCAGGTGATCGCGCTCGGAAAGGCGGCGAACTGCAAGCGGACGCTTCTCACGCATCGCTTCGGCGCGAATCCGGTCTATCCGCTTCCGGACGGCGCAGACGGCGTGTTTGCGGAGGAAGGCGTGACCTACGAGTTTTGAAATGACGCGGGCAACCGCTTCATCATACCAGAATCCCAAGAAAGGAAATATATCACTATGGCAAAAAAGACGATCGAAGACGTGAATGTCGAAGGCAAGAAAGTTCTCGTGCGCGTAGACTTCAATGTCCCGCTTGCGGAGGACGGAACCGTTTCGGACGATAAGCGCATCGTTGCGGCGCTGCCCACGATCCGCTATCTCCTCGACCACAAGGCGAAGGTGATCCTTTGCTCGCACCTCGGCAGACCGAAGGGAGAGGTCAACCTCAAGTATTCGCTCGAGCCGGTCGGTCAGCGTCTTGCGGAGCTGCTGCCCGATACCCGCGTATGGTTTGCGACCGACACGATCGGCGAAAGCGCGAAGACCGCGATCGCGGACATGAAGGAGGGCGAGATCGTCCTTCTGGAGAACACGCGCTTCCATAAGGAAGAGGAGAAGAACGATCCCGAATTCGCAAAGCAGCTGGCGTCGCTTGCGGACATCTTTGTATCCGACGCGTTCGGCACCGTGCATCGCGCACATGCGTCCACGGCGGGCGTTGCGGACTACATTCCGGCGGTCGCGGGCTATCTCATCGGCAAGGAACTCGGCGTCATGGGCAAAGCGCTCGAGAATCCGGAGCGTCCGTTTGTGGCGATCCTCGGCGGCGCAAAGGTCGCGGACAAGATCGGCGTCATCAAGAACCTGCTCGCAAAGTGCAACAGCCTGATCATCGGCGGCGGCATGGCGTATACGTTCTTCAAGGCGAAGGGCTACGAGATCGGTACGTCGCTGCTCGACGAAAACAGCATCGACCTTGCCAAGCAGCTGATGGAGGAAGCCAAGGTGCGCGGCGTCAACCTGCTGCTGCCGGTCGACACCGTTGTTGCCAAGGAATACGCGGCGGACGCGGAGCATAAGACGGTTCCCGCGGATGCGATCCCCGAGGGCTGGATGGGCCTCGACATCGGCGAGAAGAGCTGCGAGCTGTTCCGCAAGACGATCCTCGAAGCCAAGACGGTCATCTGGAACGGACCGATGGGCGTGTTCGAGTTCCCGGCGTTTGCCGAGGGCACCAAGAAGATCGCGGCGGCCTGCGCCGACTGCGAAGGCACGACGATCATCGGCGGCGGCGATTCCGCTTCCGCGGTCAAGAAGCTCGGCTTTGCTTCCAAGATGACGCATATCTCCACCGGCGGCGGCGCTTCCCTCGAATTCCTGGAGGGCAAGGTCCTGCCCGGTGTGGCGGTTCTCAACGACAAGGAGGAACGCCGTCCGATCATCGCGGGCAACTGGAAGATGAACAAGACGCCCGATGAGGCGGTCGAACTCGTCGAAGCGCTGATCCCGCTCGTTAAGGACGCGCAGTGCGAAGTTGTCGTCTGCCCGCCGTATGTCGATCTCTGCTGCGTCGGCAAGGCGATCAAGGATACGAACATCAAGCTCGGCGCGCAGAACATCCACTGGGCGGAGAAGGGCGCGTTCACCGGCGAGATCTCTGCGGCAATGCTCAAGGCACGCGGCGTCGAATACGCGATCGTCGGTCACTCCGAGCGCAGACAGTATTTCGGCGAGACGGACGAGACCGTCAACAAGCGCGCGCTTGCGGCGCTGAACGCCGGCATCACCCCGATCATCTGCGTCGGCGAATCGCTCGAACAGCGTGAAGCGGGCGTCACGGACGAGCTCGTTTCGAACCAGACCGTAGCGGCGCTCAAGGATATGACCAACGAACAGGTCGAATCGCTCGTGATCGCATACGAGCCCATCTGGGCGATCGGCACCGGCAAGACCGCGACCAAGGAAGACGCGAATGCGACGATCGGCGTGATCCGCAAGGCGATTGCGGGCGTGTTCGGTCAGGCGACGGCGGACAAGGTGCGCATCCAGTACGGCGGCAGCATGAATCCCAAGAACGCCTCCGAGCTCATGGCGATGCCGGAGATCGACGGCGGTCTGATCGGCGGCGCGAGCCTCAAGGCGGACGACTTCTCGAAGGTGGTTCACTTCTGATGAAGCCGATTACCGCATTGATCATCCTCGACGGCTTCGGCTATCGCGAGGAAAAGCAGTATAACGCGATCCTGACCGACGGCGCGGTGAATTTCATGCGCCTCTGGAAGACCTATCCGCACACGCTGATCGGCGCAAGCGGCATGGACGTCGGGCTTCCCGACGGACAGATGGGCAATTCCGAGGTCGGTCATACGAACATCGGCGCGGGCCGCATCGTGTATCAGGAGCTGACGCGCATCACCAAGTCGATTCAGGACGGCGATTTCTTCGAGAATCCCGCGTTTGTCGGCGCGATCGAGAACTGCAAGGCGAACGATTCCGCCCTGCATTTCATGGGACTCTGCTCCGACGGCGGCGTGCACAGCCACCTCGAGCATCTCTATGCGTTGGTCGAGCTTGCCAAGCGGAACGGACTCACCAAGGTCTATGTCCATTGCTTCATGGACGGCCGCGACGTGCCGCCGTCCTCCGGCAAGGGATACCTCGAACAGCTCGACGCAAAGCTTGACGAGATCGGCTGCGGCAAGATCGCGACGGTCATGGGCCGCTTCTATGCGATGGACCGCGACAACCGCTTCGAGCGCGTCGAGCGCGCGTATGCGGCGCTGACCTACGGCGAAGGTCTGACGGCGGCTTCCGGTCCCGAGGCGATGCAGAAAAGCTACGATCGCGGCGACACCGACGAATTCGTGCAGCCGACGGTCATTCTCACCGACGGCAAGCCGACCGCGACGATCGGACCGAACGACAGCGTGATCTTCTTCAACTTCCGTCCGGACCGGGCGAGGGAGATCTCCCGCGCGTACATCTTCGACGACTTCAACGGTTTCGAGCGCCGGTACGGCCGGTTCCCGCTGTACTACGTTTCGATGACGCAGTACGACAAGACGTTCGAGAATCATCTGCACGTCGCGTTCAAGCCGCAGTCGCTGAATAACACGTTCGGCACCTACATTGCGGACAACGGCATGACGCAGCTGCGCATCGCGGAGACGGAGAAGTACGCGCACGTCACGTTCTTCTTCAACGGCGGCGTCGAAGCCCCGAACAACAACGAGGATCGCTGCCTGATCCCGTCGCCGAAGGTGGCGACCTACGACCTCAAGCCCGAAATGAGCGCATACGAGGTCGCGGCGGAGGCGAAGGCACGGATCGAAAGCGGCAAGTACGACGTGATGATCCTGAACTTCGCAAACCCCGACATGGTCGGTCACACCGGCGTCATGGAAGCGGCGGTCAAGGCGGTCCACGCGGTCGACGAATGCCTGAACACGGTCGTGACCGCGATTCTCAAGACCGGCGGACGCTGCATCGTGACGGCGGACCACGGCAACTGCGAGCTGATGTGGGACGAAGCGCAGAACGCGCCGTTCACCGCGCACACCACGCTGCCGGTTCCGTGCATCCTCGTCGACGATACGCGTAAGGACGTGAAGCTTCGCGAGGGCGGACGGCTGTGCGATCTCGCACCGACGCTTCTGGAGCTTCTGGGGCTTCCGATTCCCGCGGAAATGACGGGCAAATCGCTGCTTGCATAAGCAACAACGGCTTTCTCCGGAATGCAAGCATAAAACGAATTTTATGCTTGCATTTCGGATAGGTGCATGTTATAATCTTCTCCGCAGATTATTTTGGAGGAACTCTTATGAATACAGTTATGTGGATTATTGCGGGCGTTCTGGTGCTTGCGTCGGTGTTGATGTGCGTGGTCGTGCTGATCCAGCAGACCAAGTCTTCCGGTATCGGCGCCGGTTTCGGAGGCGACACGGTATCCTTCTCGCAGCGCGGGAAGGCGGCAAGCCGTGAAGCAAAGCTGCAAAAGATCACCGTTGTTCTCGCGATCGTGATCGCGGTCCTGGCAATCGCACTGCTTCTCATCAAGTGCTTTGCCGGCGTATCGCTCTGATCGCAAACCAAATCAAGCAACAGCGGTGCATCAAACGATGCACCGTTTTGTTCGGGAAAGGAGGACGTGCCGTGCCGGTACACAAGGGAATCAAGACCGCCGCGCTGAACCGCAAGGCGCGTCACGATTATTTCATCGAAGATACCTACGAATGCGGGATCGCGCTGCAGGGAACCGAGGTCAAGTCGATCCGAAAGGGCGCGCTGAACCTCAAGGACAGCTACGCGCAGGTCAAAAAGGGCGAGCTGTTTCTCTATGGCGTGCACATCAGCCCGTATGAGCAGGGCAATATCTTCAATCACGATCCGTTCCGCACGCGAAAGCTTTTGGCGCACGCGCGCGAGATCCGCAAGCTGCAGGAGCTTTCGGAGAAGGAAGGGTATAGTCTGGTGCCGCTTTCCGTATACTTTAAGGACGGAAAGGTCAAGGTCGAACTGGCGGTCGCAAAGGGCAAAAAGCTCTACGATAAGCGCGCCAGTATCGCCGATCGCGACGCCGACCGCGATATCGAACGCAATCTGAAAAAGCAGATGCGGTGACGGATTTGACAACGTACAGCCCGCGCCGCCGGTGGATCTGTGCGCGGGGTGAAAAGCCAATCGACCGACTGCGGTCGGGCGATTGAGAGTGAAAGCGATTCTTGGGGGCGAAATGGTTTCGACGGGGATCGCGGAAGCGGGATAAGCGAGCCGAAGCCCCGTGCTTCGTTAAAAACGGGAACTGTCTAAAATAACTGACAACAACAACAAACTCCTCGCAGCTGCATAAAGCAGCAGCGCGTCCGCCCGCGGAAACCTACCGCTGCGGAACCGGGCGTCATCAGGGTAGGGAACGAACCTGCGTAAGCTTTGCCGCAGGCCGGACTTCATGAAGCTACCGTAACGCGGAGCCTGTCGGAGGGCGCCGCGCGAGGGGAATCCCAAAACACCGACTGCGCTCGGAGAAAATCCTGCCGACGGGTTTTCGGACTGGGGTTCAACTCCCCACGCCTCCACCAGCAAAAAAGCGTCTTTTGTCTTCGGACAAAAGGCGCTTTTTTGAACGATGTGTTCCGCTGCGCGGAACATGATGTTTGCTTCGCAAGAGATGTGCACTTCGTGCGTGATGTTTGCCTTCGGCAAGTGAAAAGCGGAACACATCACATCACTTTGCGGCCAAGCCGCAAAACATCACTATGCCGCAAGGCATAGCATCACTTGCGCCGTTCGGCGCAAACATCACTATTGAACGACCGAAGCTTTCCGAGTATAATGGAATTAATACAAGAACTTGATCAATCCGGACTTGAGAAGGAGAAAAAATGAACGGTTATAATGAAGATTTTTGGAAAGTGTTGGAAGAATTGGTAAATGATTCGGACGGCGCAAGCCGTATATCATATCGCGAAGCGATATATCATTTATTCCTTCCTGCGGGGGCTTTATTGCTCTGAATGGTTGAATAATTCATACTTATCGGGTATAATCATCTTAATAAATCGCAGTTTGTGAGGTTGAAAATGTACAGAGTCGAATCAGATGAATTCCGGTTAGAATTTCTTCCGGAGATTCATGAACAGGATTTCGCTTATCCTGTAAATGTATATCTTGGTGTTAAGGTTTCCAGTTATGGCTATTCAGCAGACACATATATGGATGTCGGTGTGCAGGGAATAGCTGGTTTTGCTGCACATTTAAAAAACCTTTATGAATCACTGTCAGGAAAAGCAGGACTGGAAGAACCATACAGCGTTCACAATTACATCGAGTTCTCTGCGAAAACGGGTGGGCATATCAGAATCACAGGACGGCTGAACAATAAGAATGCTTTCGGCTACACACAGGAAATATCCTTTGAAAATGAGATCGATCAAACTTATCTGAAGGAGTTTGTTAACCAATTGCTTGCTGACTTTGGCAAATATGCTTAATGACAACTTTCCGTTTATCAGACCCTGCTCTGGTACACTTTTAGGCGTTCTTTCTATGTTTTGGTGCACTATTGCGCGCTCTTTCACATAAAAGGATTGCTATCTTGACAAAGGTAGCAATCCTTTTTACAATCTTGATAAGAAAACGAAGAAGGTGAACTAAATGATTCTTTATAGACCAGTTGGTACGACCGAACTGAATTTGATAATGCAGAGCAATTTTACGAAGTTTCCTCCACGACTCCCTGAGCAGCCCATTTTTTATCCTGTATTGAATGAAGAATACGCATGCGAGATAGCGGAGAAATGGAACACCAAAACAGGCGATAAAAAAGGCTATGTAACACGGTTCACCTTGGATGACGAATACATCGGGCAATTTGATGTTCATACTGTTGGCAATCATGTGCATCAGGAACTGTGGATTCCTGCTGAAGAACTGCCGTCTTTCAACAGTCATATAATTGGATTGATTGAAGTCATAAGGGAGTTTGGCTGAGACGTTACGAAATCTAACGATTTCCTTTGATTTGTTATAATAGCAATCTTTAACCATGAAAAAAACCTCTTTTGTCTGCCAAGACAGGAGAGGTTTTTATATTTGCTCTTCATTGAAAAGGTAATGCCAAAATGTTATAATAGTATAAAATAGTATTGCTAAACGAAAGGAAATATGCTATGGGACTTCTAATTAAGAATGAATCGAATTATTCTGAAGGAGAAGTTTTCTATTATAGAAGTAAAAACAGATTATTTGGCGGTGTGTTTCTGTTTCGTCAACAAGGCTATTACTTGATTGCTATTTCAGAGGAAATATCAAAGTCAATCCATTCAATATGTGTGGAGGATGTTCTTCATTCGCCGCTATATACGATCGCATGGTTTTCAGACATTGATCTGCTTTTACCGAAAAGAATACATAAGATCGGAACAATATCGATCGACGAAGACTATTCAAATCGTGCTGGGCTATTAATCGACGGAGATGGTGTTTATCTTAGGAATGTCGGGCAAAGGGCAACATGGAAACACGAATACTGCTCGTTTACATTACATGACGCAAACATCATGGACGTATTGAGCAATAAGTATGTCCCGAAAACTTGGCGCTAAACTGTTACGTTTGTTCTTTTTTCCCTAAAAAAGAGTACGTTTGTGCGCTCTTTCACATGAAAAAAGCACGCGAAGGCGTGCTTTTTTCAACGAAATTTGCCCTGCGGACAAGAGAAATATGCTGCGCATGTGAAGGAACTTCGTTGTGAAGTGTTCGCTGCGCGAACGCAGGCGACAGGTATGTTATTCTTGAACCCGTGCCGGATTCATGATATAATCCACTATTATACGATCCGGAGACGCATATGTTCGATCTCAACACCTATCTTGACAATCTCATCGCCGCGTGCAAAGACGTCTTCGACGCGCGGCTTTTGTACGTCGGCTTGCAGGGGAGTTATCTTCGCGGCGAAGCGACGGAACAGAGCGATATCGATATCATGCTGATCCTCGATGGGCTGACGGCGGAGGATATGGACGCATACCGCGCTATTCTGCAAAAAATCGGGCATTTTGAACTGTCCTGCGGCTTTATCTGCGGACGCGAGGAAATGGCGCGCTGGAACCCGCTGGAGGTTTGTCAGCTTTTGCATACGACCAAGGACCTGTACGGCACGCTGACCGACTATCTGCCGGAAGCGACGCGCAGAGACGAGATCGACTATGTGAAACTGAGCCTTGACAATCTCTATCACGCGCTGTGCCACCGCTATATCCATGCGGACCGGGAGAAGAACGTGCGCGCGCTGCGAAAGGCGGGCAAGGAACTGTACTTTTTGATCCAGAACCTGCATTTTCTCGAAACCGGCACGTTTGTTTTGAGCAAGTGCGAGCTCAAAGAACAGGTCGGCGACGCCGACCGCGCGATGCTGAACCTTTCCGAACTGCCGGACGGCTACGATTTCGACGCGGCATTCCGGCAGGTGCTTGCATGGTGTCAACAGGCGTTTTTGCGCATCGACCGGATCCGATAGGAGGGAATATGGAGGACAGAATCGGAATCGTCGGCGGCTTCTATGCGCAGTCCGACGAGAACGGCAGGCTGCAGCGCAGCCGCCACGGACAGCTGGAATACCGCACGACCATGGCGTATATCGGGCGCTTCTTAAAGCCCGGCGCAAAGGTTCTCGAACTCGGCGCGGGCACGGGACGGTATTCGGTTGCGCTTGCAAAGCAGGGGACGGACGTGACGGCGGTCGAGCTTGTGGAAAGCAACCTTGCGATCCTCCGCGAAAACGGAAAGGGGATTGCAAATCTTGCCGCGTACCGGGGCGACGCGATCGACCTTTCGCGCTTTGCGGACGACACCTTCGATCTGACGCTGAGCTTCGGACCGATGTATCATCTCTATGAGACGGAGGACGTGCAAAGGGCGATTGACGAGGCGATCCGCGTCACGAAGCCGAACGGCGTGATCTTCTTTGCGTTCCTCTCGGTGTACGGCATCATGTACGCCAACTATTTTTACGGGAAATGGACGGAGGGGCAGGCGGAAAACTTCGCGGCGGACGGCACGGTGCGGCATTTCAAGGAACAGCTGTTCACCGGCTACGACGTCGTCGAGTTCGAACAACTGTTTACGGACAAACCGGTCGAGCCGCTTGCGACCGTCGGAACGGACGGCATGCTGGAAGCGATCGAGGAGCGTCCCGATTTTGCGATGACGGATGCGGAATTTGACGCGTTTGCCGCGTGGCACCTGACCGTCGCGGAAAAGCGCGAGCTTTTAGGCGCGACGAACCATCTGCTGTATATCTGCCGGAAAAACGGATGATTCGCCTTTGAGCCAGCCGAACAGAATATAATAGCGAATCCACTGTCCGACCGTAAACGATACGGTGACGGTACACGTTTCGGATGCGCCGCCGTCAACGCTTGCTGCGGTTATGACGGCGGTTCCGCGTTTTTGGGCGGTCACCGTTCCGTCCGCCGAGACCGACGCGACGGAAGGATCGGAGCTCAGATAGACAATGCCGGGCACGGTGACGGTTTCGGGCAGAACGGATGCGGAGAGCGTTGCGCGCTCGCCGCAGTGCAGTTCGAGCGATTCCGCCGAGAGTACGATGCGCTGCGTCAGGATTTCGGGCAGGGCGGGGATCGCGCGCGTTTCCAGAACGGCACCGCAGACGGTGCAGGTCTGCTGCATCAGCCCCTCAAGAAGGATCGCGGGTTCCCTTATGACAGTCCATTCGCCGGGCACATGTCCCGCGGCGGGCAGAACGTCGGTATGCGTTTCGCCGCATGCGATACAGGTATAGGTGATGCCGCCGTCTTCGGTGCAGGTCGGCTCGGTGCGGGTGACGGTATAGGTGTGTCCGGGCGGGGTGTACGCGTCGCGATAGCTGTAGCCGCAGCCCGCGCAGGTATAGGTCGTATAGCCCCATTCCGTGTGCGTATAAGGCGTTACGACGGCGTTATACTGCGGCGCTTCGCAGCGCTCGGGGGAGAGCCGCACCGGCTCTCTGGATTCGCTGTGAACAAAGGAAACCACCTTGTTCCGGTCCTCTTTGCACTGACCGTGACGGTTTTCGCCGATCAGCGCCTTGCAGTAGGCGCGCCGCGCGGGCGCGATCTCGAAGAAGGAGATTTCCGCGTCGACCGCGGTATTCGTCAGATAGGACATCTTGATTCGCTCGCGCGGCGGTTTGATCATGCCGATCACGCCGCCGTTGTGCGCGTAACCGTAGATTTCGGCAAAGCCGCGCATGCGCACGTCGCAGTTTTTCACATTGCCGCTGCCGGAGGCATAGACGCCGCCCATGAACGCCTCGCAGGGCGTGTCGGGGTTGACGTCGGTAAAGACCAGCTCGGCGTCCGCGCTGCAGTGCTCAAACACGTTCAGCACGGAAAACCCGACGAGCCCGCCGACGCCCGCGTTGACCGAGGAGACGGTCAGATGACTGCGCACCTGCGCCGAACAGCCGGTCAGGACGGAATCGGCGGCGTATCCTGCAAACGCGCCGGTAAAGCAATGCCGGTCGGTCTCGATGTCGATCACGGCGTTGACAAGGTGCAGATCGGTGATCTCGGCGTTCGTCAAGGCGGAGAACAGTCCGCCGAGCACGGTTTCGTATTCGATGTAGTTGCCGTCGAACGTCGTGACCGTATCGGCGCCGGGCGCGCGCACGGTCAGGTTGTAGAGCGTATGCCCGTTGCCGTTCAGCCGTCCGGAGAAGGGGACGGGCGTCCAGTCGCCGGTCATGTCGATGTCGTTGGTCAGCTCAAAGCTGCCGTCCGGATGCGCACAAAGCAGCCGCATATCCTCGCGTTCGGAGATGCGGATTACGCCGTCCTCCGCGGCGGCGCCGGGGGACGGACAGCACAGCAGCATGCAGATGCACAGCAAACAGGAGATCAGTCTCTTCATGAAAACCAGTATAGCATCGCCGGTCGCGGTTTGCAACGGCACAGCCCCAAAAAGAACGCCCGCGAACCGCGCGGCGGGGCATCCGCCGTTGATTTGTGCAAAGATCTGTGATAAGATAAAAAGACGGGAGGAGGCGGAAGCATGCTGCTGCGGATCGACGGATATGAAGCGCTTGACGCGCGCAAGCTCATGGATCTGTATGCCGAGGGCAACCGTGAAAACGCGGAGGAATTCTTTCCGGAAGACGATCCTTTGAACGGCGTCCGAAAGGTCGAAGAAGGCTTCCTCGACTTTCTGCGGGACGACTTTCTGCCGAAGCCCGAAAACACCTGCTGGGTGCTCGAACAGGACGGCGTGTATTGCTCCGCGCTGCGGCTCACGGAGCTTCCCGAGCGGCGCTTCTACCTCGAAGCGCTCGAAACGCATCCGGATTTGCGGCGCAAAGGATTTGCGGCAAAGCTGCTGTCGGAGGTGATCGACGCGCTCAAAGCGGGCGGACCGTTCTGCATCTGCGACTGCGTCGGCAAGCGCAACACGGCGTCGGTCGCGGCGCACAAAAAAGCGGGCTTTGCGATCGTTTCCGAAGCGGGGTACGACTATCTGCAACACGAATCCGGCGAACATCATTACGGCTTCGAATACCGGTATACCGGCGAATAGGAGAACAAACATGAAGAACAAACGTTTCAAACCGATCAAACTGCTGCATCTTCTGTGGATTCTGCCGGCGCTGTTGCTGCTGACGGTGTTTGCGCTGATGTACATCGTGCCGGCGTTCGAGACGGTCGACCGCACCGCGGTCTCCGGCAGCGCGAACTGGATGGCGCGGCTCGACGACGGACTGGCGCTTTCGGAGGTCACGCTGCCCGGCACGCACGATTCCGCAACGAAGAACGTGCAGCTGGCGTTTTTCTCGAAGTGTCAGGCGCTCGATATCGGAGAACAGCTTGAGGCGGGCTATCGCTATCTCGATATCCGGCTCGGCGCGGACGGCGAACGGCTGAAGCTGATGCACGGCTTCACGAACTGCACGACGTCCGGCTGGCCGTGGGCGAAGGCGCTGTATCTCGACGCGGTGCTCGAACCGTGCTATGCATTTTTGTCGTCGCATCCGACGGAAACGGTCGTGTTTGCGGTCAAGCAGGAGCACGGAAGCGAGAGCGTCGCGCAGTTCCAGACGCTGCTGAACGCCTATGTGCAGAAACAGCCGGACAAATGGCTTTTGACCGATCATATCCCGACGGTCGGCGAGGCGCGCGGCAGGCTCGTGCTGATGCGCCGCTATGCGGACGAGGCGAATCTCGGCGCACAAAGCGGCATTCCGCTTCTGTGGGACAATCAGAACGGGCACGACGACGTCTCGAAACACCTTGCCGTGCACGACAACGGCAGCTATACGCTTTCCGTGCAGGACCGCTACGAGTACGACGCGCCGGACAAGCGGAACGCGTTCCTCGAAGGGCTCAAAGCCGGAGTAACCGCGCCGGATGCGGTTTCGATCCACTTCCTTTCCACCAAGGGGACCGCGACCTACGGGCATCCGTACAAGTTCGCAAAAGCGCTGAATCCAAAGCTTATGAAGACCGACGGCCTGTCCGGCTGGATCGTCGTCGATTTCGCAAGCGCCGCGATCGCGCAGCACATCTATGAATCGAATTTCTGAAGGAGGAAGGACCATGAAGAAACGAATCCTGCGCTGCCTGCTGACCGGTGTGCTGACGCTCGGATTTCTGCCGCTGTTCGGCTGCGCAAAGACGTATCAGATCCGCTACGACAACTGCAAACTCGCGTTCATCGACGCAGCGGATGCGGCGAAAGCGGGCGGCACCGTGACGCTGAAAAAGGGCGTGGTGACGGACACGATCGAGGAGGTGTATCTGGACGACCGGATCCTGCAGCCGGACGGCGAGGAGGACGATTGTCTGGTCTACCGCTTTGTCATGCCGGATCACGACGTGACGATCCGCGTGACATCCGAGAATATCTCCGCCGTGACGAGGACGGTGCTCGTCGATTACTATGCCGCGGCAGCTGCGGTCGACGAAGCGCCGGGCGAGGAGGAGGGCTACTACGAGATCGTGCTGTATGACGACGACTGCGCGGAGCTGCTTCTGGAGGAGTATACCAACGGCGGCACGCCGAACGAGCAGGTCCGTTCCTGCCGCGTTCCGCGCGAAGCGGCGGATGAAGCCAAGACGCTGATCGAACGGTACCGGATGCCGGAGTGGAATACGATGGACGACTGCGACAGCCTCGAAGGCGCGGTCTATGTCTGCCGCTTCAACCTGAACGGTTCGTCCGTCCGCGTCACATCCGAACGGATGCCGAACGACGGCATGGAGGCGTTATCCGCGATCCGCACGCTGCTGCAGGGGTATCTCAATTAAAACCGATTCACAATCACGGGAGGTCGAAGGACCTCCTCAGCGTGTCAAAAAGCCTTTTGACACGCTGACCGGACTGCCGTAAAGGCAGGCAGAATTCGCGTTTTCGCGAAGGAACTATACTAAAGTATGTGACCGAGCGAAAACGCGGATAGTTTGCGGCGAAGTATCAATCAAAGAAAGGGCTTTCGAGCCCTTTCTTCCGACAAGTGTTTCTTTTTCCATCCTCGCCGCAAACGGTCTGGCACCTTTTACGACAGTCTGCGGAGGTCGAAGGACCTCCTTTTTTTGTGCGATTTTACAACCCTGTTACAAGTCTGTTACCCCTCTGTTACAAGTTTTGCGGTATAATCGGGGCAGAAAAACACACGGGAGGAAGAAATGAAACGATTGATACCGTTCTGCCTGAGCCTGCTGCTGCTCGCATCCGCCGCCTGTCTGCCGACGCCGACGGAGGAGTATGTCGTCAGCAAGGCCGACAACGTCCTTGAACAAAAGCTGAACGCCACGCCGAAACCGATGGAGGACACGGTCGAACAGCAGGCAAACGATTCGACCGCCAAGGCGCAGTCCGTACCGGAAACGACCGCGGCGCCGGTGCAGACGCAGGTCTTTCCCGCACGCTGGGACGAGGACGCGGAGCAAATCCGCGAATATGTGACGCTTGCGATCCATGCCGACGTCGAAGCGAAGGCGGACGGGCTGTATCCGGTCTATCGGACGCGCGCGGCGTCCTTCACCGAAGCGCAGGTGATCGGGCTTGCAGAGAAGCTCCTGGGAAAGCCGAAGGAGCGCGAGCTCGTCAACACACTGACCAAATCGGAGTGGGGCGAATACCTGAAGGCGTATCTCGACGAGGTCGCCGCGTGGGAAGCGTGGGTAGAGGCGGGCAAGCCGAACGACGGCGTCGACCGCGACGAAACCGGCTACGATCCCGAGGACGTCGAACGCGAAACGACGTGGTATATGGAGCAGATCCGCAACGCGCCGGACAAGCTTGACAGGGTTGCCGTCTCCGATTATTCCGGCTATCATCTCGGCGACGGTGTGCGGTACACGCTGGAGGACGGCGGCGTTGCGCAGATCTCCACCGCATCGTTCGGCAAGGAGCAGCCGTACAACGTCCTGAGCATCTCGAAGGGCTGCAAAAATGCACCGAATCTCTACAAGCAGTCGCAGTACGAGGGCGACAGGCAGATCAAGGAATCGCTGACGCAGAAAGCAGTCAAAGCATGGGTGCAGCCGACGCTTGAGCGCGCGGACGCGGAGGCGATCGTGTATCGCGAGATTGAGCGGCTCGGCTTTTCCGGCTTTTCGATCGCGTACGGACAGCCGACGAACCTCTACGATTCGACCGAAACGAGCGTGACGCGCGTCGCCTCCGGCTGGAGCTTCACGCTGCGCCGCGATTATGACGGCTATCCGCTCGTCGACAAGTTCAACTACGAATCGTCGAGCCTTCTGGAGTTCGGCGACAGCGACGGCTTCGCCTACAACAAACCGGTCGGCAGAGAATCCATTACGGTCTTTGTCGACGAAACCGGGCTTTGGTTTTTCGGTTACAGCAATCCGAAGGAGATCGTCGGCAAACAGGGGGCAAACGTGGAACTGCTGCCGCTTTCCGAGATCGTGCGCATCGTCAAAAACACGCTGAACGCCTGCTATCCGACGTATCGCTATCAGGGCAGCGACCAATGGTCGTCAGATCTCGAAGTCTACCGCATGGTGCTCACACCCTATACGCTGCGCGTCCGCGACGCCGAGGACTACTACGAGGTGCCGTGCTGGGTGGTATTCTTCGACGGCTGGCATAAGACAACGCCGGAAAACCGCGAAATGAACCGGAACAATCCGAACCTGTCTGCGGAGAATCTCATCATCAACGCCGTCGACGGCACGGTTGTGCATCATAAGGCGGGGTATTGACGGCGCTTCGCGTTCGCGTCGATGAAAGACTTCATCGACGCGAGTTTTCACCGTCTGCCTATCGCCTGCGGCGACCGGGCGGTGGGAACTGCAAGGAGTCAAACGCACCGCGCATGTCGCTGCGTTTGACGGATTGGAGTAAACATCTGCGTTGCGCAAGCAAACATATCGTGCGGCGTAAGCCGTATATCGTGCTTGCGTCAGCAAGCATATCGTGCCGCAGGCATATCGCGCGTTGTCAGGCGCATGTCGCTGCGTTTGACGGATTGGTGCGGTAAAACACTTGTCATCCTGAGGGCAAAGCCCGAAGGATCTCGGAACGGAAAAGCACTCTTGCGTTCAGAGATTCTTCGCTGCGCTCAGAATGACAATTGAGCGTGTGATGCTTCCTCTCCGATGTCATCCTTAGGTGCGATGGTACGCGCGAGAAGCGCGCGATATACCTCTGTAACGAAGCGAAGCGAAGTGGAAAGCCCGAAGGATCTCGGAACGGTAAAGCACTCTTGCGTTCAGAGATTCTTCGCTGCGCTCAGAATGACAATTGAGCGTGTGATGCTTCCTCTCCGATGTCATCCTGAGGTGCGATGGTACGCGCGGGAAGCGCGCGATCTACCTCTGTAACGAAGCGAAGCGAAGTGGAAAGCCCGAAGGATCTCGGAACGGTAAAGCACTCTTGCGTTCAGAGATTCTTCGCTGCGCTCAGAATGAC
>JAFRRO010000087.1 GCA_017428025.1 Clostridia bacterium
GACATCGACCACCTCGGCAACCGCCGCATCCGTTCGGTCGGCGAGCTGCTGCAGAACCAGATCCGCGTCGGTCTCACGCGTCTCGAGCGCGTCGTGCGCGAGCGCATGGGCCTGCAGGACATGGACGTGGTCATGCCGTCGAACCTGATCAACATCCGTCCGGTCACTGCGGCGATCAAGGAGTTCTTCGGCTCCTCCCAGCTCTCGCAGTTCATGGATCAGACGAACCCGCTTTCCGAGCTGACGCACAAGCGCCGTCTTTCGGCGCTCGGCCCGGGCGGTCTGAACCGCGACCGCGCAACGTTCGAGGTCCGCGACGTGCACTATTCGCACTACGGCAGAATGTGCCCGATTGAGACGCCGGAAGGTCCGAACATCGGCCTCATCAACTCGCTGTCCACCTATGCGCGCATCAACGAGTACGGCTTCATCGAAGCGCCGTACCGCGTGATCGACAAGAAGAACCGCATCGTCACCGACGAGATCGTGTATCTCACCGCGGACGAGGAGGACGGCGCGATCGTCGCGCAGGCAAACGAGCCGATCGACGAGAATACGCACTGGTTCAAGCGCGACCGTCTGGTGGCGCGCCGCCTCGATCAGATCATCGAGGTCAAGAACAACGAAGTCGACTACATCGACGTGTCCCCGAAGCAGCTGGTTTCCGTCGCGACGGCGATGATCCCGTTCCTCGAGAACGACGACGCAAACCGCGCGCTGATGGGCTCCAACATGCAGCGTCAGGCGGTTCCGCTTCTGAAGCCCGAAGCGCCGATCGTTGCAACCGGCATGGAGCACAAGGCGGCTGCGGACTCCGGCATCACCGTGCTGGCGCAGTGCGACGGCACCTGCACCTACGTGGATGCGGACACGATCGAGATCACCAGCGACGCGGGCGTACCGTATCGCTATAAACTTTTGAAATTCCGCCGTTCCAACCAGGGCACCTGCCTCAACCAGCGCCCGATCGTGGAGCATGGCGAACGCGTCAGGAAGGGCGACGTCATCGCGGACGGCGCATCGACGCAGGGCGGCGAGATCGCACTCGGCCGCAACATCCTGATCGGCTTCATGACGTGGGAAGGCTATAACTACGAGGACGCGGTCCTGATCTCCGAAAAGCTCGTCAAGGAGGACGTCTACACGTCGATCCACATCGAGGAGCACGAGGTCGAAGCGCGCGAAACGAAGCTCGGACCGGAAGAGATCACCCGCGACATCCCGAACATCGGCGAAGACGCGCTGGCGCAGCTCGACGAAAACGGCATCATCCGCCCCGGCGCGGAGGTCCGTTCGGGCGATATCCTGGTCGGCAAGGTCACCCCGAAGGGCGAAACCGAACTGACCGCCGAGGAGCGCCTGCTGCGCGCAATCTTCGGTGAGAAGGCGCGCGACGTGCGCGATACCTCGCTGCGCGTCCCGCACGGCGAAGGCGGCGTCGTGGTCGACGTCAAGGTCTTCACCCGCGAGAACAAGGACGAGCTGAGCCCCGGCGTCAACATGATGGTGCGCGTGTACATCGCGCAGAAGCGCAAGGTCTCCGTCGGCGACAAGATGGCAGGCCGTCA
Organism: Clostridia bacterium; assembly: GCA_017428025.1. Lineage (GTDB taxonomy): Bacteria > Bacillota > Clostridia > Christensenellales > CAG-138 > UBA3792. Next base: position 1,569 of record JAFRRO010000087.1, read on the forward strand.
CGGCAACAAGGGCGTTATCTCCCGCATCCTCCCCGAAGAGGATATGCCGTTCCTGCCCGACGGCACACCGCTGCAGATCGTTCTGAATCCGCTCGGCGTTCCGTCCCGTATGAACATCGGTCAGATTCTGGAGCTGCACCTCGGCATGGCGTGCAAGAAGCTCGGCATCGAGATCGCGACGCCGGTCTTCGACGGCGCGACCGAGCAGGACATCAAGGAGCTGCTCGTCAAGGCGGGCTGCGACGAGGATGGCAAGACGATCCTGTACGACGGCAGAACGGGCGAACCGTTCGAAAACCGCGTCTCGGTCGGCTACATGTACTACCTCAAGCTGCACCATCTGGTCGACGACAAGATCCACGCGCGTTCCACTGGCCCGTACAGCCTCGTCACGCAGCAGCCGCTGGGCGGCAAGGCGCAGTTCGGCGGACAGCGCTTCGGCGAGATGGAAGTCTGGGCGCTCGAAGCGTACGGCGCGGCGAACACCCTGCAGGAGATCCTCACCGTCAAGTCGGACGACGTCGTGGGCCGTGTCAAGACCTACGAGAGCATCGTCAAGGGCGAGAATGTCAAGCCCTCCGGCGTGCCCGAGTCGTTCAAGGTCCTCATCAAGGAGCTCCAGTCGCTGGGCCTCGACATGCGCGTGCTGTCCGAGGATCGCGAGGAGATCGAGATCGGCGAGGACGACGATGAAGAAACCCGCTTCACCGACAACATCAACATCGCAGGTCTGGAAGACACGCCGATCATCCCGGTCGAGGATGAGGACGAAGACCTCGACGATATGGACGAGTTCGACGACTTCGACGACAGCGAAGATTCCGATATGGACGGCATGCTGATCGAAGACGATTTCGACCTCGACGACGATCTGGATCTCGACCTCGGCGATCCCGACTCGGATCCGGAATAATGTGCGAAAGGAGAGAATTGTAGAATGTTTGATTTAACGGAATTTGATGCTCTGCAAATCGGTCTGGCTTCTCCGGAAAAGATCCTCGAGTGGTCCCACGGCGAGGTCAAAAAGCCCGAAACGATCAACTATCGCACCTTAAAGCCCGAAAAGGACGGTCTGTTCTGCGAACGCATCTTCGGACCGACGAAGGACTGGGAATGCCACTGCGGACGCTATAAGCGCGGCAGATACAAGGGCATCGTCTGCGACAAGTGCGGCGTCGAAGTCACGCGCGCCAAGGTTCGCCGCGAGCGCATGGGACACATCGAGCTCGCCGTTCCGGTGTCGCACATCTGGTATTTCAAGGGCATCCCGTGCCGCATGAAGATGCTGCTCGACATGAGCCCGAAGGAACTCGAACAGGTTCTGTACTTTGCGGCGTACGTCGTCGTCGATCCCGGCACGACCACGCTCCGCAAGAAGCAGGTCCTTTCCGATAAAGAGTATCGCGACTATCAGGAGCAGTTCGGTGAGAAATCGTTCCGTGCCGGTATGGGCGCGGAGGCGATCCGCGAGCTCCTCTGCGAGATCGACCTCGAACAGCTCGACAACGAGCTTCGCGAGGAAGTCGAGCACAGCAGCGGTCAGAAGCGCGCCAACGCGGTCAAGCGTCTGGAGGTCGTCGAAGCGTTCATGAAGAGCGGCAACCGCCCCGAATGGATCATCCTGACGGTCCTGCCGGTCATCCCGCCGGAGCTTCGCCCGATGGTGCAGCTGGACGGCGGACGCTTCGCAACGAGCGACCTGAACGACCTGTACCGCCGCGTCATCAACCGCAACAACCGTCTCAAGAGACTGCTGGAGCTGCGCGCGCCCGACATCATCGTGCGCAACGAAAAGCGCATGCTGCAGGAAGCGGTCGACTCCCTGATCGACAACGGCCGCCGCTCGCGTCCGGTCACCGGTCCGGGCAACCGTCCGCTGAAATCGCTGTCCGACATGCTGCGCGGCAAGCAGGGACGTTTCCGTCAGAACCTGCTGGGCAAGCGCGTCGACTATTCCGGCCGTTCGGTTATCGTCGTCGGTCCGGAGCTCAAGATGTACCAGTGCGGTCTCCCGAAGGAGATGGCGCTCGAACTGTTCAAGCCGTTCGTGATGAAGAAGCTCGTCAAGGGCGGTCTTGCGCAGAACGTCAAGGGCGCAAAGCGCATGGTCGAACGCGGCGTGACCGAGGTCTGGGGCGTGCTCGAGGATGTCATCAAGGATCATCCCGTCATGCTCAACCGCGCGCCGACACTGCACCGCCTCGGTATTCAGGCGTTTGAACCGGTCCTCGTCGAGGGCCGCGCAATCAAGCTGCATCCGCTCGTCTGCACCGCGTTCAACGCGGACTTCGACGGCGACCAGATGGCGGTCCACGTACCGCTTTCGGTCGAAGCGCAGTCGGAAGCGCGCTTCCTAATGCTCGCGTCCAACAACATCCTGAAGCCGCAGGACGGCAAGCCCGTCGTCTGCCCGACGCAGGACATGGTCATGGGCTGCTACTATCTCACGCAGCAGCGCGACGGCGTCAAGGGCGAAGGCAAGGCGTTCTCCTCCGAGGAGGAAGCGATCATGGCGTACCAGACCGGCGAAGTCGCTCTGCAGGCAAAGGTCAAGATCCGTCTTGCGCGTGAATGGCAGGGCGAAACGATCTACAAGATCTGCGATACCTCCGTCGGCCGCGTGATCTTCAACAACGCAATCCCGCAGGACCTCGGCTTTGTCGAGCGCAACTGCGCGGACGACATGTTCAAGCTCGAGATCGATTCTCTCGTCAAGAAGAAGGACCTGGGCAAGATCGTCGACGCGTGCTACCGCAAGCACGGTCCGACGCAGACGAGCGAAACGCTCGACCGCATCAAGAAGCTCGGTTATTCGTACTCGACCCGCGGCGGCGTCACCGTCGGCTTCCAGGACATCAAGGTCCCGGCAGAGAAGAAAGCCCTCGTCTCCGAAGCGGAGAAGAAGGTCGTCGAGATCGACAACTACTTCCGCATGGGTCTGCTCTCCAACAAGGAGCGCAGAGACCGCGTGATCAAGGTCTGGGAACAGACGACCGAGGACGTCACCAAGGCGTTGATGGGTTCGCTCGACGCGTACAACCCCATCTTCATGATGGCGGACTCCGGCGCGCGCGGCAGCCAGGCGCAGATTCGTCAGCTCGCCGGCATGCGCGGTCTGATGGCGGATCCGTCCGGTCAGATCATCGAGGTGCCGATTCGTGCAAACTTCCGCGAAGGTCTGTCCGTTCTGGAGTTCTTCATCTCCTCGCACGGCGCGCGTAAGGGCTTGGCCGACACGGCGCTGCGTACGGCGGACTCCGGTTACCTCACCAGACGTCTCGTCGACGTCTCGCAGGATGTCATCGTGCGCGAGAACGACTGCTTCGCGGAGCGCAACGACACCCCGCGCGGCATGTGGATCTCCGCGATCGCCGAGGGCAACAAGATGATCGAGCCGCTTTCGGCGCGCATCGAGGGCCGCTACGCGATCGATCCGGTCTTCCATCCGGAAACCGGCGAACAGCTCTGCGAAGGCGATCACATGATCAGCCATGACGAAGCGCTGGCGATCGAAGCCGCGGGCGTCAAGGAAGTCTACTGCCGTTCGGTCTTCACCTGCCGTACCGAGCACGGCGTCTGCTGCAAGTGCTACGGCGCGAACCTCGCGACCGGCGGTCACGTGGACATCGGCGAAGCGGTCGGCATCATCGCCGCACAGGCGATCGGCGAGCCGGGCACGCAGCTGACGATGCGTACGTTCCATACGGGCGGCGTTGCATCGAGCGAGGACATCACGCAAGGTCTTCCGCGCGTCGAAGAGCTGTTCGAAGCGCGTAAGCCGAAAGGTCTTGCGACCATCACCGAGATTTCCGGTACGGTCCGCATCGACGAGGCGAAGCACCGCGCGATCGTCACTAACGAAGAGGGCGAATCCGAGAACTACCTGATCCCGTTCGGCTCCAAGCTGAAGGTCAAGGACGACGATCATGTCGAAGCGGGCGACGAGCTCACCGAAGGTTCCGTCAACCCGAACGACATCCTGAAGATCAAGGGCGTCAAGGGCGTGCAGGCCTACCTCCTGAAGGAAGTCCAGAGCGTATATCGCCTGCAGGGCGTCGAGATCTCCGACAAGCATATCGAGGTCATCATCCGTCAGATGCTCCGCAAGGTGCAGATCGAGGATGCGGGCGACACGAACCTGCTGCCGGGCGAGCTCTGCGACATCTTCCGCTTCGAGGAAGAGAACGAAAAGCTGATCGAGCAGTACGAGACGGCGCTCGGCGAAGCGCAGGAGAACGGCACGGAAGAGCCGGCGGAGCCGATGCTCGCAAAGGCGAAGCGCAAGCTCCTCGGTATCACCAAGGCGGCTCTTGCAACCGAATCCTTCCTGTCGGCGGCATCCTTCCAGGAGACCACGCGCGTGCTGACCGAAGCTGCCATCAAGGGCAAGATCGATCCGCTCGTCGGACTCAAGGAGAACGTCATCATCGGCAAGCTGATCCCCGCGGGCATCGGACTCAAGCGTTACCGCAACGTCGAAGTGTCCGAAGCGGCGGACCTGCCGCTGGATGCGGAGTAAGCCGATGGAAGCACGCAATCTCACCGATACCGAATGCACGCTGTACGGCACGAAATCCTGTGCGCTGCTGAACATGCGCACCTGCGACGAGTGCCCGCTCAAGGGCCGCGAGGCGGATCCGAAGATTCATCTCGATCTGCAGAAGTTCTGCGACCTGCAGCCGGAAGGAACGGTTGCGCAGCTCTTCGAGAGCAAAACGTGCACGCTGTGCAAAGACGAGCCGAAGGGGGCGACCTCGTGCTATGCCGTGTTCGACATGGCGCACGAGGAGCCCAAAACGCTCGCGAAGCGCCGGTTTCTGAGCCGCAAGGCGACGGGATTCATGGTGCCGCTGCAGTTTGCCTGCTGCGCGAAGTGCCGCAGGCGGATCCTGATCGAGGCGTACATGCCGCTGGTCACAACGCTGGTGCTGACGTGCGTCGTCCTTCCGCTCGTGATGAGCGAGAAGCTGGCGCAGGCGCTGCGGGCGACGGCGGCGTGGCTGCCGATCGCGCTGGCGATCGGCGCGATGCTCGGCGGATATCTGATCGGCAAGCTGCTTTCGTGGCTCTACCGCCGCAGAAACGACGCGCTGATGTACACCGACGTGCGCGAGCATCCGTTCGTCCTCCGCATGGAGGAGAAGGGGTGGCGGCCGCTGTTCAACGACCGCAAAGCGCACATCGCGTTCACCAGGAAACCGATCGCGAGAGGACTCGGCACCGCACCGAGCGGCGTATATTCGCTTCCGGCGGTGGAAATCGAAGAAAATCCGGAAAATTCGGATTGACAAGATTCGCTTTATCTGTTACACTAACTATTTGGCGGTGCTTGTGAAAAAGCATTGCCGATCCCCCGTTTTGGCAACGATGCGGGGGCGCAGCACCGGACAATATCCTCTGAATTGGGTTGCAGAGGGATTGATTGATAGATTATTTGAAATAGTATTAGGAGGAAACATCTGAATGCCGACCATTAACCAATTGGTTCGCAAGGGCAGACAGCCGGTGGAATACAAGTCCACGGCGCCCATTCTGAAGCAGTGCCCGCAGCGTCGCGGCGTCTGCACCGCAGTCCGTACGATGACGCCCAAAAAGCCGAACTCCGCACTGCGTAAAATTGCTCGTATCCGTCTGACCGACGGTCTCGAAGGTACCGCGTATATCCCCGGTATCGGTCACAATCTGCAGGAGCACTCCGTGGTTCTCATCCGCGGCGGTCGTGTTAAGGACCTGCCCGGTGTGCGTTACCACATCATCCGCGGTGCTCTGGATACCGCAGGCGTTGCAAACCGCAAGCAGGCTCGCTCGCTCTACGGTGCGAAGCGTCCGAAGTCCGGTGCGAAGAAGTAAGGAGGTCACATATGCCGAGAAGAGGTTTTATTCCGAAGAGAGAAGTTCTTGCGGATCCGATTTACAAGAGCGTAGTGGTCACCAAGCTCATCAACCAGGTCATGCTGGACGGTAAGCGCGGCGTCGCGCAGAAGGCGGTCTACGATGCGTTTGAGATCATCAACGAAAAGACCGGCAAGGATGCGCTCGAAGCGTTCGAACAGGCGATGAACAACATCATGCCCGTTCTCGAAGTCAAGGCACGCAGAGTCGGCGGTTCGACCTATCAGGTCCCGATCGAGATCCGAGCGGAGCGTCGTCAGACGCTCGGTCTTCGCTGGCTCGTGAGCTATGCGCGCAATCGCGGCGAGCGTACGATGGCGGAGCGCCTTGCGGGCGAAATCATGGATGCCTGCAACGAACAGGGCAACGCCGTCAAGAAGAAGGAAGACACCCATAAGATGGCAGAGGCCAACAAGGCGTTTGCACACTATCGCTGGTAATGCGGGATACGGCGCTTGAACTGACACGCAATATCGGCATCATGGCGCACATCGATGCCGGCAAGACCACCACGACCGAGCGGATCCTGTTCTACACGGGCAAGATCCACAAGGTCGGCGAGGTACACGAGGGCACGGCGACCATGGACTACATGGCGCAGGAGCAGGAACGCGGCATCACGATCTGCTCCGCCGCGACCACGACGTACTGGCGCGGTCATCGCATCAACATCATCGACACGCCCGGGCATGTGGATTTCACCGTCGAGGTCGAACGCAGCCTGCGCGTGCTGGATGGTGCCGTTGCCGTGTTCTGCGCAAAGGGCGGCGTCGAGCCGCAGTCCGAAACGGTGTGGCGGCAGGCGATGAAGTACCACGTCCCCTGCATTGCGTACGTCAACAAAATGGACATCACCGGCGCGGATTTCTTCCACGTGATGGACATGATGCGCGACCGTTTGGGCGCGAATCCGATTCCCGTACAGCTTCCGATCGGAAGCGAGGCGAACTTCCGCGGCATCGTCGATCTCGTATCGATGAAGGCCGAGGTTTACTACAACGACGACGGAACCGACATCCGCGAGGAGCCGATTCCGGAGGACATGCGCGAAGCGGCGGAGGAACGCCGCGCCGCGCTGATCGAAGCGGTCATTGAACAGGACGAGGCGCTGCTCGAAAAGTATTTCGAGGGCGAAATGCCGACGGACGCGGAGCTGATCTCCTGCATCCGCAAGGCGACGATCGCAGGCGCCGCCGTTCCGGTCACCTGCGGCACCTCGTACCGCAACAAGGGCGTGCAGCCGCTTCTGAACGCGATCGTCGATTTTCTGCCCTCACCGCTCGACATTCCGCCCGCCAAGGGCACGGACCGCAGCGGCGAGAAAGAGATGACGGCGGAACCGAGGGACGACGCGCCGTTCGCGGCGCTGGCGTTCAAGATCGTGACCGATCCGTTCGTCGGCAGACTCGCGTTCGTTCGCGTGTACAGCGGCACGCTGAAAACCGGTTCCTACGTTTACAACGTCTCGAAGCAGAAGCGCGAGCGCGTCAGCAAGATCCTGCTGATGCATGCGGATGCGCGTACCGAGCTCGATGAAGTGCACGCGGGCGATATCTGCGCACTGGTCGGACTCAAGGAGACGTCCACGGGCGACACGCTCTGCGTGGAAAACCGTCAGATGCTTCTGGAAAGCATGATCTTCCCGACGCCGGTCATTCAGGTCGCGATCGAACCGAAGACCAAGGCCGGTCAGGAAAAGATGATGGCGGCGCTTGCAAAGCTCGGCGAAGAGGATCCCACTTTCCGCACCTATACGGACAAGGAGACGGGACAGACCATCATCGCGGGCATGGGCGAGCTGCATCTGGAGATCATCGTCGATCGTCTGATCCGCGAATTCCGCGTCGAGGCAACCGTCGGCAAGCCGCAGGTCGCCTATAAGGAATCGATCGTCCATCCCGTCACCTACGAATGCCGCTACGTGCGGCAGACCGGCGGACACGGACAGTACGCGCACACCGTGATCGAGTTTGCGCCGCTGACCGATGCGCAGGAGGGCGAGACATACCGCTTCGTCAACAAGGTCGTCGGCGGCGTGATTCCGAAGGAATTCATCCCCGCAGTCGATCAGGGCATTCGCGACGCGCTGATGAGCGGTCCGCTCGGCGGATACGAGCTGATCAACATTCAGGCGACGCTGAAGGACGGCAGTTTTCACGAGGTCGATTCGAGCGATCTGGCGTTCCGCATTGCGGGTTCGCTGTCGGTCAAGGAGGGCATCACAAAGGACAATTCCGAGCTCTTCGAACCGATGATGAACGTCGAAGTGCTGGTGCCGGACGAATACCTCGGCGACATCGTGGGCAATCTCACGTCGCGGCGGTGCAAGATCTCCGGTATGGAGACGCGGCAGGGGAGCACGGCGGTCAACGCCGTCTGTCCGCTTTCGGAAATGTTCGGGTATGCGACCGATCTGCGCTCGAGAACGCAGGGCAGAGGCACATTCACGATGCAGTTCTACCGCTACGACAAGGTTTCGGCCGCAATACAGGAGCAGATCCTGGGCAAATATAACTACTGGTTCTAAAAACAAATACTTTCAAAACTTATAAGGAGAACTACAATGGCAAAAGCAAAATTCGAACGTACGAAGCCGCATGTAAACATCGGCACGATCGGACACGTAGACCATGGCAAGACGACGCTGACTGCGGCGATCACCATGGCGCTGGCACAGCAGGGCGAAGCAGTCGCAATGCGTTACGACGAAATCGACAAGGCGCCCGAAGAGAAGGCGCGCGGCATCACGATC
>JAFRRO010000088.1 GCA_017428025.1 Clostridia bacterium
CTTGTCAGGGGAGCTGTCAACGCAGTTGACTGAGGGGTAGTCAGGAAACTACCCTCCCGTCTCGCTTCGCGAGCCACCCTCCCTGACAAGGGAGGGTCGAAAAAGCATGCCGATTTGAAAACACCCTTTTCAGAACAGCTGCTAACAGCCCCTTTATCGTTCGGATTGGTTCAGGCCGGTTTGCGCCGCAGCAGCAGCGCGGCGATCGCGCCGCCGATCGCGACGCTCATCAAAAGATCCGCGAACAGTCCCCACGAAAGATTCCATTCGCCGAGATACAGGCTCATGCCCGCCCACAGCACAAGCACGGCGGCAGCGGCGGCGATCGCGCCGTACCACCACGCAGCGCGGATGCGGTGCCGTCCGACGACCAGTCCCGCAACGGCAGCCGCGAGCGCTTTGATCACGGTATTGCCGATCGGGATCGCCGATTCGCCGAACCAGCCGAGATAAACAAACAAGGTCAGAAGAAGAATCAGCACGACGGCGGCAAGGATCGCGAACAGCGTCCCCCTGACCGGCACGCGCCACGGAATCTTCTGTTTCTTTCTGCGTGGATAGGACATCATTGCACCCCCTTTGTCCGATTCTATGCGGGGGTGCGGCGGATCATGCGCTATTTCTGCCGCTGCGACGCGATGACGGCATCATAGTCGAACGGTTCGGAAGCAAGCGGCGGATACTTGGATTCGTCGTAATTCCAGTAGAGCCGGCAGCTGTTGCACTGCGCCTTCGTCCACATGAAGCAGTGATAGCGGTGCCGCGGCGTCCATGTCGGATCGAAGACGTACCAGCCGGTGCCGACGTTGACGTGCACCCAGTAGTGCCGCGTACGCCAGCGGTACGTTTTGACGCGTTCGACCGACAGGTACTGAATATCGGTTTCGTCGAGCAGTGCGCGCGTGACGGAATAGATGTTGAAGCAGTCGCCCTTGCCGTAAGTGAAGCCGTCGTACGCCGCCTTGCGCCAGTCGGTGTAGTTGTGGTTCGAGCCGTTGACGTACGAGACGTGCTTCTGTACATAGTCGAAAATCGCCTTGAGCTTCTCCGCGTCCGTCATATCGGGCGTGGTGATCTCCGCCATGACCGCTTTCGCGATCTCTTTGATCTGTTCCTCCGTCACCGTCTGTTCGATCAGCGTATAGGTGCATTCGCAGACCGTTTCGTTGCCGCTCAGGTCGACCGTGCGATACACGACGCGATAGCTGCCCGCCTGATAGGTCGCTACCTCGGACTGCACCGTGACCTCCAGCCGTCCGTCGACCTTGTCCTCGGCAAAGACCTCCCGGAAGTACGCGATCGGTTCGTTCACATAACAGGTGCGGTCGATGACGCCGTAGATGCTCGGCGCCTCAAGGTCGGCACGCAGCACGACCGTGCGCGAGCGCGTTGCGCGGTTGCCGTACGCGTCTTCGGCGACGACGGTAAGCGTCTGCTCCCCCTCCGTCCCCCAATCGGGCACGGTCGAAAACGTCATTGTGACGTCGGAGATATCGCTCGCCTCGAAGAAATCCTCCGGCGTATAGCTGTGCTTCGTATAGAATTCCGTACCGGACGGCAGGTTCTTCTCCAGCAGGAGCGGCGCCGTCGTATCGACGACGGTGATCACGAGCGTCTGCGCAACGCCGTGCGCCACGATCCCGACCGGATAGCTGCCCGGTACGCTCGGAACGAACGGCTCGACGGTGATCTCGTCGCCCTCCGAATTCTCAAAATCCGCCGCCGTCAGCGGTTCGAGCCGCGCTTCCACGGTCTTTGCGCGCACGCCGGAGATCAGCAGCGACGCGGAGACGTCCGTTTGGTTGCCGCCTTCGTCCGTGATGCGCACGATCAGCATCTGCACGTCGCGCCGGTCGTAATCCGGCTTGGTGAGGAACGCATAGGTCAGATCCGTTTCGTCGACCGCGCCGGTGATGCAGTCCTCGGCCTGTACGGTCTCGTTCGGCTGCAGATGCAAAAACAGCCCCTGCGCAACGGGCGCAACGGTGTCGGCAACGGTCAGCTCGCTGACGGAATGCAGACCGTCTTCTGTCGTGACGGAAACCTTCGTCGTGCCGACATGGTGCATGCACGCCGGATCGATCGGCTCGTCAAGCGCGCCGGAAACGCCGTCCAGGAGGAAGTCTTCCATCGTCGGCGGCTCGGAGCCCGCTTCGAGCGTCAGCTCCGGATGCGTGGCACGCACCGAGATATGCACGTTCACGGCGCTTTTGTTGTTCGAAGAATCCCTGAGCCGGATCTCGACCGTCGCTTCGTTTTCGCAGGTGAAATCCGGCTGTTCGGCAAAGGTCAGCTGCACGACGTCGGCGTCTTTGATGTTCTTCACGAACGCGTCCGGTCCGTACGAACCGCCGACCGCGACTTCGCGATCGACCGGCTCCGCCGTCGGCGCAACCGTGTCGCGCACATGCAGCACGACCGGTGTCAGAAACTTCCCGAGATAGAGGCGCATGACGTGCCAGCCGAGCGCCGGTTTCGGTCCGTCGATGTCGAGCGACGCCTCGCGCGCGGTGAAGTCCGACGCTTCCGCCTTGGAGCCATACTCGATCGTGACGATCGGACGCACGCCTCGATAGTGGATCAGCACGGCGGCAAGCAGCACAAAAACAGCCCCCGCGATCCAGAGAATCGCGCGGCGCGCCTTGCTCCGTTTTGTCTGCCGTTCCTGTTCCATCCGTGAAAAAAGCCCGGAATCACTTCCGGGCGCTTAGAAAAAACGCAATCAGTCGCGAACTTCTTCTTCCATCGTGTTCTCAACGCCCGCATCCTCAACCTGCGAGATCGCGCCGCGCGCAAAGACGAGCTTGACCTTGTCGGGACCGACGGAGAGAACGATCACGTCGTCCTTGATCGAGGAAATGGTGCCGTAGATGCCGCCGATCGTGCGGACACGGTCGCCCTGCTTCAGCGAACTGAGCATATCCTTGACCTTCTTATCGCGACGGCGCTGCGGAATGACCATGACGACCAGCATCACGACGACGAGCGCGATCGGCAGAAGGAGCATCGTCCAGTTGCCGCCGAGACCGCCCTGCGAACCGGAACCGCCGGACGCGCCGGTCAGACAGCTCAGTCCGGAAACATCCGCATTCAGAATAGAAATAGCTGCATTGAGAAACATATGTTTTCATCCTTTCCTGTGACTTTCCTTATTATACGAAATAACCCGCGGTTCGTCAAGTCTTTCGAATGTGAAAACTTTGGGACGCAACAGGAAAAGGAGGCGTGCAAGCCTCCTTTTCGAAAATCAGAAATGCATCAGCCGCTGCGTCCGTTGGACGACCTTCTTTCCGTCCCGCTTCATGCGACGCGGAATGTCGGGATACAGCGTACACATCGCGGTTGCCGCCGCGGCCGCGCCGACCGCCATTCCGATACCCATCATTGCCATTCGCATCCGATCACCTCTTTCTTTTTTGAGGTTAGTATGCGACGGTTTGCGGGTGTTTATTCCGTCTTGGCGGCTTCCTCTTTTTGCTGTTTTTTCGCACGATAGTCCGCGATCGCCGCCTGCACCGCTTCCTGCGCAAGCACCGAGCAGTGAATCTTCACCGGCGGAAGTCCTTCGAGCGCCTCGACCACCGCTTCATTCGTGAGCTTTTCCGCCTCCGAAAGCGGCTTGCCCTTGATCATTTCGGTTGCCATCGAGCTCGTCGCGATCGCCGCGCCGCAGCCGAATGTCTTGAACTTGACGTCCTCGACGATCTCATCGTCGTTGATCTTCAAAAACATCTGCATGATGTCGCCGCACTTGGCGTTGCCGACCATGCCCACGCCGCTTGCATCGGGGATCTCGCCGACGTTGCGCGGATGCTGAAAATGATCCAAAACCTTTTCCGAATACTGCATTACTGTTCTCCTCCCTTCGGATAAATCGGTGACATATCTCTGAGCCGCTGAACGATCGGCGGCAGAACCTCGAGCACATAGTCGATCTCTTCTTCGGTCGTGAACTCCGAAAGCGTCATGCGGAGCGAGCCGTTCGCCTCCTCGTGCGAAATGCCCATCGCGAGCAGCACGTGCGACGGATCGAGCGAGCCGGACGTGCATGCCGAGCCGGACGACGCCGCGATGCCCTTGAGATCGAGCATCAGAAGGATGCTTTCGCTTTCGATGTAGCGGATGCCGAAGTTGACGTTGTTCGGCAGGCGCTTAAAGCGGTCGCCGTTCAGATGCACCGTCGGAATCCGTTCTTCGACGCCCGCGATCAGCTTGTCCCGCAAAGCCGTCATCTTTTTCATGTTCGCTTCGAGGTTTTCCGTCTGAATCTCCAGCGCCTTCGCAAGCCCGACGATGCCCGGTACGTTCTCCGTGCCCGCGCGCTTTTTGTTCTCCTGCCCGCCGCCGGTGATCATCGCCGGAACGCGGACGCCCTTTTTGATATAGACCGCGCCGACGCCCTTGGGACCGTGGAACTTGTGCGCCGTCAGCGTCAGCAGGTCGATGTTCATGTCCTGCACGTCCATCGGGATGTGCCCGATCGCCTGCACCGCGTCGGTGTGGAACAGCACGCCCGCCTCGCGGCAGACCGCGCCGATCTCCTTGATCGGTTCAATCGTGCCGACCTCGTTGTTCGCCGTCATGATCGAAACGAGAATCGTCTCAGGACGGATCGCGGCACGTACCGCTTCGGGATCGACAAGCCCGTTTTCGTCGACGTCGAGGTACGTCACGGTCGCGAGTCCCTTGTCCTCCAGCTCCTGCAGTGTATGCAGGATCGCATGGTGCTCGATCTTCGACGTGATGATGTGGTTGCCCTTTTTGCGGTACGCCTGCGCCACGCCGCGCAGGATCATGTTGTCGCCCTCGCTGCCGCCGCCGGTGAAATAGATTTCACTCGGGTTTGCCGCATTCAGGCACTTCGCTACGGTGCGCCGCGCGTCGTCCAGCCCTTTGTGCGCGTCGCGCGCGAAGCCGTGGAAGCTCGACGGGTTGCCGTAGAACTCGGTATAGTACGGGATCATCGCCTCGATGACCTCCGGCAGCACCTTTGTGGTTGCCGCATTGTCAAGATAAACGTGCATGTTCGATCCTCTTTTTCTGTTCGATATGATCCTCGGTAAGTTCGCCGATCGTCGTTTCATCCAGCACGGCATTGATACGGCTCTGCAGCTTTAAAAACAGCGGACGCGCCGAGCAGGTGCAGGCGTTTTCGCAGACATTGCCTTCGGTGCCGACGCAGTCGACCACGTCGGTGCTGCCCTCCAGCGCGCGGAGCACCTCGCCGACCGAAATCCTCTGCGGCTCCCTCGTCAGCGCATAGCCGCCCGTCTTGCCGCGCACGGTCGTGACGATGCCCGCGGCTTTCAGCGAGCGCATCAGCTGTTCGAGATACGCCTCCGAGATGCCCTGCTCCGTCGCCACTGCCGAAAGCGATACCGGACCTACCCCATAGCGCTTCGCAAGCTCGACGACGGCCCGTAAGCCGTATGTGCCTTTGGTTGAAAACTTCATCTTAATCCCTACCGTTTCACTCGGTTTTTATCATAAAGATATTGTTCCCAAAAGTCAAGTGTTTTACTCGCCTTTACAAAATATACTTTTTCTGTTATAATAAAACAAACCTTTGGATATGCGGGAAAGGAGAACAACATGCGCGAATGCACGAACGATCCGTTCTATGCGTTGATCAAAAAGCACGACCGGTGCGTCGTCGAATACTGCATCATGGAGAGCGGCGCGCCGCACTGGGGCGAAGCGTCGCACCGGGATGCGGTGCTGTTTGCGATGCTGAAGATGATCGAACGCAGTATCGAAGAAGACCTCGAAACGGAAGCAGCATATGACGTCTCCGTGCCGCTGTTTCCGTGGACGCTCGATATCGCAAAGGCGGAAGCCGCGCCGATCGATCCCGCCGCACTTCTGTTCGTGCCGGACATTCTGCGCACGGACCGGAACGGAGTGGTGTTCTACGATGCAGACTGGGAGTCGAACGATCAAAACTGCGGCGGACGCATCCCGTATTGGTACGCCTTTCTGGAACCGCCGCACGGCACGCACGACACGCCGGACGATCTGCGCGAAATCAACGCCGCGCTGTTCCCGCAGGGCACGGACGCGCTGGAAGCGTATGAATGGACCGCGAACTGGTCGAACTATTTCGACGCCGGTCACGAATGGTGGGGCGTTTTGTGCTGTACCGTGTACGATGCGCATCTGAACCGCTATGTTGCGTTGTTTGCTTCCGCAACGGATTGATCGGAGAAACGTATGGCGATCCTCATCAAGACAATGGAAACCGATGCGGAGATCCGCGGCAAGGCGTATGTGCACTGGCGCGGCTGGCACGACGCGTACCCGGGACTGGTCAGCGACGCATACCTTGAGAAGCTGACCCTTGAGAAGTGCGAGCAGATGGCGTTTCAGTGGCGGGACAACCTTCTCGTTGCAAAGGACGGCGCGCGCGTCGTGGGCTTTGCGGGCTACGGCGAAGCGGACCCGGATACCGGCGAGCTCTTTGCACTGTACGTTTTGAAGGAATATTGGGGAACCGGCGTCGCGCAGCTGCTGATGCAGGCCGTGCTCGACCGGCTTGCTGCCTACCCGAAGATCGCGCTGTGGATGGTCAAGGGAAACGCGCGGGCGCAGCGCTTCTATGAAAAGTGCGGCTTCCGGCTGACCGGCGAGGAAAAGCTGACGTCCTCGGTCGGCGCATACGGAGTCCGGATGGTTCTGAACCGTTGAAATACAAGGTGATCCCCTTGATCCGCTAAAGCCAAAACGCAAACGGGAGAGGCAAACGCCTCCCCTGTCTTTTCATTTGTTCCAATCAGATCGATCACGACCAGCTCCGGGCGGTTCCAGATGCGCGGCATAGCGGTCGACTCCCGCGAAAGCCCGCGGCTCACGATCATTGTTGTGTCTCCGATTGTATAATCCCCGCCTGCATACTTCGGGAACCATCCTTCGCCCGGTGAGAACAAACCGTTCACAAGCCCCGGAATCCTGACCTGCCCGCCGTGCGCGTGCCCCGACACGACCAGATCGAAGCCGTACTGCGCATAGGTTTCGATCAGCTCCGGACGGTGCGCAAGCAGGATCGTATAGTACCCGTCCTCCGCGGCGTCTTTCGCCGATTGAAGCTGTTCCGCCGTAACCGCTTCCCTTGCGGCTTTCCGCTGTTCCGTTGCATTCTCGTCCAGTCCGATTTCCGCGCACGCCGGGTCCGCGATCCCGCAGAGGTTCAGCGTCGTTTGCCCGACCGAAACCGTTTCGCAGGTCCCGTGCAGGATCGGAATGCCAAGGTCGCGGACGGCGTCGAACAGCGCTTCGGGATCCTCGTACCAATATTCGTGATTTCCCGAAACATAGAAGCACCGATAGCGTTCGGAAACGTGCCTCAGGACCGTCATCGTGTTGTCGTTCGGGAGATCGTCGTCAAAGATGTCGCCGCAAAGCAGCACAAGATCCGGCGCCTGCGCGTCGATCGCGTCCAGCAGCGTCTTCTGCCCCTCGCCGTACTTGCAGGAATGCAGATCGGTGATCAGCACGATTTTGACCGGCGTTTCGATCCGCGCGTCCGAAACCGTATAGGAAACAACGCGCAGCCGCGTGTCCAATGCCGACAGGGTCAGCAAAAGCAGTGCGGCTGCGACGATTGCGATAATGACGATTCTCCGCTTCCTGCGCATTGCGCGGTTCACAGAGCCTGATCGATGAACTGCGCGATCAGCGCCTTCGGACGCGCGCCCGCGCTCTGATCGAGAACGTCGCCGTCCTTGAACAGAACGAGATTCGGGATCGAGCTGATCCGATACTTCTCGCAGAGCTCCGGCTCCTCGTCGACGTTGACCTTCATGAATGCAACCTTGCCTTCGTATTCGTCCGCAAGCTGCTCAATGAACGGTGCGACCATGCGGCACGGACCGCACCAGGTCGCCCAGAAATCCACCAGAACGGGAAGCTCGCCGTTGATGACTTCGTTGAAGTTTTCTTTTGTGCCTGTGATGATGTTTGCCATTGGTTTTGCTCCTTTCTGTAATTACAATCATTCTTCCTCGGGAACGACCGCAATATGCAGTTCCTCGAGCTGTTTTGCGTCTACCGGATCGGGGGCGTTCGTCAGCGGGCAGGATGCGTTCTGCACCTTCGGGAACGCGATGACGTCGCGGATCGATTGTGCGCCGCAGATCAGCATGGTCACGCGGTCGAGCCCGTACGCCAGTCCGCCGTGCGGCGGCGTGCCGTACTTCAATGCTTCGAGCAGGAACTTGAACCGCGCTTCCGCCTGTTCCTTCGAAAGACCGATGACGTCGAACATCTTTGCCTGCAGCTCGGTCGAATGGATACGGATCGAGCCGCCGCCGATCTCGTTGCCGTTGAGCACGATATCGTACGCCTTGGCGCGAACCTTGCCGGGATCGGTGTCTAGTAGCGGCAGGTCCTCGTCCATCGGGCTTGTGAACGGATGGTGCATCGCGACGAAGCGGTTCTCCTCCTCGCTCCACTCCAGAAGCGGGAATTCGGTCACCCACAGCAGGTTGTACTTGTTCGGATCGATGAGTCCCAGCTTGTCGCCGAGCTTCAACCGCAGCGCGCCGAGCGCCGCCCACACGACCGCGTTCTTGTCCGCCACGATGAACATGACATCGCCGGGTTCGAAGTTCGCCTTTGCCTTGATCGCTTCGAGCTCTTCCTCGGTGAGGAATTTTGCGATCGGCGACTGCAGACCTTCGGGCTTCCAGTTCATCCACGCAAGACCTTTCGCCTTGTACGTCTTGACAAACTCGCCCAGAGCGTCGATCTCCTTGCGGGAGAAGTGCGACGTCGCGTTCTTCGCGACGATGCAGCGGACGCTGCCGCCCGTGGCAAGCGCATTCTGGAACACGGAGAAGCCGCAGTTTTTGACGCATTCGGACAGATCGCAAAGCTCCATCTCAAAGCGCGTATCGGGCTTGTCGGAGCCGTAGCGGTCCATCGCCTCCTGCCACGTGATGCGCGGCAGCGGAAGCTGTACGTCGAGGTCGAGCGTTTCCTTAAAGAGGCGCTTCAAAAAGCCCTCGTTCATCGCCATGACGTCGTCGGCTTCGACAAACGACATCTCAAGGTCGATCTGCGTAAAGTCCGGCTGACGGTCGGCGCGAAGGTCCTCATCGCGGAAGCAGCGCGCAATCTGCATATAGCGATCGAAACCGGAGAGCATCAAAAGCTGCTTAAAGAGCTGCGGGCTCTGCGGCAGCGCATAGAAGCTGCCCGGATGGACACGGCTCGGCACGAGATAGTCGCGCGCGCCTTCGGGCGTGCTCTTGGTAAGCATCGGCGTCTCGATCTCGAGGAAGCCGTTTTCCGCAAAGTATTCGTGCGTGATCCGCGTGATCTTGTTGCGCATAATGAGATTCTTCTGCATGCACGGACGGCGAAGGTCCAGATAGCGGTATTTGAGCCGCAACAGCTCGCCCGCGTTGCAGTCGTCGCCGGTGTCGATCGGCGGCGTCTCGGCGGCGCTCAGGATCTTGAACTCCCTGACCTTCACTTCGATTTCGCCGGTCTTCATGTTCGGATTGATCATGCTGCCGGTACGCGCTTCCAATACGCCTCTGACCGCCAGCACGTATTCGGAACGGATCGTGCTTGCGCGGTCAAAATCTTCCTTCGAAAGCGTCGACGAGTCGAATACGATCTGCATCAGTCCCGTGCGGTCCCTAAGCTGCACGAAGATCAGCGCGCCGAGATCGCGGCGGACGTTCGTCCACCCCATCAGCGTCACTTCTCTGCCGACGTCTTCCTTCGAAAGCTCCGTGCAGTAGCACGTGCGTTTCCATCCGCTTAAGAATTCTCCCATTGTCTTAACCCTCTTTCACAATCATGTCGGCGATCGCCGCCGCATCCAGTTTGACCAGAATCGAACCGCCGTTCATCATGGATTTCAGATTCGCGGCGCCCTCGTTGAGTTCTTCCTCGCCGATCACCAGCGTATACAGCGCGCCGGTCTTGTCGGCATACTTCATCTGCGCCTTGACGCTGCGGTCCATCAGGTCGAAATCGACCGAAACACCGCGCGCTCTGAGTTTCTTCGCAAGCACATAGCAGCGGTCCTTGGCTTCCTTGCCGAGACCGATCAGCATGACGTCGTAGCGCACCGGCTTTTTGATGACGACGCCGAGCTGATCCATGATCAGCAGCAGCCGTTCCATGCCGAGTCCGAAGCCGACCGCCGGCATTTCGGGACCGCCGAGCTCCTTGATGAGCCCGTCGTAGCGTCCGCCGCCGCACAGCGTTCCCTGTGCGCCGGGCATGCCGGACACGATCTCGAACACCGTCTTGGTGTAGTAATCGAGTCCGCGCACCAGCATCGGATCGATCTCGTAGCGGATGCCCGCAAGATCCAGAAGCCGCATCAGCTCGTCCATGTGCGCGCGGCATTCGTCGCAGACGTAGTCCATCGTGTGCGGCGCGTCCTTGACGATCTCCTTGCAGGTATCGACCTTGCAGTCGAGGATGCGCAGCGGATTCGTCTCGAACCGGCTGCGGCACGTTTCGCACAGCTCGTCGAGCCGCCCGCCGAGGTAATCCTTCAACGCCTGCTGATAGCGCGAACGGCACTTCGGACAGCCGATGCTGTTGAGCTTGATCGTGAGATCGGAGCAGCCGAGCGTTTCGAAGATATCCGAGGCGATCAGAATGGCTTCCGCATCCGCCGCGGGACTCGGCGAGCCGAAGATCTCCACGCCGAACTGGTGATGCTCGCGAAGCCGTCCCGCCTGCGGGCGCTCGTAGCGGAACACCGGGCAGTAAAGATAATACATCTTCGTCGGCTGCGCTTCACTGAACAGTCCGTTCTCCACGAACATGCGCACCGCGCCCGCCGTGCCCTCCGGCTTCAGCGTGATGCTGCGGTCGCCCTTGTCGGTGAACGTGTACATTTCCTTCTGCACGATATCGGTCGTGTCGCCGACGCCGCGCAAAAACAGCTCGGTGTGCTCGATGCACGGGGTACGCGCTTCCAAAAGCCCGTATTTCTTCACGACCGCGCGGATCGTGCGTTCGAGATACT
The DNA here is from genome assembly GCA_017428025.1 of Clostridia bacterium. Taxonomy (GTDB): domain Bacteria; phylum Bacillota; class Clostridia; order Christensenellales; family CAG-138; genus UBA3792. The sequence continues at coordinate 10,994 of JAFRRO010000088.1, forward strand.
GCCAGCGATAGCTCTCCTCCGGCAGTACGTCCTTTGTGCCCTTCGGCGCTTTGTATGCCATAAAAACCTCCTAAGAAAAAATCGCGGTCTTTCGCCCTCAAAAGGGACGGAAGAACCGCGGTGCCACCCTGTTTCGCAGCATTCTGCTGCGCGCTTTCCCCCGATAACGAAGGGTCTCCGGCATACCTTTTTCTTCCGGCATGCAGCTTGCGGATGTCCTTCCCGTGTCGTTCGTTTACGCGCCTTGCAGCCTCGGGCGCGCTCTCTGCAAAACGACCGAACGGTACTCTTCCGTTCAACGCTTTGCGCTTATTATACCATGCAATCCCCGCTTGTCAAGCAAAATCACGGTAAAAACAACGCGCGTTTCTGTTGATCGAGAAGTTCCAGCTTCGCGCCGTAAGTCGGTACGTCCTTCGGGTTCGGGATGCGCTCGACGCGGTTTTCTCCGCAGAACACGCGCTTGGTCATCGCGTTCGCCCCGTGCGCAAGGATCGAGGTCGTCTCCTCCATCATGTCGATGTTGTACACGCACAGCTTCCCGTTCGCCGCATAGCCGACGTTTTCGAGGTTGCCGTTCTGATACTTCTGCCGGTACATGTAGTACGGCCAGAGCCCGATCTCCTTCGCCGCCGAAAAGCCCATGTCGATCATCCGTTCGACGTCTTCGCGCGAGGGCAGCGGGTATTTGTCCAGCTGATCCTTGAGCCTGCTCGAACGCTTGATCGCAAGCGTATGCACCGTGAGATTGTCCGGCTTCATCGCTTTGATCTCCGAAAGCGTCCGTTCCATATCGGCGACGCCCTCCCCCGGCAGCCCCGCGATGAGGTCCATGTTGATCGACGAAAAGCCAAGCGATTGCGCAAGCGCGAAGCTCTCCCTGATCTGCGCCGCGGTGTGCGCGCGTCCGATGCGCTTCAGCGTTTCGTCCGACATCGTCTGCGGATTGATCGAGATGCGCTCGACGCCGTGCCTGCGCAAAACCTCCAGTTTTTCCTTTGTGATCGTGTCCGGTCTGCCCGCCTCGACGGTGCATTCCGTTCCGAAAGTGCCGTAGGTCGATTCGTAATGATCGAGCAGCGCGTCAAGCTGTTCCGCCGTAAGAACGGTCGGCGTGCCGCCGCCGATATACAGCGCGCGCACCGAATACCCGCCGTCGCGGACAAGCCGCGCGCCGTTTTCGATGTCCCGGTACAGAAACGGCAGATACTCCTCCACCGCGTTCTTTTTGGCAAGCTCCGCGCCGAACGAGCAGTAGAGGCAGCGCGTCTTGCAGTACGGGATGCCGATGTAGACGTCGAGATCGTTCGGCCGCACCGATTCGATGACCGGCTTCTGCACGGCGTTGATCGTCGCCGCAAGCCGCAGCTTGTCGATGCGCACGGAGAACACTTCCGAAAACTGCCGTACCGCTTCCTCGTCGCCCACGCGCTCGCACAGCTCGCGCAAGAGCTTCGTCGGGCGGATGCCGGTGAGACTCCCCCACGGCATCTCCGTGGGCCTGATTTGCTGCATCAGCGCAAACGCGGCGCGTTTCAGCGCGCGCTTTTCCTGCCGTTTCCGGTCCAGCGGATCGGCGGCGTCAAAGGTATAGGCAACGGTGATCGGCTCGCCGTCCGGCAAAAGCCGCGCCGTCGCGGTCCCGTCCTCGCGCGAAAGCGTCACCGAAACAGAGAGCTCCGTGTTCCCGTCCTCCGTGTCCGTGATCGGCACGAGCCCCAGAAACATGCGGATCTCCTCTGCAATGTCGTTTGCGTATTGCGGTACGTCGGTTTTCAGACAAACCACGGTTCTGCCTCGCTAAGAATCGGATTGTAAACGCGCTCGTGCGCGACGGTCGTGGATTCCTCGTGTCCCGGATACAGCCGGTAGTCCTCCGGTAGCTTCAGCAGGACTTCGCGGATCGAATGGATGATCGAATGGAAATCGCCGGTCGGGAAATCGATCCGTCCGTAGCTCTCGCGGAACAGCGTATCGCCGCAGAACGCGCAGCGCTGTTCGTCGCACACATACGTGATCCCGCCTACGGTGTGTCCCGGCGTCGCAAGCACACGGAAGGAAAGCCCCGCCGCCTCGAACATATCGCCGTCATGCAGCAGCACGTCCGGCTGCACCGGCGTGATCGAGATGCGCTGCATCAGCGAAAGGCTCTGCAGATTGCTCGAAAGCCCGCAGGCGTCCTGTTCGGAGATATAGATCGTCGCGTTCGTCTCGGCTTTGAGCTTCGCCACGCCCAGAAGATGATCGAAGTGCCGGTGCGTCACGAGGATGTCCGAAAGCGTCCAGCCGTGTTCCTTCAGCACCGCAAGCGCCAGATCGGCGTCCGACGGATCGATGACCGCAACGGTCTTGCCGTCGTCCGCGCCGACGAAGATCATGTTCGCGTCGACCGGACCGCAGGGTATGATTTGTAACAGCATGTCAGAATCCTTTCTTGGAATCCAGAAGAATCGTAAACGGTCCGTCGTTGAGGATCGAGACCTTCATTTCCGCGCCGAACCGTCCCGTCTCGACCGGAACCGCCCTTTTGAGCGTTTCGATGCAGCGCTCATACAGCGGGATCGCCGTCTCCGGACGCGCGGCAAAGATATAGCTCGGACGTCTGCCCTTTCTGGCGTCGCCCAAAAGCGTGAACTGCGAAATCAACAGGATCGCGCCGCCGATGTCGACGACCGATCTGTTCGGCACGCCGTTCTCGTCGTCGAAGATGCGAAGTCCCAGAAGCTTTTCCGATATGTAGTCCGCGTCGCTCTGCGTATCGTCGACCGATACGCCCAGAAGCACGCAGAGACCGTTTTCGATCGCGCCGATCGTTTCGCCGCCGACCGCGACCGAAGCGCCGGTCACGCGCTGTACCACCGCCCGCATAAGCCCTCCTATACGCGAAATACGTCCATGACCTGCTTGAGTTTTTTGAGGTTCGACACGATGATGTTGAGCTGCTCGGCGTTCTTCACCGTGCAGGTAATCTCCATCGCTGCATAGCCGTCCTCGGTCGACTTGCTCTTGAGATCGGTCATGTTGACGTTGAGATTCAGCAGCACCTTGCTGACTTCGAGCAGCGAACCCGGCTTATCCTCGATGAACACGCGGATCGTAGCGGAGAAGTTCGTGCGCTCGTCCATCGCCCACTCGACCTCGATCATGCGGTCGGCTTCCTGCATCAGACTCTGCACGTTCTTGCAGTCCGCGCGATGGATCGAAACGCCTCTGCCGCGCGTGACATACCCGACGATCGGATCGCCCGGCAGCGGATTGCAGCAGTTTCCGAAGAACACCGCCATGCCCGGATCGCCGTGGACGATGATGCCCTTCGGGTTCGCCTTGTGCAGCGGTTTCTTCGCTGTGAGATCGCCCTCCTCGAGCTTCTTCTGCATCTCGTCGAGTCGTTCCTCCTTGCGGCGCAGATCGATGAGCTTGTGCAGCACCTGCCCCGCGGAGATCCCGCCGAATCCGATCGACGAATACAGATCCTCGACCGTCGCAAGGTTGTGGCGTTTCAGGACCTCGTTGTAGTATTCCGGCTTCATCAGGATCGCAAGGCTCTGTCCGTGGCGCTTTGCCGATTCCTCGAGCATTTCACGTCCGCGCTGGATGTTCTCCTCGCGGTTCTCATGCTTGAACCATTGCCGGATCTTGTTCTTCGCCGACTGCGTCTTGACGATCGAAAGCCAGTCGCGGCTCGGTCCGGACTGCGCGTTCGACGTGATGATCTCGACGACGTCGTTCGTTTTGAGTTTGTAATCGAGCCGCACCACATTGCCGTTGACGCGCGCGTGCTGGCAATGGTGCCCGATGCTCGTATGGATGCGGTACGCGAAATCCAGCGGTGTCGAACCGACCGGCAGATCGATGATCTCGCCCTGTGGCGTCAGCACGAAGACGTACTCGCCGAGGAAGTCCTTCAGAATGTTGTCGACGAACTCCTTGCTGTCCTCCGCCGTCTCGTCCGCCTCCAGCACCTGCTTGAGCCACGAGGTCTTGCGGTCGAGCTCGGACATCGACTGACGTCCTTCCTTGTACATCCAGTGCGCCGCAATGCCGTATTCCGCGGTCGCGTGCATCTCTTTGGTGCGGATCTGAATTTCGAACGGTATGCCGTTTTCGTCCATGACCGTCGTGTGCAGCGAACGGTACAGGTTCGGCTTCGGCATCGCGATATAATCCTTGAACCGTCCGGGCAGCGGCTTCCATGTGGCGTGCACGACGCCGAGCGCCGCATAGCAGTCCGTCACGGTGTTGACGATGATGCGGATCGCGATGAGATCGTAAAGCTCGTGCAGCGTGCAGTTGTTGCGCTGCATCTTGCGGTACGAGGAATACAGATGCTTCGGTCTGCCCGAAACGGTGCCGTCGATATCCGCTTCCTTCAGCAGCACCTTCATCTTCTCCATCGCGCTGCTCAACAGCTCCAGGCGCTCCTTCTGCTGCACGTCGACCTGCGCCTTGATGCTCTCGTATTCCTCGGGCATCAGATATTTGAACGACAGATCCTCGAGCTCGCTGCGGATCGCGCCCATGCCGAAGCGGTCCGCCAGCGGCGCATAGACCTCGAGCGTTTCCTTGGATTTCTTGAGCTGCTTTGCCGGCGAACAGACGTCGATCGTGCGCATGTTGTGCAGACGGTCGGCAAGCTTGATGATGACGACGCGCACATCCTCGGCGATCGCCAAAAACAGCTTGCGCAGATTCTCGGTCTGCTCCTGCTTCTTGGTCACGTAGGTCTGCTTTCCGGAGATGGTCAGCTTGGTGACGCCGTCGACGAGGAACGCGACCTCCTTCCCGAACATCTTCTCGATGTCCGCGATCTGCACGTTGTCGCCGTCCTCGACGGTGTCGTGCAGCATGCCCGCGATCACGGTCGGCGCGTCCATGCCCATGTCCAGCAGATAGGACGCGACGGTCAGCGGATGCGTCACAAACGGCGTCCCGTCGTCGCGGCGCTGGTTGCAGTGCACGCGCGAGGCGAACTCGATCGCCTCCGCCATCTTTTGGGACGCTTCTTCGCCGAACTGTTCCCGAAAGCGTTTCAGTAATTCTTCTTCCATGCGCATCCTCCTTCCCGCCGGACTTGATTCTAATATTTTACTCCAAACACAGCACCGGATACAAGAGGGCTTTTCGAATTTGTTTCTTTTCCTGTACCGTCTGCGTAAAAAACATGCCGTTTTCGAACCGCAGCACGCCGATTTCCAGAAGCGGCAGCATCGCCGCGCACTCCCGCGCGTCGAGACAGTCGGGCGCGACTCCCTGCTGCAGCCGCGGAAGCAGCCGCCGGTACGTCTCGCGGATCTCCGTTTCCGAAATCTTCGGCAGCGCAGACAGCGTACGTTCGTCCGGCAGCGCGGTTTTGAACCGGATCGCGCGGATACAAGCCGAAACGGCCGCCTGCGCGTCGTCCTCGATCGGTGCGCGCAGCGCCTCCGCGCGGATCGAAAGCTCCGGTCTGCCGAGATAGCTGCCGAGCTCGACCGACACAAGCGCCTGCGCGCGCGTCAGCACGCTCCATTGCGCATACCGCTCGCCCATGCCGAACGCCACCAGCCGGATCTCCGTGCCCGCGTCCGAAAGCCGCGCGCCGAGGTGCATGCCGTCGCGCCCGATCACCCGCATGCCGGACAGCGTACCCTCCACGCGGAACAGCGGCATCCGGTTTTCTTCGCCGAACGGCGACAGCATGGTCAGCTCCTTCGCAAACGCGAACGTGAGGTCCGACAGCGCCAGCGTATCCTCGTAGCGGATCGGCTCGACCGGCACGCCTTCGGGGTACTGCTCCCCGATATCGCGGTCCAAAGCCTCCCTCAGCGCGTCAAAACGCGCAGGAAGCAGGGTTGCGCCTGCGGCGAGCCGATGTCCGCCGAAGCGCGTAAAGAGGGTTTTATGGCGCGTCAGGAGCGCAAACAGATCGATTGCGGGCACGCTCCGCCCGGAACCGATCAAAACGCCGTTGACCTCGGAGAACAGCATCGCCGGACAATGATATCGTTCCGCAAGCCGCGACGCCACAATGCCGATCACGCCGGTGTTCCAGTTTTCGCCGCGCAGCACGAGGATGTGCGGCTCCGTTTCGGTGATCTGCGCCTCCGCTTCGTGCAGGATACGCTGTTCCTCCGCCCGGCGGCGCACGTTCTCACTTTCAAGCTCGGTCGCGATCTCCCGCCGCTCCGCATCGTCCCCGGTCAGCAGCAACCGCACCGCGCGCGTCGCGTCGCCCATGCGTCCCGCCGCGTTGATCCGCGGCGCAAGGATGAACGACAGCGTGCTTTCTCCCGTCACCTCGCGCACGCCCGCCGCTTCGAGCAGCGCCGCAAGCGCGGGCTGTCCCGCAACGAGCGGCAGCCCCTTCCTGACGATAGTGCGGTTCACGGCGCCGAGCGGCACAACGTCCGCCATCGTCGCCAGCGCGGCAACCGGCAGATACCGTCCGATCTCCGCGCCGAGCGCAGCCGCAAGCAGCATCGCGACCGACGCGCCGCAGAGGCAGTTGAGCGAATCCGGCTGATCCTCCCGCGACGCGCAGACGATCGCGTCCGCTTCGGGCAGCGTTTCGTGGCAGCGGTGATGGTCGGTCACAACCGTATCGACGCCTAGCGAAGCGGCGTAAGCGATCTCGGCATGCGCTGAAATGCCGTTGTCGACCGTCACGATCAGCTGCACGCCGTCCGCGCGCATCGCATCGACCGCACGGTTGCTGAGCCCGTAACCGTCACCCTGCCGGCTCGGCAGCAGAAAGGTCGCGTCGGCGCCGAGACGCCGGAGCGCATCGGTCAGAATCGCCGTCGCGCAGACGCCGTCGGTGTCATAGTCGCCGTACACGCAGATGCGCTCCCCCGCGTCGATCGCCTTCCGGATGCGGGCGACAGCGCGGTCCATGTCCCGAAGCGCAAACGGATCGGGCAGGCGCTGCGCCTCCGGATGCAGGTACGCCGTAATCGAAGCGTCGTCGACCAGGCCCCGCCGCGCAAGCATGGCGGCAAAGGGCTTTGTGAACCCGAAACGGGAACGAATCGATTCAACGACGGCGTCCGCGGCGGGACGCGCATCCGTGCGTGCAAATTCCATCGGCAAAAAAAGGGCCGCGGAAAGAACATCCGCAGCCCGTTTGTGCTTACAGTGCGATTGCAGCGGTATCGCGCGCGATCGCAAGCTCCTCATTCGTCGGCAGGACCATGACGACAACCTTGGAATCGGGCTTCGAAAGCACGACTTCCTTTCCGCGCGGCGCGGTCCCGTTGAGTTCGAAGTCGAAGTCGACGCCGAGATAATCCATGTTCTGCATCACGAGATCGCGCGTTGCCGCGTCGTTCTCGCCGACGCCCGCCGTGAACACGATGCAGTCCACGCCGTCCATCTCCGCGGAGTATGCGCCGATCAGACGCTTGACGCTCTGCGAGAACATATCGAGCGCGAGCGCCGCGCGTTCATTGCCCTCTTTCTTGGCGGACCACAGATCGCGGAAGTCGCTGGACACGCCGGAAACGCCGAGCATGCCGGACTTCTTGTTCATCATGGTGTCAATCTCCTTCGGCGTTGCGCCCATGCGGTTCACGAGGAACGGCACGATCGCGGGATCGATGCTGCCGCAGCGGGTGCCCATCGGCAGACCTTCGAGCGGCGTCAGCCCCATCGAGGTGTTGACGCACTTGCCGCCCTTCGAGCAGCTCACGGAGGAGCCGTTGCCGAGATGGCAGGTGATGACGCGCACGTTCGGATCGCCGACGCGGTCCATGCGCTTGATCGCTTCGCCGGTGACGAACATATGGGACGTGCCGTGGAAGCCATAGCGGCGGACCTGATACTGCTCATAGATCTCATACGGCAGCGCATAGAGGAAGTTTTTCGGCTCCATGCTCATGCCCCACGCGGTGTCGAACACGGCGACCATCGGGGTGTCCGGCATGACGGCGCGGCAGGCGTTTATGCCCATGAGGTTTGCGGGGTTGTGCAGCGGCGCAAGCGGGATGCACTCCTCGATCATCTTGATGACTTCGTCGTCGATCAGCACGGACTTCGTGAACTTCGTGCCGCCGTGGACGACGCGGTGACCGACCGCCGCGATGGATTTCATGTCGGAAATGACGCCGATCTTCGGATCGACGAGCACATCGAGCACCAGCGCGATCGCGTCCTGATGCGTCGGCATTGCCGCGTCCTTCTCAAGCTTCTCGCCGTTCGTCGGCTTATAGGTCAGCTTGCCGTCGATGCCGATGCGCTCGCAAAGACCTTTTGCGAGGACCTCTTCGGTCTCGATGTCGATGAGCTGATACTTCAGGGAGGAGCTGCCTGCGTTGATAACAAGAATCGATTTCATAGTCCGTTCCTTTCGTTACATGTTCTGTGCCTGCACCGCCGTAATCGCCACGACGGAAACGATGTCCTCAATGCTGCAGCCGCGGCTCAGGTCGTTGATCGGCGCCGCAAAGCCCTGGCAGATCGGGCCGATGGCTTCCGCACCGGCGAGACGCTGCACGAGCTTGTAGCCGATGTTGCCCGCCTGCAGGTCCGGGAAGATCAGCACGTTCGCCTTGCCGGCGACCGGGCTGCCCGGGCTCTTGAGCTGACCGACCTTTTCGACGAGCGCGGCGTCCGCCTGCAGTTCGCCGTCGACCATGAGTTCGGGTGCGCGTTCATGGACCATCTCGGTCGCGATGCGGACCTTGTCGACGTTGTCATGCTTCGCGCTGCCCTTCGTGGAGAACGAAAGCATGGCGATGCGCGCGTCCATGCCGCAGAGCGCCTTGGCGCTCGCCGCGGACGAGATTGCGATTTCGGCAAGCTGTTCGGAGGTCGGATCGATGTTGACCGCGCAGTCCGCAAAGATCATCAGACCGTCGTCGCCGTAGGCCTTGTTCGGGATCTCCATGATAAAGAAGCTCGAAACCGTGTTGATGCCGGGCTTCATCTTGATGATCTGGAGTCCCGGACGGAGCGTGTTGCCGGTGGTGTTGATCGCGCCGGAAACGAAGCCGTCGCCCTTGCCGTCCTTGATCATCATTGCCGCGAAGAACAGCGGGTTCTTGATCATATCCGCAGCCTTTTCCGGCGTGACGCCCTTTGCCTTGCGCATCTCATAGAAGCGGTCGACATACGCCGGATAGTCGGGATGCGTTTCGGGATCGATCGTATCGACGCCCTCGAGCGATACGCCGTACTTGTCGGCAACCGCCTTGATCTCTTCCGCCTTGCCGAACAGCGTCACCTTCGCAATGCCCTCCGCCGTGATGCGGGCAGCCGCCTGCACGGTGCGTTCTTCGGTTCCCTCGGGCAGCAGGATATGCTTCTTGTCTGCCTTTGCTTTTGCCTTGATCTGATCCATCAATGACATGAACAAATTCCTCCAAAATAAATTTTCAATTTATTCTAACATATCTGTGCAAAAAATGGTATACTTGAAATGAAAAAAGTTTTGTTCGGAAGGGAGCTGGCGACCATGCGTGTGATCGGCATCATTGCGGAATACAACCCGCTGCACAACGGGCACATCTACCACATGGAGGAATCCAAAAAACAGGCGGGTGCGGACTTCTGCGTCGTCGCGATGTCCGGCAATTTCGTGCAGCGCGGCGAGCCTGCCTGCACCGATAAATACACCCGTGCCGAATGGGCGGTCATGGGCGGCGCCGACATCGTCACCGAGATCCCGACCGCGTTTGCCGTGTCGAGCGCGGAGCGCTTTGCGCAGGGCGCCGTCATGACGCTTGCCGCAACCGGCGTCGTGACCGATCTCGCGTTCGGTGTCGAGACCGAGGACGTCAACGCGCTCTATCACCTTGCGGACCTTCTGGATCGCGAGCCCGCGAACTTCCGCGTCTATCTCAACTATCACATGAAGCAGGGCAAGTCCTATCCGCGTGCGCAGTACGACGCGCTCGCCGATCTCGGCGTGCCGGAAAACGAGCTCGAAATCCTGCAGCAGCCGAACAACATCCTTGCCGTCGAATACCTGAAATCCCTGCGCCGCTACGCGCCGAACATCATGCCGCTGCCGATCCAGCGCATCGGAAACAAGTACAACAGCACCGTGCTGACCGGAAAGCTCAGTAGCGCCACCGCGATTCGAGAAGCGCTTTTGGGCGGCGACGAATCGGTCTACGACACGATGCCGATGAGCGTTGCGGCGGCGATGCGCTTTGACGAGCAGTTCCCCGTGACCTTCGACCGCTTTGCGCCGATGCTGCTCTACCGGCTGCGCACCATGTCCCTCGAGGACATCAAGGCGCTGCCGGACGTGGGCGAAGGCTTTGAACAGGTCCTGTACCGCGCCGCGCGGCAGGCGACCGATCTCCCCTCCCTGCTCGAAGCGATCAAGTCCAAGCGCTATACGCTCGCGCGCTGCAAGCGCATCCTCGTCTCCGCGCTGCTGCACATTCCCGCCGGCATGACCGGCGCGCTCCTGGAAAACTACGATCAGCTCTATCTGCACGTTCTGGGGCTCAAGCGCATCGGACGCGGGCTTCTGTCCGCAATGGCAAGCCGCGCGGTCTCTCCGGTGATCCTCCGAAACTCCGACCTTTTGAACTGCTCCGAGGTCGCGCGCGCCTCGCTTGCGATTGATTCCCTCTCCACCGACCTCTACGCCTACGCCCTGAACCGCGAACTCCACCGCGACGCCCAAAGCGCAATCACGGTATAGCGCCGCACGTTCGGGCTGAAAAACACAGAACGGTTCCGGGCCTTTGCATACGGGCTCGGAACCGTTTTTTTTCGTTCAAAGATCCTTTGGGCTATGCCCTCAGGATGACAGCGGAAGGACGCGCGGCTTACCGATCATGTCATTTTGAGCCTTTGGCGAAGAATCTCTGATCGCAATTATGCTTCACCGTTCCGAGATCCTTCGGGCTACGCCCTCAGGATGACAGCGGAAGGACGCGCGGCTTACCGATCATGTCATTCTGAGCCTTTGGCGAAGAATCTCAGAACGCAAGCCGGAATGTCCCTGCGGGACGTGATATGTTTGCTTGCCCAAACTCGCATCGATAAAGACCTTCATCGGCGCGAACGCGAAGCGTCAGTAACCCAGACCGCGGTCGATCCGTTTGCCCGTCAAGGCGTTGATCGTGCAGATGCTGTTGCAGCCGCGCGTCTCGTCGGTCAGGCAATGCTGCAGCAGGCTGATATAGCGCACGTTTTGGGATGCATCTCGGTATTCGATCTCGCCGAAGAACTCCCAGACCGGTACAACCTCGATCGTCCGGTCCCTGCCGAGGATGCAGCTCATGCCGAGCTCGATACGGTCGACGGAGACGGTGATCTGCCCGGGCGAAACGCCGTAATCCTCGTAGGTATACTTGTTTTGCGACGCCTTGAGCCAGTCCGTCATCGCCCGGTACGCCGTATCGAGATCGATCACGGATACGTTGTTTTGCGTCACGGTGACCTCCCCCGGCTCCTGCCAGTGAAAGCCGACCAGTCCGTCGTTGTCGAACTGGAACTCCATGACCTCCCAGAACACCGCCTCCTCATAGCCGCCATCCGTCGCGCCGTATTGAATCTGCTCGCTGTACACCTGCTTTGCATCGCCGATCTTGCGCATAAAGACGACATAGCGCCGTTCGTGTCTCTGCGGGAAGCGATACCCTTTGCTGTCGAGCATTTGGTCCACCATGGTATGGTTCACCGGATGAACGCCGGTCTTGACCGCGACAAACCGATCTTCAAGCCCGAGCTTTTTCAGAATCTCCTCCGCCTGCCGTACCGCGTCTTCCTCGCTCACCTTGAGCGGCTCGATCTCCTCGATCAGATGCTTTCGGAAACCGAGGTCCGTAAACGACAGAATATTCCGGCTGTCCGCACGCGCCTGAAATGTCGCCATACGCGGCTTTCCGGTATCGACCATCATAAAGCCGTTGTCATAACCGAACAGCTTGCCGTACGATGCGGGCTTGCCTTCATCCGGCAGGTTCGGCAGCGCGGCTTCCATGTCGTTCAGCGTCGATGCAAGGTCGGAAAGCTCGGCCTCGCTCAGCGCGTCCTTTGCCGCCTCCATCTGTTCACGGCAGGTCAAGATGTATTCCGCGAGTTCCCGTTTGGATTCGAAGTATTCATAGATCGGCGCTTCGTCGAAGAGCGCTCTGCAGACGCGTTCAGCCGTTGCCGTGTCGAACGGCGTGCGCGTGACCGTGCCGACCGAGAGCGGTGCATCGGGTTTCACGACCTTCGCGTGAACCACCAGCCGGATACCGTCCGAAAGCGTCTCCGTCCGTTCGAACGATTCCGGAATGTCCGAAACCGCCTGCTCAAAATCCGCCGTGTTCTCTTCCCGCCGGTATTCCGTAACCTCCGGCGTCGGCACACAGGCGGCGAACAGCAGGACGGTCAACAGCAGCGATAATATGCGTTTCATGTTTTCTCCTTTCATGCCCGGAGGGCAATTCATGACGAAATCAATTCATGTGCGAAGCACAATTCACGGCGCAGCCAATTCATGTGCGTAAGCACAATTCATGACAACCCTCCCGACGGGCTGCGCCTGCCGCCCGATGGTCTCACATGGTCGCAGTGCATCGCTGTACGCTTCCTGCTGCTCCCTGTTCAACCCGCGCTTCCGCCTCGCTTCATCCCGCACTGCGGGCGCTCAACTCCGCGCCCCTTGCACAGGGGAGGCAAGTAATGAATTTCACCTTGCGGCGAATGAATTGCCTGACGGCATTGTAAATGCTCAGTAGCCCTCCGCGAAGTCGATCACGCTGCCGTCGATTGCATTCAGCACGATCACGGGAAACAGCCCGCTCGGCACGCCGGAGCTGTTGCCGTAGCGCAGGTTGTAGCTTTCGGTGCCGTCCGATTCGATCAGCTTGCTGCTGCCGTAAAACACCCATGCGGGCACCAGAAGCCCCGTGATGCCGTCGCCGTTCTGCTCGCGGATGCGCATAAGGCACAGGCGGATGTCATCGACCTGCACCGTCATCGTTCCCGTTTCGCCGCCGAAACCGTCGGTCGTCACGGCGTACTTGACCTTGACCGCCGATTCGAAGCGCTTCATGATCTCCGAAAACGGCAGCAGCGCGGTGCGCTCCTGTACGGTGTCCCTTACCTCGATCGGATTGGACCAGTGCAGTTCGCGGACGCCGTCGCGGTCCGCTGCAAAGGCGATCATCTCATAGCCCCACGGATAGGCATAGTCGCCGCGGTCGAGCGCGTCTGCGCTGATATAGGTGTCGAATCCGTCCACGCGGTGCATGTAATAGAGCCGGTAGAACGGCGTACCGAGCACCTCGCTCGCATAGCCCAAAGCATATGTATCGGAAAGCCCCATCGCTTCGAAGAACGCGTCGCACTGCGCCTTTGCCATGCGGAACGATTCGCTCTCCGTATCCGCCGCTGCAGCCGCGCGCTCGAAATAGTTGACGGTCTTCCCTTCCTCATAGGAAAGAAACAGGAGGCTTTCCAGATCGCCCTCATAAAGCGCCTTGTCCGTCGCGGAAATCCATGCCGAGACAAGCCGATGGCTGCCTTCCGCAATCGCGCGCACGGTCGGCTTGTTCTGCACCTCCAACCGGTAATAGGAACCGTCGCCGTACTCGCCGTTGACATAGGGACGAATCTCGCCGTCAAAGACCGGCTGGTCCTCCTTTGTCATATCGCAGAGCGTTTCGCCCTGCAGGAAGTATTCGACCGTCTTCAGCGCAAGCTCCCTGGAAAACCGCGCCTTGCGCACGCGAATGATCGGGAGCCGGTTCACGTCCGGTACGGTCACCCTTGCGTCGACCGCGATGTTCAGCCGCTGCTCCACCGCCGACGTCGAAAACGTATAGTTCCCCTCCGGCACCGCAAGCTGTTCGGCAAGCGGGCGGTTGTCCTCCGACAGCGTACCGCCTGCTTTTTCAAGCATGGCGTTCTGATCCTTCTGCACCACGGCTTCCGTCTCCGGCGTCGGCACGCAGGCGCAAAGAAAAACGGCTGTGAGAAAGAATACCAATATGCGTTTCATGTTTTCTCCTTTCATGCGCGGAGGGCAATTCATGACGCAGTCAATTCACGGCGCAGCCAATTCATGTGCGTAAGCACAATTCATTCAAATGAATTTCACCTTGCGGTGAATGAATTGTCCTTGCTCAGTATCCGTTCCACGGGTCGATGACGGTGCCGTCGACCGCGTTGATGATCAGGATGTCGGTGAAGTTGTCGTCGCCGAAATCCTGCTCGTACCGAATGTCCAGATAAAAGCAATATGCCGGGACCAGCAGCCCTGTTTCGACCGTGTTCTTCTCGCGGATGCGCCAAAGCCCGAGGTCGATCCGGCGCACGTTTGCCGTGCAGCTGATCACATGCTCGCTCGACGCCCTCCGGTTCAAAAGCATCGGCAGCCGCGATTCCAGCACGCGCCGAATCTCCGAAAACGGCTGCAGGCGGCAGTTCGATTCCACGACTTCCTGCGTTTCGGTCGGGGACGACCAATTGAGAAAGACGTCTTCGCTGTCGTCAAACCACATATACAGCGTTTCATAACACCATTCCGGCGCAACCATATCCTCCAGCGCATACAGATTCATGTTCAGTCCGTTCGCATTGCAGACCGGCACGCCGTTTACAAGCCGCACACAGTCGACCCGATACGCATATCCGGAGAGTCTGTAATCGTACCGCGCGTCGGCGTCCGGAAGCAGCTTGATCTCCGAAATCGCGAATCGATCGGCAATCCCCATCTGTTCGAGCATCGCCTGCGCGCGCGCCTGTATTTCGGCGGGCGTCGTATGGATATAATCCCTTGCCGCCTCCGGAATCGGATCGCCGGCTTTCAACACAAATTTGGGGAGCGTTCCGGCTGCGTCAAACGCCATCGGCGCGTGACTTGCCGTGGAATACGAAAAGCTCGCGTTTTTGATCACACAGATCGCGCCGTCGGTTTCGCGGATCGTCTCCGTATTGTCGTAGTTGTTCTGCACGTTGAACCGAACGCCGTACTGCGATTCATACGCCTGCAGCTCCGTGCGGTGCGCGACGACCTTGCCGTGCCCGTCCTGCATGTCGCCGATGACAAGCGTGCCGTCGGCATACTGTGTCGGCAGCGTGTCCGGCGCGTCCGCATACTTCTTTTTCAGCGTTTCGATCTGCTCCGCCGCCTCCTCCGGATCGTACATATCCTTTACGAGCTCGCCGCTCTGGATCTGCATCCAGAATTCGATCGACTTTTGGATCGTCTCCTTGCTCTCGCCGTCTTGCCAAAGGTACATCACGCGATCGCCGATCAGCCGGTTCCAAAGGTCATAGACCTGTTCCTGTGAAAAGTCCGTCGGCGCCGCCCGCACGATCGGCAGCGGGCTTTTCGGCACGTTTATATCCGCGTCGACGGTGATCCGGACCTTGTCCGAAAGCCCCGGAATCTCCAGAGAAAGATGCTCCGGAATGTCGTACAGTTCAAAGTAATCAAGCGTCGGCGGCGTTTTTGCAGCGCCTTCCGCCGCCGCGGCGAGCGTCTCCTCATCGCCGTGCGCCATCTCGATCATGGCGTCCTGATTCTTTTGCTTCACCGCATCGACCTCCGGCGTCGGCACGCAGGCAAGCATCAGCAGCACCAGAATAAGACTCAATAACCGTTTCATCGATCCGATCCTCCATGCTTTTCTGCGTCCATCGTAGCATCGAGATTCGTCCAAAATGCGTCTAAGTTGTCACAGAGTTGTTACAGAGTTGTAAAATCTTGCAAAAAACGCTCCGGATTGCAAAAACAGCCTGCGTTCCGGGATTCCTCACTTCGTTCGAAATGACAAGCCGCGCGCATCGGAACGGCAAGCGGCATATGCCGCCCGTCCCGTCAACCGATGCCGCGTTGCGGCGAAGGATCTCTGCACAAAAAAACGCTCCGGATTGCTCCGGAGCGTTTTCGATTGTGATTTGCCTTATTGGAAGGTGATGGCCTCCGTCCAGAATTCGTTGTGATAGAGGTCGGTCAGGCAGTAGGTGACGTCGCATTCCGCATCGTCAAGGTCGATGTAGCCGACCTCGAGCGCGCCGCTCACGGTGAGCTGTCCGATCTTGTACGTCGCCTGATAGTCGCCGCCGTCGCTGTAGTAGTCGCAGATGAAGTCGACCTTATCACCCGTCTTCAGCGGCGTAAAGCCCTTCGCGACGTTCTCCGTCTCGCCGTTGTCGTAGACGCGCTGCGCACCCGCGACGTAGCCGTACTCGTTCTCCTCCTTCTCGTTGTCGAACACGATGATGAGATCGTAGCGCACATCGTTGATCAGCACCGGTACGCGGCCGACGTCCGCCCAGTTGCTGCCGTCCTCTACGCGGCCGATGAAGTAGAACGGAACGACCTGCCCGTTCAGGCAAAGCCAGGTGTTGTCAAACTCGATCGAAAGCTCGCCGTTTTTGATCGAATACCGGTTATCCATGCCGAGGTCGAAGTAGCCGTCGCCCGTCGGATCCTTGACGAACACGTTGAGCTGCACGGATTCGACCAGCGCCCATTTCTCGTCGCTCATCTTGAGCACGTAGCCGTCGCCTTTTTCGGTCAGCTCCAGGTCGTCGATCGTGAGCGTGTTCTGGTCGTACATCTCGCCGCTTCTCAACACTCTGCCCGAATCAAACCAGCCGTAGGAATCGCCGCCGAGGATGCTGCCGAGGAAGTCCCCGGAGCTGGTCGCCGGCGCGGAGCCGCCGAACAGCGACGAAAGCAGATCGCCCGAATCGGTAGAGCCGCCGAGCAGCGTGGAAAGGATGTCGCTCGAAGAATAGCTCGATGCGCCGGATTCATACCCGCCGAACAGCGAACCGAACGGCGAGGACTGTCCTGCCGTCGCGATCTGGCCGCCCGCCGCAAGGCTTGCGAAGCTCTTGATGCAGCGCGCGTAGTCCGCATCCATGCCGATCGAGTCATAGATCGCCACCGCGTTGTTCATGCTCTTGAAGCTCGAATACGGGAAGTAGATCGAAAGCCCGTTCGAATTCTTCATCGAGACCGACGTGCGGTTGTACTTGATGCAGCTCTGCAGCGTCTTGACAAACGCTTTCGCCTTGCTGCTGCCGATCTTGTTTGCAAAGTCGATCAGGTCGATGTGGTTCGCCTTCGCGGTCGTGCCGAACTCGCGCGCGTCCGCACGCGCATCCGCAACCTGCTTGTATTCCGATGCATCGAGCATGTCGGAAAGCTCGCCGGAGAACGCGTTGAACGCCTCTGGCACCGTGCCCGCAAACTCCGCAAGGTCCACGATCGAAAGCGTGGTGTTGCAGCCCGGATAGTTCTTCTTGCAGACGTTGTTGAAATCGTCGATCAGCGTTTTCGAAAGCTCCACCGTACCGATGGCGGGATTCTTCGAAAGCTGGGAGAGCCAGTTCGTATAGTACCAGCCGCAGCCCGGTTCCGCTTCCTCGGATGCGATCAGATAGTCCGCATACGGTTCGGTCACAACCGCCGTCTCGAACGTGCCCATCAGACAGGCGTCGAAGCCGATGAAGTCAAACTTCACGCCGCCCTTCTTGAGCGCGCTGTTGAGCTTGTCGAGCGTCATTGTGCCGCTGTAGTTCTGGTCATAGCCGAAGCCCGAGATCGAGCCGCCGCCGTGATCCCACAGAATCAGCATGTTGCGGTTTGCGGGATAGTTCTTCGCGCAGTACTGGATGAAGTTGACCAGCGTGTTCGGATCGATCATGCTCTTCTTGCCGACGTCGCGATCCAGGACCTGCAGGCCCTTGCTCGTCACGCGGTAGCGCTGATTCGTCTTGGCGG
This sequence comes from Clostridia bacterium, assembly GCA_017428025.1. Taxonomy (GTDB): domain Bacteria; phylum Bacillota; class Clostridia; order Christensenellales; family CAG-138; genus UBA3792. The sequence goes on from JAFRRO010000088.1 coordinate 28,665, forward strand.
AGATGACCGAGTTGTTCCACTTCTTCGCGCCGCCCGTCTCCACGATGACGTTCACCTGCTCGTCGTTGAGGTTCGCATGCAGCATTTCGTTGAGGTCCGCGGTCGCCATGCCGTTTTCGCTCTCAAGATCGCTGCCGCAGATGTAGACCATGACCGTGACTTCGTCCCTGCCGCTGCCCAGAATCTCCGTATAGCGGGAACGCGCCTTGTTCGATACGGTCAGATCCGCATCCGAATACGACGTCGAGGCCGAGAGCGCCGACGCCGCGGTGCTGTCCGCCGCGTCATAGTCGTTCGAAAGAAGCTGCGTCCACAGCGAAGACGCGTCGCCGGTGTTCGAATTGCCCGTATTGCCGGTGTCCGTATTGCCGCCGATGATGCTGCCGATATCGACGTCGCTGCCGCCGTTGTCACCGGTCAGTCCGCCGAGAATGCTCGCCGCGCCGCAGCCGCTTCTGCACAGGCAGGAGCGAAGCAGCAGCAGTACGATCACGATCACGCCGACGATCAGAATCAGCCGGATCAGCTTGCCGCCGCCGGATGCGCGTCCCGCAGTGCCCTGCGCCGTTTGCTGCACAAACGAAGGCTGCTGCGTATTCTGCTGTTCGCCGCCGCCGAGCACCGTCCCCTGCGAAACCGTGCTTTGCTGCGAGCCGTTCGGCTTCTGGCTCGCGAACTGGGTTTTTCTGCCCTGATACGCGTCCTTTTTACCGACCGGACCGTTTGTCTGCACCGGATTTTCGCTGCGTTTTTTGACGCTGCCCGTTCCGGAGACGATCCGTCTTTTTCTTTCGTTGGAATCCGAAGAACTGTTCATGTTGTTTTCCTCCCGTTGGATTGACTACATTATATCAAATTTTCCGCGAAAGAAAAGAACTTTTTCGATTCTTTTGCCGTATTTGCCCCATCCGCCGACCGTGATCGCCGAAATTCGCCTGCGCAAAGTGTTCCGTCCCTTCGTCTTTTGCGCCGCGCTCCGTGCCTGCGGATCGCCCCAGATCGGCTATCCATCGTCAAATGCAGCGACATGCGCGGTGCATTTGACACCTTTCAGCCCTCGTCGCCCGGAAATGCGGCGCATTTTAGACGAGGGCTGCAAACCGGTCGGCAGATACCCATCTGCTGACCGCATAAAAAAGATACCCTCCCGGGATGGGAGGGTATCTTTGATTGATTGACTCAGAACGCGTTTTCGATTACGAAGAAGTCGTTATCGGGTTTCGACTCGTCGTATGTATCGGTATCCATGACCGGCGAGTATGTCGCTACCGTGA
>JAFRRO010000089.1 GCA_017428025.1 Clostridia bacterium
TAATCTTCCTTGCTTTACATTATAATTGCGTTGTGGTTGTTTATTATTCACACAAATATTATACCACATAGCAAAGACTCCCGGGACTTTTTCCCGAGAGTCTTGCTATTTCTGATTGGGACTTTTTTAACGGCCCCTTTGCTTTTCAAACGATTACCGGTCGCGGTACAGGATCACCAGATTCTTGAGCACCTCCACCGAGGCGTCCATGCCCTCGACGGTGATATGCTCGTACGGCCCGTGGAACGCGTAGCCGCCGGTGCCGAGGTTCGGGCACGGCAATCCCATATAGGAGAGCCTTGCGCCGTCCGTGCCGCCGCGGATCGGCTGCACCCTGGGCGTGACGCCCGCAAGCTCCATCGCCTTCTTCGCGTTGTCAATGAGATGCATGCACGGCTCGATCTTTTCCTTCATGTTGCGGTACTGGTCGCGGATCGTGAGCGTCACCGTGCCCGCGCCGTACTTGTCGTTCAGCACTTCGGCGATCTTTTCGAGCGTGACCTTGCGGCGTTCGAAGCTCTCGAAATCGTGATCGCGGATGATGTAGCTGAGCTTGCACGCCTCCGTCGTGCCGTCGAGACCGGTCAGATGCCAGAAGCCCTGATAGCCCGCGGTGTCGCGCGGCGTCTGTCCCTTCGGCAGCATGGCGTTGATCTCGCAGGCGACCGCCAGCGCATTGATCATCTTGTCCTTCGCCTCGCCCGGATGGATGTTGAACCCGCGGATCTCGAACAGCGCGCCCGCCGCATTGAAGTTCTCATACTCAAGCTCGCCCTCCGCGCCGCCGTCGCAGGTGTAGGCGAAGTCCGCGCCGAACCGCGCGACGTCAAAGTGGTCCGCGCCGCTGCCGACCTCCTCGTCCGGCGTGAAGCAGACGGAGATCTTGCCGTGCGGGATGTTCTCCTCGATCACCTGTTCGAGCATGGTGATGATCTCCGCAACGCCCGCCTTGTCGTCCGCGCCCAAAAGCGTCGTGCCGTCGGTGACGATCAGCGTGCGGCCTTTGAGCGACGCAAGGTGCGGGAAGTTCGCGTTGTCGAGCGTTCTGCCGCTTGTGCCGAGAACGACGTCATTTCCGTCGTAGTGCTCGATGATGCGCGGACATACGTGTTCGCCCGAAAAGTCGGGCGCGGTGTCCATGTGCGCGATAAAGCCGAGCTTCGTCGCATTCTCATGCCCTTCGGTGGCGGGCAGCGTCGCATAGACGTAGCACTTGTCGTCAACCTCGGCGTCCGAAATCCCGAGCGCCCTGAGCTCGTCAACCAGCAGATGCGCCAGATCGAACTGCCGCATGCTCGTCGGGACCGTAGTGCTCTCCTCGTCGCTCGTGGTGTAGACGACGACATACCGTAAAAGCCGTTCAAACGCTTTCATACCGTTTCCTCCCGTTTATTTTCTCGTTCCCATGACCTTGACGGTGAACCGCCGCGAGCGCGGACCGTCAAACTCCGTAAAGTACACCGCCTGCCAGGTGCCGAGCACCGGCTCGCCGTCGTCGATCATGATCGTGACGCTGCTGCCGATGACGCTTGCCTTCAGATGCGCCGCGCTGTTGCCCTCCGAATGCCGGAACTCCTTCCGGTCCGGATACGTCTTGTTGAGCGCCAGCAGCAGGTCGTTTCTGACGTCCGGATCGGTGTTCTCGTTGATCGTAACGCCCGCGGTCGTATGCGGACAGTAGACGGTCAGCATGCCGTCAAACACGCCGCTCTGCCTGCACGCGTCGCGCACCTGCTCCGTGATGTCGATAAATCCCTCCTTCGGGGTTTCCAAACGGTATTCATACAGCACTTTCCCGCCCTCCTTTGTTGCTTCTATTGTACCATCCCCGCATAAAAAAGCAAGTGCAAAAAGACGGTGTTCCGCCAAACGGCGGAACACCCGTCCGAATCACAATGCCGACCGGAAATCCGTACTGCAAACGCTCCGTGATGCTCAATATCCTTCGACCGGATCGATGATGCTGCCGTCGACGGCGTTGATCAAAAGAATCGGCGCATAGCGCACCGTCCGTTCGCCGAACCGGTCGGTTTCCTCCGCAAGTGCATAGAAGCCCCATACCGGTATCAGCAATCCCTTTTCGATGTCATTGAATTCGTGAATGCGCCAAAGCCCGAGCTGTACCCGTTCGATGCGATATGTATACTGCGTTCGGTCCGTCGCCTCGCCGTCCGCCTGCGCCGCAAATACGATCGGGAACATCTTTTCCGCTATCGCCCGCACCTCCTCAAACGGCAGCAGTTTGGTCTGTTCCGCAATCACATCACTCTGCGCGTGCGGGCTGCTCCACGAAACGGAATAGATACCATTTCTTCCGATTCCGATCATCAGCTGTTCGTATGTCCAGATTGGTTTGTAAGCGTCGTATGCGCTCCACGCATCGGGTACGCCGACGGCGGACAAGCATGGAATCCCACGTACCGATCTTGCGCAGACAACCCGGTAGGCATAGATCCGCTCGTCGTTGACGGTTCCGTCAATCAGCAGAATATCGCATGGCGCAAAGCAGTCCCGCAATCCCGCCGACTCCAAAAACACCTGCGCCTGCATCAGCGCCTCCTGCGGCGTGACCGGAAACGATCTTTCGATCTCATCAGGCAGCGCGTCCGTGCCGTCGAATCTCCCGACGATGCGGTAACAGGCGCTTTCCGGCGCGCTTTTCCCGCCGTAGTTCATGTACGCGTTTCTGAGAACCGGTCTGATGCTTTCGCCCTCATTCTCTCTGAGAACGATCGGCTCCGTGTTGTCGAGATTGTTCACCAGTTGAAAATAGCATCCGGTTTCCAACGACGTACCCGAAAGGTACGTATACTTTGCCATGCGCGGATTGCGTCCGGTACCGATGTATGCGGTCTTGAGCGTCGCATCCGCAGCCACGCAGGGAACGGTGTCCGGCGCATTTGCATACTGCTGCTGCAGCGCAGCGAGTTCCGCCTGCGCTTCCTCGACGTTTTCCATCGCTTCCTCCTGCGGAATCTCGCCGTCGATGATTCGGATCAGGTATTTCATCTGCAGTTCGATGGCTTCCTTGGTGGCAGCGGAATCGTATTCGTACATCGGCATGTCGCCGATCAGCGTATCCCAGAGTCGGCTTGCGGTCGACTGATCGAAATTGTCGGGAAACACGCGAATGATCGGTATCTCTCCGTCCGGCACAACCGTTTCCGCATCCGCTTCAATCGTCACATATCCGTTTTGATATTCATATTGATACCGGCCCGGCACACCGAGCCGGTCCTTAAGCGGCTTTGTTTGCTCCTCCTGCGGAAGCGCATCCTTGGCTTTCTCCACCATCGCCTCCTGATCCTTGCGCATGACGACCGTTTCTTCGGGCGTTTTTACGCATGCGGCGCAAATCAGAAAGAGCAGCAGTATCGCGACGATACGTTTCATCGTCGGTCCTCCTTTCGTTGATGATAACAGTGTACCACGGATCGCCGCGCTTGTCTTAACGAAAATGTAATGAAACTGTAATTGTTTTGCGGCATTCGAAAACCGGTCCGATCAAAAAAGGACGGCCAAATAGCGATTCCGTAAAGGGTGTTTTCAAACCTTGCCGAAGAAAAAAGCCTTCCCCTTGAGTAACCGCTGATTTAATCATTGAACGAGATGTGGTATAATGGTTACAACAGGAGGGCGAAGAAATGGGACAGCAATTGAGTTTTACGGATATAGAATACAGCAAGCGGAGAAGAACCACGAAGCGAGAAGAATTTCTAA
>JAFRRO010000090.1 GCA_017428025.1 Clostridia bacterium
CCAGACTTTCTTTTCAAACGGTGTAATGCCCGCAAAGCGCGGATCCTCTGATAACTTGTTCATGAATGATTCTCCTCAACATGCTTACCGTGAAGCGTCAATAATCTCCGGACCAGAAGCCCGATCAAAACACCGGACAGGACGCCGATAAGGTCGATCCAGACGTCCTGAAGTTGGGCGCCGCGGGCGGTCAAAAGCTGAAGGCTTTCGTCGAGAAAGGCGGTGACAAAGCCGCCGCAAAGCGCTTTCGCAAAACTGCCGCGAAAGCAGAAAACCAGCAGCGCCGAAAGCGCCGTAAACTCCGCAACGTGGGCAAGCTTGCGTGTCGTCTGGTGCGAAAGCGGTCCGAGTCCGAGTGCGTTCAGCGCCGGATTCAGGATGTTGTTCAGAATCCAGCCGCTTTCTTCGGCAGAGACGTCCTGCGGCAGCAGCGACTGTCCGAAGATGAATGCCAGCATCAGCACCGTTACGATCCACAGCACGATGCGGCGGGGCGGGACGCGTCTTGTCATCAGCCGACCGCCTTGGGCTTGTCCGCTGCGTCGTAAACCGTGACGACCGGCGCGGTCGGTTTGTTGTCGACCGGATGATAGGTCGGGACCATGGCGATCAGCATCTCGCGAATGTTGTCGTCGTTCGCGTACGAAGCCTTCATCAGCGTTTCCAGATTCTTCAGGAACAGATCCCGGTCGAACGGGATCGGCGCGCCGATGTGAATCAGCTCGTTGTCGGTCTTTTTGAGGCCTTCTTCGGTCATCAGCTTCTCTTCGTAGAGCTTTTCGCCCGGACGCAGGCCGGTATACTTGATCGGAATATCCACATCCGGTTTGAGTCCCGCCTGCTTGATCAGGTTGCGCGCCAGCGTATCGATCTTGACCGGACTGCCCATATCGAGCACGAAGATCTCGCCGCCCTTTGCATAGGTGCCGGCCAGCATCACGAGGCTGACCGCCTCCGGAATCGTCATAAAGTAGCGGATGACGTCCGGATGCGTGACCGTGACGGGACCGCCCTTTGCGATCTGCTTCTTGAACAGCGGGATGACGGAACCGTTGCTGCCGAGCACGTTGCCGAAGCGCACCGCGACGAATTCCGTTTTGATATTGCGGAACACGCGGCCGGTGCCGTCCTTGTCCGCGTTCTCACAGCCTTCGTGCGTGAACAGCTGCGGAATCTCGTTCGCCCTGCCCGCCTTGATCTTTGCGTCGAAGCACTGCACGACCATTTCGCACAGACGCTTGCTGGCGCCCATGACGTTGGTCGGGTTGACCGCTTTGTCGGTCGAAATCAGCACAAAGCGCTCGCAGCCGTGGACCATCGCCGCATATGCGGTTTTATAGGTGCCGAAGACATTGTTCTTGATCGCTTCGCACGGGCTGTCCTCCATCAGCGGCACGTGCTTGTGCGCCGCCGCGTGATAGACGATCTGCGGGTGATAGGTCTTGAACACCTTGAACATCCGGCGGCTGTCGCGTACCGAACCGATCAAAACCACGAGGTCCAGGTTGCGGTACCGGTCCCTGAGCTCCTGCTGGATGTCGTATGCGCTGTTTTCGTAGATGTCGAAGAGAATCAGCTGCTTCGGCTCGTGCGCGGCAATCTGCCGGCAGAGCTCGCTGCCGATCGATCCGCCGCCGCCGGTAACCAGGACCGTCTTGCCGTGAATGAACGAAAAGACCTCGCTGAGATCGGCGCGGATCGGATCGCGGCCCAGAAGGTCTTCGACCGCGACGTCCTTCATCGCGCTGACGGAGATCTGTCCGGAGATCAGCTGATACATGCCGGGCAGCTGCTTGAGCTCGCAGTCGGTCTCGTTGCAGATCGCGAGGATGTCGCGCTTCTGTTCTGCCGTCGCGCTCGGAATCGCAAGGTATATCTTGTCGACGTGGTACTTATCGACGTTGGCGAGGATGTCGTCGCGGTTTCCGACGATCGGAACGCCTTCCAGATAGCGGCCGCGCTTGTTCGGATCGTCGTCGATGATGCAGACGACCTTATCCTTTGAGCTTGCATCCGAAACCATGTCCCTGAGGATCATCTGTCCGGCGCTTCCGGCGCCGATCAGCATGACGCGGTTCTTTGCTTCGCGCTCCTGCAAGCGTTTCCTGTGCCAGAAATCAAAGACGCGATAGGTGAAACGGATCCCGATCAGCAGGAACAGCTGGATCAGCGCGCCGCCGACATAGTAGGAAATGGGCATACGTCCGAACAGCAGCGTGATCGCCGCCGCATGCACAGCGGACAGCAGCACGGATGCTTCGAAGGTGCGAACCAGCTCGCGCACGCCGATATAGCGCCACAGGGTCCGGTACAGGCGGAACAGCCAGAGTACCAGCACGGACAGAACGGCATAGAACGGAATGAACCGGGCAAACGACTCCAGATACCGCGTCTCGATGCGCGAAAAGACGAAGTCGAAGCGCAGCCACAGCGCCAGAAAATAGGCTGCCGTGACGGCAAGAAGATCGTATACGGCCATCAGCACGGAAAGAAAGATCCACTGCTTTTTCCCGCGCTGCTGTTCCGGTTTGGGTTGTTCGTTCGGTTTATTCATGATTCGTTCTCCGTTCACGCCGTGAAGCGCCGTTATCGGATTTCGCTGTCCCGATCAGCGGAAATCCACATATACCTCGTTGATGTCGCTGTCCTTTTCGTACCACCGGTCGGTGCTGCGGCCCCATGCCGTCTTGACCGGCGAACCGAATGCGGCATTCAGCGCGTTCGCGGATTCGCGAAGCGCATCCCGCAGCTCACTCAACGCATCATAGTACGCCCTGCGTTCCTGCTGTTCCGCATCGGTCAGTTCGACCTTGTCGTCATAATGCGCCTGCATCCAGCGATCGACTTGACTGTACCGGTTCTGCAGCGCTTCGTAATCCTGCCAGCAGCGCGCGTACGCCGCCTTCTGTTCCTCGCTCATGCTGCTTTCGGTCGCTTCCTTGTGGACCGCGTCCATGACCTTCTTGGTGATGTTCAGATACTTGATCGTCTGAAAGCCCTGCGCGTGCAGAAAGACTTCATACCGCCGCGAATTGATGCCGATCGGCGCCGCGTCGATGCCGTACACGGTCTTCAGAATCTCCTGCCGCCGCGCCTGATCGATAAAGCAGAACGTCCAATCGTACATCTGATGCATCTCTCCCTGAATGCTGTAGCTCTGGATGCTGTCCGGATCGACATCCTTTGCAAAGCTGGCGAGCGCAGCGGTTTGCGACAGCGTGGTGTTCGTATAGACGTTGTCGCCCATGGTCTTCAGAATGTCCGGCACCATGGAAAGCTTGCCTTCCTGCTTGAGCTTCTTGAAGATCGCGATCATCATCTTGCGCTGCCGCGCGGTGCGGTCGGTGTCGCGCCGGTTCGCCGTCTTGCGCATGCGCACATACGCCATAACGCCCTGCCCGTCCAGATGACGGTGTCCCGGATAGATCGTTCGTCCGTCAAAGGTGTACAGCATGATGTCCACATCGAAATCGATGCCGCCGATCAGATCGACCAGATCGATCAGCGCCTGAAAGTCGACGCCGTAATAGTACGGCACCGAAATGCCGCCGAGCCATTCCTCCGCCGCGCGGCAGGAGAGCTCCAGTCCGGCTTTCGGATCGTTCATGCCGCCGCCGACATTGAAGATTCCGTTGAATTTGTAGAAACCGACATGTCCCGGCGCGGTTGCCAGGCAGTCGCGCGCGATGGAGATCAAGCTGACCTCCTTCGTCTTGAAATTGATCGCCACGATGAGGTTCGCGTCGGTATGCGGCATGGTGCCGCTGGTGGACGTGCCGTTCTCGCGGGCGTCGATTCCGAACAGGGCGACATTGACGATCTCGGGCATCTGCTGTTCCTGCGGCTGCGGCGTTTCGACGTCCGGCGCTGCGGTCGGAACCGGCGTCGCTTCCGGGTTCGCGCTCGGCAGGTATGCGTCGATGTCGATGATCGGCGTCGTGCCCGGCGTCGGCGTCACCGTCTGCTGCACAACCGCATCGAAGAACGCTTCCGGTCGCTTCAGGATATGCCAGGCGTAGATGCCTGCGCCGATCAGCGCGGCCGCCAGAACGCCCAGGATGCACCAAAGGATGATCCGCTTCTTCTTCGGTTTTTCTGTCTTGTGATGTTGTATGTTTTTCTTCATGATTTCTGTTTCTCCCGGCAAGGTGCAAGGCATTTTTTCGTTGCCTTCGGCATGCGGCGGGGCAAATCCCCCTCGCATTCCGAAAGCGCTGTGTTCAGCCGCCCGGTTGCGGGGCGACAATGGCCGCGCACCGCCCGTTGCGATCTCTTGTTCCGGCGTCCCTCAAAGAAGCTTCGAAAGACGCTTACCGGTCTCCTGCATGACCGCGTTCCACTCGGCGGGATACCGCCGTTTCGCCCGTTGCCAAAGGGAGTAACCGGTGTCCGTGCCGTGGATATCGCTGCCCACGGCGACGATTTGCCCTTCCCTCATCCATTCGCGAAGATATCCGCCCAAAAAGCGTCGCTTCAGCGAAGAAACATTGATCTGACCTTTCACCCGGTCGAACGAGAACAGCATTTCGATCTGTTGACGGTCATACCGGTCCACATGCGCCAGAACGATATGCAGATCCTTCCGTTCGCTCAGCGCTTCCACCGAATCGATCAGCCGCTCCGACCAGTGCGCAAACGGCATTTCGAGCAGCAGCAGATCGGTCCCCTCGAGGCAGAGCGCCTCAAGCTGCGGCAGCCGTTCGATTCCCTCAAACGCCAGCACCTCCGCGCCGAGCAGAATGCGGGGATCGTCCTCTTTGAGATGCTCCCGCAGCGCGAGCCAGCAGCGTGCGCGCTTGTCCAAAAACGCCTCCGTGCCGATCTGGTGCCCGTAAAAGTGCGAGGTCGCGCAGATGACGTCCACGCCGGCGGCTTTCGCAAGCGCAATCTGCCGAAGCGACGTCTCGATCCCGCTGCTGCCGTGATCGCAGCCCGGGAGGATATGCGCGTGAAAATCGATCTCTGCCATACCGCCGTTCTGCGTCAGTGCTCCGTTCCGGAGCTCGAGTACCCGTACTTGTATCCGTACTTGTACCCGTATTTATAGCCGTACTTGTACCCGTACTTATAGCCGTACTTGCCGCCCTGCTTGAGATTGAGATCGTTGATCACGATGCCGCAGATCCGGCTGCCGGCGCTCTGCAGCGTGCCTTCCGCCTCCGTCAGGTCGCGCTGCTTGGTCTTTCCGGAGCGGATGACCAGCACCATGCCGTCCACCAGGCGCGAAACGATCTGCGCGTCCGCAACCTCGTTCATCGGCGGCGTATCGATGATCACATAGTCGTACTGCTGCCGGAAGCGCTCGACCGCATTCTGGAACGCGGCGGACGCCAGCATTTCGGACGGGTTCGGCGGGATCTTGCCGCAGGTGATGATCGAAAGCGGCAGTCCCTCGACGTCGAACACGTCGCACACGTCGACATTCGCGATGAGATCGCTCAGACCGTTCTTCGTATGGATGCGCCAGAGACGCGCGACGTTCGGCTTACGCATATCGCAGTCGATGAGCAGCGTCCGCTTGCCGAGCATGGCAAAGGAGATTGCAATGTTCGACGCCGTCAGGCTCTTGCCCTCGGAGGGGTTCGCGCTCGTCACGCCGAACACCTTGCAGCCGCGCTCGCCGAGCGATGCGACGCTGTACATCAGGTTCGTGCGCAGCTGAACGTACGCCTCGCGGATTGCGAACGCGCTGTTGGTCGTCAGCAGCTTCTTGCGGTTTTCGCGCAGCTGCATGCGCTCCTGCTGTTTGCGTTCTTCCGGTGTTTGCTTGAGGGACAGCTTCGGCAGCTTTTTCTTGGTATCCTTACTCATTGGTGATTTCCTCCCGCAACGAAACTTCCCACGGTGTGATTTCCTCGCTGCCGATGACGATCATCGGAACGGTGCCGATGATCGGGCACTGGCTGACCTTGTGCACCTCTTCGGAACCGTAGATCGTGGTGTCGAGGTAGGCACGCAGCACAAAGAACAGCGCCGCAAGGATGACGCCCGCCGCAAAGCCGATCACGACGTTCCTCATGAGATTCGGACTGGACGCGCTCTTCGGCACCGTCGCGTAGTCCACGATCTCGACGCCGCCCGCTTTGGTGATGCGGATGATCTGCGCCGGCGCGTACTTCGCAAACGTGTTGGCGATATCCGCCGACAGGACCGGATCGCCTGTCTTGATGTCCACCTCGATCAGCTTGGTGCCGGTCGGAACGGTGATCGACGTCACTCCGGAAATCGCCTCGGCATCAATCTCATATTCCGCATACTCCGGATGCTCGGCATTGAAGCGCTCCGCGATTACGTCCAGCACGGTGTTGCTCTTGACGATGACCTGATAGGTTTTGATCAGGTTGTCCGCCGCGGTCAGCTCGCTGCTGGTGATCGTGCCCGTCTGCTTTTCGTCGGCGCTCGTGTAAATGTACATCGATGTATATGCCGTGTATTTCTTCTTGATGAAGAATTTCGTGACCGCGCCGACCAGGATCGCGGCGACCAGTCCGGCAATCAGAATGTAGATCCATTTCGAGAGCAGAATCTGGAAGACGTCCGCCAGATTGATCTCGATTTCATTGTTGTCCCTTCTCACCCGTTCCAAATCCGTAAATTCCTTTCTTTGAGATGACCGACAGCGCACTGCTTGCCGTTATTTCGTTTGTTGCATCCCTTGTTCTGCGGTATTCTGTCGTGACGGCATACCGCGGACAGAGTACTGCATAGTATAAGGCATTGTCATTATACATCATTGTTTGCAAATCGTCAACACAGGGAAGGAATTCTCGACCGATAATACTTATTTTATATTATGTACGGATAAGATCCGCGCCGTTTGCGCCGTTTTCTATACAATTTGCGCCGATCGCAGAAATCCGGTTGCGTGCAGCCGCACTTCATGGTATACTGTTATAAATAACCTGAATCCGGACGGACCGAACCGCGGTTTGACGGATACGATCGCAACGGTACAGATCATCATAAAAGGAGCGAAACACGTATGGCAACCTTCATTTCCGAACCTTCCCGCACCTTCAACGAATACCTTTTGATCCCCGGCTACTCCTCTGCCGACTGTCTGCCGGCGAACGTTTCGCTGAAAACGCCTCTCGTCAAGTATCGCCGCGGCGAGCAGCCGGCGCTTTCGCTGAACATCCCGCTCGTGTCCGCCATCATGCAGGCGGTGTCCGACGACCGGATGGCGGTGGCGCTCGCCACGCAGGGCGGCGTCAGCTTCATCTTCGGTTCGCAGTCGGTGGAGAGCGAAGCGGCGATGGTCAAGCGCGCGAAGGACTACAAGGCGGGCTTTGTGCGCAGCGATTCGAACCTCCGTCCCGATCAGACGCTGACTGACGTCATCGCGCTGCGCGAACGGACCGGTCACTCCACGATGGCGGTCACCGAGGACGGTACACCCGAGGGCAGACTCGTCGGCATCGTCACGAGCCGCGACTACCGCGTTTCCCGCATGGCGCCCGATACGCGCGTCGATACGTTCATGACGCCGCTCGAAAAGCTGGTCTGCGCGCCGGAGGGCACGAGTCTCAAGGAAGCGAACGACATCATCTGGGATCACAAGCTGAATCAGCTGCCGATCGTCAACGCGGCGGGGCAGCTCTGCCACTTCGTGTTCCGCAAGGACTACGATTCGCACAAACAGAATCAGGACGAGCTACTGGACGATCACAAGCGCTATGTGGTCGGCGCCGGCATCAACACGCGCGACTATGAAACCCGCGTGCCCGCGCTGGTCGAGGCGGGCGCGGACGTGCTGTGCATCGACTCGTCCGAGGGCTTTTCCGACTGGCAGAAGCGGACGCTTGCGTGGATCCGCTCCCGCTACGGCGACACGGTCAAGGTCGGCGCGGGCAACGTCGTCGACGCGGACGGCTTCCGCTTCCTTGCGGATTGCGGCGCGGACTTCGTCAAGGTCGGCATCGGCGGCGGCTCCATCTGCATCACGCGCGAAACGAAGGGCATCGGTCGCGGACAGGCGACGGCGCTGATCGACGTCTGCAAGGCGCGCGACGCATATTACGAGGAAACCGGCGTCTACGTGCCGGTCTGCTCCGACGGCGGCATCGTCTACGACCACCACATCACGCTCGCGCTTGCGATGGGCGCGGACTTCATCATGCTCGGCCGGTACTTTGCGCGGTTCGACGAAAGCCCGTCCAACAAGGTCAACATCAACGGCACCTACTATAAGGAATACTGGGGCGAGGGTTCCGCCCGCGCGCGCAACTGGCAGCGGTACGATCTCGGCGGCGAAAAGAAGCTGTCGTTTGAAGAGGGCGTCGATTCCTACGTGCCCTACGCGGGCTCCCTGCGCGACAATGTGGCGCTGACGCTCTCGAAGGTCAAGTCCACCATGTGCAACTGCGGCGCGCTGACGATCGCGGACTTCCAGAAGAAGGCAAAGCTCACGCTCGTTTCCGCGACCAGCATCGTCGAGGGCGGCGCGCACGACGTCATCCGCAAGAACACGTCCGACACCTTCCGCTCCTGATCCGCCGCACCGGCGGCTCTCCCGCTTGTGCCCGAGAGCGGAATCCAAAAGATGATCTTTGAAAGCACGGCTTTTTGCAGGTTTGCACACGGCCGTGCTTTTTCGCTGCCCTGCGGGCGAAACCGTGATATGATGAAAAAAACGAGCCGTTAAGAAACTCGAAAGAGGATCTTAACGGCTTCTCTTTATTTGCGAATCGGAAGAACGAGGGATGTAACGGCGTGAAGTTTTGTGCGAATGAATATAGTACCCCTTACCCCAGGACTTGCTTGATTC
>JAFRRO010000091.1 GCA_017428025.1 Clostridia bacterium
ATATGGCTGAACCCGTCCGTCATCTGGGAAGCCCGCACGCAGGAGATCGCCGTGCAGATCAGCGCGGACGGGACGAACTTTACGGAACTCGTGCCCGCAACGCACTATGAGTTCAATCCGGACACCGGCAACCGCATCCGAATCGACTTTGATGCGACGGAAGCACGTTTTGTCAGGCTGATCTTCACGTTGAACACTTCCTCCCGCACCGGCGGCGCACAGGCCGCAGAGATCGAGATCTACGAATAATCTCATACGGAAAGCAGACCGTTTTCGGAATGCTTGTTGTTTTCCTCCTTCCGAATATGCCCTGTCATTCTTTGACAGGGCATATTCGGCTTTTGGATCGGTTAAAAACCTTCTCGCTGTCCACAAATGACCTTGTGAAAATGATCGGAAAATAATATAATATGAGCAAATGCAGACAGGAGAATCCTTTCATTGAAAGTATCCGTTATGAAGAAGAGAACCATATCCGTTTTGCTGTTGCTGACGATGCTGATATCGTCGGCCGGCTGTATTTTTAACGGCAGCTGCGCGAAAACGAAAAAATACTCGATCGCGGATTACGAATACAAGTGTACCGGATATGCGACGATGAGCCCCGAAGAAATCGCTGCATCCTTGTCGCTTGAGCAGAAGGCGGCGCAGATGGTCATGCCCGCCGTTTATAATATCCGTTCGGAACAAATGAAGGATAACGATTACGGCAGTATTCTTTCCACGGTCGGCAGCATCGACGCCGCATCCTGGCGGAGCCTCGTGGACAAATATCAGAACGCCGCGCTTTTATCGGATGCAGGGATCCCCTATCTTTACGGGCAGGACGATGTTCACGGGGTGAATTACTGTTTAAATGCCGTATACTTTCCCCACAACATCGGGCAGGGAGCAGCCGACGATGAGGAGCTTGCGTATCAGGTCGGACTGATTACGGCTGACGAAGCGAAACTCTGTCATATGCTTTGGAATTATTCTCCGTGTATTGCACAGTCTGCGGATCCCCGCTGGGGAAGAACATATGAATCCTACGGTTCGGATCTGGAGACGATCACAAGGCTCAGCACCGCTTATACGAGGGGTCTGATCGACGGAGGGGTGGTTGTCTGCGCAAAGCATTATCTCGCGGACGGAAATGCAGAATATAGCACGGGCGAAAAAGACGGCCCGGAAATGCTCATTGACCGGGGCGACGCCCGCCTTACCGACGATGAGATCAATGAACTCTTGAAGGTGTACCAAGCGCAGATCGATGCCGGCATACAGACCGTCATGATCAGCCATTCCTCCCTAAACGGCGTGAAGATGCACGAGAACACAACGTACATCATGAAGCTGAAAAACGAGATGGGATTTGAAGGCTTTATCGTAAGCGACTGGGAATCTGTACAGCACATTTCGGGTTCGTCATACAGAGAGCAGGTCATCACAAGCATCAATGCGGGGATCGACATGCTGATGGAGGTCGAAAGATTCGAGGAGACAAGACAGATCATCATCGATGCCGTAAAAAGCGGTGAAATCAGTGAGGAACGCGTGAACGATGCTGTAACGAGAATCATCAGAGTCAAAAGAGAGGCGGGACTGTTTGACGATCCTTTTCTCGAAAAAGCGGAGACAAAGCAGCAGGAAACCGGTTCGTCGGAATACCGAAAAATCGCGGAACAGTTAGTCGAGAAGAGTCTTGTTCTGCTGAAAAACGATTCGGACGTCCTTCCGCTGAAAGAAGGCACGAAGGTCTATATCACGGGACCGGCGGCGGACGACGCATCGGTGCAGTGCGGCGGCTGGACGATCGAATGGAACGGTTCTTCCGAAAAGGATATAGCAGGCGTAACGACCATACTGGATGCTTTTGAGCGGTATGCGAAAGCGTACGGCATCGAGATCATTACCGATCAGAAAAAAGCACAAAATGCCGACGTGGTGCTGCTTTGCGTAGGCGAACAGGCATATGCGGAATGGAACGGCGACACTGCGGATCTGGAACTTTGCGGCGCACTCGGTCTTCCCGACAACAGAAAGGCCGTCGAAGAGGTCAAAAAACTGGGGAAACCCACCGTTGTCTGCATCCTTGCAGGCAGAAACGTAATCATTGATCCGGAAGATTTCGATCGCTGGGACAGCGTCGTCATGTGTTATCTTCCGGGTTCGGAAGGAAAAGGCATTTCCGATGTATTGTGCGGATGCGCTGATTTTTCGGGCAAGCTTCCGTCGCCGTGGTACGGCAGTGTCGACCAGATCGGCACCGATCAGTCCTTTTTGAAACGCGGTTACGGTCTTTCCTACGGAAGCGGCTTTCTGCCGAAAAAGGAGCCCGAAACGTTTTCGGATGAATAATCCCGACCCGGTTCCGTTTGGCTGATCGGTTTCAAACAAGAAACGCTCCCGATCCGGGAGCGTTTTGTTCAATGGATCCGGTTGACCGGACGCGGGATCTGCTTCCGGGAAACGGACGAAAGGGCAGTATCAGAGAAAAACCCTCCTGCCGCTCTCATATGAGGACGGTGATTTTGGTTTCGGGGGATTGAAAAATCGCCGCGGGAATGGTAAACTTTTACCGATAGACCGAAAGTCTCGAAGGAAATCGCGGCAAGCAAGCATGCTGCCGTCCGGTTCAATCATTCATCACGGTTCAAGGAGGAAACGATACCATGTTGCATTGGAACAATCTCGATACGCTGACGGCGTTTGAAAAGCTGAAAGCAAGAAAAGGCAGCGTAAACCTGCAGGAAGCGATGGCGGGCGAAAGCGGCGCGCGGCGCGTCTTAACGTACGCGGTGCCGATGGCCTGCGGACTTGCCTACAACTATGCGGCGAAGGCCGTAGACGATGAACTGCTCTCCGTCCTCAAAGAGCTTGCCGAGCAGGCACAGCTTCAGGAGAAGTACGAAGCGCTCTACAACGGCGAAATGATCAACACCGGTGAAAAGCGTCTGGTGCTTCACCAGCTGACAAGAGGTCAGCTCGGAAATGCCGTGATCGTGGACGGCGTGGACAAGTACGCGTTCTATATCGGCGAGCAGAAAAAAGCGGCGGAGTTTGCCCGAAAGGTTCATGCGGGCGAGATTGCCAACGCGGACGGCGAGAAGTTCACGACCGTCGTGCAGATCGGCATCGGCGGAAGCGACCTTGGCCCTCGCGCCATGTATCTGGCGCTGGAAAACTGGGCCAGAGAGAACGGCGCATTCCGGCTCGAAGCCCGTTTTATCAGCAACGTGGATCCCGACGACGCGGCGAACGTGCTGAAATCGATCGACCTGAAGCACAGTCTGTTCGTGCTGGTGTCGAAGTCCGGCACAACGCTTGAAACGCTGACCAACGAAACCTTTGTGAAGAACGCGCTGAAAGACGCGGGACTGGACCCCTCCAAACACATGGTCGCCGTCACCAGCGAGACTTCACCGCTCGCAAAATCCGATGAATATCTGGCGGCGTTTTTCATGGACGACTTCATCGGCGGGCGCTATTCCTCCACTTCCTGCGTCGGCGGCGTGGTGCTGTCGCTGGCGTTCGGTCCCGAAGTGTTCGCGCGCTTCTTAAGCGGTGCGCATGCGGCGGATCTGACTGCAAAAGAGAGCGATCTTTTGAAGAACCCCGCTATGCTTGACGCGCTGATCGGCGTGTATGAGCGCAATGTCTTGGGCTACCCGGTCACCGCCGTGCTGCCCTATTCGCAGGCGCTCAGCCGGTTCCCCGCGCACCTGCAGCAACTCGACATGGAGTCCAACGGCAAGCACGTCAACCGCTTCGGCGAGCCGGTCGCTTATCCCACCGGGCCTGTCATTTTCGGCGAACCGGGCACTAACGGCCAGCATTCGTTCTATCAGCTCCTGCATCAGGGAACCGACATCGTTCCGCTGCAGTTTGTCGGGTTCCGCAAGAATCAGGCGGGAATGGACGCGGACATTCAGGGCAGCACAAGCCAGCAAAAGCTGTGCGCCAATGTCGCCGCGCAGATCATGGCGTTTGCCTGCGGCAAGCAGGATAAAGATCCCAACAAGAGCTTTGACGGCGGTCGTCCCTCCAGCATCATTATCGGTGAACAGCTTACGCCGGAGTCCCTCGGCGCACTGCTGGCGCATTTTGAGAATAAGGTGATGTTCCAGGGCTTCTGCTGGAACGTGAACAGCTTCGACCAGGAGGGCGTGCAGTTGGGCAAAGTGCTGGCCAAGCGCGTACTGGCGCACGAAACCGACGGCGCGCTGAAGGCCTACAGCGACCTGCTGGACATCTGATCCGTTCCCTGCCGAAACAAGAGGAGTACGAATGCGGACAGTGCTGGATACCGGTTATGACTGCAGGACGGTTTATCCGATTCCTCTCCGATGATTTCGAACAAAAACGCTCCCGAAGAGGGAGCTTTTTGCTGTTCAATGAATCCGGTTGACCGGACGCGGGATTTGCTTCCGGGAAACGGAGACCTGCGTCCCAAGCAGGATCGGAAGATGCGTTTTTGCATAATCCGTCAGATCCGTCCCATTTGTGAACGGACGTTAAGTGCCTATTTGTCTGGGGTTCATGCCCCAAAGCCCATCCGTCCAGACGACAACGTGAAATCGACCAGAAGATGAAAGATAATGATACGATAAAAGCCCGAAGCATGTGCGCTTCGGGCTTTGGTGATGCGAGCTTCGAATATCATAAAAAACGCAGCGGGAAACGGAGGAAATTACGGTTGTCTCTTGATTTTTGCCGAAAATGAGATATAATCAATAGCGGTTAGCGTATGCTAACTGCAATTAGATGCATTTATCGGGGGAAAACGCGTAAAGCGGAGGCGCGGAAAGGAGGATGCCGGGACCTGTATGAACAAAAAGACTTGGGATCTTTACGCGCCGATCTATCAGCGCGCGATGAAGGCGGATCAAAAGATCTACGATTTCATGTACGAACGGATACCGGAAGCGGTTAAAGGCAAAGAGGTTTTGGAAATCGCCGCGGGACCGGGGCTTCTTGCAAAGCACATTGCGCCCGCCGCCAAATCTGTGCTGGCTACGGATTATTCCGACGGCATGATCAAGGAGGCGAAGAAAGGCGACTGTCCCGCAAACGTGCGCTGCTCGCCTTTTTGGGCGGCAAGGACCGTTTCACCGTCACAAAGTTCCGCCGTTACGGCGCCCGGATCGGTTGTTTGGACGGCAACTTCGACGGTCGGCGGATCGAGCGACAACGTTTTGAGTTTGACGCCGTTCGGCAGGATATGCCGTTTCGGCGCTTTCCAGAGTACGACCGGACGATAGCTGCCGGTGCCGGAGTACCAACGGGAATTCGGTTGATCGGCGTTAAACGCGCGCACTTCGATGCGGTTTTCGCCGATCTTGGCAAACGGGATCAGATCGACATAGAAATTGAGATAGCCGTACGGACGCGCACCTGCTTTTTCCCCGTTGACGAACACCTCCGCCTTGCGATAAACGCCCTCGAGTTCGAGAAGGAGCGCGCCGAAAAGGTCCTGTTCGGAAAGCGTCAGCGTTCTGGTGTAGGAATAATCGCGTCCGTCGAACCAGCCGACGTTCGCACCGCCCGAAGAACGTGCGCCGCGCGGCTCGCGCAGCATGGCGTCGTCCGGGATGCGCACGGGGATCGGCGGCTCATCCGTAGGGTAATGCCTGCAAAACCATCCTTCGTTGCACGGGATCGCTTTCATATCGGCTCCTTCCTGCGTTCCTAAACCGTTTCACGGAATATTTATACTGGATTATAGCATACGGGACGCCGAAAAACAATCTTTCGGGCGACATTTTGCGATGATGCAGAAGCTTGCTCTTTCCTTTTCCGATCGGATGTGCTATGATGAAATCAAGATTGTGGTATCGAGGATCGGGAGCATACATGAGCGAATTGGAAATTATCCGGCACGGACAGGTCAACGGCGTCAGTATCTTTTTCAACACCGTGGAATACCGAACGCCGCACTTTCATCCGGAATGGGAACTGATCTGGGTACTCGACGGATCCCTGCTCGTGCGGAGCGAACAGAAAGAGGATGTGTGCGACGCAGACGATCTGGTCGTCATTCCGCCTAAGCGAATCCATGAGTTTTTCGGGAAGGAACGTGCGGTTACGTTTTTATGCCTGCAGATCGCACCGCAGGCGTTTTCCTATGTGTTTCCGCCTTTGGAAGCGCTCACGACAGACGCGGTTCGGCTGAGCGCACATCTCGACCCGGGCGCGTCGGACGAGATTCGCCGCAGCATGTGTACGCTGATGCGGGAATACCTTTCGGAGATGCCGTTCTATGAACTGCGATGCGCGGCATGCTGCGCACAGATTCTGCAGCTTGTACTGACCGGTTTACCGGTTCGGCAAATGCATGCGGGAGAAATCCTGCTCGCGGATCAGCGCAACGCGCGTCTGGACCGGTTTTTGCAGTATGTGGAGGAGCATTTGGCGGAACAGCCGAGTCTTTCTGCGTTTGCCGAATCCGAGCATTGCTCGGTCAGCTATATGTCCCGTTTTCTGCGGAAAAACCTGAATCAGAGTTTTCAGGACTTTGTGACGCGCATGCGCTTCCGGCGCGCCTGCCGACTGATCGCCGCCGGCGGAAAGCGGATGATCGACGTGTGCGAGGAATGCGGCTTTTCCGATTACCGGTACTTCTCAAACTGCTTCAAAAAGTACCTCGGCATGACGCCGGAGCAGTATCGCCGGACACGCCCGCCCGCCGCAAACGCACGGCGAACGCCGAAGCCCGCGGAACGCTTCTATTCCCGCGAGGAAAGCATGGCGCTGCTTAGTAGGATCGAAAACGGACATAAGGTTAAAATCGTCTAATCAAACATGCAACGCTGTCCTGTACGGCGCCGCTTCCTTTTATGTATAATCATAACAAAGAGCAGAAGGAGGCTTGCACGATGTACACAATCGGAATCGATCTGGGCACCAGCACGATGAAGCTGCTGCTGGTAGAGGAAACCGGAGAAATTCTGAACAGCGCGGTGGAGGAATACCCGCTGCTGTTTCCGCATCCGGGCTGGAGCGAGCAGGAGCCGAAGGAATGGTGGGGCGCGCTGCTTGCCGGTGTAACGGATCTGTTGACGGGCTTTGATGCAAAGAAGGTTGCGGGCATCGGCGTCGGCGGACAGATGCACGGACTGGTCACGCTCGACGCTCACGACAACGTCATTCGTCCCGCGATCCTCTGGAACGACGGCAGAACCGACGAAGAAACCGAATGGCTCAATACCGAAATCGGCAAGGAGCGGCTTTCCGCATATACCGGCAACATCGCCTTTGCGGGCTTCACCGCGCCGAAAATCCTGTGGATGCAAAAGCACGAGCCGGAACACTTTGCAAAGATCGACAAGATCATGCTGCCGAAGGACTATCTGAACTACCGGCTGACCGGCGTGCATGCCTGTGATTTCTCCGACGCAAGCGGCATGCTGCTTCTGGATGTACAGCACCGCTGCTGGTCGAAAGAGATGCTCGCTATTTGCGGCGTCAAAGAAACGCAGCTTCCGAAGCTCTTTGAAAGCTATGAGGTCATCGGCACGATCCTGCCCGAGGTTGCGAAAACGCTCGGTCTGCCGGAAACGGTCAAGGTCGTAGCGGGCGCGGGCGACAACGCCGCTGCGGCGGTCGGCACCGGCACGGTCGGCAACGGCGCGTGCAACATTTCGCTCGGCACCTCCGGCACGATCTTTATCAGCTCCGAAGCGTTCGGCGTCGATCCCATGAATGGTCTGCACGCCTTTGCGCACGCGGACGGAACCTGGCACCTGATGGGCTGCATGCTCTCCGCCGCAAGCTGCAACAAATGGTTCTGCGAGGAGATTCTGAAGACGACGGACTTCCCCGCCGAGCAGGTCGGAATGGAACGGAACCTCGGCGAAAACCGCGTATTTTTCCTTCCGTATCTGATGGGCGAGCGCAGCCCGATCAACGATACCGACGCGCGCGGCGCGTTCGTCGGGCTTTCGCTGGATACAACGCGGCGCGACACGGTGCAGGC
The DNA here is from genome assembly GCA_017428025.1 of Clostridia bacterium. Taxonomy (GTDB): domain Bacteria; phylum Bacillota; class Clostridia; order Christensenellales; family CAG-138; genus UBA3792. The sequence continues at coordinate 7,958 of JAFRRO010000091.1, forward strand.
GGTGCTGGAGGGCGTGGCGTTTGCGATCCGCGACAGCTTTGAGGTCGCAAAGGCGATCGGCGTGGAGATCCCGCGCAGCAAGCTTTGCGGCGGCGGAGCGAAGAGCCCGGTCTGGCGCAAAATCCTCTGCAATGTCCTGAACATCCCGCTCGATCTTCCGCAGACGGAGCAGGGACCGGGTATGGGCGGCGCGATGCTCGCCATGGTCGGCGCGGGGCGGTATCCGGACGTTGTGAACTGCGCAAAGGAACTCGTGCACGTTAAGGAGACGCTGCTGCCCGATCCGGCGCTTGCGGCGAAGTATGAAGAAAAATATCAGATCTTCCGTAGAATCTATCCCAGTCTCAAAGTGTTTTATAAGGAGTGCAAGGCATGAACATTCTTTCGATCACCGATCCGGAATTTATCCCCTACGGCAAGGCGTTGGAGGGCTACGATACGGCTGAACTGCTTTCGGCCATGAACCGCATCGCGCTGCCGAAAGACGGCGTTGCGTACGAACCGGGCATCGATTCGCTCGAAGCGTGCGCGATCTTTGAAGAACTGCGCGACCGCGCATACGGCGGCATGCCGATCGAGCTCGGCATGTGCTGGGGACACAACACCAGACTGAACTGCCTCGAATACCATCGCGACAGCGAGATCAACATCGGCGCGGAGGACTTCATTCTGCTGCTCGCAAAGCAGGACGAGATCGAAAACGGCGTGCTGGACACGAAAACCGTCAAGGCGTTTCGCGTTCCGAAAGGCGTACCCGTCGAGGTGTATGCCACGACGCTGCACTATGCGCCGTGCCATACGGATGCCCAAGATGGCTTTCGCGTGGCGGTCGCGCTGCCGAAAGGCACCAATACCGCAAAGCCGGTGTTTACGGCAAAGTGCGAGGAGGATTCCTGGATGACCGCACGCAACAAGTGGCTGCTTGCCCATCCGGAATCCAGCGAAGCAAAAAACGGCGCGCACATCGGTCTGCGCGGCGAGAATATCGACATTTCAGAATAAAGGAGAACAAGTATGCAGAACATCCCGGAAGTCAAATTGGGCATCATTGCCGTCAGCCGCGACTGTTTCCCGATCGCGCTGTCCGAACAGAGAAGAAAGAATATCCTGAACGCGTACGCGGGCGAACTCTAAGAATGTCTCGTCACGGTAGAAAATGAAACCGACATGCAGAAGGCGGTCAGGGACGTCAAGGAACAGGGCTGCAACGCTCTGGTCGTATTCCTGGGCAACTTCGGTCCCGAAACGCCGGAAACGCTGATTGCGAAGCACTTCGACGGACCGTGCATGTTCGTCGCGGCGGGCAGGAGCTACATCACGGTCGACCTCGTCTATCAGTCGGTCGATCAGCTGCGCGGCATGCCGCTTCTGGACTTAGCGCATCCGCCGGTGGTGTATCCGCTCGCCTTTATGGGGCTTCTCTATGACGCGGACGGGCTCTGTCCCGCGGAGAAGATGGAGGAGCGGCTGAAGAGCGCGATCGACCGCTACGACGAGCTGCTTGAACAATACGGGCTTTCCGAAGCCGCATAAGAAACGATAAGCCGGAACGGGATCACCGCTCCGGCCCGTTTTTTGTTTGAAGTCGGACAGACCGAGCTGCTCGTCAAAGGTCTTGCATCAGGGGAATACGAGGTCCGCGTGCGCGCGTTTGTCGATACGACCGGCGCGGAGAAAAGCTTCCTGATCATGGATATCAACTACGGCGAGTACAGCGACGTGATGACGGCAGCGGTGAATTAGCGCCTATCCCGATACGAAAGAATACAGGCGTTCGGCACGCGGACTTCAACCGTCCGGAAACGGTACGATCGCCCGATCCCATAACCCAAAACAACCCGAGGCGAAGCCACAGGCTCCGCCTCTTTTCATACGGACCAAGGATTCGGACGCTGCGGTTTGAAACGGAAACATGCCGCATATCCGTGCCTGCCGAAGGAAGGGAACGCAAAGAAAATCGACCGCTCGAAGTTTGCATGTTTATGCAGCGCGATATTGCTTCTTTGTCAAATTATGGTAAAATATTTAGATGTGAATACGCTGCATACAGACTGAATTCAGGGGGGGCATATCGGTATGCGGCGATCCGAAAACGAGGATGGAGGTCGATTTCATGAGACGAAAACTGCTTGCCCTATTTCTGGTCCTATGCCTTGTGCTCCCGCTCATCCCGGCGGTGACACTCGACGTTGCTTCGGCTGAAACGACAAAGACTTATAGACTCGTCACTTCTGTAGAAGAACTGCAGGATGGTTGCATTTATCTGCTTGTCAATACAGATGAAGCCGGCGTTGGAAAAGCGCTTTCCAAGCAAAACACCATTAATCGTTCGGCTGTCGATGTTACGATTACAACGGATAGGACGATTGTTTTGACGGAATATCAAATTGCTTTAAATAATAGCGATGACAAGGTGTTCCAGCTGACGCTCGGCGGCAGTACAGGCGAATGGTCGTTTTATATCGAGTCTGCTGGCTATCTATTTAATCCTCCATCGAATAATCAATTGAAAACACAGGGGACAAACAATGACAATTCCAAGTTTACTATCAGTTTTGAAAACACTGATGTCAACATAATAAGCTCCAGTGGTAGGTATCTTTGCTACGATGAGGATAGTAACGTCTATTCATGCTATGCTGAAGACGATATTGGTGATAAGGATAGTTTTCTCTGCCTTTATCGGTATGATGCCGATGCGGGGATTGACGATCCGCCCGTAACACCGTCACCGACTGCGGAACCAACCGCCACTCCGGAGCCGTCACCGACTGCGGAACCGAATGATTCAAAGACTTATGTGCTTGTTACGGAAGAAAAAGAATTGGCGAGCGGAAGCACATATTTAATTGCCAGTTCCGGCGAGAGCGGAAAAGCTTATGTAATGTCTAAGCAGGATGCGAACACACGTTCGGCATATGAAGTTACAGTCAGCGATGATTCAACAATTGTATTGAACACAAGCGAAATTGCGTCCTCAAATAACGACTCAACCGCATTCGAATTGAAACTGGAAGGCAGTACGGATGCTTGGGCGTTGTTTGATCCTATCAACGGGTATTTATATTCCGCATACAACGGTGACTATTTGATATCGAGTCCGGAACAGACTTGCACCTTTACAATCAGATATAACAGCGGTTCTGTCGCAGCCATGATCTCTTCAATGAATGGCACAGATCATGATGATTTACAGTTTAACGACAATAACAAGGTATTTTCCTGCTATGAAAGAGGAAAGCAGCCTATCTACCTCTACAAACTTGTCGATGGCACCGAACCGCCGGCGGATAAACCCGAAATCGAGAGTTGGTCGGTCGTGCTTTCCGGACAGATCGGCATGAACTTCTATATGACGATTCCGGAAGGGTATCAACCTGATACTATGAAAATCACAATCGGCAGCAGAGAAGTAACGGCGAAAGGCGTGAAGCAGGATGACGGACGCTATAAGTTTACCTGTTATCTGACATCGGTCGAAATGGCGGAGCAGATCACGGCTGTATACACCTACGAGGTTGACGGCACAGAAGCGAGGGAGAGCAAAACCACAAGTATTCAGGGGTATCTGAACGAAATCATTGAGAACATAGACCACAAAGAGGAATACGAGAAGGCTAAAGCACTTGCAAAAGCACTCCTGAATTACGGTTATTATGCGCAGAAAGCGGTAGCTGATGGTGTGAATCACCCGGAGACGGACGGAACTTATATCGGAGAAGCGAATCTGCCGACGGAGATAACCGGATATGTTACCGAACCGACTTTGGACAGTTCTATCATTACGGGCGTCACATATTCTCTGAGCCTTGACACGGAAACCGCGTTGAACATCTATCTGACAACGGCGGACGGATGTGTGCTGTCGAAGGACAACGTCGTCATTTCGGCAACCGGTGCAGATGTTGAATACTCGGTCGACAAGGTAGGAAGCCGTTACCGCGTGAAGATCACCGGGATCGGCGCGCACGAACTCGGGACGGTCATTACCGTCACAACCGGCAACAGCACAATTCAGGCGTCGGCGCTTACATACGTGCAGAAGTGTCTTGTGAACGACAAAGTAAAGCAGGCAACCAAGAACGCGGCAGCAGCGCTGTATCGATACTATCAAGAGGCGATCATTTATGCAGGAGGGGCAGAAGGATGAAAGAGTACGAACGTTTGGAAATGGAAGTTGTCATTCTGGAGTCGGAAGACGTTATTACCGAAAGCGAGCTTGATTTGGAAGAGATATCGTGACGCAAGCAGCAAGGCGGGGGCAAGCGCTCCCGCCTTTTGCGTTGACAAGCGACGATTTGCGTCTGCAACCCGCCGGAAATAGACCGGCGGTTGGGAAAAAAACGGGGTAAATCAACCGCAGGGTGATAGCCAAAGCGGTTCGGATATGGTATACTGACGAAAACGGCGCGAGCGCCGAAGCAAGGAAAGGAAGTGTACGGATGATTCAGGATCTTTTGACGGACAAGCGGCATCTGTTTGCCGCGGACGTCAACACGGAACTCAGAGCCCAGCGCAACACGAGCCGTCGGGCGGTGCTGCTGAACGGCAATCTGGTCAACAACGCGCAGACGGAGCAATTCGGCGTCTCGGCGCGCGTATATCGGGACGGCGTCTACGGGTTCTCCTCCACGGCGGAGTATACCGACGAGACGGTGAAGGAGGTATTGAAGGCGGCGAGCGAGAACGCGGCGTTCCTTGCGCGGCATGCAGGCAAGGGCAAGGGACCGCACAAGCCGATGGCGGGCGGACGCATTCTGCGGGCGTACGACCTTGCGGACATCGAGCAGCGCCGGTACATCGAGTTTGCGACGGCGATCGACGACTATATCGCAAAGAAGTACCCCGATCTATTAAGCCGCACCGTCGTGGCGATGTCGGATTCGATGGAAAAGCTTTTGTGCGTCAGCAACGGCTGCGACGGACACAGCGTGCTGCCGAGAAGCTACCTCTTCGCGATTCTGACGTATCCGACGCCGGACGGCAAGCCGGTGGAGCTGTTTACGGCGATCGGCGGCGGCGACACGTTCGACCGCAATTTCCAAAACCCCGAGGACTGCTATGCCGAGATCGACAAAGCCTATGACAAGGTGCGTCAGAAGGCGGAGGGCGTCTATCCCGAGGCGGGCAATAAGACCGTCATCTTGGGCGGAGAGCTTGCGGGCATGCTCGCGCACGAGGCGGTGGGACACACCGTCGAGGCCGATCTGGTGCTCGGCGGATCGGTTGCGGGCCCGAATCTCCATAAGCGTGTCGGCTCGGAGCTCGTCAACCTGACGGACTTTGCGCACACCGCGTTCGGCAAGCCCGCGCCGCTGCCGATCTATGTCGACGACGAGGGCACCGAGGCGACCGACGCCGTGCTGATCAAGGACGGCATCCTGGTCGGCTACATGAACAGCCGCGAAACCGCCGAGCGCTTCGGCATGGTTCCGACCGGCAACGCGCGCGCGTATCTGTTCTCTGACGAACCGCTGATCCGCATGCGCAACACGGCGGTGCTGCCCGGCACGTCGAAGCTCGAGGACATGATCGCGTCGATCGACGACGGCTATTATCTCATCCATTCGAACAACGGTCAGGCGGACACGACCGGCGAATTCATGTACGGCGTGACGTTCGGCTACGAGATCAAAAACGGCAGGCTTGCGCGGCCGCTGCTCGATACGACGATCTCGGGCGTGGCGTTCGACATGCTCAAAACGGTCGACATGATTTCGGACGATATCACATGGGTATCCGCGGGCATGTGCGGCAAAAAGCAACCGATGCCCGTGAGCATGGGCGGACCGGCAATCCGTTGCCGCGTCACCATCGGCGGACGGTAAGGAGGGAAAACCATGATCGAAACCTTGAAACTGACGGCGAAAGAAGCCGTGAAAGCCCTGAGAAACGCGGGCGCCGAAAAGGCGCAGAGCACCGTGACCTATACCGTCACGCACGAATTCAACGTGGACGGCGGCGAATTCAGCCTGTTCCGCACGCTGTTCGACAAATCCCTGCGGATGAGCGCGATCACCGGCGGCAGGCGCGGCGTTGTCTCGCGGAACCGCTACGACGATGCGACGATTCGCGAAAGCGCCGGGGCATGCCTGGAGGCGGCGGCGTCCGCTGCGCCCGACGAGGCATGGGATATCGCGCCGCTGACAAAGAACGAGGACTTTACGCTCGGTGAGATCAAGCCCGATCTGGACAAGCTGTTCGACCGCTGCAAAGAGCTGATGGAGGGCGTGAAGACGCGCTTTCCGAAGATCATCATGGAGCAGATGATCGTCGATCACCGCGAGATCATCGAGGTCAACGCCAATTCGAACGGCGTGCTGTTCTCGACGCACAAGGGCAATTATTTCATCGAACTGATGTTCAGCGGGCACGAGGGCGAGAAATCGTCGTCGTTCTATGTGAGCGTGCTGACGACGGACACTCTCGAAAAGCCGTTCCTCGAATGCGGCTCGCTTGCGACGGACCTCGGCAACGTCGAAAAACAGATCGAGACCGAGAGCGTCGAGGGCAAGTTCGAGGGCACGATGGTGCTGATGCCGCTGTGCAGCATGGAACTGCTCGGTGGGCTTCTGACGACGTTCGCGGGCGAAGACGGTCTTTTGACCGACACGAGCCCGTGGAAGGACAAGCTCGGCGAACAGGTTGCCGACGAACGGCTCACCGTCTCGCTCGCGCCGCTCGACGAACGGATCGTCTGCGGCGAACGCATCACGGCGGAGGGCTTCCCGGCGGAGAACTACGACCTGATCAAGAACGGCCGTCTGAACGCGTTTGCGTTGAGCCTGTACTCCGCAAACAAGCTCAATCTTCCGCGCGCAAAGAACGACAGCGAGAGCATCGTCATCGAAGCGGGCGACAAGCCGCTTTCCGAGATCATCGCGTCGATCGACAGGGGCATCCTCGTCGGACGCTTCTCGGGCGGCAACCCCGCTCCGAACGGCGACTTCTCGGGCGTTGCGAAAAATAGCTTTTTGATCGAAAACGGCAAGATCGGCCGCGCGCTGTCCGAGACCATGATCGGCGGCAACTTCGCCGAGATGCTGTTCAAGCTCCGCGACATCTCGAAGGAGCAGATCAACGCGGGCCTGTTCGTCCTGCCGTATCTCGCCTTCGACGGCATCACGATCTCCGGAAAATAACCGAAAACCGAAAAAGCAGGGGCTGTTAACAACCCTCCCGTCTTTTGCTTCGCAAAATCCACCCTCCCTTACACAGGGAGGGCTTTTTCTTGCGTAAAAAAGAGGCTCCCCTGTGTAAGGGGAGCTGGATCGCGAAGCGAGACTGAGGGGTTGTATTTGAAAACGCTCTTGACGAACCTCCTGTCAGCCCCCCTTTTCATTTTGTTATTTGAGATTGTAGAGCGCGGTGAACTTCTCCGTGAGATAGTCCGTATAGTAGGTCGGATCGAACGGCGCGCCGAACGCTTCCTCCATCAGCGCGGTCGGCTCCTTCATGCAGCCGAAGCGGTAGATATGCTCGGTCAGCCATTCGACGATCGGCTTGAGATTGCCTGCGCGGACGTTGTTCCACACGTCGATCTCGCGCTCCATGCGCTTGATCAGCTGCGCGCCGTATGCGCTGCCCAGCGCGTAGGACGGGAAGTACCCGAACAGCGCGCTTGCCCAGTGCGAATCCTGCAGCACGCCGCGGCGGTCGTCCGGCACGTCGATGCCGAGGTACTCCTTGTACATGCGGTTCCACTCCATGGGCAGGTCCTTTGCTTTGAGATCGCCGTCGAACAGCCGCTTTTCAAGCTCGTAGCGCACCATGACGTGCAGCGCGTAGGTCAGCTCGTCGGCTTCGGTGCGGACCAGAGACGGTTCCGCCTTGTTGACCGCGACGTAGAACTGATGCGCGGTCACGCCCTTGAGCTGTTCGGGGAAGATCTCCTGCATCTTCGGGAAGATCGCCTCGCAAAACGGCTCGCTCCGGCCGATGATGTTCTCAAAGAAGCGCGACTGGCATTCGTGCACGCTCATCGATACGCCGCAGCCGATCGGCAGCCTTGCGATCTCGTCGGCGACGTTGCGTTCGTAAGTCGCGTGACCGCCCTCGTGAATCACGCTGTACATCGACGCCTCGACCATGTCCTCATGGTAGTGCGTGGTGATGCGCACGTCGTATTTCGTGAACTCCGTGGTGAACGGATGCTCGGTCTCGCCGATGATGCAGTGGTTCCTGTCGAGCCCCAGCACGTCCATCAGATAGTCCGAAAAGATGCGCTGGTCGGCAATCGGATAGTGCGTGTGCAGGAACGAGACGTCCGGCTGCTCCTTGATCTTTGCAATCACGGGCACGAGCCGCTCGCGCACGGTCGCGAAGAACCGGTCGAGCGTCGCGGTGTTGAGTCCCTTTTCGTACGTGTCCAGCAGCGTGTCGTAGACCGGCGCGTCGGGCCGATAGTAGCGCGCAAAGCGCTTGACGCTTTCGATCAGCTTTTCGAGGTGCGGCAGGAACATCCGGAAATCGCTCTTCAGCTTCGCTTCGTGCCAGACCTGATCGGCGATCGTCTGGTCGATCGTGAACTGCACGTATTCCTCCTTCGGAATACAGGCGATGCGTTCGCGCTCCTCCATCGCAAGCTCCGCAGTGCGCACGATGACCGGATCCACCTCGTCGCGGTGCGCGAGGATCTCCTTCTGCATCGCTTCGACCTCGGGCGAGGTTTCCATCTCATAGTCGACCTCGGAGAGCACGCCCAGCGTGTCGCCGACGATGGCGCCCGCGCCTTTGGGCATGATCGTGTTCATGTCGTAGGACATCAGTCCCATCGCGTGATGATAGGCGCGAAGCTTTTCGAGATACGCGCGATAACGCGCAACGGTTTCTTGTATCATGTCAGAACTCCTTTCAGGTTTTAATTTGCATCGGGTTTTTTCGGCTTGCCGAACAGGATCAGCAGCACGACGGAGATCACGCCCGCGGCGATCAGAATCACGCTGCGCAGCGTGCCGGCGTTCGCTTCGCCCGCGCAGGCGAGCGGCGTAAGCAGCGGAAGCAGGGAGAACAGTCGTTTCATCGGCGGCTCCTTTCTCAGTTGCCGAAGAACCACGAGAACCAGTCGTCGTTTGCCCACGGATCGTCGTCGGTCTCGTCGTCATAGAACCAGGTGCTCCAGTCGAAGCCGCTGTTCGTGTCGTTCCAGCCGTTCCATAGATCGGACCAGCCGCCGAAATCGAAGTAGTTGTCGGAGGACGTCTCCACCGCGGTGAACCGTTCGAGCCACGCCACGTACTCGACGTCGAACCCGGCGTTGTGGAACACGCGCTTGAGATCGTTGTAGAACGACGCGTCGCCGTAGGGCAGCGTGACCGAAAGACCGGTCAGCGTCGGCTTGTCCGAGGTCGCGCCGAAATACACGATCGCCTGCTTGAGCGCGGCGACCAGCGCGGCGGACTCGCCGGAATCGATGTTCTGCGCCACGGACAGGATATCGGTGACGTTATAATCCTCAAGCGACGCGCTGTTGCCGGAGAACCAGTCACCGATGTTGCCGAGGATCGGATGCGCGCGGCCGGTGGACAGTCTGAGTTGGCTGTAGTTTGCGTTCAGCAGCGCGTCCTCGTTCGCGTAGGCGAATTCCACCCACGCGGTATAGAGCAGCTTCATGTACGACTGATCCATCAGCGCGAGCGTGACGCCGTCGTCCTCGGCAAGATGCTGTTCGCAGTAGCGCACGGTGTCGTTGATCGCAATTTTGCAGAGCTCCGGCGTCGAAAGCGCGGGGTTGCGGTAGAGCGCGTCGATCCAGCCGGTGTAGGACCAGCCGCAGCCGGGCTCAAAGTCCTCGCTCAACAGCGTGTAGTCGCAGTATTCATAGAGCGCACAGCAGACCTCGAGCGACGACATCAGGCAGCTGTCCATGCCGATCAGGTCGAAGTACACGCCTCCTTCGCGCAGTGCAAACTGGATCTCGTCGATCGTCAGCGTCGAGGAATAGGGCTGATATTCGTCGAATCCGAACCCGTAGACCGGGCCGCCGCCGTGGTCCCAGAGGATCAGGATGTACCGGTCCGCCGGATAGTTCTCGGCGCCCCAGCGGATGAAGTCGGAGAGCGTTTCCGGCACGGTCGTATCGAGCTGCGCAAGCGAGTTGTCGACGAGCGAAAGCCCGTTGTTCCGCACAAGCCAGCGCTGCGCGTGGTGCGCCGAAATGCCGAAGCGCGGCGACCACTTCTTGGTGCCGACCGTTTCGAGCAGGATGTTGACGCGCTCGGTCTTGACGGGACGCACCATCTCCGCGATGTCCGCCGTCGCCTCCTGGTATTCGGATTCGAGATCGCTGCCGTTCATCAGGATCAGCACCGTCACGGTGTCCGTGCCGTCGCCCCGAAGCTTCACGCGCGGCTGCCGCACGCCCGAAATGACCGCGGGCTTCTGACCGTCGAGCGAAACCGACGGATCCGGCGTTGTGACCGGCAGCGCTTCCGCGGTCGGTTCCTCCGTCGCGGGGGCGGGCGTCGCAGTCGGTTCCGGCGTCGACTTGATCGAGCCGGGACCGTCCCACATCGGTTCGACCGTGGGCAGAAAGCTGCTCAGCGATTCATTGAGCGACGACTGGCAGGCGTCGACCGCGTTGCTGCACGCCGCTGTGCAGGCGCTGCAGGCACAGCCGCAGCCGAGCGGCGCGATGCAGGCGGAGCCGATCGCGGCAAACACGCCGGCAAGCAGAACGACCGCCAGCGTCATGGCAAGCAAAACTGTTTTTCCGTGGGTACGCGTCATACGGCGCTCCTTTCAGAATCGGAATGTGTGTTCGGAACGTAAAACGGGATCCGCAGATACCGACCGCGGCGAAGCGCCGCATACGGATCGCGCGCGGTGCGCCGATAGCCTTTGCGAATGCCGAAGAAGTACCGGAACAGCAGCCGCTGGCTCCAGCGGTAGACGTCGTTCCGGTCGATCTCGATCGAACGGCAGGTGCGCTCGATGCGGGCGGGCTTGAGGATCAGCGTCGTCACGTGCCGCATTTTGCGAAAGCCCTTCACGCAGAGATAGGCGTTGAGATGATAGCGGAACTCAAACGCCATGCACGGCACCGAGAAGAGAAACGGCTCGTGGAACGTCCGTTCGTACGCGCGCTCGAGCGTCTTTGCGCAGACGACGGACAGGGCTTTCGATCCGAGCGCGCGGGAAAGCGCGTTCCACCGCTCCGGCTCCGCCGTCAGATCGATGCGAAAGCCTTCCGGCAGGACCTCCGTGCAGCGCAGCAGGGTGTTTGCCGCGTCTTTTGTCCGGTCGATGCGTTCCATATCAATTCGCCTGCGCGATCTCGCGGGCGACAAAGACGCCGCTCGCCGAAGCGTGCGAGAGCGAATGCGTGATGCCGCTGCCGTCGCCGATCACATACAGCCCTTCGTGGGTTTCGCTCATCAGGTGATCGTTGATCGCGACCTCCATATTGTAGAACTTGACTTCGACGCCGTACAGCAGCGTATCGTCGTTCGCCGTGCCCGGCGCGATCTTGTCGAGCGCGTAGATCATTTCGATGATGCCGTCGAGGATCCGCTTCGGCAGAACGAGCGACAGATCGCCGGGCGTCGCCGCAAGCGTCGGACGCACCAGCCCCTCCTCGATGCGTTTCGGCGTGCTGCGCCGTCCGCGCACGAGGTCGCCGAACCGCTGCACGATCACGCCGCCGCCGAGCATGTTCGAAAGCCGCGCGATGCTCTCGCCGTAGAGATTCGAATCGTTGAACGGCTCCGTAAAGTGCTTCGAAACGAGCAGCGCGAAGTTCGTGTTGTCGGTGTGCAGGTCCTCGCTCTCGTAGCTGTGCCCGTTGACCGTCACGATGCCGTTCGTGTTTTCGTTGACGACGATGCCGTTCGGGTTCATGCAGAACGTGCGCACCGGATCCTCATAGCCCTCGGTGCGGTAGACGATCTTGCTTTCATAGAGCTCGTCGGTCAGGTGCGAGAACACGACGGCGGGCAGCTCCACGCGCACGCCGAGATCGACGCGGTTAGAGTGCGTCGGGATGCCGAGACGCTTCGAAAGCCCCTCCATCCATGCGCTGCCGCTTCTGCCGACCGAGATGATCAGCTTGTCGCAGGAGAACGTTTCGTCCTTGGTGTGCACCAGATAGCCGTCCCGAACCTCCACGTCCTCCACCGGCGTGTCGAACAGGAAATCGACGGAATCCTTGAGATGCGCAAACAGGTTTTTCAGCACGACATAGTTGAGATCGGTGCCGAGATGGCGCACCGAAGCATCGAGCAGCGTCAGCTTGTTCTGGATGCAGAGCTTTTTGAACCGCGTGCCCGCCGTGGAGAAGATGCGCGCGCCTTCGCCGCCGTACGCCATATTGACGGAATCGACGTATTTCATCAGCTCCAGCGCCTTGTCCCTGCCGATCTTCTCGTAGAGTGTGCCGCCGAAATCGTTGGTGATGTTGTACTTGCCGTCGGAGAACGCGCCCGCGCCGCCGAAGCCCGACATGATCGAGCAGGTCTTGCATTTGACGCAGGTTTTGATTTTGTCGCCGTCGATCGGGCAGCGCCGCTGTTCGAGCGCGTGTCCCTGTTCGATCACCGCAACCTTCAGCTGCGGCGCAAGCTTTTGCAGTTCATATGCGGAATAGATGCCGCCGGGACCGGCGCCGACGATGATGACGTCATAGTGCTGATGCATGTTCCTTCCTCATTTCTTCTTTTACTTGTGGTACGCTTCGTTGCGCCGGATCTTGAACCCGCGATAGAGCTGCTCAAGAAACAGCAGCCGCGCGATGCGGTGCGGGAACGTCATTTTGGAAAACGATAGCCGCATATCCGCGCGCGCATAAACCTCGTTTGAAAGTCCCAGCGAGCCGCCGATCACAAACGTCAGCGGACGCGCTTCGATCTCCTTTTCCTCCAGGAACGCGGCGAACGCTTCGGAGGTCATCTGCCTGCCGTCGATCGCAAGCGCAACGACAAAATCCTTCTCGCCGATCGCCCGCATCAGCCGCTTGCCCTCTTTGTCGAGCACCAGCAGCTCGTCCTTCGGATGCAGGGATTCCGGCGCTTTCTCGTCCGGCACCTCGACGATCTCAAAATTGCAGAAGCGGCCGAGCCGCTTTTGAAACTCCGCGCAGGCGTCCTCAAAATAGCGCTCCTTGAGTTTTCCGACGCACAGGATCCGCACGGTCATCACAGCTCAAACACCCCCGTCGGTTCCTCGCGCGCGGCGACGGCGATCTGCACCCTGTCCGCGATGCCCGCGTCCTCGAGCGCGGCGCGCACCGTGATCATCGCAAGCTCCGGATAGTTGTTCTCCTTGCTCAGATGCCCGAGGATCACGTTTCGGACGCCGCTTTCGCAGAGCTTGACGATCGCTTTGCCGCAGTCCTCGTTGTTCATGTGTCCGCTGCCGGACAGGATGCGCTTTTTGAGCAGATACGGATAGCTTCCCGCCATCAGCATATCGACGTCGTGGTTCGCCTCAAAGAGCAGCAGCTCGCAGCCGGAGAGGATCGAGAGAATGCGCGCGTCGGCGTGTCCGAGGTCCGTGCAGACGCCGACCTTGTGTCCGCCGAAGGCGATCGTGTAGCCGACGCAGTGGATCGCGTCGTGCGGGACCGAGAACGGCAGCACGCGCACGCCGCCGAGATAGAAATCGCGGTCGGATTCGAACACGCAGATGTTCTTCGGCGCGACGTCGCGGAGCGGTTCGCGCAGCATCGACCAGGTTTCGGCGTTCGCATAGACCGGCAGATCGTATTTTTTGGACAGTATATTGACGCCGCGCACATGATCGACATGCTCGTGCGTGATCAGGATCGCCGAAAGATTCGCAGGCGTCACGCCGATCTTCGCCAAAAGCTCCGTGATGCGTTTGCACGAAAGCCCCGCGTCGATCAGCAATCGCGCGTTGCCCGCTTCGATATAGGTTGCGTTCCCGGAGGAACCGCTGCACAAAGGACAGAATCGCATATAGCCTCCCAAAACATAATTATACCATACGATTCCGCGGAGGAAAAGCATTTTTGTTGCATCTGCGCAAAAGAAGTGTTATACTTTTTGCATGATCATTGAAGAACTGGCGCTTGCCAAACTGAATCTGACGCTCGGCGTGCTGTATAAGCGCGAGGACGGCTATCACGCGCTCGACACCGTGATGCAGACGGTGTCCCTGTTCGACCGCGTCCTGATCGAGAAATCGCGCACCGTCGAGGTGCACGTCACCGGCATGACGCTGCCCGTCGAAAACACGATGGTCAAGGCGGCGACGCTCTACCGCGAAGCGACCGGCTGCGGCGCAAAGATCCGGTGCGAAAAGCGGATTCCCGCGGAAGCCGGCATGGGCGGCGGCAGCGCGGATGCGGCTGCGGTTTTGCGCGGCCTGCAGCGGCTGCACCGGATGGCGGACGACCGCACCTTGAGGCAGATCGCGCTGTCGGTCGGCGCGGACGTTCCGTTCTGCCTTGTCGGCGGCACCTGCCGCTGCGAGGGCGTGGGCGAAATTCTGACGCCGTTCCGTCTGGGCAGGCGGCTCTGGTTTGTGATCGCAAAGCCCGAAAAGGGCGTTTCCACGCGCGAGCTCTTTCAGAGGCTTCCGCTCCCGCGGCCGCGAGTGCAGACGCTTTCGTGCATGGCGGCGCTCGGAAAGGGCGATCTAAATGCGCTTGCGCCGCTGCTGAAAAACGTTCTGGAGCCCGCCGCGATCGAGCTGGTGCCCGAGATCGGCGCGCTGAAGCAAAAGCTTCTGGACGCGGGCGCGATCGCCGCGCAGATGACCGGCAGCGGTTCGGCGGTGTTCGGTCTGTTCGAGACCGAGGAAGCCGCAAAAGCCGCGCTGCCCGCCGTGTCGGACGCCGCGTTTTCGACCGTCTGTTATTCGCTGTAGGAGGAATCTATGAATGACCGTGCCATCCGCCGTCTTGCGGCGGCAGGCGTGCTGTGCGCCGTCACGTTTGTGTTGACCGCATTTATGCGGATCCCGCTGCCCGCGGGGTATCTGAATCTCGGCGATTTCGGGGTGTTCTTTGCCGCGCTGACGCTGCCGACGGGCTATGCTGTCTGCGTCGCGGGGGTCGGCTCGATGCTCGCGGACCTCTATTCGTTTCCGGTCTACGCGCCTGCGACGCTGCTGATCAAGGGGCTTGCGGCGCTGCTCTGCTCGCTGCTCTGGCGGCGTCTGCCGCAAAAACTCCGGTATCTCGCGCTGCTTTCCGCGCTGCTGATCCCGGTCGGCTACGGGATTTTCGAGTGGTTCTTTTTCCGCGCGTATGCGGCGGCGGATTTTCTGCCGAATCTGCTGCAGGCGACCGTCGGCGCCGGGCTTGCGATCGCGGTCCGAAAACTGACCAAGGATCGCTTTACCGTTTGAGCGAACGACAACACACGGCGGATTCTACCGAGAGTAGAGCGCGATTCTCCTTTCGGTGGATATTTATGCACAAACGGTAGAGTGCATTTGACAGAAAACCGTGTTACGATTAACCTGATGAAGTATAGGAAAAGGAGATTGTTCCATGCGCATTCGTATTTCCGCTGACAGCACCTGCGACCTGAGTCCGGAACTGATCGAGCAGTACGACGTGGCGATCACGCCGCTGTACGTCCGTCTCGGCGAGAAGGACCTCAAAGATTCGATCGAGGTCACGCCGCCCGATATCTACAAATACGTCGAAGAAACCAAGCAGATTCCGAAGACCGCGGCGGTCAACGTGGGCGACTACGCGGAGTTCTTCACCAAGGTCCGGGAAGAGGGCTACGACGGCGTCGTGCACTTCACGATCTCGGCGGACATGTCCTCCTGCTATCAGAACGCCTGCCTTGCGGCGGAGGGCTTCGAAAACGTCTACATCATCGATTCGAGAAATCTTTCGACCGGCATCGGACACCTCGTGCTCGACGCGTGCATCATGCGCGACGAGGGCAAAACGGCGAAGGAGATCTTCGACATTCTGGAGGAGCGCAAGCAGAAGCTCGACGTCAGCTTCGTGCTCGACACGCTGCGCTATCTCGCGCTCGGCGGCCGCTGCAACGCGCTGCTTGCGTTCGGCGCAAACCTTCTGAACATCAAGCCGTCGATCCAGGTCAAGGACGGCAGGATGGGCGTCGACAGGAAATACCGCTGCTCGTTCGAGCGCGCGGTCGTGCGCTACGTCAACGACAAGCTGGCGGACAAGGATTCCCTCGACCTGCGCCGCATCTTCATCACGGACTCCGGCTGCACGGACGAGGTGCGCGCCGCCGCCGAGGAAGCGGTCAGAAAGAACGCGCCGTTCGCCGAGATCATCCACACACGCGCGGGCTGCACGGTCAGCTCCCACTGCGGACCGAACTGCATCGGCATCCTGTTCTACCGCAAATAAATGCAGAAAGCGCTTCCCGCGGGAAGCGCTTTTTGCGTTGGCTTCATTCGTCCTTGGACATCAGATACGCCACGGAGAACCCGAGCGCGAGGCACAGAACGGCGACGGGGATGAACCACCAGTTCGTCAGACTGCCCATAAAGCCCGCAAGCTCCGAGCCGAAGCACTTCGCCTTCAGGAAGATCGCGTAGGGCGAGGCGAGCATCAGCGCAAGGATACCGTAATAGGTGGGCGTCGGATGCCTGTCGAGGAGCCAGCGGATCGCCTTGGACACGATCAGCAGTCCCAGAATGACGCCGATGCCGAACGGCACGAGCACCAGAAGATGCGGACCCATGCCGGAGAAGTTCAGCGTCAGCGCGCAGACAATAAAGCTCTTGAGGTGCATCATGACGCTGTTGTAGTAGCCGAGGACCAGCAGCACCATCGAGCCGGAGATGCCCGGCACGATCATCGTGCCCGCGGCGATAAAGCCGAGCAGCAGCGCAAGAAGCGCGCTCCAGACGCCGTTGTTCAGCGCGTCGACGGCGCGGTAGACGGACGTATGCAGCGTTTCGCCGCTGTTCCTTGCGGTCAGCGTCAGAAGACCGTCCTGCTCGATCGTAAGATCAAAGACGTCCTCCGTGCCGAGCGTATAGTACGAATTCTTGTCGAGACTGCTCCGCAGCTTATAGCCGTCCTCGGGTTTGCCGAAGGTTCCGCCCGCGCTTTTGATTTCCCAGATGGCAAGGGACGGGTCGCCGTTTTGCACGACGAGCTCGAACTGCTGTTCGTCTTTCAGAATGATGCGTTCGCCGACGGACAGCGTGTCGGTCTCATTCAGGATGCGGAACCGCTCGCTCGTGTTGTCGTTGAGATACGGCAGCAGCACCATCAGCGCGATCATGACGAGTGCGACGAGGATGTAGCCGGGCTTGACCTTGCTTCCCCTGATCTTTTTGAACAGCATCGGCAGCGAGCCGAGGATCAGACCGGAGAACAGCAGGATCGTGAAGAACTCGAAGTTCGCAAGCAGCCACGTGATTACAAACGACAGCGCCGCCACGCCGAGCACGATGCCGACGGTGTACGGGATCAGCTTGACGATCGCCGCGCGTCTGCGCGTCTTATCCTTTGAAGTGATCGAAACCGCGTCCTCATAGACGCCGATCGTCAGCAGCATCGAGCCGCCGGAAACGCCGGGGATGACGATGGCAAGCCCGACGAGCGTGCCTTTGAGCACGGCAAGGAACAGATTCCAGATTTTCTTTGACATATTCATGCTCCTATTGTAAGACCGCGCGCGTGTTTCGTCAACTGCGGCGGCGGAAATCTTACAGCTTATTCACAATCGGGATTTCAAATTTTGTTCAAATTCGTTTCTGAAAATGCCTTATTTTTGCCATCTTGATTTCATAATCGGGCGGTACAATACAAACAATCAAAGAGATGACAGCCAAAGGAGGCAGTTTTATGGAATACAACGGTTATCAATACGGATATGAACAGCCGAAAAAGACAAAGCGTTCGGTCGGCATGGCAATTTTGCTTGCCTGCACGGCGATGGCGGTCGTCATCGGACTGTTTGCGGGCGTGCTGATCGTCAACCGCACGATCGATTCGCGCACGAAGACCGCGGAACAGCCGGCGATCTCGGCGTCCGTCACGGCGACGCCCGCATCCGAAGCGACCGGCACGGCGCTGAACGTCACGCATGCCGAAAACGCGCAGACGTCGACCGGCTTTGCCTATGACGGACAGTATACCCGCGCACAGGTCGTGGAGATCTGCGCGCCGAGCGTCGTCGGCATCGACTGCATCTTCAAACAGACGGTTTCCTACTGGGGACGCGCGCAGACATATGAGGTGCCCGGCAGCGGCAGCGGCGTCGTCCTGACGGCGGACGGCTATATCGCCACCTGCGCGCACGTCGTCGAAGGCGCAAAGTCGATCAAGGTGACGCTGAACGACGACACGAGCTACGACGCTTCGATCGTCGGCACCGACACGCGCAACGACATTGCGATCATCAAGATCGACGCGCAGAACCTGACGCCCGCCGCACTCGGCGACAGCGAAATGCTGACCGTCGGCGAGGACGTGATCGCGATCGGCAATCCTCTGGGCGAGCTGCGCGGCACGGCGACCAGCGGCATCATCTCCGCGGTGCGCCGCACGGTCGCGGTTGAAGGCAACGAGATGGAGCTGGTGCAGACCGACGCCGCCATCAGCCCGGGCAATTCGGGCGGCGGACTGTTCAATGCGTCCGGCAAGCTGATCGGCATTGTCAACGCCAAGGTTTCCGACTCGGACGCCGAAGGGCTCGGCTTTGCGATTCCGGTAAACAATGTGCTCAAAGAGATCAACGACCTTCTGAGCTACGGCTACGTGACCGGCCGCGCGTACCTCGGCGTATACACGCAGAACGTGACGCTGCGCAGCGATTACGGCTACTTCTTCTCGAGCGGCACGCCCTGCGTCCAGATTGCGGACGTCGTCAAGGACAGCGCCGCGGATCAGGCGGGACTCAAAACGGGCGATCTGATTCTGGCGGTCGACGATCACGAGATCACCTCGAACAGCGACCTGACCGACGCCATCGCGCGCTACAACGCGGGCGACACCGCGACGTTTACGATCCAGCGTGACGGCAGCAAGCAGAGCGTCAGCGTCACCTTCGGCGAATACGCGCCGGGCCGGACCGACTGAACGCCGGACACAAGGGGGCTTTGAAAGCCCCTTTTTTTATTCGGTTTTGATCCAGTATCCGTTGCCGTCCGCGCCGCGCAGAAAGCGGGAGAAGCCGAAAAGCGCGCGCGGCGGACGCGGGGCGGCGTGTCCGCGGACGGCAAGGATGCGCGTACGCAGTCCGTTCGGACCGGTCCAGAACCCCTCGTAGTGCGGCAGAATGTCCGCGCCGTCGACATAGCGCCACTTCGCGCGCGGAAAGACCTGCGGAAACAGATCGATCCCGGCGCCTTCGTCCGAATCCATATCCCCTTTTTGCACCATGCTATCCGCAGGGACAACCGGCGCGTCGCATTGCGCATAGAACGCATCGGCGCGCGTCAACAGCAGCGAGAACTGCGCGGCGCGTTCCGCACTCTCGTCCACCGTGTCGACCGGCACGGAATCTGCAGACGGTTCGGGCATTTTCGGCATCGGCTCCGGCTCGGGTTCCGGCAACGCTTCGTCCGGTTCCGGCACAGGCGCTGTGGCGGGCGGCTCGGTTGTTATGGTGCAAATTTGGGACAAGCGGGACCGGCAGCAGGCGAGCGACGGCGCGCCGGGGGCAGCGGCAAAGGCAACGGGCTGTCCTTCGCGCATGCCGAGCACGGCGAAAGCATCGGCAAGGAACGCTTCGCCGTCCGCATCAAAGGGCAGCGCGTCCGCATCGGAAAGCAGCGTCCAGTCCGCCTGCAGCGGCGCGTTCAGCTGCAGCGAAACGCGCCCGTCGTCGCATCGCGCAAGCCCGATCGGGCATTCATTCCGGTCGCGCACGATCCAGTAAGAAAGCATGAAATCACCTCGGACTATTGTATTTTCGGACATTTCATAGTATGATACAATTAGAGAATTATCGGAGGTTCATCATGGTATTTCTGATTGCATTGCTGTTGGGGCTCGTGCAGGGGCTCTGTGAGTTCCTGCCGGTGTCGAGCTCCGGGCATTTGTTTCTCGTTGCAAAGCTCACACAGGGCGCGGTCAATGAGGATTATTTCGGTTCGTTCTTCACGGTCATGCTGCATGTGGCGACGCTGATCGCGGTCATTTTCGTCTATCGCGAACAGGTCCTGTCGATCCTGAGACGCCCGCTGCAGAAGCTGACGCTGCACCTGATCATTGCGACGCTGCCGACGGTCGTGTTCGCGCTGATCCTCAAAAAGTGGGATGCGCTCGACGCGTGGCTCGAAGCGGGGAATTTCCTCGGCTTCAGCTTCCTGCTGACGACCGTTTTTCTGACGGTGAGCGAGCTGCTTTCGCGCCGCCGCAAGCCGAGAAAGTCGCTCGCCACGATGCGCTGGACCGACGCGCTGGCGATCGGCGGGATGCAGGCGATCGGCGTTCTGCCGGGCGTTTCGCGTTCCGGCTCCACGATCGCGGGCGCGCTGACCTGCGGGCTCGACCGTAAGAGCGCGGCGGACTTCTCGTTTTTGATGTCGATTCCGGCGATCCTCGGCGGACTCGTTCTGGAGGTTCTGAAGCTCGTCAAAAACCCGCAGGCGCTCGAAAGCATCATGACGCTTCCGTACTGGGGCGCAATGCTCATCGCCATGCTGGCGGCGGCGATCTCCGGCTACTTCGCGGTGCGCTTCATGATCCGGCTCGTCACCAAGAAGGGACTTCTGGGCTTTGCGATCTACACCGGCGTGCTCGGCGTCGTCGTGATCCTGCTGCAGGTGTTCCGGCTCATGGGATTCGGCTTTACGCCGTTCGGAGGTTAAGATGCGGCTCGATAAGTGGTTAAAGGTTTCGCGCATCATCAAGCGCCGTACCGTCGCAAACGAGGCGGCGGGCGCGGGGCGCGTCTCGATCAACGGCATGGTGGCAAAGCCCGCAAGCGAAGTCAAGCCGGGCGATACGGTCGATATCCTGCTCGGCGGCAAGCACATGCTCTGCCGCGTCGAAAAGACGCCGGAGGTCGTCCGCAAGGAGGACGCCGATTCCCTGTACACCGTTCTTTCGGGGGAAGCATGAGCGCTGTCGGGATTCTGCTCTGCGCCGGCACGTCCGCGCGCATGGGCTTCGATAAACTGAATACGCCGCTGTACGGCAAGACCGCGATCGAGCGCTCGATGGACGCGCTCGTGGCGGGCGGCTGCGATTCGCTCGTATTCGTGGTCGGCGGCGCAAGCGAACGGACCGTTAAGAGCCTTTCCGTGCCCGTGCCGTTTTCCGTCGTACCGGGCGGCGAACAGCGTACCGACTCGGTGCGAAACGGTCTTTCCGCCGCGTCCGGCGACGTCGCGGTCATCCACGACGCGGCGCGCTGCTTCGTCAGCCCCGCGACCGTCATGGCAAGCATCGAATCGGCGACGGCGTTCGGCTCGGGCGTCACGGCGATCCCCGTGACCGATACGGTCATGCAGGTGAGGAACGGCACGGTCGAAACGCTCGACCGCGATACGCTTTTCCGCATGCAGACGCCGCAGTCGTTCCGTCTTACGGAGATCCGCGCGGCGTACGGGACCGGCGCATATGCCACCGACGACGCGACGCTGTACGCAAGGACGTTCGGTTCGGTGCGGTTCGTCCCCGGCAGCGAGGACAACCGCAAGCTGACCGCGGCTTCGGACTGGGCGTGGGCGCTTTCTCGGCTGTGTCCGCCGACGTACGGGATCGGATTCGACACGCACCGGCTCGTCGAAGGGCGCAAGCTCATCCTGGGCGGCGTGGAGATTCCGTTCGAAAAGGGACTTTTGGGGCACTCCGACGCCGACGTGCTGCTGCACGCGATCATGGACGCGATCCTGGGATCGCTGAAGCTCGGGGACATCGGCAAGCTTTTCCCGGACACGGATCCGCAGTATGCCGGGATCTCAAGCCGCGTTCTGCTCCGCAAGGTCAACGAGTTGGTGCAAAAACGGGACATGGTCGTCGGACACGTCGACGCGACGGTCATCTGCGAGCGTCCGAAACTTGCGCCGTACCGGGACGCGATCGCGCGTACAATTGCGGAGGATCTCGGCATTTCGCCGGACGCGGTCTCGGTCAAGGCAACGACGACGGAAGGAATGAACGACGAGGGGAAGGGCCTGTGCATCTCGGCGCAGGCGATCGTCTCGGTCTGTCGCAGATAATATGGAACGAAAAGATCAGGACCTTTGCATCTACGGCGCAAGGGAACACAACCTCAAAAACATCGATCTCGTGATCCCGCGCAACAAGCTCGTGGTGATGACGGGCGTTTCCGGTTCCGGCAAGTCGAGCCTCGCGTTTGACACGATCTACGCGGAGGGACAGCGGCGCTATGTCGAGAGCCTTTCTTCGTATGCGCGCATGTTCATCGGACAGATGGACAAGCCGGACGTGGATCGCATCGACGGACTTTCGCCCGCAATCTCGATCGACCAAAAGAGCACGGGGCACAACCCGCGTTCGACGGTCGGCACGGTCACGGAGATCTACGACTATCTGCGCCTTCTGTACGCGCGCTGCGGCATTCCGCACTGTCCGAACTGCGGCCGCGTGATCGAACGCCAGTCGATCGACACGATCGTGGATCAGATCACGGCGCTGCCGAAGGGAACGCGGATGCAGATCATCGCGCCGTGCGTGCGCGGCAGAAAGGGCGAGCATCAGAAGGTCCTCGAACGCCTGCAGCGCGAGGGCTATGTGCGCGTGCGCATCGACGGCGAGGTGTATCCGATCGAGGAAGCGCCCGCTCTGGACAAGCAGAAAAAGCATACGATCGAGGCGGTCATCGATCGCATCGTTTTGAAGGATGGCGTCGAAAGCCGTCTCACCGAATCGCTGGAACACGCGTTCAAGCTCGGACAGAACCTTGCGATCGTCGCGGTGCAGGACGGCGAGGAGATGCTCTTCTCGCAGAACTACGCCTGTCCGGACTGCGGCATCGCGCTGGAGGAGCTTGCGCCGCGCGCGTTCTCGTTCAACAATCCGTTCGGCGCCTGCCCGACGTGTCTGGGCCTCGGCGAACAGCTGAAGATCGATCCGACGCTCGTGGTGCCGGACGAAACGCTGTCGCTCAACGACGGCGCGATCAAGGCGCCCGGCTGGAAAAGCGGCAACAACAACGTTTTCTCCGACATGTATTACGAAGCGATCGCGCGGCACTTCGGCTTTACGATGGATACGCCGTTCTGCGACATGCCGAAGGCGGGACGCGACGCGCTTCTGTACGGCACGAAGGAAAAGATGGAGGTGCAGTACGAGCGCAGCTACGGCGGCGGACACTTCCTGTCGACGTTCGAGGGCATCGTGCCGAACATGGAACGGCGCTACCGCGAATCGCAGAGCGACTGGGCGAAGGCGGACATCGAAAGCTATATGGCGCACATCCCGTGCCCCGACTGCAAGGGCAAGCGCTTAAAGCCCACGTCGCTGGCGGTCACCGTCGGCGGGAAGAACATCTCCGAGCTTTGCGAAATGAACGTGAAGCAGTCGCGGGAATTTTTGCGCAGCCTCGTTCTGACGCCGATGCAGCGGACGATCGCCGCGGCGATCCTCAAGGAGCTTGACGCGCGGCTCGGCTTTCTCGTCAACGTCGGTCTCAACTACCTGACGCTCTCCCGCGCGGCGGCGACGCTGTCCGGCGGCGAGAGCCAGCGCATCCGGCTTGCAACGCAGATCGGCAGCGGGCTCGTCGGCGTGCTCTATATCCTGGATGAACCGTCGATCGGTCTGCATCAGCGCGACAACGCAAAGCTGCTCGAAACGCTCAAGGGGCTGCGCGATCTCGGCAACACGCTGATCGTCGTCGAGCACGACGAGGAGACGATGCGCAACGCCGATTTCATCGTGGACATCGGTCCCAGAGCCGGTGTGCACGGCGGCGAAGTCATCGTCGCGGGAACGCCGGATGAGGTCATGGCGTGCGAAACCTCCCTGACCGGTCAGTACCTGAGTCAAAAACGCACCATCCCCGTCCCCGAACGGCGGCGGGCGGGCAGCGGACAGAAGCTTGTCGTGCGCGGCGCGCGGGCGAACAACCTCAAGAATATCACGGTCGAGTTTCCGCTCGGCAAGTTCATCTGCGTAACCGGCGTGTCCGGCTCGGGCAAATCGTCGCTTGTCAACGAGATCCTGAAAAAGCGCCTGCTGCACGATCTGAACCGCGCGAAGGTCCGTCCGAAGGACCATGACGGCATCGACGGCATCGAATATCTCAACAAGATCATCGACATCGACCAAAGCCCGATCGGACGCACACCGCGCTCGAATCCCGCAACCTACACGGGGCTCTTCGATCTCATCCGCGCGCTGTACGCGACCACGCCGGACGCGAAGCTTCGCGGCTATACAAGCGGGCGGTTCAGCTTCAACGTCAAGGGCGGACGGTGCGAGGCGTGCAAGGGCGACGGCATCGTCAAGATCGAAATGCACTTTCTGCCGGACGTCTACGTGCCGTGCGAGGTCTGCCACGGACGGCGCTACAACCGCGAGACCTTGGAGGTGCGCTACAAGGGCAAGAACATCTACGACGTGCTCGAAATGACGGTCGAGGAGGCGCTGCCGTTCTTCGCGCAGCACAGCAAGATCAAAAACATCCTGCAAACGCTCGACGACGTGGGCCTCGGCTACATCAAGCTCGGACAGCCTTCCACCACGCTCTCCGGCGGCGAAGCGCAGCGCATCAAGCTCGCGACGGAGCTTTCGAGACGCGACACCGGCCGCACGCTCTACGTGCTCGACGAGCCGACGACGGGGCTGCACACGCACGACGTGAAGCGGCTTCTGGAGATTCTGAACCGCCTCGCCGACTCCGGCAGCACGGTCATCGTGATCGAACATAACCTCGACGTCATCAAGACCGCGGATTGGATCATCGACCTCGGTCCCGAGGGCGGCGACGAGGGCGGCACCGTACTCGCGACCGGCACGCCGGAAGAGATCGCCGCGTGCGAGCAGAGCTACACCGGACAGTTCCTAAAGCGCGAACTCGGATTGAAATAATGGACAGGTTAACCGGTGTTTCAAAGATTCTGCGAAAGAACATGACCAGAGAGGAACGGCATCTTTGGTATGATTTTCTGAAGGATCTTCCGCTGACGGTCAACCGGTAAAAAGTGCTTGGCAGGTATATCGTCGATTTCTTTATCGCGTCGAAAAAGACGGTGATTGAGCTGGACGGTACGCAGCATTTTCAGGGCGAAGGACCCGAGCGCGACCGGGTGCGTGATCAATGGTTTCAAGCGAACGGGATTACCGTTCTGCGGTACACCAATCTGCAGATCAACAGGGAATTTGACGCTGTTTGTCTGGATATTCTGAGACATCTCGGATTGTCGCAGCCGTGACCTCCTCATCAGTCACCTGACGGTGACAGCTTCTCCACCCTCTTCGAGGGGGCGAAGCCTCCGGATAAGCGAACCCAAAAGCCTTCCCCTTGATGGGGAAGGGGGACCGCTTGCGGTGGATGAGGTGTGAACATCCGTTACGCATGTAAACATGCAGGGAAAGTTTACCGTTCTGACGCATTCCGGTCACAACCGCATGATATGCTGACCTTGTCCGAAAGGAGGAGAACATGAAAGTGATCCGCATCATCTGTATCCTGCTTGGTGCGTTTTTGGTACTGGATACGATTCTCGTATCGTTTTTGTCGAATTATAACCTCGGTGTGATCCTTCCGGCAATCATCGGCTTGCCGCTTCTGCTGCTTGGTGCGTTTATGCACCATATGGACGCCGGTTTTGGGGCGTTTCTCAAATGGTTTCTGCTCTGCTGCTACGCGCTCGGCGCGGTGTTCCTGCTCGTCATGGGCATCCTGATGGGCACGGCGAGCAAGCGCGCGGACAAGGTGGACGCGGACGCGCTGATCGTACTCGGCGCCGCGGTGCACGGCGACCGCGTGACGTGGGTTCTTTCGAACCGTCTCGACACCGCCGCGGACTGGCTCGAATCGCATCCCGACGCGCTCTGCGTCGTTTCCGGCGGGCAGGGCAGCGGCGAGACCGTCTCCGAGGCGTCGGCGATGCAAAAATATCTTGTCGGGCAGAAGGGCGTCGAACCCTCGCGCATCCTCGTCGAGGACAAAGCCGAAAGCACCAAGGAGAATTTCGAATTCAGCAAGGCCCTGATCGAACAGACGCTCGGCAAAGACGCGAAGATCGCCTTTGTCACCACGGATTTCCACGTCTTCCGCGCGCGCCGCGTGGCGCTCAAAACCGGCATCGACGCCGAGGGCATCGCCGCGCCGGACGTCTGGTACATCCGCATCAACAACTTTTTGCGCGAGTGCGTCGGCATCACGGTCTACGCGCTCCGGGGAAATATCTGAAAAGGAGAACGAACATGTTGGAATTCAAGTATGACACACAGCTTCTGATCGACGGACACGACCTCGACGAGGACGCGATCCGCGCGTATTTTCTGAACAACTTCGAGGGCGACTGCCTGCTGGCGGTCGGCACCGAGGAGACGATCAAGATTCACTTCCACACCAACGAGCCGTGGAAGGTGCTCGCATACTGCTCCACGCTCGGCGAGATCTACGACATCGTCGTGGAGGATATGGATCGCCAGTCCCGCGGGCTGAAAGGCTGATTGACGCCGGTTCACAAAAAGAGCCTTGTCCCGAAAACAGGACAAGGCTTTTGTTTTGCACGCATATGTCCCGAAAATGGGACAGGGCTGTTATACAAAGTCAAATCCGATCAAGCGCCCCGCTTCGGCAAAGCCGACGGCGCGGTACAGCGCGTTCGAGGCGGGATAGCTTGTGTCGGCATAGAGCATGGTGCGTTTGCCGCGTTCGTATACGTCTTGAACGACCGAACCGACCAGCGCTTTTCCGTAGCCGTGCCCGCGGTGCTTCGCGTCCGTCACCACGTTGTTGATGTAGGCAAGGCCGTCCTCCTGCTCGGTCATCCGCAGCAGCGCAACAGTTGTCCCGTTTATGCACCAACCGTACGCAAGCGGGCTTTCGCAGAACCGTTGACCGGCGGCAAGGCGCTCGCTTTCGGGGATCGGTTCGCGCGCCTGTTCGCCGAGCTCGGCAAGGAGCTCGCCGCAGACGGCGGGATTGAGCTGCGACGCATGCACGCGTTCGCCCTCGGCGGCAAAAACGTTCGGCTTTTCGCACAGATACGCGGTCAGCGGCAGGCGGCGCTGCGTCGGAAACGGCAGCGCAAGCTCCAGATACCGGACAAGGCTTGCCCTTCCGATCACACCCGCAAGGTTCCTGGCTTCCCTGAGCACGCAAAGCGAGACGGCAAGCTCACAGAGCGTCTCGTCCGAAATGCCTTTTCGCGTATAGATCCACGCGGGCCGGTCCGGTCCGGTGCGCGCAAACAGCAGGTCCTTCCCGTCGGACAGGCACAGAACCTCCGGCGCGTCAAGGAGCTGCCGCAGCTTTTTGAAGGTGATCTCCTCGGCGTCGTTCGAAAACGGAAACGCCTTGGCTTCCTCCGCCGAAATGCACCGGATCATCCGTCCGCCTCCCTTCTCCGCATCGGGACAATCGTGATTTGCACGGCTTATTCCTTCTTCGCGATCGAAAAATACCGCGTCGGGATGTGGCAGTAGCCGCCCGGGTTCTTGTCGAGATACTTCTGGTGATACTCCTCCGCGGAGAAGAAGTTTTGAATCGGCAGCTTTTCCACCGCAAGCGGCGCGCCGACCTTTTCGGAAACCTCCCTAAAGATTGCGTCGATCACCGGAAGCTGCGTTTCGTCCGTATAATAGACGCCGGTGCGGTACTGCACGCCCGCGTCCATGCCCTGCCGGTTGACCGAAAGCGGATCGATCACCATGAAATAGTACTGCAGCAGCTCCGAAAGCGGCAGCTCGTTTTCGTCGTAGTCGATGCGCACCGTCTCCGCATGACCGGAATTGCCGCACACGTCGCGATAGCTCGGCGCCTTGTCCGGACCGTTTGCGTAGCCGACTTCGGTTTTCAGAACGCCGGGGAACTGGTCCAGAAACTTCTGCATTCCCCAGAAGCATCCGCCGGCAAGATAGATCGTTTTCATGCTTCATTCCTCCATCTGCAGGTTGCTTTCGGGCATTTCTCCCGCATCAGCGCGCGAAAGCCCGCAGGATCGACGACCGACAGCCCCTGCTTTGCGACCGCAAACACCTGCTTTTCCTTCGTCCACAAAAGAAAGAGACCGTCCGTTTCCGCAATCCGTCTGAACACGGAATAGCGGAGATGCAGTCCGTTCCGCTCGCCCTCGCTGCGGATCACGACCTCGTCCTCATAAAACGTCGTCACGACCGAAGGGACCGTCGGATGCGTCTCCAGAAGCTGCCGGATTCTGCGCTTCGCGTTGCGTCGCGGCGCGGTCAGCACCGTGACAAAGAGATACACGAACAGGATCAGCAGCACCGCCGACACCCACATCGAGATTGCGGCGTAGACCGGCACATGAAAGGCGAAGATCTTCACCAGCTGGATCCCGATCCGGACCAGCAGATAGGTGAACAGCGCGCCGTACAGAATGCACAGCAGAACGATCCGCCGGTAGGACCGCATGGCGCGGAACCGCTGCCGCTCCGTCTCAAAGGTCGGGGTATAGGTGCTTTGCGCAAGCACGGTGCGTTCTTCGGTCTCCATTTCGGCTCCTTTCACGCCTCATCCTGCGCAAACAGAGCGCACAGATGCAGCAGGATCTCCACATTCTTCTCCATCGACGGGATCGGCACGTACTCGAACCGTCCGTGCGCGTTCTCATAGCCCGCCGAGAGATTCGGACACGGCAGCCCGCGCCACGAGAGCGCCGAGCCGTCGGTGCCGCCGCGGAACGCGAGCGACTGCGGTTCTAAACCCGCCTTTCGGATCGCCGCGCAGAGATGCTCGATGAGATACGGATGTTGATCCACGACCTCCTTCATGCTGCGATAGGTCTCGTCGATCGAAAGCGAGGCGTGTTCGCCGTATTGCGCGTTGATCGCGTCGGTGCATTTTTTGAGGTACGCTTCGCGGATCTCGAACTGCGTGCGGTCGTGATCGCGGATGATGAGCTCGGCCTCCGCATGCTCGCACGCGCCGCGCACCGACAGCACATGGAAGAAGCCTTCGCGCCCGTCGGTGTACTGCGGTTTTTCGAAGCGCGGCAGCAGATTGAGCCACTCGGTCAGCAGATCGCAGGCGTTGATCATGATGCCCTTCGCGGTGCCGGTGTGGACGCTTCTGCCGGTAAACGTGACCTTCGCGTGCGACGCGTGGAACGTCTCGTCCTCATAGAAGCCGAGCCAGTCGCCGTCGAGCGTATAGGCGACCTTCGCGCCGAAGCGGGCAAGGTCGAGGTCCTTCGCAAGCCCGCCGACCTCCTCATCGGGCGTAAACGCGAGCGCGACCGGTCCGTGCAAAATCTCCGGATGCCGGAGAAGATGCTCCGCAAAGGTCATCACCGAAGCGATCGCCGCCTTGTCGTCGCCGCCCAGCAGCGTCGTGCCGTCGGTCAGGATCAGATCCTGCCCGATGTAGTTTAAAAGGTTCGGGAAATCCTTCGGCGACATGACGATGCCCCGCTCCGCGTTCAGCAGGATATCGCCGCCGTCGTAGGCTTCGAGCACCCACGGTCTGACGTTCGCGCCCGGCGCGTCCGGCGCGGTGTCCATATGCGTCACCAGCCCGAAGGCGCGTCCGCCCCGCTGATTGGCGGGGATTTTTGCGTAGACGACGCAGTTGTGCTCGTCAAGCCAGACGTCGTCCGCGCCGATCAAACGCAGCTCGTCGACCAGTACGCGCGCAAGGTCGAACTGCTTCTGCGTGGTCGGCGTCGCCGTGCTCTTCGCGTCGGACTGCGTATCGATCTTTGCGTAGCGAATCAGGCGTTCCTTGACCTGTTCATAAAAGGGTGTCCGTTCCATTCCGATGCCTCCCGAATCTCTTTGATTCTATCATACACGCGCGCCGCCCGCGTTGCAAGCGGGTTTTTTGAAACTTGCCCTTTCTTTTTTGCGCATGCTGTGGTATCATAAAAAAGTTAAGGAGAGTTTGAACCATGGATGCTGTCAAAATACTGGCTGCGGCGCTTGCGCCGCTGTGCAACACCGACGAAGCCGCGCTTTGCGACTGGATCGAGGTGCCGAAGAACACGGAGATGGGCGATTACGCGTTTCCGTGCTTCCGCCTGTCCAAAACGATGCGCCGTGCGCCGAACCTGATCGCCGCGGAGCTGAAGGACAAGCTTGCGCTGCCCGCGGGCTTCGAGCGCTGCGAGGCGGTCGGCGGCTACCTCAATTTCTTCACCGACAAGGGCGCGGTCGCGGGCTCGGTCCTGAACCGCGTACTGAAAGAGGGCGACGCCTACGGCACGAGTACGGAGGGCAACGGCAGGACGGTCGTCATCGAGTACAGCTCGATCAACATCGCAAAGCCGTTCGGCTTCCACCATCTGCCCTCTACCGCGATCGGCAACGCACTGTACCGGATCTATAAGGCGCTCGGCTATCGCACGGTCGGCATCAACCACCTCGGCGACTGGGGCACGCAGTTCGGCAAGATGATCACGGCGTACAAGCTGTGGGGCGATAAACCCGTCGACGATTACTCGATCCGCGAGCTCGTCGCGCTGTACGTGCGCTTCCATGAGGAGGCGGAAAAGGATCCGTCCCTGAACGACGAAGCCCGCGCGTGGTTCCGGAAGATCGAAAACCACGATCCCGAAGCGCGCACGCTCTGGGAGAAGATGAAGGACGCGACGATCCGCGAAGTCAAGGTGACCTATGCGCGCATGGGCGTGGACTTCGACAGCTGGAACGGCGAAGCGTTCTACGAGGACAAGATGCAGCCGATCATCGAGGAGCTGCGCGACAAGGGCATCAGCAAGGTCGATCAGGGCGCGGAGATCGTCGATCTCTCCGAATGGAACATGCCGCCGTGCATCATCCTGAAGTCCGACGGCAGCACGATCTACGCAACGCGCGACCTCGCCGCCGCCTGCTACCGCAAGGAAACCTACGATTTCGACAAGCTTCTGTATGTCGTCGCCTATCAGCAGGACCTGCATTTCCGGCAGTTCTTCAAGGTGCTCGAGCTTATGGGGCGCGACTGGGTAAAGAACTGCGTTCACGTGAACTTCGGCATGGTCAGCATGGAGGGCGGCGCCTTCCATACCCGCGAGGGCAAGGTGCTGTATCTTGACGACGTGCTCGACGCGGCGGTCGAAAAGACCTACGACATCATCTGCGAAAAGAGTCCGGATTTAGAGGACAAAAAGAGCGCGGCGGAGGCGGTCGGCGTCGGCGCGATCCTCTGGTCGGTTCTGTACAACAACCGCATCAAGGACGTGACGTTCAGCTGGGACAAGGTGCTGAACTTCGACGGCGAGACCGCGCCGTACGTGCAGTACACCCACGCAAGAAGCTGCTCGGTGCTCCGCAAGGCGGGCGCAAGACCGGAAACGTTCGACGCGTCGCTTCTGAACGATCCCGAAAGCGTTGCGCTTCTGAAGGCGATCGCGGCGTTCCCCGAGGCGGTCAGAGGCGCCGCGGAGAAGTACGAACCGTACGTCGTTTCGCGTTCGATCATGCAGATCGCAAACGCGTTCAACCGCTTCTACTATGAACAGCGTATCATGGCGGACGATCTCAACGTCCGCGCGGCGCGTCTGGCGCTTTGCGACGCCACGCGTCAGGTGCTGAAAAACGGATTAACCATGCTGGGGCTCAAGGTCCCCGAAAGGATGTAATATGCTGGATATCAGGCTTGTCCGGTCGAATCCGGACCTCGTAAAGGAAAACATCAAAAAGAAGTTTCAGGATGAAAAGCTCGTCCTCGTCGACGAAGTGCTTGCGTTCGACAAGGAATACCGCGAAGCGCATGTGCGCGGCGATTATCTCAGAAATCAGCGCAACGTCATCAGTAAGTCCATCGGCATGATGATGGCGCACGGCGAGCGCGAAAAGGCGGAGGAAGCCAAGAAGCAGGTCGGCGCGATGGCGAAGGAGATGGCGGACCTCGAAGTGCGCGAGACGGAGCTCGAAGCCGAGATCCGCAAGCGCATGCTGGTGATTCCGAACATCATCGACGAAACGGTGCCGATCGGCAAAGACGACTCCGAAAACGTCGAGATCGAACGCTTCGGCGAGCCGAAGGTGCCGGACTTCGAGATCCCGTACCATGTGGACATCATGGAGCGCATGAACGGCATCGATCTCGATTCCGCGCGCAAGACGAGCGGCAACGGCTTCTACTATCTCATGGGCGACATCGCGCGCTTACACAGCGCGGTGCTGAGCTACGCGCGCGACTTTATGATCGACCGCGGCTACACCTACGTCGTGCCGCCGTTCATGATCCGTTCCGCGGTCGTCGACGGCGTCATGAGCTTTGCCGAGATGGAGAACATGATGTACAAGATCGAGGGCGAGGACCTCTATCTCATCGGCACCTCCGAGCACAGCATGATCGGCCGCTTTATGAACACCTTCAACGACGAAGACAAGCTCCCGATCCGGCTCACGAGCTATTCGCCCTGCTTCCGCAAGGAGGTCGGCGCGCACGGCATCGAGGAGCGCGGCGTCTACCGCATCCACCAGTTCGAGAAGCAGGAGATGATCATCGTCTGCAAGCCCGAGGACAGCAAAAAGCTGTACAACGAGCTCTGGCAGAACACGGTCGACTTCTTCCGCTCGCTCGACATTCCGGTGCGCACGCTCGAGTGCTGCTCCGGCGATCTTGCGGACCTCAAGGTCAAGAGCTGCGACGTCGAGGCGTGGTCGCCGCGGCAGCAGAAGTATTTCGAGGTCGGCAGCTGCTCGAATCTCGGCGACGCGCAGGCGCGCCGTCTCGGCATCCGCATCAAGAACAAGGAGAAGGGCAACTACTTCGCGCATACGCTGAACAACACGGTCGTCGCGCCGCCGCGCATGCTGATCGCCTTCCTCGAGAACAACCTGCAGGCGGACGGCACGATCCGCATCCCCGAGGTGCTCCGCCCCTACATGGGCTTCAAGGAAACCATCAGATAAAAACCGCAGAAAAAGGACTGCCGCGGCAGTCCTTTTTTTCGTTCGGATGTTCATTTCCGGAAGCCTTCCAGCTTGCGCTTGACGCGCTGCATGGCGTTGTCGATCGATTTGCTCGGCTTTTCGAGCTTCGCCGCGATCTGCGGATAGGAATAGCCGCAAAGGTAAAGGTTCAGTACGCGCTGTTCCATCGGCGAGAGCACCTTCGAAAGATGCTGCACGAGCTGTTCGAAGTTTTCGCGCCCGATCACCACGTCCTCGGGATCCGCCACGCTCAGCGAACGCACCGTATCGAGCAGCGTCAGATCGCCGTCGGTCGTTTCGGACCGGTTCAGCGAGACGTAGTTGTTCAGTGGTCCGTGCTTTTTGCGCGTCGCCTGCTTGATCGCGGACAGGATCTGCCGCGTCACGCACAGTTCCGCAAAGCTCTTGAACGACGCCGCCTTGCTCCCGTCGTATTCGCACACCGCCTTGTACAGCCCGATCATGCCCTCCTGCACGAGGTCCTCGTGGTCCGCGCCGATCAGAAAATACGAATGTGCGCGCGAACGCACCAGCTGCTTGTACCGGTTGTACAGCAGCCGTTCGGCTTCCTCGTCGCCCTGCCGGATGCGGGCAAGCAGCGTTTCGTCGGTCGGCGCGCTCATGCTTCCGCGTCCTGCCGCTTCTTTTCAAACATCAGGATCGCCGCCGCAACGCCTGCGTTCAGCGAATCGATGTGCCCCTGCATCGGGATCGACACGAGAAAATCGCAGTTGTCGCGCACGAGCTTCGAAAGCCCTTCGCCCTCGTTGCCGATGACGAGCGCCAGCGGTCCCTTGAGCACCTGCGTACGCATGTTTTCGCCCTTCATATCGGCGCCGGCAACCCAGAGCCCCGCGCTTTTGAGCTGCGCAAGCGCCGCGTTGATGTTGACGACGCGCGCGATCTTGACGTATTCGGTCGCGCCCGCGCTCGCCTTGACCGCCGCCGCCGTAACGGAAGCGCTTCTGCGTTTGCCGATGACGACGCCGTGCGCGCCCGCGCAGTCCGCGCTGCGGATGATCGAGCCGAGGTTGTGCGGATCCTCGATCTCGTCGAGCACGACCACAAACGGCGCTTCGCCGCGCTCCTCCGCAACCGCCAGAATATCCGCGATCTCGCAGTAGGTCACGCCCGCCGCATAGGCGACGATGCCCTGATGGTTGGCGGTCTTGCCGCCGTGTCCGAACGGCATGCACAGCTCGTCCAGCTTTTTGCGGTCAACCTCCCGCACGACCAGCTTCTGCTCGCGCGCAAGCATCACGATCTCGCCGAGCGAGCCGTCGCGCTCGTTCGTGACCAGGATGCGGTCGATGCTCCGACCGCTCTTGATCGCTTCGCGCACCGCGTTGCGTCCGATCAGCAGATACGGCTGTTCGTCGGTCTCGTTCTGCTGCTCGCGCGGCTTGCGTTCGTCAAAGTCCCGCTTGCGGTCATAAGGCTTTTGATTCTCGTCCCTGCGGAACGGCTTTTTGCCGTAGGGCTTGTCGTCGTTTTGCCGGTTGAACGGCTTTTTGCCGTAGGGCTTGTCGTCGTTCTGCCGGTTGAACGGCTTTTTGCCGTAGGACTTGTCGTCGTCATAGCGCTTGCCGCCGTTCTTCGCGCCGTAACCGCGGTTCTCGCCGCGCACGCCCGTGTCCTTCGAGGAGGGACGCTTCGGGAAATCATTCTTTTGATACGTCATAGTCGCTTTCCTTTCCGGAAGATTCCGAGTGTTCCAAAATGAGCTGCATCAGTTCGCCTATGCGCGCGTCCGCGCCCTTGAGATACAGATGCCCGAGCATCGATTCGAGCCCCGTCGCCACGCGGTAGTCGCGCACGTTCGCGTGCTTGGGCACGGTGCCGCTGTGCGCGTTGCGGCCGCGGCGAAACGCCGCCTGCTCCTCCTCGTTCAGCCGGTCCGCGATGCAGCGGTATGCTTCCGCCTGCCCTTTCGCGCAGACGCGCTTGGCGGCTTCGAGGTGCAGCGCGTGCACCTGCATGCGAAGCGTCTCCGCAAGATAGGTGCGCACATAGAGATCGAAGATCGTGTCGCCGAGATACGCCAGCGTCAGCGCGGGCAGCGACAGCGGATCGGCGGGACGCTCGATCCGAAGCGTGTTCAGAATGTCGGAGTGAATGCTCATACACAATTATGATACCTTTTTTTGCGGGGAAAGGCAACAGAAATCTTTCGTCCGGCGCAGAAAATCCGCCGTTTTTGTGCGGTTGCGTTTCGTTCCGGTCTGTGATATACTCATATACGTGGAAGTTTCCGCATACCCCTCCCCCAAAGCGGGCGTGGGGAATTCGACGGTTCGGAAAGGAACGGGTATGTATCTGATCACAGGGCTCGGCAATCCCGGGCTGAGTTACGCAAAAACACGGCACAACGCAGGGTTCCAGGCGTTGGACGTCCTCGCGAAGCGCCTCAACGTGCGCGTCAAGACGAAGGGCTTTTCGGCGCTGTACGGCGAGGGGCGCATCGACGGCGAGCGCGTGATCCTGATGAAGCCGCAAACCTATATGAACAATTCCGGCGAGGCGGTGCAGAGCCTGCTGCACTTCTATAAGCTCGAACCGGACCGCATGATCGTGCTCTGCGACGACATCGATCTGCCGCTCGGCAGCCTTCGCATCCGCGCGAACGGCTCGGCGGGCACGCACAACGGGATGCGCTCGATCATCGCCTGCGTCCATTCCGAGAACTTTGCGCGCATCCGCATCGGCGTCGGCAAGGACGAAAGCCTGCTGCTGCGCGATTTCGTGCTGAAGCGCCCGTCAAAGGCGGAGCAGGCGGCGCTTTGCGAGGTCTTCGAGCATGCCGCCGACGCCGCGATCCTGATCGTGCAGGGGAACCTCAACGAGGCGCAGATGAAGTACAACAAGAAGCATGAGAAGAATCGTTCCGTCTCGATCGACGGACACAAGGAGGAATAATATGGTGCAAATTTGCACCATGTAAATGCGATGAAGGAACTGCTGCGGGCGATCGCAAAGGACGCCGCCTATCGACAACTGGATACGGCATTGAAAACCGGCGACGGAACGGTCGCCGTTTTCGGGCTTCCGGAAGCGCACCGCGCGCCGGTCAACGCTGCGCTCAGCGAGGATCGCACGGTCGTCTGGGTGGTGCCGACGCCCGCCGAAGCGCTGCGGCTTTTCGAGCAGCAACGGGCGTATCGACCGGATACCCTGCTGTTTTTGCCGCGTGAGCTGCCGATCGTGCATCTGGAGACCGTTTCGAGCGAGCGCCGCGCCGAACGTCTTGCCGTGCTGTCGCGGCTGGCGCTCAACAGCAACTGCCTGATCATCACCTGTCCGGAAGCGCTGATGGAGCGCCTCGCACCGCATGAGACGTTTTTGTCGCAGGTTATCACGGTGCATACGGGCGACACGGTCGATCCGCGCGCGCTGCTGGAGCGGCTGATCGCGTCCGGCTACGAGCGGACCGATCAGATCGAGGGACCGGGACAGTGCACGATGCGCGGCGACATACTGGACGTGTATCCGCCGCAGGCGGAGGTTCCGTGCCGCATCGAGTTTTTCGGCGACGACGTCGACCAGATGCGCCTGTTCGATCCGCTGACGCAGCGCAGCATCGAGCAGACGCAGGCGATCGTTCTGCCGCCGGCGTTCGAAACGCCGCAGACCGCGGAGGCGATGGCGCGGGCGCTGCGCATGCTGAAACAGGCGGTCGGGTTCGACGCGCAGCGCGAGGCGTGGAAGGACGGGCGTCCGTGCGTGTGCGCGGACGTGCTCGTGCCGCTGCTCTATCTGGTGACGGAAACGCTTCTGGATTATCTCCCCGAGGAGCATATCCTGCTTCTGAACGATCCGGGACGCATTGCGGACGAGGCGCGCGCCGCGGAGCTCGTGTTTTCGGAGACCGTCGCCGCCACGCTCGAACGCGGCGAGGGACATGCGTCGCAGGGGAAGCTGCTGATTTCCGCCGATCTGCTGATGCGGCGGCTCGATTCTTCGCGCAGCGCGGCGTATTACGCGCTGTTCCGTCCGTATCCGGGGTTCAAACACCGGACGCGCGTCGGGTTCACCGCCGAGCCCGCGCCCGCGTATCTCAACGATTCCAAACAGTTTCAGACGGAGCTCGAGCGCCTGCTGAAGGCGCGCGAAGCGGTGCTGCTGTATGTCGGCGAGGCGCAGCAGCGGCTGACGGAACAGCTGAATGAGGTCGAGCTGAACATCGCGTCCGCGGATACGCTTCTGCGCGCGCCGGTGCGCGGCGAAGCGCTGATTGTGCGCGAATCGCTGCCGGTCGGGTTCGTCTTTCCGGAACTGCATCTGTATGTGCTGACCGCACAGGAGCTGTTCGGCAAGAAGCCCGCGGCGCATACGAAGAAGAAAAACGGCGTTCTGCGCTATACCGACCTTGCCGTCGGCGACTACGTGGTGCACGAGGCGCACGGCATCGGGCGGTTCATGGGCGTCGAACAGCTGACGGTGCAGGGCGCGACCAAGGATTATCTGCTGTTCGCCTATCGCGGCGACGACAAGCTTTTCATTCCGACCGATCAGCTCGACCGCATCCAGAAGTATGTCGGCGCGGACGCGGACGTTCCCCCGCAGCTGAGTAAGCTCGGCGGCACGGAGTGGCAGAACCGCGTGCAGAAGGCGCGCGAAGGCGCAAAGAAGCTTGCGGTCGACCTTGCAAGGCTCTATGCGGCGCGCAGCTCCAACGCGGGTTTCGCGTTCTCAAAGGACTCCGCGTGGCAAAAAAGGCTCGAGGACGCGTTCCCGTACGAGGAAACGCCCGATCAGGCGCAGGCGATCCGCGAGGTCAAGGCGGACATGGAATCGCCGCGTCCGATGGACCGGCTTTTGTGCGGCGACGTCGGCTACGGCAAGACCGAGGTCGCGATGCGCGCGGCGTTCAAGGCGGCGCAGGACAGCAAGCAGACCGCGTTCCTCGTTCCGACGACGATCCTTGCGCAGCAGCACTATCACACGCTGCTGCAGCGGTTTCAGGAATTTCCGGTGCATGTGGCGTGCCTGTCGCGCTTCCAGTCGCCGAAGGAGTGCGCGGAGGTGAAGAAGAAGCTTGCAAGCGGCGAGATCGACGTCGTCGTGGGCACGCACGCGCTGCTCGCGAAGTCCGTGCAGTTCAAGAATCTGGGGCTTCTGATCATCGACGAGGAACACCGTTTCGGCGTCAACCACAAGGAGCAGATCAAGGCGCTGCGCAGCGAGATCGACGTGCTGACGCTGACCGCGACGCCGATCCCGCGGACGCTGAATCTGTCGATGACCGGCATTCGAGACATCTCGACGATCGAAACGCCGCCGGAAAACCGTTTTCCGGTGCAGACGTTCGTCATGGAATACGACGATACCTTTGTCGCGACGGCGCTGAACCGCGAGCTTTCGCGCGGAGGGCAGGCGTTCGTCGTGTCGAACCGCGTGCTGACGATGGGTTCGACGCTTGAGCATCTGAAGGCGCTGCTGCCGGACGCGCGCATCGCGATGGCGCACGGGCAGATGCCGGAAGCGCTGCTCGAAGAAACGATGATGTCGTTTCTGAACCGCGAGATCGATATCCTGCTGTGTTCGACGATCATCGAAAGCGGCGTCGACATCCCGAACGCAAACACGCTCGTGGTGCTCGAAGCTGACAAGCTCGGGCTTGCCCAGCTCTATCAGCTGCGCGGCAGAGTCGGACGCTCGACGCGGCTTGCGTATGCGTATTTCACCGTGCCGCAGGCGCGCGAGGTCTCGGAGACGGCGCAAAAGCGGCTTCTGGCGATCCGCGAGTTCACGCAGTTCGGCGCGGGCTTCCGCCTTGCGATGCGCGATCTGGAGATCCGCGGCGCGGGATCGCTCTTGGGCGCCGAGCAGCACGGGCATATCGCGGACGTCGGCTACGAATTCTACTGCAAGATGATGCGCTCCGCGGTCGCCGAGGCGAAGGGCGAGACCTTGGAGCCCGAGATCGAAACGACGGTCGACGTACCGATCGACGCCTATGTGCCGAAGACGTTTCTGCCGTCCGAGCTGCACCGGCTCGCCATGTACAAGCGCATCGCGCAGATCGGCGACAGCGACGCGTACGCCGATCTTCTGGACGAGTTCAACGACCGCTACGGCGAACTGCCGGAGCCGGTCATGACGCTGATGCAGCTGGCGCTGATCCGCGCCTACGCAAAGCGGGCGGGGATCGCCTCGGTCACCGTGCGCGAAGGCAAGGTCACGATGACGTACGACACTTCGGCGCATCCGGACGGGATGCGGCTTTTGGCGGTGCTTTCCTCCGAACCGAACCTCAGACTGCTCGCAAGCGAGCCGCCGGCGATCGAGTGGATCGACAAAAAACGCTCGGTTTCCGATTTTGTCAAAAATCTTCCACAATTAATTTACAGATTGATGCATTGCTAACGCCCGCAAAACAGGGTATAATGAGACGATCTTTCGGAAAGGACACTTTACATACGAATATGAAGCAAACAACCAAACTGATTGCGCTGCTGCTGGCCGCAGCGATGGCGCTGTCCTTCGCGGGCTGCCTGGTCCCGGATAAGGACAAGGAAGCGGACGCAACCGTTGCGCCGAAAACCGACGGTCCGGCCGTCGACACCTCGAACTACGATCGCGACGCCGTTGCGATCGAGCTCGGCAGCGTCAAGATCACCGCTGGCGAGATCGAGGATTCCTACAACTATTACGTCAGCATGCTCGAGAGCTACTACGGCGTGCAGATCACGGACGACGAATCGATCAAGGAATACCGCGACATGGCGATCAACGACCTGATCCGCTACTATCTGCCGCAGTGGAAGGCGGAGACGCTCGGCGTCAAGCTGTCGGCGGAGGAAGAAGCCGCGATCGAACAGGACGTCAATCAGCAGATTGAGGATCTGCGCACCAGCCTGATCTGCGAGTACGCATACTATTACGGCGGCGCGGCGGAGATCGCGGACGACATCGCAAAGCTCTCCGAAGAGGAGCTGGACCTCGCGATGGAACAGATCAACGCGGAGCTGACCGAGTATTTCTACGAGGGCTATACGCTCGAGCAGTATCTTGCCGAGCAGCAGAAGAGCATGATGGGCGACCGCAGCGCTTCGGCTCTGACCGACAAGCTGCGCGAAGAACAGATCAAGGAACTCACCGTGACCGACGAACAGGTGGATGCGTGGTACGCGTCCGCGCTCGCGTCGCAGCAGGAGGAGATTGAAAAGGATCCGCTCGCGTATCGCGATTATGCGGAATCGTTCCGCGACGGCGATTCTGCGGTTCCGGCGCTGGTCGTGCCGGAAGGCGTGCTGCGCGTGCAGCTGATCGAGATCGCGCCGGAAGCGGAACGCGACCTCAAGATCGAAACGAACCGCGCCGAGATGGCGGAGCTGGAAGCGGAGTACGGCAGGCTCGCGCTCAACGGCGAAAAGACGGAGCGTCAGGAGGAGATCCTTGCGCGCTATCTGGAGCTCAAGACGGAAAACGACGTGCTCGAAGAGGCGTTCATCGGCGATGCGCGCATGCGGATCAACCGCGCGTATGAAGCGCTCGAGGAGGAAACGCCGTTTGAGGACGTCATGAAGCAGTACAACGTCGACGGCTTCACCGGCGAAACCCTGCTGTACACGGAAGGCGACGAGCGCTACGGCGAACTGTGCGACTATGCGGCGGAACTGCTTGTCGGCACGTATTCCGAGCCGATCCTGATCGACGATGTGTACTATATCGTCATGCTGATCGAGAAACCGCAGGCGGGCGTGGTCGACCGCGCGACGATTGCCGATGCAATCCGGGCGGCCGCCGCGGCGAACGCGCAGGACGAAGCATGGACGGCGCTCTATGCGGAATGGGAAAAGGAAGCCGCAACGGCCGCGATCCGTCACGAGGACGCGTACGCCGCAATCGGTTATCTGAACTGAGCATTGGGGGAGACGGCGTCTCCCCTTCATCAATAAAGGAGGAAATGACGATGTATTGTACCAAGTGCGGCAAACAGCTTCCCGACGACGCCGCGTTCTGCGACGCCTGCGGCGCGCGCTTCGCGCCCGAACCCTCTGAACCCGAACTGCAGTTTGATCCGCCGAAGACCAAGGCGGAGCCGAAACAGCCCGAAGTGTCGAACGCCTTCCGTAAGTGGGTGAAGGAACAGGGCCTGTTCTGCCTGATCGCAAAGGCGGTCGCCGTCACCGTGATGACGTTCTATCTGCTGGTCGCGATCGTGCATATGATCTCGCTGGCCGTCGCCGGCTATCCGGGCGGCACGATCTTCGCGCAGTTCTTTGCGGAGCTGCTGCAGGGACTTTCCTACGGCGTCATCATCTGGCTGCTCAGCGACGCCGTCCTGTATCTCCAGAACCTTCTCAAGATCAAAAAGCAGGAACTCAAGAACAAATAAAAAACCGCAAAAAAAGAGGGCTGCGCACAGCCCTCTTTTGTCGTTGTCTTATGCGAGCTTCTTTTCGAGACGCGCGCGGATGGCGCGGATGAAGTCGATCGTGTTGACCGCGGTGGGGGTGATGCCCTCGACGAGGTTCACGAGGTCCTTCGTCATGATGCCGTCCTTGAGCGTGTCGATGCAGGATTCCTCCAGCTTCTGACCGAACGCCACGAGCTCGGGCAGGTTGTCGAGCTCGCCGCGCTTTTTGAGCGCGCCGCTCCAGGCATAGATCGTCGCCATCGGGTTGGTGGAGGTCTCCTCGCCCTTGAGGTACTTATAGTAGTGCCGCGTGACGGTGCCGTGCGCCGCTTCGAACTCGAAGTTGCCGTCCGGGCTGCACAGCACGGAGGTCATCATCGCGAGCGAACCGAACGCCGTGGAAACCATGTCGCTCATGACGTCGCCGTCGTAGTTCTTGAGTGCCCAGATGAAGCCGCCCTTACTGCGGATGACGCGCGCAACGGCGTCGTCGATCAGGGTGTAGAAGTAGGTCAGACCGAGCTTTTCGAACGTCTCTTTGTAGTCCTTCTCGTAGACTTCCTGGAAGATGTTGCGGAAGTTCATGTCGTACTTCTTACTGATCGTATCCTTTGCGGAGAACCACAGATCCTGCTTCGTTTCGATCGCGTACTTGAAGCAAGAATGGGCGAACGAGGTGATCGAGGTGTCCTTGTTGTAGATGCTCTGCAGCACGCCGGGGCATTCAAAGTCGTAGACCGTCTCGCGGAAGCTTGCGCCGTTTTCGCCGGTGAAGACGAGCTCCGCCTTGCCCTTTTCGGGGACGCGGTATTCGGTGCCCTTGTAGAGATCGCCGTACGCGTGACGGGCGATCGTGATCGGCAGCTCCCAGTTCTTGACGACCGGCTTGATGTTGTCGATGATGATCGGCGCGCGGAACACGGTGCCGTCGAGGATCGCACGAATCGTGCCGTTCGGGCTCTTCCACATCTCGTGCAGGTTGTACTCGGTCATGCGCTGCGCGTTCGGCGTGATCGTGGCGCACTTGACGCCGACGCCGTACTTCTTGATCGCGTTGCCCGCGTCCTTGGTGATCTGATCCTTCGTCT
The DNA here is from genome assembly GCA_017428025.1 of Clostridia bacterium. Classification (GTDB taxonomy): domain Bacteria; phylum Bacillota; class Clostridia; order Christensenellales; family CAG-138; genus UBA3792. The sequence goes on from JAFRRO010000091.1 coordinate 50,310, forward strand.
CGTCGCGCTTCGGAAGGCCGAGGTCATAGTATTCGGTCTTGAGGTCGACAAACGGCAGAAGCAGTTCGTCCTTGATCATCTTCCAGATGATTCTGGTCATTTCGTCGCCGTCCATCTCGACGAGCGGCGTGGTCATTTTGATCTTTTCCATACGTTCCTCCTGTGAATATTTGCACATGTAAACGCCGGCGGAGCGTCCGCCCCGCCGACGGTTTCGGCTTATTTGTTCTGCGCCGCGTAGTAGTTCATCAGGCACCCTTCGAGGATGATCGTCTTTTCGTCCTCGGTCAGCCCCTTGACATACAGCATCAGGTCTTCGACCGTGCCGTCCTTTCTGATCGCCTTTGCGGGGATCTCCTCGATGCCGTTTTCGATCGCCGCGCGGATGCCGGGCACGAACACGAAGTCGCCTTCCTCGTACGGGAACGCGTCGCCTTCCCTGAGCGTGAACGGCACGATGCCCCAGTTGATGCAGTTGCTGCGATAGCGCTTGGTCGCGTACTCATAGCAGATGTTCGCAAAGCCGCCGAGCACCTTCTGGCAGGACGCCGCCTGTTCGCGCGCGGAGCCGTCGCCCGGCTTGTTCGCAAACACGCAGGAGCCGAACTGGGTGTTCTGCAAAAGCTCGTCCGCATTGCCGACCGCGGAGAGCGCCTTCACGAGCTTTTCGGGCTTCTCGCCTGCACGGCGCGCCGCCTCGTCCTTCGAGACCGCCTTGGAGCGTCCGACGTATTCCGGCACTCTGCGGGAGAGCGCAAACTCGGAAAGGCGGAGCGGGTTGGAGCGATAGGAGGACGTTTCGCCGGACGGAATCAGCTCGTCGGTCGTGGTGACCGGATCGCGGATGACCGCATCCAGCTCCACAAGCAGGTTCTCGGTCAGCGGATACATCTTCGGCCAGTCGGTGATGTTGGGCCCGAGGATGAGCTCCTCTTCGGGATGCGCGTGCGCAAAGCCGTTGTAGCAGCGCTTTGCATACACGGCGTCGTCGAACACGTACGGGATACGCTCGGTCTCGTACTCGACGTCGGTCGCGGCGGTGATGTAGCCGCCGTTCTTCGCAGTCGCCGCAATGGAGCGGGAATCCATCAGCGCAACGACGGAAATCTGTCCCTCGCCGGGCTTGCTGCCTTCGCGGTTCGGGAAGTTGCGCGTGGTGTGACGCAGCGACAGCCCGTTGTTCGCAGGCACGTCGCCCGCGCCGAAGCACGGTCCGCAGAACGACGGCTTGATGATCGCGCCTGCTTCGAGCAGGGCTTCGGTCTTGCCGTTTCTCGTCAGCGCAAGGCTCGTCGGAACGCTCGTCGGGTACACCGAGAAGGAGAAGTAGCCGTTGCCGGTGCTGCCGCCCTTCAGGATGTCCGCAGCTTCCACGATGTTGTCGAACAGACCGCCGGAGCAGCCCGCGATCACGCCCTGATCCGCAAGGACGCCCTTTTCGCTGATCTTGCTCTGCAGATCGAGATGCGCCTTCGGGAACTTCTTCTTCGCTTCCTCCTCGACCTTTGCAAGGATCTCTTTCGGATTCTTGAGGAACTCGTGGATCGTGTACGCATTGGAGGGATGGAACGGCAGCGCGATCATGGATTCGACCTTGTCGAGCTCGATCGTGATGATCGCGTCGTAGTATGCGCCTTCCGCGGGTTCGAGCTTCTCGTACGCATACGGGCGCTTGTGGATCTCATAATACTTCTTGATCTCGTCGTCGGTCGCCCAGATCGAGGAGAGGCAGGTCGTTTCGGTCGTCATGACGTCGACGCCGCTGCGGAAATCGTAGGGCAGGTTCTTGAGACCGGGGCCGGCAAATTCGAGGACCTTGTTCTTCACAAGACCGTCGGCAAACGTCGCCTTGACGAGCGCGAGCGCGACGTCGTGCGGACCGACGCCCTTCTTGGGCGCGCCGGTGAGATAGCACAGCACGACTTCCGGGGGCTTGACGTCGTAGGTGTTCTTCAGAAGCTGCTTGACGAGCTCCGGACCGCCTTCGCCGACGCCCATCGTGCCGAGCGCGCCGTAACGCGTGTGGCTGTCCGAGCCGAGGATCATGTTGCCGCAGGTGGCAAGCTCTTCACGCGCGTAGGAATGGATGACGCTCTGGTTTGCCGGAACGTAGATGCCGCCGTACTTCTTCGCCGCCGAGAGACCGAACACATGGTCGTCCTCGTTGATCGTACCGCCGACCGCGCAAAGGCTGTTGTGGCAGTTTGTCATGGCGTACGGAATCGGGAATTCCTTGAGCCCGCTGGCGCGCGCCGTCTGGATGATGCCGACATAGGTGATGTCGTGCGAAACCAGCGCGTCAAAACGGATGTGCATGACGCCGCCTTCGTTCGATTCGCTGTGTGCTTCAAGGATCCGGTACGCAATCGTGCCCTCGCGTCCCTCCGCCTTGTTGATGCCTTCCGGCGCGGGCGTCGGTGCGCCGTCCTTCCACAGCATGCCCTGTGCATGATACTGGATCATTTCTTCTTAGCCCTCCGATTCAAATTTCGGCAACGGTGAAAGCACCGTTTCTTCCACATACAATTATAAGAGCATCGCTGTATATTTTCAAATAGTATTTTTATAAATTATCATAGAGAATCTCTATGATTGTGCAAATGGGGCTTGCGAAAGGCGGCGGACATCTGCTATACTGTTTTTGCAGGGCAGTGCGGGAAAAAACGCCGGTTTCGCGTTGTTTCCGACAGATTATGACGGTCCTGCGCGAGATTTTGAACCGACAGGGGAGGCAAACATGGATCTTTCGCTGCTTCCGGCGCCGCTGAAAGGCAGAATGGCGGCGCGTTATAAAGATTTTCTATCCACATGCGGGCTGAGGGACGAAGCGGATGCAGACGTGATCGCGCTGATGACGGACGACGATCTGAACGTCGTCGCCTGCGGCGCGCGCGCGGGACACACGCTGAAGCAGTTCGCCGTTTCTCCGGATTTCGAGGGCGGCGGCGCGTGCGCTTCGGTGCTGTCCGCGCTGATCAACGACGCGGTGCGCGCGGGAATTACGCGCCTGTTTCTCTGCACAAAGCCGAAGAACGTCCAGATGTTCGCCTCGATGGGCTTCTATCCGATCGTCGAAACGAAGGACGCCGTGTTGATGGAGGACCGCAAAAACGGCTTCACCGACTACCTTGCCTCGCTGCCGCGGTACGAGGGCACGTGCGGCGCGATCGTCATGAACGGCGATCCCTTCACGAAGGGGCATCTGCATCTTTGCGAATACGCCGCGCGGCACTGCGACCATCTGTACGTCTTTTCCGTCTCCGAGACGGGATCGATGTTCCCGCCCGAACAGCGCTTCGACATGCTCAAGGCCGGAACGGCGCATCTCGAAAACTGTCACGTCGTGCGCACCGATCAGTACCTCGTCTCGCGCGAGACGTTTCCCGCCTATTTCATCCGCGACGAGGAGCATGCCGACAAGGTCAAAGCCGATCTCGACGTCGAGCTGTTCCGCAAACGCATCGCGCCCGCGCTGCATATCACAAAGCGTTTCGTCGGCGAGGAGCCGTTTTCGCCGACCACCTTTGCCTACAACCGCCGCATGCAGGAGCTTTTGCCCGAATGCGGCATCGAATTCTGCGAGATTCCGCGGCTCGATTCCATCAGCGCAAGCCGTGTGCGCCGTCTGATCCGCGAAGGCAGGATCGAAGAAACCCGCGAACTCGTTCCGGAGACCACCTATGAAGCCATTCTCCGTCACATTGGAACAGATGCTTGACGCGCGCGAACGCCGCGCGCGGGCACAGGCGGAACTGCTGCGGGAAGCGCCTCCTTCGCGCTGCCTTGTTTCGCTGTCGCTGAATATCGCGGGCGACGTCAAGCGCACGCCCAAAACGCGTCTGCTGTTTTTGCAGGGACTCAAGGCGTTCGACGCGCTCGGCTTTCCGGAGATTGCGCGCCGCGTCACCGACGAAGTCACCGGCACGGAAGCGCTGATTCTGCTCGAAGCGCCTGCGGACGCGGTCAAGGCGGCGACGGAGCGCATCGAGGAAGCGTCTGCGGCGGCAAGGCTCTACGACTTCGACGTGCTCGATCATACCGGCGAAAAGCTTTCGCGCAAGGAACCGCGGCGCTGCCTCGTCTGCGGCGGTCCGGTCTCCGTCTGCGCCCGTTCGCGCGCGCACGGACTGGATGCGGTCAAAGCGGCGACCGACGCGCTGCTCGACGCGTTCTGTTCCGACACGCTGGCGTATACGGCGCACTTTGCGCTGGAACGCGAGCTCTTTACGACGCCGAAACCGGGGCTTGTGGACCGGAACAACAACGGCGCGCATACGGATATGGATGTGCCGCTGTTCCGCAGGAGCGCGGCGTCGCTCGTGCCGTATTTTCAATCCGCCGTGCGGCTCGGGCTTGCCGGAGCGGGCATGGCGCCGCTGAAGGAAGCCGGACTCGAAGCCGAACGCGCGATGTTTTCCGCGACGAACGGCGTCAACACGCACAAGGGCATGATCTATTCGATGGGGCTGCTGCTGTACGGCATGGGAGAATCGCTGAGCTTCGGCGGCGACGCGATCGAACACGCGGCGCAGCTTGCGCGGACTGACGCCGAAGCCCGCCTTGCGCATGCGATGGAATGCCGCGATACCAACGGCGGCGCGGTTTATGCCGCAACGGGCGCAACAGGCGCGGTCGGCGAGGCGGCGAAGGGCTTTCCGCACGCCGTGTTCTGCCAGGATCGGCTCGCGCGGTATAGGAGCGCGGGCGAACAGAATCCGGGCGTGCTTGCGCTTTGCGATACGATGGCGATTCTCGAGGATACGAACCTGCTGCACCGCGGCGGCGCGGACGGGCTTGCGTTTGTGCAGAGCGAGGCAAAGCGCATCGCCTCATTGCCGGAAAACGAGCGCGAAGGTGCGCTGCTTGCGCTCGATGCGGAACTGATCCGCCGCAATCTCTCGCCCGGCGGCAGCGCGGACATGCTTGCGCTCGCGTATCTCATCGACGCATGGCGCAGTCTTCGGGAGGCGGAGCTATGACGTTGCAGCAGCTTCGGTATTTCTGTGTGACCGCGGAGGTTTTGCACTACACGCGCGCCGCGGATCTTCTGTACATTTCGCAGCCGAGCCTGTCCTATGCGCTCTCCAAGCTCGAAAAGGAACTCAACATGCCGCTGTTCGAGAAGCGCGGCAAGCAGATCGCGCTGACCACCTACGGCGCGGAGTTTCTGCCCTATGCAAAGCGCGCGCTTTCGGAGCTTTCGAAGGGGCAGGAGCGATTGAAGGAGCTGCGCGCGCCGAGCGCGGGCATCATCAACCTCGGTTATATCTACAGCGTCAGCTTCTCGGTGCTGCCGACGTTCGTCGACCGGTTCTACGCGCATTACGGCAGCCGCCAGACCGCGTTCCGCTTCCATCAGGGCATGGCGGGCGTGCTGATCGAACAGCTGCTGAACGGTTCGCTGGACCTGTTGATCGCCGGAAAGCCCGACATCGATTCGATCGACTACCTGCCGATCGCAAGTCAGGAGCTGTTTCTGGCGGTCCCCGCGTCGCACCGGCTCGCCTCGCGCGAGGCGGTCACGCTTTCGGAGATACGCGACGAGCAGTTCATCTCGATCACGCACGACGCGATCATCTACCGGCAGCTTGCCGACCGGTTCAAGCAGGCGGATTTCGTGCCGAACATCGTCTTTGAAGCGGACGAATACAGCTCGATCGCCGCGTCGGTCACGATCGGCGCGGGCGTCGCCATCGTGCCAAAGCTGCCCGTGCTTGACAATTTCAATCTCAGGCTGATCCCGTTCGCCGACACCGACATGAAGCGCGACGTGTGCATGCTGCGCTACCGGATGCATACCCTTTCGCCCGCGGCGGAAAGCGTCTGGTCGTTTGCAAGGCAGGTGTCCGAGGAGTTTTCCTCACGGCGGTAAACAAAAAGATCCCCGGTCCGGGGATCTTTTTCCATGCTTTGATCAGTCCTGCGGCATCGTCGAGGGATCGACGCGTTCGAGCAGGAAGGTGTTCTGGATAAAGCCCATCTTCATATGCACCTTCATGCACACATGCGGATCCTCGGGCGTGAGGTTCACGACCGGATCGTTGCATTTGCGGTTCATGCCGCAGACGACGTGCAGCTTATAGCTGCCGTACGGAAGCGGAAAGATCAGCGATTCGCGGTTCGCGATCGCGCCGAACGGGACATCGTTGACATAGATGCCGAAGCCGGTTGCCGCACCCATCATATTGCCCATGCGGTACAGGGAAATCGAGGCGGGCGCATCGACGCCGATCGGCGTCCCGCATTTCGGGCAGGGACCGCTGCCGGACAGATTGATGATTTCTCCGCATTTCGGACATTTGACGCGATATCGTTTTGCCATAGAAAATACCTCCGTTGATTATTTCATATATATTATAGAATGCGGGAGCGCGAAAGTCAATGCGCGTGCGCTCATTCCGTAAATGTAACTTTTTTTCGATCGGCTTGCAACGTGCGCGCATATCCGTTACAATAGGAACAGCGTCAAATCGCCAATCCGAATACGGAGGCTTTTATGAAAACCGGATTTCGCATACTGAGTCTGATCTGCATCATACTGTTCTCTTTTGCGGCGTGTACCGAAACGGCGCAGCCCGCCGAACCGACGCCCGTCGCCGAAGCGCCGACGCCGGAATCGAACGATCCGGACACCGTCCTGATCGTCACCACGGAACCGCCGACGCCGGAACCCACGCCGGAACCGACGCCGGAACCGACGGCAACGCCGACGCCGGAGCCCACGGCAACGCCGGCACCGACGCGCGCTCCGAAAGCGGGCGACATCGCCGTAAACTTTCCGGATTTTGACACCGGCGCGGATGCGGATTACAGCTATCAGAGCGACGAGCTGCGCATCGCGATCAAGGTGGTCGTCGACAGCGAAGCGAAGCAAACCTATTATATCGCCGACATCTGGATGCGCAACATCAGCTCGTTCCGCACGGGGTTCGGCAAGGGACAGTTCAAGAAGGGCGTGGAGGACGGCGACAAGCTTGCCCGCCGCGAAAACGCGATCCTTGCGGTCAACGGCAGCTACAATCAGGGCCTTGTGATCCGGTCCGGCGAGCTGTTGCAGCGGCTGCGCGCCAACAAAGGCTGGAACTCGGACTCCGCCTGCATCATCTACAAAAACGGCACGATGAAGACCTTCCGGCTCAAAAAGGAGCCGCTGAATCCCAAGGAGGAGATCAAAAACGGCGCGTGGTTCGGCTGGCAGTTCGGACCGATCCTGATTCGTGATTATGAACCGTTTGCGGGCGCGACCGCGCACGGCGAGCTCGGCTACAAGGCGCGCAACATGCTCGGCTATTACGAGCCGGGACACTATGTGATCGTCAACTGCGACGCCTACCGCGACGACGCCAAGGGCATGACGGCGCAGATGATGGTGGACCTGATGAAGTCGCTCGGCGTCAAGGACGCATTCAACCTCGACGGCGGTACGAGCGCGGTCATGGTCTTTATGGGCGAGGTCATCAACCGCCCGACGCCGCGCATCGAGAACGGCAAAAAGGTCCCCGGCCGTCCGCTTCTGGACATGCTGCTCTTTGCCGAATACGATGAAAACGGCGTCGCGCCGGACCTGTCCACGCTGCAGGCGGACAAGTTCATGAACAAAAACTGACAAACGCACCCGGGCGCCCGCAAAGGCGCCCCTTATTTGCCCTTTCGCCGCGTATGTGAACTACGTTCAAATCTTGCATGCTGCGCATGCAAAAGAAATCGACCCCGCCTAACGGCGAAGTCGATTTCTTGTGGCGTGCCCGACACGATTTGAACGTGCGGCCTTCAGAGTCGGAGTCTGACGCTCTATCCAGCTGAGCTACGGGCACAGGTTTTTTGCCTGCCTATTATAACACAGCTTTCTGTTCGTTGCAAGCAGAAAAAACGGGAATCGCCGTTCGCGTTCGCATGCGCTTTTTGGCTTGCAAAAGCCGCGGATATCCCGTATAATGATAATTGTACAAAAATGCAATTTGCAAAGGAGATCGAAACATGTACGAAAACAAAATCGGTGTTCTGGTACCCAATGTGATGCTTCCCCCGAAGGGGACGGACTTTTCGAAGTGGGCGGTCGTCGCGTGCGACCAGTTCACCTCGCAGCCCGAATACTGGGAGGCGGCGCGCGCCTACATCGGCGACGCTCCGACGACGCTCGACCTGTTCCTGCCGGAAGCGTTCTTGGGCAAGGACGGCGAAGCGGAGCGCATCGCAACGATCCGCAGCAACATGCGCGAGTATATGGCGAAGGGCATCCTGGAAACCAAGCCGCAGGGCTTTGTGCTGGTCAGACGTTCCGTGGCGGGCAACACGCGCTGGGGACTTGTCATGGCGCTCGATCTCGAATGCTATGATTATAACAAGGGCGCAACGACGCTGATCCGCGCCACCGAGGGCACGATCGTCGAGCGCATTCCGCCGCGTCTCAGAATCCGCGAGGGCGCGCCGCTGGAGCTGCCGCACATCCTCGTTCTGATCGACGATCCGAAGCGCACCGTCATCGAGCCGCTCGCCCAAAAGACCGACGCGCTCGAAACGGTCTACGACACCGATCTCATGCTTGACGGCGGTCACATCACCGGCTGGCTCGTCGACGGCAAGGCCGACGTGCAGGGCGCGATCGACGCGATGACCGCGCTGACCGACGCCGACGCGTTCCGCGCGAAGTACGGCGATCACGCGCCGCTGCTGTTCGCGATGGGCGACGGCAACCACAGCTTCGCAACCGCAAAGGCGAACTGGGAAAAGGTCAAGGCGACGCTGAGCCCCGAGGAGCAGAAGGACCATCCGGCGCGCTACGCGCTGGTCGAGGTCGAGAACGTGCACGACGACGGCATCGTCTTTGAGCCGATCCACCGCGTGCTGTTCGGCATCGGCGGCATGGAGGGCGCGGAGAAGCTGCTTCAAAAACTGAAGGCGCAAAACGGCGACGCCAGAATCGAGCTTTCCGACGACATGCCGAAAGCCTCCGGCGGCGAAGTGCACACCATCCCGTTCTGCACCGGCAGCATCTTCGGCGCGTTCGTCGTCGAGAAGCCCGCGGCGCAGCTTGCGGTCGGCACGCTCCAGAACGCGATCGACGCGCTCCTCAAGGAGACCGAGGGCGCGGAGGTCGACTACATCCACGGCGAAGCGGTCGTGCGCGACCTCGCATCCAAGCCGGACACGATGGGCTTCCTGCTCCCCGCGATGCAAAAGTCCGAGCTGTTCCCGACCGTCGTCTACGACGGCGCGCTGCCGCGCAAGACCTTCTCGATGGGCGAAGCGAACGAAAAGCGCTACTACCTCGAGTGCCGTAAGATCGAGAAATAAGGATTGAAAGCCTTCCCCTTTGAGGGGAAGGCGGCGCCGAAGGCGTCGGATGAGGTGGAAAACCGCTTTTTCGGTTATTTCTTAACAGCCCGCCCGAAATACGAGGTACGCATGGTAAAGACCGTCAAGTTCGGCGGAAGCTCGCTGGCCTCCGCCGAACAGTTCCGAAAAGTCAAAGCGATCATCGAGCGTGACGCCGCAAGGCGGTACGTCGTGGTCAGCGCACCCGGAAAACGGTTTTCGGGCGACGAGAAGATCACCGATCTTCTCTATCGCTGTCAGGCGCTTGCCGCGTCCGGTCGGCCGTTCGACGCCGATTTTTCGAAGATCGCGGACCGCTTTACGGGCATTCGCGACGGGCTGGGGCTCGATCTTTGCATCGAAGCGGAGATCGACGAGATCCGCTCCCGCATCGAGGCGGGCACTTCGCCGGATTACGCGGCAAGCCGCGGCGAATACCTGAACGGTAAGCTATTGGCGGCATACCTCGGCGTGCCGTTTCTGGACGCGACGGAGTTTGTGCGCTTCCGCGACGACGGCACGTTCGACGACGACGCGACGCAGCGGCGCAGCGAAGTGCTGAAAACCTATGACCGCGTGGTGATTCCGGGCTTTTACGGACGTCGGCGCGACGGTTCGATCCGCACGTTCTCGCGCGGCGGCAGCGACATCACCGGCGCGATCGTAGCGCGCGGCACGGAGAGCGACGTCTATGAGAACTGGACCGACGTTTCGGGCTTTCTGATGACCGATCCGCGCATCGTGCCGGAGGCGCAGACGATCGAAACGGTCACGTACTCGGAACTGCGCGAGCTCAGCTACATGGGCGCGTCCGTGCTGCACGAGGATTCGATCTTTCCGGTGCGGCGCGCGCGCATCCCGATCCACGTCCTGAACACCAACGATCCAGAGGCAAAGGGCACGATGATCGTGCCGGACAGCATGGCGGGCGACAAGGAGCACGCAAGACCGCTGACCGGCATCGCGGGACGCCGCGGCTACACGGTCATCACGCTCACCAAGGACAACCTGCACAACGAACTCGGCTTTGCCTACCGGCTCATGGGCATTCTGGCGCGCAACGGCATCTCCGCCGAGCGCATGCCCTCCGGCATCGACACGATCTCGCTCGTCATCGACGACAAGCGGCTTTCCGGCAAGATGGATCAGCTCTATCACGACATCATGATCGAGTGTTCGCCGGACACGGTCGAGATCGCCAGCTGCATCGCGCTGATCGCCTCGGTCGGCATCGGCATGGTGCGCAACCCGGGCGTGGCGGCAAAGCTCTTTACGGCGCTGTCCGAAGCCGAGGTCAACGCGCGTCTCATCGATCAGGACAGCAACGAAATGAACATCATCGTCGGCGTCGAGCAGCGCGACTTCGAGCGCGCGATCGAAGCGATCTACCGGGCGTTTGCGTAAGTTTCGGGCGGTTGAAAGCAATCTTTCAACCGCCCGTTTTTTCAGTCCCCGCCGGCGATCCCTCACAAGGGAGCCAAGAACCTGCATCCAAAAGGCCTTCCCCTGGAGGGAAAGGTGGCGCGACGAAGGAGCGACGGATGAGGTGTTGATACATTGACGTCTGCGGCGGCGCGAGACTACCGGTATAATTTCACCCGGTCGCCGAACACCTTGAGAATCGCCTCGGTGAGGCGGTTTTTTTCTTCGCCCGAAAGGTCGTAGACCGTGAGCGTCTTCGGCGACATATTGACCAGCAGCTGCAGAATCCCGTCGGGCGCGCAGTCGACGTATTCGATGCGCACGTCGCCGTCGTCGCAGAGCGTGATCGTGCCGTCGGGATGGATGCAGACCGAAAGCGACAGGACGCGGCTACGACGACTTTCCGCAAAGCGGCGGAGCGTTTCCATCAGCTCCCCGTATTCCTTCTGCATCAGCACGTTTGCCGCCGCCTGCTCGACCGCGATCTCCCACAGCATCAGAAATTCCTGCATCCGAAACCGCAGAAACCCCTCGAGACAGACGGTGCGGTGTTCGTTGAGATAGTCCGTCAGCTTTGCGATCAGCACGGCGGGTTCCTCGCGCTTCTGCGCCGTTTCCAGCGCGCCGGAGAGCACCGCCTGCTTTTCCGAAAGCGAAAGCGGCAGCGCGTCCGTGAACTCCGCGAGCGCGAAATACCGCAGATCGCGTCCGAGTACGCGCGACAGCGCATGCGCGACCGCGCGCTCGGGCGATTCGCCGCGCACCTTCAGAAGCACGCCGTCCGGAACGGCTTCCAGAGAAAACGCGTTGTCGAGATCGCGCATCCGGCGATCCAAGAGTTTCGACAACGGCAGATCATATTCAAACGTCAGGACTTGATAGACGACCATGCAGCGCTCCTTTTCTGTATCCTATGCCCGCACGGCGTTAGTTTGTGCCGCATTGCGCGCAGAAAATACGCGCAAAAAAAGCGCCGTCGTTTGACGGCGCATGCGTTGTCTGTCGGTTAATTGTCGTCGAGACGCTCTTTTGCCTCGAACACGCTGGAGATCACCTGAAAATTGCCGAACACGGTCAGCTTGTCGTCGATCCGGAACACAGTCTGCGCGGTTGCGGGCTCCGGCTTTTCGCCCCTGTGCTCCACGAGCATCACAAGGATGTTGTGCACCGGCTTCAAACCCGTTTCGGACAGAGGCAGATCGCGGAACGCTTCGGGGACCTGATGCACGATGACCTGCGCGATCACGTCCTCGCCGAGATAATCGAGCAGCAGAACGGTGTTGATGCTGCCGCGCCTCGTCACACGCCGCGCCAGCCGTTCGATGATCCGGTCGCCCCATGCGCGCACATTGGGCACGCGCATGAACGTGATGATGATCGCCGCCGCAAAGATCGGGATCAGGATACTGAAATAGTTTTTGAAATCGGTCAGCTTCAGCGACAGGAAGACGTTGATGAACACGGATACGATCGTGATGTTGAACACGTATCCGAACAGCATCGTGATGCGCGCCAGCCGTCTTCTGGATTTGCTGGTGAGTAGCAGTTCGCTTTCGTGCGTGGTGAAGCCGCAGCCGGTCAGCAGCGAGATGACCTGAAACCGCGCTTTTTCGTCCGGCAGTCCCGTGAAGCGGAACAGCATGGCGAACAGCTCGGAGATCACCCAATAGACCAGAATGATGATGGAAAACAGCGTAAGCGCGAGGTAAATATTCATAACATACCGCCTTTCTGTCGCCGTCGCGGAAGCGTTCCGCAAAAATCAGTCGGCTTTTTGTTCGTCTTTCTGCGCATCCGGCGCTTTTTCGGGTTCCTCTTCGGCGTCATCGCTTTGCAGCAGCTTAAGACCTGCGGTGTCGCTTACGGGAAGCGAGAAGGCGATCGCCTTTGCGCCCGTTTCAAGCCCCGCTTTTTTCATGACGTTCTGCATGATCGCATTTTTTTGTTTCGTTGCGGTCACGATCAGGATCAGCTCCTTTTCCGAGGACAGCGAGATTCCGAAAAACTGCTCCGCGCGCTTCATGCCTGTGCCGTTCGCATGGATCACCGTGCCGCCGCCGGCGCCCGCTTCGCGCGCCGCGTCCATGATCTGTTCGCTGTATCCGCGATCGCCGATAATCATCAGCAGCTCCTGTTTTGTATGCTTCAATTCGCTTTCCTCCCCGTCATGCGCATAGTCCAGTCCGTCCGTGAAAAACGCAAGCTCGCGTCTGCCGCCGATGCTCGACATCGGCACGAGAAACGCGATGCCCGTGCCGGGAACGTCGATGCGAATCCTGCGTTCCAGCCCTTTTTTGACCGATTTCCAGACCGAATCGTTGATCACGGTCAGACACACCGCTTTTTCGGCGTTTTCAAGACCGAAGATGTTCAGGACCTGGCTCGTCGCCGTGCCGTGCGCGAGCATGATCAGGTTTCGGTCCAGTCCTTCCTGCCGGTACAGCGATAAAAATTCCGGAAGCTGCGCACGGTTCATGATCGTGCACATCAGATACAATTTGCTCATGCGCGCACCTCCTACAGCTCGATGATCGCGTAGTTCTCATCCGGCGTCTCCGCAGCAGGCGCTTTGACGCGCTGCTTCGAGCGAAGCACGGAAACGAGACCGAGGATCTGGATCGTGATGAGCGGCGTCATCGCAACCATTGCGACCACGCCGAATGCGTCGGTCACCACATTGCCGCCGACCGTCACGCAGGAACCCATCGCGAACGGCAGCAGAAACGTCGCCGTCATCGGACCGGATACGACGCCGCCGGAGTCGAACGCGATCGCCGTAAACAGCTTCGGAACGAAGATCGACAGCACCAGCGCGATGCCGTAGCCCGGCAGCAGCATCCAGACGATCGGGATCCCGGTCAGCACGCGCAGCATCGCAAGTCCGACGGACAGCGAAACGCCGACGGAGAGCGAGGTCTTCAGCGCCTTGCCGGAGATCGCGCCGCCGGTCAGTTCCTCGACCTGTTTCATCAGAACGTACACGGCGGGCTCCGCCGCGACAATGAAGTAACCGATGATCATGCCGATCGGGATGATGATCCATCGGTACGGCAGCGCGGCAAGCGTCTGTCCGAGATATGCGCCCGCGGGCATGAACCCGACGTTGCTGCCGGTCAGAAACAGCACGAGCCCGATATAGGCATAGATCAGTCCGACCAGGATGCGCTTTGCGGAATGCGTGTTTTTCTGCTTGCGGCTGACGAGCAGGTGGATGAGCCGGAAGACAAAGTAGAACGTCACGATCGGCAGGATCGAGATCGCGATCTCCTTAAAATACGAAGGAAACGCCTCGGTAAACAGCGCGGCAAGCGTGATCGAGCTGTCGATCACGGGGATCGCCGTCGTCGTGTACAGCGCATCCTCCGGACGGAAGATCAGCGACAGGATCAGCACGATCAGGATCGGTCCGATCGAGCATAGCGCGATGAGACCGAAGCTGTCCTCCGCCGCCTTTTTGTCGCTTCGGATCGAGCCGATACCGATGCCGAACGCCATGATGAACGGGACCGTCATCGGTCCGGTCGTGACGCCGCCGGCGTCGAACGCGACCGCAAGAAAATCCTTCGGCGCAAAGATCATCAGCAAAAACGTGATGCTGTAGCAAATGAGCAGCAGCGTGTGCAGCGAGATGCCGAACAGCATACGGATCAGCGCGAGCACCAGAAAGAGCCCGACGCCGCCCGCAACGCAGAAGATCAGCACGCGCGACGGGATCGAAAGCACCTGATCCGCCAGCACCTGCAGGTCCGGCTCGGAGATCGTGATCAGAAAGCCGAGCAGAAATCCGACGGGCAGCAGCAGCCAGATCTTGCGCGTTTTCGTCAGTCCCGCGCCGAGCTGTTCGCCCATCGGCTCCATCGCAAGCTCCGCGCCGAGCGTGAAGAACATTACGCCGAGGATCAGCAGCAGCGCGCCGAACAGATATGCGAGCAGGATGCTGGTCGGCAGCGGCGCGACCGTAAAGGACAGCAGCAAAACGATGCAGACGATTGGCAGGATCGCCTTCAGCGCTTCATTCAGTTTTTCGTGCAGCCGCTTTCGGTACATCGCGTTCTCCGTTTCTCAAAGGATCGAAAAAACCGGACCGCTCCCAATGAAACCGCGAACAGCCCGGATGCTGTTTTATTTCTCGAACGAGAAGTGATAGTCGAGGTGCTTCTCGTCGCGCACGGCGATCATTTCCTTCTGCACCGCCTCGTTGACCGGAACGCCCTTATCCTTGCGGTCCTGCCACACGAGCCATTCCTTTTCGCCCGCGGTGTAGATGCGCTCCTCGCCGGGCGCCTTCTCGGAATTGCGCAGCTTGCGCAGGATGTCGCCCGCGATCTTCTTGAACGTGTCGAGCCCCATGAACGCTTCGGGATCGATTGCGATGAAGAAGTGACCGAGGTGATACGGACGCTTGTTGCCTTCTTCGTCCATGCCGGTCAGCATCTTCATATAGCTGCCCGCCTGCAGCGCCGCGGAGAGGATCTCCACGACCGTCGCATAGCCGTAGCCCTTGTAGCCCGCAAGCTCGTCGCCGATGCCGCCGAGCGGAGCAAGCGCCGCCGCGCCCTTGGTGAGGTCGACAAGGATCTGCTTACTGTCGGTCAGCGCGCTGCCGTCTCTGCCGATGACCATGCCCGCAGGCGTCGGCTTGTCGTTTCTCGCGTAGTATTCGATCTTGCCGCGCTGCGTGATCGAGGTTGCGCAGTCGATGCAGAACGGGAATTCCTCGTCGGTCGGCAGCGCGATCGTCAGCGGATTCGTGCCGAGCATGTTCTCGACGCCGAAGGTCGGCGCGATCGACGGACGCGCGTTCGTGCCCGTGATGCCGATGAGTCCCTGCTTGGTCGCCATCGTGGTCCAGTAGCCCGCAATGCCGTAGTGCGACGAATTGCGCACCGCCACCATGCCCATGCCGAAGTTCTTCGCCTTGTCGATCGCGGTCTGCATCGCGCGCTTACTGATGACCATGCCCATGCCGTCGTGACCGTCGACCACCATGGTCGTCGGCGTTTCGCGCAGCACTTCATATTCGGTCACCGGATTCAGGATGCCCGCCTTGATCCGGTCGAGGTAGATCGGCTTAAAGCGGTTGACGCCGTGGCTCTCGATGCCGCGGCGGTCGCTTTCCATCAGCACGTCCGCGCAGATCTCCGCATCCTCGCGCGGTACGCCGTAGGCGACGAACGCGTCGACGATGAAGTTCCCGATCGTTTCCCAGTCCACATAAGGTCTTGTTTCTTTGATTTCCATATTGTTATTCTCCCTTCGGATCAATCTTCCCAGTTCTTTGCCTTTTCGACGGCCTTCGTCCAGCCGCGCTGACGGCGGCCGCGCTCCACCTCGCTCATCTGCGGGCGGAAAATCTTCTCGCTCTCCCAGTAGTGCATGACCTCGGCTTCGTCCCTGTAGAGACCGGCGCCGATCGCCGCCAGATACGCCGCGCCGAGCGCCGTGGATTCGACGCAGCGCGGACGGTTCACCGGCACGTCGAGCATATCCGCCTGGAACTGCATCATCACGTCGGACACGGACGCGCCGCCGTCGACCTTGAGCTCGCCGAGCTTTCTGCCGCTGTCGAATTCCATCGTGCGGGCAAGATCGCCGACCTGATAGACGATGCCTTCGAGCACCGCGCGCGCAATGTGGGCGCGGTTCGTGGCGCGGGTGACGCCGACCAGCGCGCCGCGCGCGTACATATCCCAATGCGGTGCGCCGAGGCCCGTAAACGCCGAAACGAAGTACGCGCCGCCCGCGTCGGGCACGGATTCGGCAAGCACGTCGATCTCATGCGCCGAGGAGATCAGTCCGACCTCGTCCCGGAGCCACTTGATCGAGCTGCCCGCGTTGAAGATGCTGCCCTCGAGCGCATAGCGGACCTTGCCGTTGACGCCCCAGGCGATCGTCGTCAAAAGCCGGTTCTTGCTCGCCACCGGCGTTTCGCCGGTCTGCATCATCAGAAAGCCGCCGGTGCCGTAGGTGCATTTCGCCTGTCCCGGTTCAAAGCACGCCTGTCCGAACAGCGCCGCCTGCTGATCGCCCGCGTCCCCGGAGATCGGCACGCCCGCAAGCGCTTCGAGCCCCTCGATGCCGTCTTTCACATAGCCGTAGACCGCGGCGGAAGGCTTCACCTCGGGCAGGATGCAGGCGGGGATGTTGAGCCGGTGCATGATGACCGGATCGTAACTGAGCGTATGGATGTTGTAGAGCATCGTGCGCGACGCGTTGCTGTAGTCGGTCACGTGCGCGCCGCAGAGGTTCCAGATGAGCCATGTATCGACGGTGCCGAACAAAAGATCGCCGTGCTCGGCAAGCATCTGTCCGTTCGGAACGGCATCGAGGATGTAGCGGAGCTTCGTCGCGGAGAAATACGCGTCGATCAAAAGACCGGTCGACTTCTGGATATAGTCCTTCATGCCTTCGCGGATCAGCTGTTCGCACAGCGGCGCGGTGCGGCGGCACTGCCAGACGATGGCGGGATGCACGGGCTTGCCCGTCGCCTTCTCCCAGACGATCGTCGTTTCGCGCTGATTCGTGACGCCGATGCAGGCGACTTCGCCCCGCTTGACGTCCGCTTTCTGCAGGACGGTGCGCACGGCGTCCAGCTCGGTCGAAAGGATCTCGTTCGCGTCATGCTCGACATAGCCGGGCATCGGGTAGTGCTGCGCAAACTCGTATTGCGCGGAGGTGATGATCTCGCCCTTGAGATCGAAGAGGATCGCGCGCGAGCTCGTCGTGCCCTGATCCAGCGACAAAAGGTATTTCTGCATGGTCGTTACCGCCTTTCCAAAATAACAGTATAGCATAGATTTCCTCTTGTGAAAATGTTTTTTTGCTGTTATACTGCAAATATGGAACAGATGGAAGAAGAACTGTCGTTCGACGGCGATTTTCAGAAGGAAAAGATCGGACCGCAGAAGCGGTTCTGGATCCTGGTGCTCGCGCTCGCGCTGCTGACTGCGGGCATCCTTGTGCTTGTCTGGCTTGTGCCGAAGCAGCGGACGCAGCCGGTGTTTTCGGAGATCATGACCTCGAACCACGCCGCGTTCGAGCATCCGGCGTACGGCACGGTCGACTGGGTGGAGATCTACAATCCGAACGACGAGGACATCGATCTGTCCGGCTACGGCTTCACCGACGAGATCAAGCGCACGTTCCGCTATCGCTTTCCGGAGGGTACGATTCTGAAAAGCGGCGAATACCTGCTGCTGTACTGCACCGGCGGCACGGAGGCGAGCGACGCCGATCCGTACTGTACCGGCTTCAATTTGTCCGCCAACGGCGAGGATCTGTATCTCGTGAACCCGCATAACGTCGAGGTGGACGAAGCGCACGTGCCCGCGCTGGAGCCCGACACCAGCTGGGCGAGGGCGGAGGACGGAACGTTTCTCATCAGCACGGTCCCGACGCCCGGCGAAGCAAACCGGTTCGAATAAGCCTGTGCCCGGATTCCCGGGCTTTTCTTTTTTTCGTTGCATTTTCGCGCAGTTCTTGCTATACTGATAATGGTATATAATCGGCAGTTATGCCGAGAGAAGGAGGGGCAATATGAAACGAACCATATGGAGAAGCATATCTGTACTGACGCTCTGCGCGCTGCTCGTGCTGACCGGCTGTACCGGCTTCCTGAAGCCTGCCGAAAACAACGATAACGAGCAGATTCTCGCGGAGCTGAACGCGATGAAGCAGCAGCTGGAAGCGACGAAGAGCGAGATCGAAACCATCAAGAACAGCGAGAAACAGGACAACACGGCGACGTCGGTCACGCCGACCGTCACGCCGGAGCCCGTGACCGTCGAGGTGGAGGTGCCGGTGGATTCCGTGTTCGGCATCGACTGCACGGTCAACGGCGGCGACAGCGTCAAGCTGGACGGTCAGACGCAGGTGCACGCCGTTGCGAACAGGAAGGACGGCTATGAATTCGATCATTGGGAGTTCGGCACCGAAACGGATTACGAATCCGGTCCGGACGCGATGTTCTTCTTCTCCGAAGCGACCGTTCTCGTTGCGGTCTATCATGTGCATAAGGTCGTGACCTTCAAGAACTGCCACATGAACTTCATGAACAGCAACGGCAAAGCGGGCGGCAAGGACCTGACCGAGTTCGACTTTGAAGAGGATTATGTCAATCCGGAGACCAAGGAGAACTGCAAGGGCGGCGAGATCGACTTCTTCGTTACCGCGGACGTACCGCAGGGCAGGGAAGTGGATTACTGGCTGATCAACGGCGTCAAGTATCAGGCGCCGAACAACGCCAGCAAGTTCCGTGTCAGAGGACAGACGCAGGCAACGGTCTATGAGGTCGTGCTGAGGAAAAAGGGAAGAACGCCGCTCGGCTGACGGGACGAAGAAAGGAGAATGCATTATGAAACGGTTCGGTTTTAGATACATATGGATTCCGGTGCTCTGCATGCTGCTTTTGCTGACCGGCTGCAGCCTGCTGCCGCATAAACCGGCGGAGAACGACGACGCCGAGCAGATCCTGGCGGAGCTCAACGCGATGAAGGAACAGCTCAACGCTGCGAACAACGAGCTCGAAGCCCTGAAGGAGGCGGAAAAGCAGAACAACACCGCAACGGTGTCGGTCGACACGTCGACGCCGGAACCCGTCGTCACCGAGGTGCAGATTCCGGTCGAATCGATCGTCGGCAAAAACTGCACGCTGAACGGCAGGGACAGCGTGCGCATCGAAGGGGAGACGGAGGTCCATGCCGTTGCGAACGAGATCGAAGGCTATGTGTTCGATCACTGGGTGGTTGACGGCGAAGAGGATTACGAGTCCGGTCCGGATGCGTACTTCACCTTCTCCTATCCGGTCGCGGTCTGCGCGGTTTACCATGAGCGCCGCATCGTGACCTTCAAGAACTGCCACATGACGCTGCTCGACAAGAAGGGCAATTCGGTCGGCAAGTCCTACACCGAGTTCGACTTCGAAGAGGATTACACGAATCCGGAGACCAAGCAAAAGATCAAAGGCGGCACGATCGAGTTTTACGTGTTCGCGGACGTGCCGAAGGGCATGGAGGTGGATTACTGGCTGATCAACAACGTCGTCTACGAGATGCCGTATAACAACATCGTGAAGTTCCGCGTAGAGGATCAGACCGAGGCGACGCTCTACGAGGTCGTGTTCCGCAAGGAAACCACCAAGAAGCAATGCACCGTCTTGACGGAGAACTGCTGGTTTACCGGCGGAAGCTACACCAGCGGCACCACGTACGGCACCGTTCCGGAGGGCACGAAGATCACCGTCACCGGCAAAGTCTCCATGCGCAGCGCGGCAGCCGGATACTTCGAAGGCAATCCGTCCGGCGCGGGCAAAGGCTCGCCGAGCAGCCCGCTGAATTATTCGTGGCATGACGATACCTACTACTACTTCTCTTACAGCTACACCGTCAAGAGCGACACGATGATCACCTTCCACCCGATCTTCGGTGCCGGTTAAGAAACCAAAAACAAAAACGCTCCCGCCCGGGAGCGTTTCAGACCGTCGAAAAAGGTGCCAGACCGTTTGCGGCGGGGATGGAAAAGAAACACTTGTTGGAGGAAAGGGCTCGAAAGCCCTTTCTTTATTTGATATTTCGCCGCAAACGATCCGCGTTTCCACTCGGTCGCATACGTTAGTATGGCTCCGTCGTGAAAACGCGAATTCTGCCTACCTTTACGGCAGTCTGATCAGCGTGTCAAAAGGTTTTTTGACACGCTGAAACGCTCCCGCCCGGGAGCGTTTTTTTGCGGTCCGAAATCAGGGAAGCAGCATGCCGTACAGCCGCAGGATCGTTTCGGGCGGCAGCGTTTCGGCGCGAACCTCCGGCGCGATGTTCAGCGCGGACAGCACTTCGTCCGCGTTTGCATAGGGCTTCAGATTGTTTTTGATCGTCTTGCGGCGCATCGAAAGCAGCTCCGTCGCAAAGGTATAGAGGACTTTCGGCGAAACGTCCGGCGTGTCCGGACGTTTTTTCATGCCGACGAACACGGACGCGACCTTCGGATTCGGGAAAAAGCACTCCTCCGGAAACGCCTCCAGCACCGCCGCGTCGTAGTACAGCGCCGTCACGATCGACAGCGGACCGTAGTTCGCGTCCTTCGGCCGGGCAAAGAAGCGGTCCGCCGCCTCCTTCTGCACCATCGCGTAGAACGATTCGGGCAGCGCTTTCAGAACCGCGGCGCACAGCGGCGTCGTGATGTAATAGGGCAGATTCCCGACGACCGAGAACGGCGCGGGAACGCGCTCGTAGCGGAACTTCAGCGCGTCGCCGCAGATCACGGCAAGGTCCGGATGCGGCAGCGTTTCGTTGAGAAACCGCACCATCGATTCGTCCTTTTCGACGGCGGTCACCGAAACGCCGCGTTCGAGCAGCAGTTCGGTCAGCGCGCCGAATCCGGGACCGATCTCGATCACGTTCCGTTCGAGCGTCATGTGTTCGACGCAGGCGCGAAGCCGCGCCCCGTCGATGCAGAAATTCTGTCCGAGCGCCTTGTTCGGCCTTGCGCCGATGCGCTCCAGTGCGGATTTCGTAAATGCAATATCGGCTCTCATGCGAGCCCTCCTTTCACTTCAAAAGGCGCAGTCCCTTCGGATAATGGTTTTTCAGCATGCCGTCCGACGCCTTGTACAGTCCGAGCGCAAACCCCCGGAATGTCGCCGCGCCGTAGCCCTTTTCGGCATCGCGCGCGATCGTTTCGCCCCGGAGATAGCGCATCGCCTCATCGAACGAAAGATCGACCGTGCGGCGCAGCGGCGTTTTGCGCCCCGCCAAAGCAAGCGCGTGCGCCGGTTCGAAGCGGCTGCCTTTGCATTCGCCGAGCAGCAGTCCCGCCCGCACGATGCGCATACCGTCCAACGCCAGCGGCAGCGGCGGCAGCAGCAGCACGCGCCCGTCCTTTAAGAGCCGGATCGCGCCGGATTGCGGGTTCAGCTGTTCCGAAAACGCGTCCCAGGCGGGAACGCGGTCGCTTTTCGGCAGCATCAGCGCCGACGGTTCGCGTACGCCTTCGCGCGTAAGCAGCGCAAAGAACTGCCCTTCGCCCGCGCTCGTGTGCGGATAGAGCCGCCGCATCGTTTCGCAGGAAAAGTCCGGATGCCGCTCCAAAAACCGCTCGACCGTCTGCTCGTTCTCCTGCGGGGAGAAGGAGCAGGTGGCGTAGAGCAGCTGCCCGCCGGGCTTCACGGCGGTCGCCGCGTCCTCCAGGATCGCGCGCTGCCGCACGGCGCATGCCTCGACGTGTTCGGGCGACCATTCGGACACGGCGGTTTCGTCCTTGCGGAACATCGCTTCTCCGGCGCACGGCGCGTCGACGATCACGGCGTCGCAGCGTTCGCGGAGCCGTTCGCACAGCGGGTGCGGTTCGCCGTTCAGCACGATCGCGTTCGTCGCGCCCATGCGTTCGAGGTTGCCGGCCAGAACGTTCGCCCGCGAAGGGACGATCTCGTTCGAAAACAGCACGCCGTTTCGCATCTTCGAAAGCAGCTGCGCGCTCTTGCCGCCGGGCGCGGCGCACAGATCGAGCACAACCGGCTCGTCCGGCAGCGTCAGCGCAGCGACGGGCGCCTGCGCGCAGGCTTCCTGCATATAAAAGAGTCCCGCGGCGTGCAGCGGCGTCGCGTTCGGGTTGAACGTCTTCGGCACCGGCGCGCCGTCCGGATTCTCCTCGAGCGGCGCAAGCGGCAGATCCAGAAGCGCGGACAGCTCCGCCATATCGGTTTTCAGCGTGTTGACGCGCAGCGCGCGCTTCGGCGCCTGCTGCAGCGCGTCGCAGAACGCGGCAAATTCGGGACCGAGCTGCCCCCGCATGCGGGCAAGAAACGCGTCGGGATAGGTTCTCATACGCGCACCTCCGCATCCGCGCCGAGCAGCACGATGTATTGTTCTCTGACGCGCATACCGGTCAGGCGTTCGAGCACTCTTGCGTACAGTCCGACCTGTTTTGCGTGCTTTTGCGCATAGCCTGCGGGATCGCCGTCCACGCGGTCGGTCTTGTAGTCGAGCAGCACCCACGCGCCGTCCTCGACAAAGCATGCGTCGATCACGCCCTGCAGCAGCATCGGCTCGTCGGAATCGACCGCCGTGAGCTCGCGCGCGGGGAACGGACAGACAAAGCTCCATTCGCGCTCGACACGCTCCGCCGCGGTCATGCGGGCAAACAGCGGCGACGAGAGGAAGCGTTTGATCGCTTTGCGGTGAAACGCGGACAGTTCGGTTTCGGAATCGAGATACGCCTCCCTTGCCGCAGCGTTGCCGAGCGGCATGCGCTCCAGTACGCGGTGCACCGCGCTGCCGGCGGCAAGCACGTCGTATCCGGTTTCGAACGCGGGTTCGTCGAACGCCGGTTCGTCCGCTCGTTCGAGCGCCGTCACCGAGGTCTTTTCGGGCAGCGTATCCTGCACGGGGAAGGGGTAGCGCCAGGAAAAGCGGCGGTTCAGCGCGTCGCGCTCCGCCTCGGTCGGCTGCGGGATCCCGCCGGTCGGGATCGGGTTCTTGGCTTCGGAAAACTCGCTCTTTTTATGCAGTACAAACGGCAGATGCCCGTTCAGCGAAAGCAGCAGCAGACGCAGTGCATCGGCGCTCTTTCGAATCGACAGCGGCGTCGGCTGAGGCAGTTCCGCAAGCCGTTTTTCGGCGTTGGACAGCGAACCCAGCAGGTACAGCTCCTGCTTCGCGCGCGTCATACCGACGTACAGCACGCGCAGCTCCTCCGCCCACGAGGTGTCGGCGATCGCGCGGATCACGTTTGTGCGCGCAGCCGTTTCGTGCCGCACGCCGAAGCGGTCCGCATAGCGCAGACCGACGCCGAGCCGCGCGTCCGTCACCAGCGGTTTCGTCTCGTCCTGCCGGTTGAAGCGCGAGCCGAGCGCGCCGAGGAACACGAACGGAAACTCCAGTCCCTTCGAGGCGTGGATCGTCATGATCCGCACGACGTTCGCCGTCACGGTCGCCGCCGCGCCGGGCTGTTTGGTCTCCTTCACATTGTCCATGAAGCGCAGGAATCCGTGGATGCCGCTGTGTCCCGCCGCGTCGAAGCTCTGCGCCTCCGCAACGAGCGCGTCAAGGTTCGCCGTGCGCTGATCGCCGCCGACGAGTACGCCGACCTGTTCTCTGAGGTGCGTTTCGTCGAGCAGATATTCCAGCAGATCGCCGAGCGACAGCCGCCGCGACAGCGCCTGCCACGCTTCGAGCTTCGCAAAGAACGCGTCGACCTGCGCATCCGCGTTCCGTGCGGCAAGCAGACAGTCCAGAAGCGGCGCGCGCCGGTCCGTCTGACGGATGCGGATCAGGTCCGCATCGGAAAAGCCGAAGAACGGCGAACGCAGCACCGCAAGCAGCGGGATATCCTGTCTGCGGTTGTCGAGCACGCGCAGCAGACTCATGACGAGCTTGACTTCGATCGCGTCGAAATAGCCGCCCTCGGTCTGCGCATAGCTCGGAATGCCCGCCGCCGCCAGCGTCTGCGTCCATACGCGGGCGTGTTTTTTACTGCGTAGAAGCACCGCAAAATCGTCGTAGCGACAAGCGCGCGGCGCGCCGCCGTCCGTGATCGGTTCGCGCATCCGGTTGAGGATCGTCTGCGCCGCAAAGCGCGCCTCCGCCTCGGCGTCCTCGAGACTCTCCCCGTCGTCGGGATCGGTCTCGCGCGAAAACAGATGCAGCTCCGCCCTGCCGTCGGGCACGTCCGCGCCCTGCCGGAGCATCGCGCGTTCGTCGTACGCGATCCCCGCGATCGCGGGCTGCATGATCGTCGCAAACACGGTGTTGACCGCGTCGATCACGGCTTTTCCGGAGCGGAAATTGTGCCCGAGATCGATGCGCGTCCCCGCTTCGCCGTGAAAATCGCGGCATTTTTCCAAAAACAGCTCCGGCTCCGCCATGCGGAAGCGGTAGATCGACTGCTTGACGTCGCCGACAAAGAAGAACGCGTTCTCCGGCGCGATGCGGTTCAGGATCGCTTCCTGCACGCGGTTGCTGTCCTGATATTCGTCGACGATGACGGCGGAAAACCGCGCGCGGTACTCCGCGGCGATCTCGTCGTCCTTCAGAATCTCGATCGCCATGTGTTCGAGATCGGAGAAATCCAGCGCATTCTGCGCGCGCTTCGCCTCGGCGAACGCGTCGAGATACGCGTGCATGATCGCATAGAACGCCGAAAGCACCGGCGCCGCGTCGCGTTCGCGCCGCATCCATTCGTCGAACGGCACGTCGCAGCGGTCCGCCTGTTCCTTCGCAAGCTTCAGAAGATCGGACTTCGCATCCGTAACGCCCTTCTTGTCCTCCGCGGAAAAATCCTTCGGCCACGAGAGATTGCCGGACACGGCGAGCATGCCTCTCAGCGCCGCGCCGTACGTTTCGCGGTCGGTCTGCATCCGTGCGCCGCGGCCGTGTACGAGCAGTTCGGACACGAGCGACAGCACCTTGTCGCATGCGGGCGGCAGCAGCGCCGCCTGCCGGTCGAGTTCGAGAAGATACCGCTCCAGCATCGCCTTGTCGGTATCGAGCGTGATCGTAAGCTGCCGCGCAAGCGCCTGCGGATCCTCGAGCGCCGCCTCGGCGTTCAAAAGCCATGCTTGCGGATCGGGCTGCGCGGACAGGAACCGTTCCGCGTTCTGCATCGCCTCGATCAGCGCCGGTTCGTCGGAAAACGCCGTAATCAGCGTGCGGTATGCCTCCGCGCGTTCCCCGGCAAAGCGGTCGAGCACGGCGCCGCGCGTTTCGCCGCGCAGCACTTCGGTCTCGGTCTCGTCGAGCGTCTTGCACGAGGGCGTCAGCCCCACGCGGAAATAGTGACGGAACACGATCTTCGAGCAGAACGCGTCGATCGTCGAGATGTTTGCGTTCGGCACCTGCGCCGCCTGTTCGCGATAGTACGCGGCGCGCGCGCCGTCCTCGGCGGCGGCTTTCAGCAGCCGCTTCGTGATGCGGGCTTTCATTTCGCCCGCCGCCGCGCGGGTAAAGGTCAGAATCAGCATCCGGTCGACGGTCATGCCCTCGGACACGAGCCGGAACACGCGTTCGGAGAGCACCGACGTCTTGCCGGCGCCCGCCGCCGCGGAAACGATCAGGTTGCCGTTGCGTTCGATTGCCTGTCGCTGCGCTTCGGTGAACTTCATGACGGATCACCTTCTTTCACGAGCTCGTCCAGCCTGATCTTGCGCACGACGCGCGTCCGGCAGCCGAGCTGCCGGTCAAAGCGGCATACCGCGTCGTACGGACAGTAGGTGCAGGCGCTTTCGGTCGGATACACGTCCGCTTCGCCGTCCATGATGCGCTCCGCCGTCCGCGACGCGGAGGCAAGCGCGCGGTCCTTGAGCCGCTCGATCTGTTCGCGCGAGAGCAGATCGCCGGAGAACGTGCCGTCCTTTTTCAGCGCAAGCTTGCGAATCAGCGTCGAGCGCTTCTGAAGATCCGGATCGCTTGCCGCGATCGTTTCGGCGTCGTTCGCCGTGATGCCCGAAAGCAGATGCACCGGCGTCTCGTCCTCGGATTCGGGCGGATCGGCGGTCAGCGGCATATAGTACATGCCGACCGCTTCGCCGCCGAGCTGCTTGGCGGCTTCGAGATACAGCGGCAGCTGGATCGTTTCGCCGCTTTCAAACTTGGTCGGATCGAACGTGTGGCTGCGTCCCGTCTTGTAGTCCACGATGCGGAACAGCGTTCCGTCGTCGGTGCAGTCGATGCGGTCGATCTTGCCGTACACGCCGATGCGCGTGCCGTCCCGCAGGATCAGCGATACGGGCCGGAGCCCCTCGCCCATGCCGAAGCTCGCCTCCGTCGCGGCGACGCGGAAGCGTCCGGTTTTCAGCTGCCGCAGCAGCGAATAGACGCACCAGCGGATCAGCCGGAGTTTGATGACCAGCGCTTCTCTGAGCCGCGCGTTGCGCGAAAAGATGCCGTCGTTGTGTTCCGCAATCAGCGGCGGCAGAATGCGGTCCAGAATCGCGTCCGCCTGTTCCGGCGTCAAGGTCTTGAGATCGGCGCCGTCGTCCTGCGCCGCCTTCACGAACGCGTCGAGCGCGTCGTGCAAAAATGTGCCGACGTTGTCCGCGCGCTCCGTCGCCTCCTTGCGTTCCTCGGCCTTGAGACCGTATTTCAGATACTGCGCAAAGGGGCACCGCGCAAACTGTTCGAGCCGGCTCGCGCTCATCATCGGCGCTTCGCCGTACAGCTTGTGCGCAAGCGCCTTGCCGAACATCGCCTCCGGCTTCGTACCGGCGCGCCCTTCGAGCATCGCTTCGGCACGCGGTCTGCTTTGAGGATCGTTCCGGTACCGGTCGAGCAGCGCGGGCAGCGCCAGCGCAACCGTCCCGTCCGCGCGGTACTCGCGCAGCGCGTCGGCAAAGCGGGAAAACCCGACTTCGGCGTTCGGCGGGAGCGGATCCTCCGGCGCAAGCACGACGGCGGTCGCGTTCTGCGCGAACAGGTCCTGAACCGCTTTCAGCAGCGGGGAGGCGACAAGGTCGCCGCTCTTGCCGGAGCAGGCGTAGGAGAAGCGCAGCCGGTCGGTCGCCTTGGTCAGAAGCGTATAGAGCTGCAAACGGTCCGACGCGGACAGCAGCGCCGTATTGCCCCAAACGGACAGACCGGCGTCCGCCATGCGCTTGAGCTCCGTGTTGTTGAACAGGTTGTCGTCGCTCCGCGCGGGCGGGAAAACGCCTTCGCTGCAGCCGAGCAGGAACAGCGTATTGCAGCGCGTCAGCCGCGTGCGCACGAGATCGCCGAGCACGACCTGGTCCGCGCTGCCGGGCAGAATGCCGATCTGATAGCTCGAAAGTCCCTCCTCGAGCAGCGCGCAGAATTCCTTCATGCCCATCGCCGTGTCGCCCATGATCGCGTCGATCTGGCTGAGGAGCGTCATCAGCGTGTTCCACATCTGCGCATAGGTCTGCGCGTCCTGCGATTCGCCCGCGCGCTGCAGCGCGTCCGCCTCGTCTCTGAGCCGTTCGCGAAGATTCGCGTCCTTGAGGTACGCATAGAGCCCGCGCACCTTTTCGCCCGCGGTTTTCAGAAGCAGGGATTCCTTCAAAGCAAGCAGCTTCGGCATGATCGCGGCGCGCGCGCGTTCGGCGCCTTCCGGCACCTCGCCGATCGCAAACGGTTCGCAGAACGCGCCGCCGAACAGACCGTAGCGCACCTGATAGTTTTCAAGCAGCTCGACGTCCGCGGCGTCGACGCCCGCATAGCCGCTTTTGAGCACATGCAGCAGGTCGTCGACGTTCCAGCCGCCTGCGGCCGCGCGCACCGAGGACAGCACAAAATCGGTCGCCGCGTGTCCGAGAATCGGGCGCGATGCGTCGAAAAACAGCGGGATATCGCGCAGACGGCAGGCGCGTTTCAGAAGCGGTCCGTAGCGTTCGAGCGACGAGGCGACGATCGCGATCTCGGCGTATTTCAATCCGTGATCGCGCACCAGTTCGAGGATGCGGTCCGCCGTCTGCTCGGCTTCGAGCGCTTCGGTCGCAAAGCCGGTCACCGTCACCGCGTCGGTCGCGTCGGGGTACGGCTTCGGATCGGACGAAAACAGCTGCCGCCCGATGTGAAGCAGCGCCGGATCGACCTTCGCGCTCTGTTTGTCGAAGACGCGCGTCGCAAACGAAAGCCCGTGTTCCGCGCAGAACGCTTTGAGATCGGCTTCGCGCTCCGTCTCGGGACGGAACAGCGCGGCAAGCGCGGGATCGTCCTCGGCGCGGATCGTCATGGTCACGTGCTTTGCGTGCAGCAGCAGCGCGCGAATGAGCCGCATCACCTGCTCGCGCGGGCGGTCGAGCTCGTCGATGTAAAGACAGGTATCCGAAAGGTCCGCCTCGGGCAGCACGTCGAGGACCTCGGTCAAAAGGTCCTGCGCGGTCAGATAGCGTTCCTTCAAAAACGCCTCGCTGTCGCGGTAGAGCAGGGAGATGTCGGCAAGCTTGCGCGCAAGCAGCGAATCGGGATCGAGCGATTTTTGCGCCTCGGTCAGCTGTTCGGGCGTGATGCAGCTCTGTTTGAGCCTGCCGATCCATTCGTCCATCGTTTCGGCAAAGCCGCGCGTCTGCGACACGCGCGAAAACACGGTCAGCGCGCCGCGGTCCCGGTACGCGGTGCGGCGCAGCACCATGTGCCGTCCTTCGACGGAGAGGAACGGACGCACCCTGCCGAAGCGCTCCAGCAGCCGTTCGGAAAAGCGCTCAAAGCTGTATACCTCCACGCCCAAAAGCCCGCCGAGCAGCGTCGTCAGGCGTTTTTCGGCGGCATAGGTCGCCTGTTCGGGCACGAGCAGGATCGCGTGTTCGCCGCGCTGCATGTGCATTCGCAGGTTTTCGCAGAGCGCCGTGCTCTTTCCGGTATGCGCGCCGCCGCGGTAAACGGTCAGTCCACCCATGCTGCCTCCTCAGAACGTTTCGGTGTGAACGGGCGTATAGACCATGCGCCCGCGCTCGTTGGTGCTCTCGAACAGCACGATCGAGCGCACGGAAAACGCCGTGTTCGGGATCACGATGCGCGAGATGTCGCCGTGCTCCACGGCGCGCGCCAGCGTGATATGCGGCGTCAGACGGTTCTTTGCGCCGGAAAAGCCGTAGTCGGTCAGCGCGGAATCCAGCGTTTCCTTGATGCGGTTGAGCTCCTTGAGATCGCCGTTGACGGAAAGATAGCTCGTCCGTGCGCCGCCGTGCGTAAACGATCCGATCGCGCCGAGCCGCAGCGTAAACGGTCGCGCGTCCCGGACCGCCTCGTGCATCGCGTCGGCGATGTCGGCGAGCGCGTTGCTCTCGCCCAGAAAGCGCACGGTGATGTGGTGATTGCCCTGCGGCACGAAACGGCCTGCGGTACTCCTTTCGCGCAGCTCCTCCTGTACGGAAA
The DNA here is from genome assembly GCA_017428025.1 of Clostridia bacterium. GTDB lineage: Bacteria > Bacillota > Clostridia > Christensenellales > CAG-138 > UBA3792. The sequence goes on from JAFRRO010000091.1 coordinate 79,865, forward strand.
ACACGGTTCGCTGCACGTCCTTCGGCAGCGGCACGGCGATAAACAGGCGCATAATACACTCCTTTGCGGTTACAGATACCTTATTATACAATTCTTTTGGCTTTTTGTATAGTTTCATCTTTTCTCTTTCTGACTTATTTGTTATAATATACAGAAAGACAGCAGCGTACACATCTGCCGGACGAACGGAACCTCAAAACAAAGAAAGCGCGCGACGACGTGGAAACCAAATTCAATCAGTCGATCCAACCGAAAAAGAAGCATCTTCTGCGCCCCGGGTGGCAGGAGCGGCTGCCGCTGAAGCCGATTCTGGTTGCAATCGTCGCGGTGTTGCTGCTGACCGTTCTGGTGCTGATCAACCGTCCGACCGAATCGGTGCTGTCGAGCGCCGAACTGGACGTGCTGCGCAGCGCGGGCGTGCTGCGCGTCGGCGTGGACAGCGATCTCGAAGGTCTGTTCCGCAACGGCGACGGCTACGAACGCGCGGTTGCGGAGGGGCTTGCGACGCTGATCTTCGGCAGCACCGAGGGCGTGTCGCTCGTGCCGGTCGACCGTTACGCCGCGCCGTGGCGGATGAGCGACGGGGAGATCGACCTCGTTCTGATGAGCATGCAGCAGTTTCCGGAGGAGGGTTTCGACAGGAGCAAGGCGGCGTTCTTCACCGACGACTGCGTGCTGCTCGGCTATGAGACGTTCGATTCGCTTGCGGGCAAAACGGTCGCGGTGCTGCAGCAAACGCCTTCGGAAAAGCTGCTCGACACATACCTCGAAAAGGTCGAGCCCGAGATGGTGGTGCACCGGGCGGCGGACTATTATTCCATGCGCGTCATGCTGCGCGCGGGCACGGTCGACGCGGTCTGCGTGCCGCGGTCGGTTGCGCTGTCCTGGCACGAGACGCGCACGCGGATTCTGCCGTTTGAGATCGGCAGGATCCCGTACTATGCGATTGCAAAAAAGGACTCCGTGCTGCTCGACCTGTGCAACGAGGTGTTCTACGACTGGCAGCGCGACGGCACATTTTCGCAGTGGGGCGCGCAATACGGCGTCGAATGGGGCACGGACAGTTGACGCGGAACGAAAAATCGGGTACACTATAAGATAAGACTTTTCTCAGGACAGCAAAGACAAGGACGGCATATGGATTCGTTTTACAGTATTCACGGCAACAGACGGCTGGAAGGCACGGTGACGATCAGCGGCGCGAAAAACGCGGCGGTCGCGATCATTCCGGCGGCGGTTCTGGCGGGCGAGCCCTGCGTGCTCGAAAACCTGCCGAACATCGCGGATGTGGAAAGCCTCAGGGAGATTCTGGAGGGGCTCGGCGCAAAGGTCGACATGACCGAAGGCGGCTGCATGCGCATCGATCCGTCCACGATCAACACCCGCGACGCAACGAGCAGCAAGGTCAGCTCGATGCGCGCGTCGTACTATCTTCTGGGCGCCATGCTCGGCGCGTACGGCGAGATCGAACTCGCGCTGCCGGGCGGCTGCGTGATCGGTCCCCGTCCCATCGATCAGCACGTCAAGGGCATGCGCGCGCTCGGCGCAAAGATCTATATGGACGAAAGCCGCAACGTCCTTCGCGCGCAGGCGACGAAGCTCAAAGGCGCGGAGATCTTCTTCGACGTCGTATCCGTCGGCGCGACGATCAACGTCATGCTTACGGCGACCAGGGCGGAGGGCACGACGGTGCTCAGCAACGTCGCAAAGGAACCGCACGTCGTCGACGTGGCGAACTTCCTGAACATGATGGGCGCATCGGTGCGCGGCGCCGGTACCGACGTCATCCGTATCCAGGGCAAAAAGAAGCTGCACGGCTGTTCGTATTCCATCATTCCCGATCAGATCGAAACCGGCACCTACATGATCGCGGCGGCGGCGACGCGCGGCGACGTGGTCATCAAGAACGTGATTCCGACGCATATGGAAGCGATCTCCGCAAAACTTATGGAGAGCGGCGCGCGCGTGATCGAGGGCGACGACGGGCGCGACTTCTTCCTGCGCGTGACGATGGACGACCGTCCGCGTCCGGTCAGCTTCCGCACGATGGTCTATCCCGGGTTCCCGACCGATCTGCAGCAGCCGATGATGGCGTATCTGACGACCGCGTCGGGCACGAGCGTCATCACGGAAAACATCTTCGAAAACCGCTTCAATCACGTGAAGGAGCTCAGAAAGCTCGGCGCGAGCATCTCGATCTCCAAGCGCGTGGCGCGCGTCAAGGGCGTCGAAAATCTGCGCGGCGGCGACATCTACGCGAGCGATCTCAGAGCCGGCGCGGCGCTGATCGTCGCGGGGCTGATGAGCAACGGCGAAACGCGCGTGCACAACATCGGCTATATCGACCGCGGCTACGAATATCTCGATTCAAAATTCAAGGCGATCGGTGCGGACATCGTGCGCATCGAGGAGGAATAACGCATGTATCTCGCTTCGGGCTGGAACGCATACGAAATCTTAGACGCGGGCAACGGCGACAAACTGGAGCGCTGGGGCGATGTGACGCTTCTGCGTCCCGATCCGCAGGCGATCTGGACGATGCGGGACGCGGCGGCGCGCGCCGACGCGGTGTATTACCGCAGCGCGTCGGGCGGCGGGCACTGGGAGTACAAAAAACAGCTTCCGGAGCAGTGGACGATCGCGTACCGCGATCTTCGGTTCATCGTGCGGCCGACCGGATTCAAGCACACCGGTCTGTTTCCCGAACAGGCGGTCAACTGGGACTGGATGCGCGAACGGATCGAAGCGCACGGCAAGCGCACCGGCAGACGCGCGAAGGTGCTGAACCTGTTCGCCTACACCGGCGGGGCGACCTGCGCCTGCGCGAAGGCGGGCGCCGAGGTCGTGCATGTCGACGCGGCAAAGGGCATGGTCGCCTGGGCAAAGGACAACGCCGCGGCCTCCGGCCTGGAGACGGCGCCGATCCGGTATCTGGTCGACGACTGCGTCAAGTTTGTCAGGCGTGAGATCCGCCGCGGCAACCGCTACGACGGCATCCTGATGGATCCGCCGAGCTACGGCAGAGGACCGACGGGCGAGATGTGGAAGATCGAGGACGATCTCTTTTCGCTGGTCGGGCTGTGCGCCGAGCTGTTGTCCGACGATCCCTGTTTCTTTCTCATCAATTCCTACACGACCGGCCTTGCGCCGACCGTGCTTTCCAATGTATTGAAGCTTGCCCTGCCGGACGGACACACCGAGGCGGACGAGATCGGGCTGCCGATCCGCCGCGGCAATCTGGTGCTGCCGTGCGGCGCGAGCGGAAGATGGACGCCGCATGAATAATCTGCACGTCCTGTACGAAGACAACCACCTTCTGGTGGTCGAAAAGCCCGCAAACATCCCCGTGCAGGCGGACGCCTCCGGCGATGCGGACCTGCTTTCGATCGCAAAAGCCTACGTCAAGGAGGCGTATCACAAGCCCGGCGAGGTCTATCTCGGACTCGTGCACCGGCTCGACCGTCCGGTCGGCGGCGTCATGGTCTTTGCGAGAACGTCCAAGGCGGCGGCGCGGCTCACCGCGCAGTTCAGGGACCGCCGCGCCGAAAAGCGCTACGTCGCGATCGTTGACGGCGATCCGCAGCCGAACGCCGAATGCGTCGACTGGCTCTATAAGGACGAATCGACCAACACGACGCACGTCGTCGCGGAGGGCACGCCGGACGCGAAAAAGGCGATTCTGCGTTACCGTACGCTCGCGAAGGCGAACGGCACGGCGCTTCTGGACGTGTCGCTTCTGACCGGCAGACCGCATCAGATCCGCGTGCAGCTTTCGTCGAGAGGGCTTCCGATCAAGGGCGACATGCGCTATCATCCGCAGGCAAAGCCCGGCACGCAGATCCGGCTCTGGGCGTACAAGCTTTCGCTTCTGCATCCGACGACCGGCGAAACGCTGACGTTCTTTTCGACGCCGCCGTGGACGGAGTATCCCACGGCGCTCCGGCTGCTGCCCGCCGAAAAGGTCTGCAGCGGCGTGTATTGCGACGACGAGCTGCTTGTTGTCGACAAACACGCGGGCGCGGAGGTCGAGGGCGAACTCATCGGCGAGCTGTCCGCGATCTTCGATCCGCTCTATCCGGTGCACCGGCTCGACGCGAACACCGAGGGGCTTGTGGTCTTCGCCCGCACGGAACCGATGCGCGACCGGCTTCTGGACGCGTTTTACCGGCACGAGACCGAAAAGGTCTATCACGCGGTCACGGTCGGCTGTCCGAAGGACGGGCGGTACGTGCATTATGCGCATAAGGACGCCGACGGCGCGTTCATGCGACTCTGCCGAAAGGACGATCCCGACGCGCTGCGCATGGAATCCGAGGTGCGCGTGCTCGACAGGCGGGGCAGTCTCGCGCTTTGCGAGGTCCGGCTTCTGACGGGGCGCACGCATCAGATCCGCGTGCAGCTTGCCGCGCTCGGCTGTCCCGTGCTCGGCGACGACAAATACGGCGACCGCGAGGCGAACCGGCGGTACCGGAAGCGGCGGCAGATGCTGCTGGCAAAACGGCTGACGATCCTCGATCACACCTTTGAAAGCTGTAAACAACTCAACCTGAATGAATTTACGGAGGAAAAACGATGAACGCAAAAGAACGCTATGAACTGTGGCTTAGAAGCCCCGACATCGACGAACGGACCAAGGCGGAGCTCCGCGGGATCGCGGACGATCCGCACGAGATCGAGGAACGGTTCTACACCGAGCTCGAATTCGGCACCGCGGGCCTCAGAGGCATCCTCGGCGCAGGCGACAACCGCATGAACATCTACAACGTCCGCAAGGCGACCGAAGGACTTGCGCGCTATCTCGAAAACGCGGTCGAAGGACAGCCGCGCGTGTGCATCGCGTACGATTCGCGGCACTGCTCGGACCTGTTCGCAAGGGAAAGCGCCTGCGTGCTCGCCGCGCACGGCGTTCAGGTGTTCCTCTATTCGACGCTGCATTCCGTTCCGCAGCTGTCGTTCACGATTCTCGAGCTTCAGTGCGACGCGGGCATCGTGATCACGGCAAGCCACAACCCGCCGAAGTACAACGGCTACAAGGTCTACTGGTCCTACGGCGGACAGGTCGCGCCGAAGGAAGCCGACGGCATCACCGAATGCATCCGCGCAATCGAAGGCTTCAAAACCGCGTATAAGCCGTACGACGAGGCGATCGGCGACGGCTCGATCAAGCTCATCGGCAAGGACGTCGACGAAGTCTACTATCAAAAGACCATGACGCTTCTGACGCAGCCGGAGCTGGTCCGGGCAAAGGGCGGCGAGCTGAAGCTCGTCTACACGCCGCTGCACGGAAGCGGCAACGTGCCGGTCCGCGAAATCTTAAAGCGCATCGGCATCACGAACGTCACCGTCGTCAAGGAGCAGGAAGCGCCGGACGGCGACTTCCCGACGGTCAAAGCCCCGAACCCCGAGGATCCGAACGCGTTCACGCTCGCCTTCCGCTATGCGGAGGAGGTCGGCGCGACGGTCATCATCGGCACCGATCCCGACAGCGACCGTCTCGGCTGCGCGGTCAAAAAGACCGACGGTTCCTGGGCGGTGCTCACCGGCAACCAGATCGGCGCGATCCTGATTCACTCCCTGCTTTCGAGCTACCGCGACACCGGCAAGCTTCCGAAGGACGGACTGGTCGTGCGCTCGATCGTTTCGACGCAGCTTGCCGACGCGATCTGCGCAAGATTCGGCGTCGAGATCCGCGAGGTGCTCACCGGCTTCCGCTTCATCGCGGAGCAGATTGCGGCGTGCGAGCAGAAGCACGACCGCACGTTCCTGTTCGGCTTCGAAGAAAGCTACGGCTTCCTTGCCGGGAGCTTTGCGCGCGACAAGGACGCGATCTGCGCGGCGATGCTCGTCGCGGAGGCGTGCGTCGTCTACGGCGAAAAGGGCATGACGCTCTACGACGTGCTCATGGAGATCTACAACACCTACGGGTTCTACCGTGAAAAGGTCAAGTCCTACACGCTCGAGGGCAAAGAGGGCATCGAGGCGATCAAGGGCGCGATGGTCAAGCTCCGCGAAGAACCGCTTTCGTCCGTCGCGGGCGTCGCCGTGGAGAAGGTCGAGGACTTCCTGAGGCCGGAATGCACCGGTCTGCCGCGTTCGAACGTGCTGCGCATGACCGTTGCGGACGGCTCTTGGATCACCGTGCGTCCGTCCGGCACCGAGCCGAAGCTCAAGCTGTATATCGGTGCGCATGCCGAAACCGACGCCGCCGTCGAAGAAAAGCTGACGGCGCTGATGGACGACATGGATGCAAAGCTGTCCGTACTGCTCGGACTGTAATCATTTCGGAAAGGGAGAACGACTATGGCACTGACACCGCACAACAACGCACAGAAGGGTGATTTCGCAAAATCCGTGCTGATGCCCGGCGATCCGCTCCGCGCAAAGTTCATCGCGGAAACGTACCTCGAGAACCCGCAGCTGATCACCGGCATCCGCAACGTCTACGGCTACACCGGCACGTATCAGGGCAAGCGCGTCTCGGTCATGGCGAGCGGCATGGGCAATCCGTCGATCGGCATCTACAGCTACGAACTGTTCAACTTCTACGACGTCGAGAGCATCATCCGCGTCGGCTCGGCGGGCGCGTATCATCCCGACCTCAAGCTGTTCGACATCATCATCGGACAGGGCGCCTGCACGAATTCGAACTTCGCCGCGCAGTTCCGTCTGCCCGGCACGTTCGCGCCGATCGCGGACTTCGGTCTGCTGCGCAAGGCGGTCGACGCCTGCGAGGCGATGGGCGCGCGCTACATGGTCGGCAACCTCATGAGCTCCGACGTGTTCTACAACGACGATCCCGAAGAATGGAAGCAGTGGCGCAAGATGGGCGTGCTCGGCGCGGAGATGGAGGCGGCGGCGCTGTACATGACGGCGGCGCGCTTCGGCAAAAAGGCGCTCGCGATCGACACGATCAGCGACATCATCGGCACCAAGGAGGAAACCACGCCCGAACAGCGGCAGACCGCGTTCGATCAGATGATCCGCATCGCGCTGTCGGTCGCGGAGTAATCGTCCCGTCGTTTCAATCCGTACGGCGGCAAAGGGTTCCGGAGCGGGAAGGGTACCGGCGTCCGGAGATCCTTCGTTTTGCGCAAATGCCGAACACGGCAAAGGAGGCTTTTCTATGATCAAGCACATCGTTCTGTTCAAGTTTGAGGATCCCGCGGTCAATATCCCCGTCGTGCGCGAGTCGCTCTATGCGCTCGTGCCGAAGATCCCCGAGATCGTGCATATGCAGATCGGCGCGGATTTCCTGCATTCCGGCAGAAGCTACGACATGGCGCTGCTCGTCGATTTCAAGAGCCGCGAGGACCTCGAAATCTACGACAAACATCCCGACCATGCCGCGGCGCGCGTCTACATCCACGCGCACCGGCTGGACAGCAAGACGGTCGATTTCGAGTATTGAGTATGGTCAAGTATATCGTTCTGTTCAAACTGAAGGATCCGAACGACGCGGAGGCGGTCGCGAACGTCCTGCACACGATGGAGGGCAAAATCGACGGTCTGCTTTCGATGGAAACCGGCGTCAACCGCTGGTCGCGCGAAGGCCGCTGCTACGACCTTGCGCTGACGATCCTGTTCCGCGACTGGGAATCGGTCGACCGCTACGACGTCGATCCGCTGCATCAGGAATGCCGCAAGTTCATCTATCCGCGCCGCGCGGACGGCAAGACCGTCGCATACGAGGTCGAATAGCGTGAACCGGTTCAAGGTCGTTTCCCCGTACGAGCCGCAGGGCGATCAGCCGCAGGCGATCGAAACCCTTGCAAAGAGCATCGAGGCGGGCAATCCGATGTCGGTGCTGCTGGGCGTCACGGGAAGCGGAAAAACCTATACGATGGCAAAGGTGATCGAGCGCGTGCAGAAGCCCACGCTCGTCCTTGCGCACAACAAAACGCTCGCCGCGCAGCTCTGCTCCGAGTTCAAGGAGCTGTTTCCCGACTCCGCGGTCGAGTTTTTTGTGTCGTATTACGACTATTATCAGCCGGAGGCGTATTTGCCCGCGTCGGACACCTACATCGAAAAGACGATCGAGGTCAACGACGAGATCGACAAGCTGCGCCACTCCGCAACCTGCGCGCTCAACGAACGCAGCGACGTCATCATCGTCGCGTCGGTCTCGTGCATCTACGGGCTCGGCGATCCGGAGGAATACCTTAGGCTGTCCGTTTCGCTCCGGGAGGGCATGGAGATCGACCGCCGCGAGGTCATGCAGCGGCTCATCGAGATTCAGTATCAGCGCAACGACATGGACTTTCAGCGCGGCACGTTCCGTTCGCACGGCGACACGCTCGACATCTATCCGGTCAACTGGACGGACAAGGCGCTGCGCATCGGGTTCTTCGGCGACGAGGTCGAGCGCATCTCGGAAATCAACGTCCTGACCGGCGAGGTCCTCAACCGCCGCAGTCACGTCGCGATCTTTCCGGCGTCGCACTACGCGACCGGACACGAGAAGATGCAAAAGGCGCTCAAAGAGATCGAAGCGGACATGGAGGTGCAGGAAAAGATGTTTCTCGACACCAACCGTCCGCTGGAGGCCGAGCGCATCCGTTCGCGCGTGCTGCACGACATCGAAATGATGCAGGAGATCGGCTTCTGCAGCGGCATCGAGAACTATTCGCGCTACTTTGACGGCAGAAAGCCCGGCGAACCGCCGTATACGCTGATCGACTATTTCCCCAAGGATTTTCTGATGTTCATCGACGAAAGCCACGTCACGCTGCCGCAGGTCGGCGGGATGTTCCGCGGCGACCGCGCAAGAAAGGATGCGCTCGTCGAATACGGCTTCCGTCTGCCGAGCGCGCGGGACAACCGCCCGCTGAAATTCGAGGAGTTCATGGAGCGCGTGCCGCAGATCGTCTGCGTGTCCGCAACGCCCGCAAGCTACGAACTGAACCGCGCGGCGGTCGTCGCCGAGCAGATCATCCGTCCGACGGGGCTCGTCGATCCCGAGGTTTCGGTCCGTCCGGTCAAGGGGCAGATCGACGACCTTCTGGGCGAAGTGCGCATGCAGGCGGAAAAGGGCTTCCGCACGCTGATCACCACGCTGACCAAGCGCATGGCGGAGGACCTGACCGAATATCTCGACCGCATGGGCGTGCGCGTGCGCTACATGCACAGCGACATCGACACGCTCGATCGCATGGAGATCATCCGCGATCTCCGCCTGGGCGAATTCGACGCGCTCGTCGGCATCAACCTTCTGCGCGAAGGTCTCGATCTGCCGGAGGTCGGTCTGGTCGCGATCCTGGATGCGGACAAAGAGGGCTTTTTGCGCAGCGAAACAAGCCTCATCCAGACGATCGGTCGCGCCGCGCGAAACGCCGAAGGACGCGTCATCCTCTATGCCGATTCGATCACGCCTTCGATGCGCCGCGCGATGGACGAAACCGAACGACGCCGCAAAAAACAGCTTGCGTACAACCGGGAGCACGGCATCACGCCGAAGTCGATCCAAAAGAAGATTTACGACACCCTGGTGATCTCGCGCCGCGAGGAGGAACAGCCCGAGCATCTCACCGAATGGCAGAAGAAGGAGCGCATCGCGATCCTGACCGAGCAGATGCAGCAGGCGGCGCGCGAGCTCGAATTCGAGACCGCGGCGAAGATTCGCGATCAGATCCTTGCCCTGAAGGGCGAAAAGGCACAGAAGAAGTCCGATTTGCGTCCCGGACAGATCGGCGCGCACAAGCGCGCAAGGGAGAAGACGCACAAGTAGGATATGAAACAAAAGTGGGCAATTCCGATATGCATGGGGGCATTGCTGCTCGCGCTTGCGTGCAGCGGCGTTGACGCGCCCGAAAGTACGCCGCAGCCGACGGAGATTCCGGCGAATGCCGCAGAGGTCGAGGAGATCACGGTCGAGCTGACCGTTGCGCCGACGCCGGAGCCGACGCCGGAACCGACCGATACGCCCGCGCCGACCGATACGCCGACGCCGGAGCCGACCGCCACGCCCGAACCGACGCCCGACGGGCTTTTGGGCGGGCGTTACGACGGATTTTCGGCGGGCGAACCGGTGCTGACCGAAACAAGCTACAAGAGCGAACGCATCTCGATCGAGGTCACGCGCTACGACAGCTCGCCGCTGACGCGCCATCTCGTCTATTACGTCACGGACATCCACATTCAGGACATCGAAGCGCTGCGCACGGGCAGCTGGGACGGCAAGTTCGGCACCCGCGGGCAAAAGCTCTGGGCGTCGTTTCTGAAGATGGCGCGGCAGGAACAGGCGATCGTCGCGATCAACGGCGACTACTACACCTACAACTTCCGCACCGGTCTGGTGATTCGCAACGGCGTGCGCTACGAGCCGGATCCGTGGAAGCCGTGGAAGGGACATCAGATCCTGCTGCTCTATCGCGACGGCACGGTGGAGGTGTTCGACTCCGACACCTTCGATCCGGAGGCGACCGACCTCACGAACGTCTGGCAGGCGTGGGAGTTCGGACCGAGCCTGCTCGACGAGACCGGCGCCGCGCTTTCGAAGTTCAACCGCGCGTACAACGACATCGACCGTCCTAATCCGCGCACGGTGTTCGGCTATTACGAGCCGGGGCACTACTGCTTCGTCACGATCGACGGACGCAAGAGCGGCACGACGAACGGGCTTTCGATGAGCGAAACGGCGCAGCTGATGGAATCGCTCGGCTGCAAGGTCGCGTTCAACCTCGACGGCGGACAGACGACGCAGCTTTACTGGAACGATTCGATGTACAACACGCCGTTCAAGGGCGGTCGCTCCACAAGCGACATCATCTGCATCGTCGCGCCGCAGCCGGCCGGCGCAGACGAATAAGCGCAAAGAAGGGCTCTTTACAACCCTCCCGTCTTTTGCTTCGCAAAATCCACCCTCCCTTACACAGGGAGGGCTATTTCTTGCGCAAAAAGAGGCTCCCCTGTGCAAGGGGAGCTGTCGAGGTTTACCGAGACTGAGGGGTTGTATTTGAACAACACCCTTTACAAAGGGGCTTAATGAGCCCCTTTTGTCGTCCTTACCGGAACCGGAACACCAGCGCGTGTTCGTCGAGCACTTTGCCCGCGGGCAGGAACAACCGGTCGGCGTCCTTTGCGAGCCGGTAGTGATAGAAGATCAGCAGCGTGCCGTCGTAGCCGCAGGGCACGAGCACGCCCTCCTTCCAGGCATAGCGCAGTTCGTGACCGAACCAGCCGCCCTCCTCGTCCTCGCAGGTCTTTTGCCAGCACTGCACGCGCGTCCCGTAGTATTCGACCACAAACGGCCGCAGTCCGTTCTCGTCCACGGTCGTGCCGACTTCGGCATCGGTGCGGTAGTAATCGCCGTAGGTCATCGCGCTCTGCATGCCGTTCTGCTGCGCGTCCTCGCCCGAAAACACAAGCCGCACGGTCACGACGTGCCATTCATAGCCCTCGCGCGCGGGGAACGTCTCATCGCCGGAAATCACCCGGTGGTCGACGATCTCGACCGTGCCGGTCACATCGACGTCGTGATCCTCGTAGGATGCGGTCGTATACGGATACGGCGTGCCGACGTCCATCAGGTTCAGCGTCATGCCCTCGCAGTCTGGAACGATCGAATCGCCCTCGACATAGCCGCACCGGAGGCACATCGCGGCATTCTGATAGGTCGCCTCGGTGAACAGATGCCCGAGCGGTTCGCCCTGCGTATGCCCGCAGCGGGAGCAGGTTTCCGGCTCGGTGCAGGTTGCGGGCAGGTATTCGTGTCCGAGCGGTTCGCCGTGCCGTTCGCCGCAGCGCGCGCAGATCTCCGGCTCGGTGCAGGTTGCGGGAAGGTATTCGTGTCCGAGCGGTTCGCCGAGGTGTTTGCCGCAGCGGGAGCAGATCTCCGGCTCGGTGCAGGTCGCCTCCGCATAGCGGTGGTTTTCAAACACGCAGGTGGTCAAAAGCAGCGTGATCAGCACCGCGATCGCCGCTGCCGCGACGCCGACGCCGATCCAGAGAATGGTTCGTTTCATGCGCTGCTCCTTTCATATACGGATGATTTTGTAGTGTATCATATGCCGGTTCCGTTTGCAAGTATGCGCGGCAGACGCCGTTCGGCGAATTTTGTATTTTTTGCTTGTGTTTCGATGCAGATATGATATACTGAACAAAAAGAGCAAAGGGGACAAAGCAATGGAACTGAAAGACAACTGGAAGAAAGTCGGCAAGGGCTTTGGCGAGCTCGGCAAGGACCTCGGCGAACTCGGCAAGGACCTCGGCGTCAGCATCGTGAAGTCGGTCAAGAAGGGCGCGGAGAAGGTCTCCGAATGGGCGGACAACGAGGATAAAAAGGAAGAGCCGAAGGCGGACGTCGTCGTCGAACCAGAACAGAAGGAAGAATAACGACCGTGGCACGGAGCAAGAGATCGGTCGTATCGCTGCGCGGATACCTGAACGGCATCACGGAGCTTGCTTCCCTGTGTTCCGAATGGGTGGGGCGTTCCACGGTCAGCGTGGGCGTCTATCCGCCGGAGGACTACTGGGAGCGGTTTCAGAAGGATTACCGTATCCGTAAGCCGGTGACGCTGGTCGAATCGCCGGAGACCTTCAAGCAGACGCTGGTGCAGTGGCTCGGCGCAACGCCGTATCATCTTTGCGATCACGTCGTCGGGATCATCGAATACGAGCTCGGCAAAGCGAAGCGCATCCTGCGCGCCTCGGACGAGGAAACGCTGAACGACGAGCTTTCCGCCAGCGAACACGGCGGCTTCGGCGCCTACTATTTCACCGAGGACGTGTTTTTCGTCGAATTCGAGGAATACGCGCTCGTCTTTCTCATGGGCAACAACGAGTGAACGGAGAAGCATATGAAGGATCCGACAATTCTGGTCATCGACGCGCAGGGCGGAGGTCTGGGCAAATAGCTGATCCACGGGATCAAAAAGGACCTTGCGCAGGCGACCGTTCTTGCGGTCGGCACGAACGCAGCCGCCACCGTAGCTATGACTATGACAGAGGACGCTAAGACAGAAAAACACACCGTAGGAGAACCCTACGGTGCATACATAAAAACCGCCCTGCAAGTTTCGGCTTGCAGGGCTTTGAAAAATACATCACAGACTATATTTCGAGATATTGAAATAACAGTGGCAGTATGATATTCTTTTCTTGTTGGTTAATATGCCGATGGAGGATAATCATGGATTTTTTGACCGTAAGAGAAGCAGGAGAATTGTGGGGTATTACGGCACGCATGGCAACAAAG
>JAFRRO010000092.1 GCA_017428025.1 Clostridia bacterium
ATTATCCATTGTGTGGCAATAGATCCATACAGTGCCGATTTGGTTGTGGAGGAGATTTTCGTCCGTTACACAGAAGAACACTTCCCGCTTCTACTGGGCAGGGAAGTGCGGTTATTTCTATGGTTTCCTCGAAGAATAAAGCGAAGCACGATGACAGCATCGTGCTTTTTTATTGCGTACATCATCGTTCGGGAAAAGGAACCTTTCACGGGTCGGAATGCACGGTCGAGCCGCGCTCGATGATATCACTTCCGATGATGATCTTATCAATGGTGACATTCCGGGAGTCGATATACTTGCAGATGAGACGAGCGGCTTCCTGACCGATCCGTATGCTGTTTTGCTTGATGCAGGTTGGAGAAAACGGCAAAAGATCGGCGAAATCAGCATACTCATCATCCAGAAAGATGACTTGCAGCTGTTCCGGAACATGAATGCCGGCTTTGGTGATCGCGCGGTATACGTTCTCGCCGATGATGCTGCCGTACGTCAGAAGACCGTCCATTTCCGGATTGTCCCTGAGAAAACGAAGGATCGTCTCCTCCTGATCCGGATCATCCCGATTCAGGTACAGGACGCGTTTGGCCGGGAGGGTACGGGCATTCTCAATGTGCGCCTTCTCGTATCCGTTGATTCGCTGATAGATGCTGGTTGAGTGTTCGGGAGGACGCGTGATGAATCCGACGTTGCGGCAGCCGCGATCGAACAGAAACTGTACGGCCTTTTTTGCCATTTCTGTATGATCGCTGGTAACACAGCTGACATCAAAATCGCGCAGCGTCCGATCGACAAAAACCACGGGAAACTTGTTCAGCGCAAGCGACAGCAGATCGGGGGCGTACCGTGACTGATGGTTGGGAAACACTATGAAGCCTTTGATCCCCAGGTCCACGTATTGCCGGATAAACAGGTTGCCGTTGATCTCGGATTCTGTTTCGTTGACGATCAGCAGATGAATCCCGTGCCGCTGCAGCTCCAGACGCGCGCCGCATATCATATCGGTAATGAAACGGCTGTTCAGATTGGGGAGAAAAATACAGACAAAACAACCTGAGCGGAGGTCTTTGTTTTCCGACACAGTCGGTGAGATAAAGGTGCCTTTGCCGTGGATCCGGTACAGGTATCCTTCCTCCTGCAGATCGGTAAGCGCACGCTTTGCCGTGATACGGGTCGTGGAAAACCGCGCTGCCAGCTGGTTTTCGGAAGGGAGGCGGAAATTCGGCTGATCTTTGTTTTCCCGTATGATCTTCAGTACATATTCTTTTATATCTGCGTATAAATATTTAGCCATCAAAACCTCCGGATCGGGCAGACCTCATGAAAAACACTCGGTCGCAACATGTATAACATGAATATATCTATCTCATTATAAGCAAGACGGACCGTTTTGTCAACATCCCGATAATCGCAGTTATGCACGCCGAATCCACAATTATAAGACGATACTTGCCAAGCTGCAGCCTGATCTGAACGGATTTCCGAACCATCTCTGTAAAACATATCAAGTTAATCAAGATATATATAGCATGGATCAGATAACGGATACTATTTTATTGACATGTATTTGAAAACATGGTATAATTACTTATCATATATTAATACACGGAAAGGAAATGTATATGCCCGCTGCGATTTCAACATATCAGAACGGCGATCATGAAGATCTATCGAACGAGGCAGCTCGCAGACGGAAGCGCAAAAGAGCGGGGAAGATCGTAATTTTCCTTCTGCTGGTTCTGTTCGCGGTCTATTTCCTGTTTCCCTTTGTCTGGATGCTGTCGGTATCCCTTCAGACAGAGAAGGAAATGATGACGACGGTCGGCTTCTGGGATGCGCTGATCCCGAACAGCTGGCGTTTCCTGAACTATAAAGACGTTTTCGGCACGATCCCGTTTGCAAGATACTTCCTGAACAGTGCGATCATCGCGGCAGCAAACGTGCTCGGGACGATCGCTTCGGCTTCTGTCGTGGCGTATGCTTTCGCAAAACTTCGCTGGCCGGGTCGTGCACTGTGCTATACCATCATGTTGGTAACCATGATGCTGCCCGCATCCGTTTTGATGATCCCCACCTATAAAATGTACAGCAAACTCGGATTGACAAACTCGTGGTTTCCGCTGATTCTGCCCGCATTTTTAGGCGGAGGCGCAGGCAATATCATTCTCATCCAGCAGTTCTTTAAGGGGATTCCGCGGGAACTGATGGAAGCCGCGAAAATCGACGGAGCCAGCGAGGTGCAGATCCTGCTGAAGATTATGATGCCTCTGTCGAAGCCGGTACTTGCTACGGTCGCGGTTTTCACATTTCTGTTCACCTGGAACGACTATCTCGGTCCGCTGATCTACGTCAATGATCCGGATCTGATGACGGTTGCGCTTGCGCTGCGTTCGTTCCAGTCGCAAAGCAGTACGAACTGGGGGCTTCTGATGGCAGGTTCCGTCATTTCCATGATACCGAGTCTGCTGATCTTCATATTCTGTCAAAAGTATTTCCTGGAAGGGATCAAAGCCGGCGCGATCAAAGGCTGACCGCAGAACACTTCGGATTAGGAGGATTATCATGAAAAAACAATTCACCAAGAGCATCGCCATCTGTCTCATTCTGATCATTTCTCTCGGGTTCTTTGCCGGCTGCGGCTCCGCGAAATCCAGCATGATCGATGAAGACGGCACCATCGTTCTGGATTTCTGGTCGATCTATCCGCAGGGAGATCCCAACTACAAATGGATGATCAAGACCATTTCGCGTTTCGAAGAAGAGAATCCGGGCATCAAGATCAGATACACGGGGATCTCCTTCTGGGATTACTTTACGAAGATCACGACTGCCATGACGGACGTGACCGGTCCCGAAGTTTATTTGCAGACCATCAAGGATACCAACGACCGCGCGCGCGGCGGTGTGTCCATGAATCTCAGCCCGTTCTTCACGGATACATTTAATGCGGGCGAGCAGTTCTTCTTCAGCCAGGATGTCGATCCGATGACCTACGAGGGGAACGTATACGGCTTGCCGTACAGCCTCGACAACCGGATCCTCTATTACAACATCGACATTGTGAACACCCTGAAGGATACGACGGACGAGGACTGGACATCCACCAAGGTCGGCAAAAAGGAAGGGACGACGATCACCGGAAAGCCCGCGGATCTGATAAATGCAGACGGCAACGTGCGTGCACCGCGCACATGGGACGAAATGCTTGCCTATCAGCAGCTGCTCACCGTTCAGACGGACGGAAAGATCACACAGCTGGGCTTTGACGTCAAGATCGGTAATTTCCAGATCGAAAACGTAGTCTGGACGAACGGCGGCGAATACTTCGACGCGAACGGAAAGCCGATCGTGGATTCGAATCCCGGCGTACGCAAGGGGTTCGAAGTGTGGTACGAGCTGACGCATACGCTTTCACAGGCAAAAGTGAATGCGTTTGTGGATTCTGCGGGGAGCGATTCCGCAAACTTGTTCTGGACGGGATTGGTCGGTCTTATGATCGCGACCAACGAAATTCCCTGGCAGAACGACAAGCTTGGGGAAGACCGTATAAACCTCGGCGCGGCGCCGATTCCGTATAACGGCGTGGAAGAGAATCGCTTTAACTTCACCGGAGGGTTTTCGCTGGAAATCGCGAACCGCCTTTCGAAAGAGCCGAAAGAAGTACAGCAGGCAGCGTTCCGGTTTATCCGGTATCTGACCGATGAGCGGGTGCAGCGCGAAGTCATGTCGGAGACCTCCAACCTTCCGGCGCTGAGAATCGTTTATGAGGAATTGGAAAAAACTACCGAAGATCCTGCGAAAATTGTCGTATTCCAGGAGATGATCCATCGCAAACCGTTCAACTATATCTATAACGCGCCCAACTGGTGGGGAGAGGTCTATTCCGGAGCGACCGAGTTCATATCCGACAAGAGAACATTGGACGAGACGCTGACGAGGATTCAGAAAGCGATTGAACAGCTGCAGTTGACTTATTGATTCGGAGGTGGAGGAGCATGCGATCTGAACACAGTGAGCAGAAAGCGGTTCGATCGGAAATGCGGCGCATGAAGCGGTTTGGCAAACGAGAGGCCCTTCTCGGCTTCCTGTTTGCTATGCCGTGGATTCTCGGCTTTCTGCTGCTGACGGCATTTCCTCTGTTCTATTCGCTGTACCTGTCGTTTACAAATGCGACGACGTCTTCCACCACGGAAACGTTCAAAGGCTTCGCGAATTATAAGGCAATTGTGACGGATGCCAATTTCTGGCTCAGCGTGAAAAACACGATCTTCTTTGTTCTGCTGAGTGTTCCGCTGAATCTTTTGTTCTCCCTGCTGCTCGCGCTGCTTCTGCACGCAAAGGTCTTGGGCAGAAAGATGTTTCGCGCGCTGTACTATATCCCGACCCTTGTCACGATCGTCGCGGTCGTCTATCTGTGGCAGCAGCTTCTCGGTTCTTCCGGCGTAGTGAACCAGCTCTTGGGCGTGTTCGGCATTCAGGGACCGGACTGGTTCCACGATTATTCGTGGGCAACGCCCGGACTTGCGCTCATGGGAATGTGGAGCGTCGGAGGTACCGTCGTTATATTCCTGTCCTCGCTGACCGACGTACCGAAACAGTTGTACGAAGCCGTGGAAATGGACGGCGGCGGTAATTTCCGGAAATTCGTTCACGTGACGCTGCCCGCTATTTCGCCGATTGTGTTTTACAATCTGCTGACGGCCACGATCGCCGCGTTCCAGGTCTTTGTGCAGCCGATGCTGATGACCGGCGGCGATTACAATACGAACTATCTCGGCTACTACGTCTATCAGACCGGTTTTACCGTGGGAAGACAGGGGTATGCTTCGGCTATCTCCTGGCTGATGCTGATCATCATGGGGGTCTTCATTGCACTCATCCAGTATGCCCGAAAACGCTGGGCTGTCTATAACGACTAAAAACAGGAGGAAATCAAGATGAACAAACGTATAAAAATCCTTTCCGTTGTCCTGACGCTGCTGCTGATTGCCGGACTCCTTGCCGGATGTACTGCGGTGCAGGTGAAAGGAACCCTGACCGTCAACGCCGACAATTCCGGCACGAGAGAGATCATCGGCATGATCCCCAAGATAGACGACAACGGCGACGGCTACGGCTCTTGCTATTACTATTTCAAACTGCACGGGGATGAGCTGAAAGCCAAGATCGAAGAGATCTTTTCGGCAAATGTGGAAGGCAGCGCCGAATGGCTGAAGGTAGAGGTCGACGACAGCGACGAGGCCTGGGAGACGATCACAATGTCGTTTGACTTCACCTCGATCGAGGACTATACGGCAAAGCTGAAAGCGATGGCGTTTGACGAAGCGGCAGCCGCCGTCTATGCGGATCCGACGTTCACGCGAAACGACGACGGCACGTTCACGTATGCGGAACCCGCCGGCGCGGCAACTGCGATCTTCAAGAGCCTGCAGACCGCCATCATGGCAGACGACACGGTATTCGATCCCTCCTGCACCAAGGACGGAACGGCACTGAACACGGCGGCATCGCTGGATGATCTGATCGGTTACGGCGTGGAGTTCATCAAACCCGAAAACGGAGACATCCTGCTGCTCACGGTTGACGGCGGGGAACAGATCGTCGTGCCCGATGAAAACGGCGTCTTTACGTTTACCGGTTCCGCTTCCGGAGAGATCGCGGAGGTCGAGCACGAAACGACAATGGTTCTGCATTATGGCTTTGATGAAGCGCTGACCAACGACGGCACCGCCGCCGACAACGACCTTGTTTACGGCAACGGCTCTCCGGAAAACGGTCCTGTTTTTGAGGATGCGGTCGTCGGCAAGGGCATTCATCTGGACGGCAAGACCTTCCTTGCTTCTCCGAACAAGGACTATAAGTACAAGGAAATGACGGTCAGCTTCTACTACCGGTTCGATGCGTATACCGAAACCGATACCGGCGCGAATATGGTCATCGTTCCCGCAGGACTCGGCGCTCTGGGCGCCGGCGTGATCGACATCGAGTTCCTCAAGGAAACCGGAGCACCCGACGTCCAGCTTATGGCGAAAATGAACAGTGTCGACTGGATGACGCAGGACAAACTGTTTTCCGAGGAGTTCACGCTGGGAGACAAGCTGAACGAGTGGCATCATTACGCGATCGTTTACATGAACGAATATGAGGATGGAGAGATCTCCGACGCGTTCGTTTACATGTACGTTGACGGCGTGCAGGCGGCAAGATCCAGATTGTCCGTCGCGGCAGGTCTGACTTACTGCCTCGGGCTCTTTGATGACGGCGCGTACGGAGACCCCAACGGCGGCTTCAACGTCGGCGGTTACTTCGAGGCGGATCAGGTCAAGAGAGCCTGCACCGGCTGTCTGGACGAACTGATGGTATTCGACGGTGCGCTGACGCCGGAAGAGATCAATGCGCTGTGCTACACGGCGAAGGTGGATCATCCGTATGATCCGAACGCGGAAGCAGAACCTGCTCCGGTGGTTACCGAGGCTCCCGTCGAGCCCGAACCGGCAAAGCCCGCTGAGCCCGAACCGGCAAAGCCCGCCGAGCCCGAACCGGCTGCGCCGGCTCCGGAGAAGAAGGACTATACCGGTCTCATCATCGGAATCGCGGCAGCGGTCGTCGCGGCAGCGGCAGTGATCGTTGTGGTAATTCTTCGCAGAAAAAAGAAAGCGTAAGCAAAAGGATCGCCCGTTACTGATACGGCAGTAATGCCGGAATGCGCCGCAGCAGAACCGGCTGCGGCGCATCCGTCGGCTGATTTGCGGAATGGATGACAAGGGAAACTGTGGATGAACAGATACAGCTTCCCTTTCTTTGTATCAAGCAATTACAGGAGGAACCTCCATGGAACACAGACGAATACTTGCCGCAGCGATTGCGGTTGTGATGCTGGCATCCGCATTTACGGCATGCCGACCGAAGGATGAACCCGCGGTCGAAGAGCCGGATCATACACCGCAGCCAGGCGTACCTGCACAGACACCAGACCCGGAAGAACAGGAAGGAATCACGATGATACAGGAAATCGGAAGCATGATCCCGCTGACAGCGTTGGATGAAGACCAGGCGAAAATTGTCAATGATTCCGGCATGAGCGGTACCGGAGGAAGAATTCATCTGCATTCCAACCGCGCAGCCGATATGATCAAGGATCTGAAAAAGACGTTTGTGTTCGATATCGGACATACGGAAAAACTCGGACAGCTGTGGGTATGGAACTACAATGCGTCCGACCGTACGTCCAACGGGCTCAAAGATGTGCTGATCAGCCTCTCCGAAGACGGGGAATCGTGGTCCGAACCGACCGCTTATACGCTCAGATGCGCCGACGGCGAGAACAACAGCAAGGCGACAAATCTGGAAGACGGATCCGTCGTTGATTTTTGCGGCGCAAACGGTCGGTATCTGAAAATAGAAGCACTGTCCAATTACGGCGGCGACTGGTTCGGGCTCAGTGAGATTCGTCTGTTTCGATACAAACAGCCGATCACGGAGGGCGCGTATATTTCCGCAAGCCCGCTGGAGCGCTTTATCAACGGCAAATGGTCCGCGCTGCCGGAGCACTACGAATTCGTAAACGGCAGCGGTCTTGACGATTTCCGCTCTTCAGAGGCAAAGCACGACAATCTGCCGGAGCATATGTTCTCGCAAAAAGCGACGGCGATCGACTTTATTGTGGATCTGAAAGGGGAGTATCCGCTTTCAAAACTGGTTCTGTGGAACTATAACGATCCGGAGCATCTGGATTGGGGCCTTCAGAAATTCCGTCTGAAGATTTCCGACGACTGCAGCAGCTGGAAAACGATCGGTACGTATACGCTGCCGCAGGGAGACGGATCTGCCGCGCTTGCGCCTTCGCTTTCCGTTGCATTTGCGGAAGAGGTACGCGGGCATTACATTCAGATCGAGATCATGAGCAATTACGGAGGCAGCAGGGTCGGACTCAGCGAAATCAGCGCGTTTCTCGGAAGCGGCTGGTTCTGTGATGAGGTTCCGGATTATTCGGCACTGTTCAGCTGTTACAGCGGCTGGACCGGAGCAGACGGCATATATACCGTAAATCTTGACGGAAAGGATTACGATTTCGACCGCGATCCGTCGCAGAAAAAAACGTTTTTCATATTCAGCGATACCATCGTTTCCACGGTGGACCCCATTACGAAACTCAGAAGCGGCGTATACATGCCGAATAACACGAACGCCGTTCTGACGGGAGGAGAACCGGATTGCACCAAGATCCTGTTCAACTACCCGAAGCAGGGCGAGGCGGGCGCGATCATTACGCCTTCTTCGCCGATACCGGCGACAAAAGCGGGGAAACTGATCTATTACTGGCTGGGGGATACGTTTGTCAGCGGCGGTTTTCTCTATGTGTTCGCACTCCGAATCGATTCGGTCAATACGGTATTCGGGTTTGAGCAGATCGGGGTGGATCTTGCCAGATACCGCATCGTAAACGGGGAGGTCGATCCGGGGTCGCTGGAAATTATCGAGGATCTCCGCTCCCGCCTGTGCGACGTATCGGATCCCAAATCGGAGTTCTACTTCGGCGGCGCCGTATTTCAGAGCACGCAGGCCGCCGGCGCGCTTGATCCGGACGGCTATGTGTATATCTACGGATACAACGATGTAGAGAACGCCGGAAGAAAACTGATCGTTTCGCGCGTACTGCCGGAGAATATCGAGAATTTCTCCGAATATGAGTATCTGGACGCGGACGGGAACTGGGTCGGTGAAGTCCCTGCGAAGTTCCGGCATCTTGCCGACGACGTCGCTCCGGAAATCAGCATTTCCCAGATACAGGACGGTCCGTATTTGGGCAAATTCCTGCTGATCAATACGCATATCACCAATACGCCTGTCATCAAGGCGTCCGTTTCCGATCTCCCGTACGGCGTTTTCGACAACAAGACGACGGTCTTTGTGCATGATACGTGCCTGGTAATTCCGGGCAGCGGCAATAACACCTATAATGCCAAAGCACATCCCGCACTGTCCGGAAGGGATGAGATCATCATCTCCTACAACGTCAACGGAAACGACTGCTTCAAGTATGCCGACATCTACCGTCCGAGATTCCTGCGTCTCGCGACGGTGAAAAGCGGAGGCTGAGTATGGACAGACACGATATTGACGAATGGGTTGCGTCTATCCGGAAAGAAGGCGGCAGGGCGTGCACCTGTACGGAGGAATACATTGATCCGTTCCGGCCGAGCATGTACATCTTTCAATCGGTATGCGCGGATCGGTTTGTGCGGATCGAAAGCGAGGGTTATGATCCCTTCTACTGCTACTTTCAGCCGTGCTTTCAGAAGACCGCGCCGCTGATCGTTCACACGCCGGGTTACGGCGGAGAGATGAGTATGCATCCGGAACTGGCCCAGTATTTCAATGTGCTGCACATCAATCCCCTCGGTTATACCACGCCGAAGGGAAAGGATATGTCAAAAATGGTCATGAACAACTGGGGCGCGGTACTGCCGGATACGATTCGTTCCGGCGGGGAAAGCGGTTATCGCACATGGCTGATCAACTGCGTGATGGCGGTAAACTGGGCGCTTGCGCAGGACTGCGTACTGAAAGATCGCGTCTCGTTCTTCGGCACCAGCCAGGGCGGCGGCGCGGCGCTTTTGCTCGGTTCCGTTTTTAACGACATTACCCGTGCGACAGCAAGCGACGAGCCGTTTCTGACGAATTTCAAAATGGCGGCTTTTCGCGGGGCGTACGGCATGGGCAGAGAACTGTACGAAGATGTTCCGGCGGAAACGATCGAGCGGGCAATATACCTGATCGACACGGTCAACCATATCCACAGATTCAACTTCCCGATCCTTCTGACCAGCGGAGGAAAGGACGACACCTGCCCGCCGGAGACCGTTGCGGATCTGTTTGAAAGACTGCCGGGAACCAAGTCCTATACGCATTTTTCGTATCTTCCGCACGGGTATAACCGGGAATTTGTGCAGCTTGCAAAGGCATGGTTTCTGATCTACGCATAGGAGGTGATGCGGTATGTATGCAATCGGTATCGATATCGGCGGAATGTCCGCCAAGATCGGGCTGGTAAAGGATAACATTCTGATTTATGAGGAACGAATCCCGACCGGCAGCGATCCTGATTACGATGCGTTTGTGGAAGCACTGCGTCAGCGGATCGCCGCTTTGCAAGCGAAGTATCCGGTTGAAAAGGTCGGCATCAGCAGCTGCGGGCTGATCGATCGGCAGAAAGGCAGCATCGTTTATTCAAACAACATTCGCTGGACGAACAAACACCTGACGGAGGATCTCGGAAACAGGATCGGACTTAACGTCAGGATCGCCAACGACGCGAAGTGCGCGGCGCTTGCGGAGGCCGTGCTCGGCGCGGGAAAATCGTTCAGCCGCGTATGCATGATCACGCTCGGTACCGGCGTCGGGGGATGTATGATCCGCAACGGGCAGCTCGGCGAAGGCAGCCGGTATGCCGACGCAGACGACATGCTCGGGCATATCACGGTAGAACATAACGGCAGACTGTGCACATGCGGACGGAGGGGCTGTCTCGAAGCGTACGCGTCTGCGCCGGCGCTGACCCGGAACTATGCGGAGCTGACGGGGGAAGAACTGTCCGCAAAAGAGATCTTTGACCGCGCAAGAGCGCGCGAACCGCAGGCGGGCGCTGCAGTTGCGTCCTTCCGTGAATATCTGGCGGACGGACTCGTCAGTATCGTTAACGTTCTCCGGCCGGAGGTGATCGTGCTGGGCGGCGGAATGGCAGCGGCCGCGGCAGACTATATGGATGATCTCAGACGGGCGGTCAACACGCTTGTGTTCGGCGGAGATGTTCTGCCGGTTGAGATCACGACAGCGGAGCTCGGAAATGAAGCCGGCATGGTCGGCGCAGCATTGCTATAGGGAGGATATCAGGTTGATCAATTACGGGAATTACGATAAAGCACCGGCCAAGCGGATCGAAGGATACCGTGCCTGTGCCGGGTATGACGCGATCACAGCTGCGCTGAAGAGAGCACTGCAGGAACGCAATGAACGCGTCATCGTTCTGGAAACCTACACGGAAGTGAATGTGCAGGAGATTCTGGAGGGCGTGAAAGGTCTCAACGCCACGTTCATCAATGCGGAAGAATGCATGTACAGCGACAGAGAGTATACCGATTATATCCGCCAATACCTGACGGACGACCGGGTTTTCGGCATTATGAACACCCTGAACATCCGTGATTTCTATTGGAACGATATGGTGCGTGTCATGCGCGAGCGCATTCGTGAAACCGCAGGGACGGTCGTCGTTTACGGCGTCGGTGCTTCCGTTGTGTGGGAAGAAGGATTGCTCGTTTACGCAGATCTTGCAAGATGGGAGATCCAATGCCGGTTTGCAAAAGGCCTTTCGAATTGGAAAAGCAGCAACAGCAGCGCGCCGAAACTGGCGAAATTCAAGCAGGGTTTCTTTGTGGAATGGAGGATGGCGGACAGACTGAAGAGAAAACTGCTCGATCGTATCGATTTCCTGCTGGACACCAATGTTCCCGGCGAGCCGAAGATGGTCGGCGGCGACGGGTTCCGCGCGGGTCTTGACTTGTTCAGCAAAGAACCGTTCCGTCTTGTGCCGTATTTTGCGCCGGAGGTCTGGGGCGGTCAGTGGATGAAAGAGATATGCGACCTGGACAGAAGCGCGCAGAACTACGCATGGGCGTTCGACGGCGTTCCGGAAGAAAACAGCATTTATCTGCAGTTCGGCGACGTTCGTATCGAAGTTCCGTCGATTGACGTTGTGTTTTATCGTCCGAGAGAGCTGCTCGGCGATCGTGTACACGCCCGGTTCGGTGATGAATACCCGATCCGGTTCGACTATCTGGATACCATGGGCGGTCAGAATCTGTCCCTGCAGGTGCATCCGCTGACCGAGTACATCCAATCCGTCTTCGGTATGCACTATACGCAGGACGAAAGCTATTACATCATGGACTGCGACGAAAACAGCGTGGTTTATCTGGGCTTGAAGGAAGGAATCGATAAGAATGAAATGATCGCCGAACTGGAACGCGCCCAAAAAGGCGGCGAACCGTTCCCTGCCGAGCGGTTTGTGAACAAATGGCCGGTCAAAAAACACGATCATTATCTGATCCCCGGCGGCACGGTACACTGCAGCGGGGCAAACACCATGGTTCTGGAAATCAGCGCAACGCCGTATATCTTCACCTTTAAGCTGTGGGACTGGGGGAGAGTGGGACTGGACGGGATACCGAGGCCGGTTCATATCAATCACGGAAAGCAGAACATTCAGTGGTATCGCACTACGGGATGGGTAAAGGAAAATCTGGTCAACCGGATAGAGACGATCTCCGATGAAAACGGAACGCTCACGGAACGCACGGGGCTTCATGAGCGCGAGTTCATCGAAACGCGCCGCTATACGATCACCGGTTCCTGTGAGATGGTTTCGGAAGGCGGCGTCAGCCAATGCAATGTCGTGGAAGGACGCGGCGCAGTGATCGAGAGTACGGACGGTTCCTTTGCACCGTATGAGGTGCACTATGCAGAGACCTTTATCATACCGGCTTCTGTCGGGCGGTTTGTGATCCGCCCTCTGGACGGAGAGGTCAGGATTCTCCGGGCAACCGTCAGAGGATGATTTTCTTTCGGAAAGGATAGGATTATGTCGAGGATCAAAGAAATCTGGTGTATGCCGCACAGTCACCTGGATATCGGCTATACGCATCCGCAGCCGATGCTGATGGAATTGCAGACGGATTATTTGGATCAGGCGCTGGACCTTTGCGACCGTACGGCGGATTACCCGGACGGCGCGCGCTTCTGCTGGACGGTCGAAGCAAATGCGGTCCTGAGAAAATGGCTCGAAACAGCCGATTCCAAAAAGACGGAACGCCTGCGGGACGCTGTTCGCCGCGGTCAGTTCTGCGTAACGGCTTTGCCGTTCCATACGACGCCGTGCGCCAATGCAAACGAAATGGTGCATATGCTGTCCGGACTGGACGAGCTGAGCGCTGCCGTCGGCGATCGGATTCGCATTGCGATCAATCATGATGTGAACGGACAGCCCTGGACCATCGGACAATTCCTGCTTGACAGCGGGATCGATTTTTACCTGACAGGCATCAACATCCATATGGGCGGGATCCCCATGCCGCGCCCCGCACCCTTCCTTTGGGAAATGTCCGACGGAAGAAAACTGCAATGCTTTGTGGGCGAACACTACTCCCTGTTCAGCCAGTTCCTGTTTACCGAAGAACACTCCGTAAAACGGATGCATGAGGGCGCGAAGGAATACGCCGATCGCCTCGAAAAACAAGGCTACCGTCTGGACTTTGCATTTCTGACCGCAACAAATCCGCCCCTGTACGACAACAATTGCCCGGATGCAGAACTGTCTGATCTGATTCGCAGGTACAATGCGGAGGGACATGAATTCCGTCTGCGGCTGGTGACGGCCGACGATCTTCGGAAACGGATCCGAAAGATCCCGGAAGCGGAAATGCCGGTGATGGGAGGGGACTGGACGGATTATTGGAATTTCGGTGCGGGCAGCACCGCGCGCGAAACACGCGTCAGCCGCCTCGGAAAGAATGCTTTGCAGCAGTCCGAAGTCATCGACTGTTTCACCATGCGCCGCGATGCGCACCGGCAAAAAACGCTTGAAACCTGCTACAACAGCTCGCTTGTTTTCGAAGAGCATACATGGGGCGCGTCGCAGTCCGTATCGCAGCCGGATTCACCGGAAAGCTATTCCCAGCTGATACACAAAATCAAAAAGGCGTATGAAACGGCGGACCTTGCGGGATATCTTCTGGGCAGCAGCATGGAAACGCTGGCGAAAAACCCGCATCAGAGCAACGCGCTCGGAAGCGTGATCGCCGTCAACACATCGGCAGCGCCGCAAACCGTTGAGCTGAAAGTGCCGAAATCTTATCTTGAACCGGGGCGTCAGCTTGCCGCGTTACGCATCAAGAGCTGCGCGCCGTATCTGGAACAGGAAACGGAAACCTGCAGTGCGGGGCTCATATCGCTTTTACCGTTCCAGGAGAAGCGGATTCCGCTTTCCGACCTGCGTCCCGACGTACCCGGGGACGGCGGGATCCTCGTGGATCGCGATACGATCAAAACGCCTTACTATCAAATTCGGTTTCATCCGGATACCGGCGGGATTATTCAAATCACGGATATCAGGAGCAGACGGGAAATTCTGGATCCGTCAAAGGGAATGGCTCTGTTTGAACCGATCCGCGAAACAATCGACGAGACGATAAACCCGGCGAATCGAAGGGCGCTGTTCCCTCGTGACGTCGACCTCGGAAACCGCAATATCAGCCAGTGGAATCACGACTGGGCCGGCAAAAGAACAAGAGCGCACCGGACGCGGGGAGAGGTGATTGCGGGAAAATACGACGTCACGATAGTTTCGTACATGACTCTGGAAGGTATGGAACGGTTGGAACAGAGGATCACGTTCTATACGTACCGGAGCAGTATCCGCATGACGGTACGCCTGATCAAACAACCTGTCTACGAGCCGGAATCCCTGTACTTTGCTGTTCCGCTCCAAATGAAAGAAGGTTGGGAGTGCAGCTATGACACCGCAGGAATGCCGGTGAAACTGGACAAGCAGCAGCTTGGCACGGTCTGCAGGGACTGGATCACGGTTGATACAGGCGTCAGCGTATATGACGATACGTATTGCGTCACGCTGAATTGTCCGGACGCCCCGCTCGTTCAAATCGGAGACTTCGGTTTCGGAAGGGAAAGCCGGCGCATCGAGCGAAAGAAGAACCCGCTGCTGCTCGGATGGGCGCTGAACAATTACTGGGACACCAATTTCTGCGCAAATCAGTCCGGATTTATGATGCTGACATACGAGTTGAACCCGCACGACACGTTCCTTCCGAGAACCGCAATGCTCGACGGCTTGTCCGCAAATTGTCCGGTTGTGATCGGAGCGGGCGTCGAAGCGTGCGAAGAGGAAAGGAGGCTGCTCTCCGCCGACGGAAACAGCGTCGTTCTCCATGTATATCCGGAGAAGGAGAGCCGGGCGATCCGACTGCTTGTGTCAAACCCTACGGACAAGGCGGATACGCTCCGCATTTCACTGCAGGATCGCGTCATTCTGGAAGCAGCGCAAATCAGTCCCACGGGAGAAGTCCTCGCTCCTTGCCTTTTGAAAGACGGCGCAGCAATTGCGTCTGTTCCGGCGGGAGGCGTCCGCCTGCTTCGACTGACGGCAAACACATGATAATTGAAAGACGGTGAGCACATTGCTGTTACGGATACAGCCGGTATTTCAGGAGAAAATATGGGGAGGCGAACGCCTGCGGACCGTATTCCGCTATGATTTGCCCGGTGATCACATCGGCGAATGCTGGGCGATCAGCGGGCATCCGAACGGTGACTGCACAATTCTCAATCCGGAATTCCGGGGGATGATGTTGGGAACGCTGTGGAATACGCGGCGCGATTTGTTCGGATACCGTAAAGACGCCGCATTCCCGCTGCTGGTCAAGATCATTGACGCGAAAGAGGATCTGAGCGTCCAGGTGCATCCGGATGACAGCTATGCGATGCGTCACGAAAACGGTTCGCTCGGCAAGACCGAATGCTGGTATGTGCTTGACTGCGATCCGGACGCGACAATTGTTTACGGGCACAATGCGCGTACGCGCGAAGAGATGGAACGGATGATCCGCGAGAACCGGTGGAACGAACTGCTGCGGGAGGTGCCGGTCCGCAAAGGAGATTTCTTTCAGGTGGATCCCGGCTGCATTCATGCACTGAAGGCAGGAACGCTGATTCTCGAAACGCAGCAATCCAGCGACGTGACGTATCGACTATACGATTACGGACGCCTGCAGGACGGAAAGCCGCGCCGGCTGCATATCGAAAAGAGCCTCGATGTTGCAACGATCCCGCACAGAACGGGAAAGATCAGACAAAAAACCGCCGTGATCGGCGACGCGCGCGTGACACGGCTGATCCGCTGCCCATTCTACACTGTTTATCGTATGGAGCTGGACGGATTCACCCGAATGACATGGGAACAGGATTTTGTCAACATGAGCATTCTTTCGGGATCGGGCGTCATAGACGGCGAACCGGTCAAGACAGGCGATCATCTCATTGTTCCCGCGCGATACGGTCAAATGACGATTGAGGGGACAATGGAACTGATCTGTTCGCATCCTTGACGCAGACGCTTTTCGGGGATGTGAACGCCGGCTTTCGGGACATTATTATCATTAGAATGCTTTGCCCGATAACGCCGCCCGCATCGATCGCTGCAGAACTTCTGATTCTGCCGGGATGCGATAAACGCCTTATCGCAGTTGTCGCAGAGCTTGATCGCTATATCGCTGGCAATAAAGTAATTATCTTCGGAGTTGTTATAGATTCGATCCACGATATCGTAGAATTTCATCATATAACCTTTGCGTACTTGATCGTAAGCAATAGAGCTTTGATGGAGCAATCTGCCTTCATCTTTTTTGACATCAGCCAAAGACTTGTAACGTTTCGTCGCAACGCCCCAAATATCGCTGCCCATA
>JAFRRO010000093.1 GCA_017428025.1 Clostridia bacterium
ATCGATCTTGCCTCCCCTGTGTAAGGGGAGGTGGCAGCCGAAGGCTGACGGAAGGGTTGTTGTGTTCAATCCCTAGTTTAACAACCCCTCAGTCTCGGCAAAGCCTCGACAGCTCCCCTTGCACAGGGGAGCCAAGCGATAGAAAAAAGACGGAGGATTGATGCGTTTCCTCCGTCAACTCATTATTGTTTGAAAACCACCCTTTAGAGAATAGCGCTTCGGCCGCCTTTTTTGCTGTTTTGATATATAACGCGCAATTCGGTCCGATTCGACAAAATAGGTGTTGACAAAGCATGGGGAATGTGGCATGATATGCGAAGAAAGTTTAGTGATCGTAAACTTTAAGTTTAGAAAGGATTGACACCATGGAATCGGGCAAACCGGAGATCGGACAAAAGATCCGCAGGCTGCGCGTCCGGCTCGGACTGACGCAGGAGGAACTTGCCGCGCGGACCGAGCTGACGAAGGGGTTCATTTCGCAGCTCGAAAACGATATCACCTCGCCTTCGATCGCGACGCTGATGGACATTCTGGAAGCGCTCGGGACCGATATCTCCGCGTTCTTCAACGACCGGTCGGACGAACGCGTGGTGTTTACGCCGGAGGATACCTTCGAGAAGGAGGACGGCGAGGCGGGCAATGTGATCCGCTGGCTCGTGCCCAACGCGCAGAAGAACGCGTTGGAGCCGATCCTCGTTTCGATCCGGCCCGGCGGGCAGACGGATGAGCTCGATCCGCACGAGGGGGAGGAATTCGGGCTGGTCCTTTCCGGCACGGTCACGCTCGTCGACGGCGACGCGAAGCACCGCGTGCACAAGGGCGACAGCTTCTATCTGCATCCGCAGGGCGTACACTGGCTTCAGAACAACGGAAAAACACCGGCGAAAGTGCTTTGGATCAGCACGCCGCCGTCATTTTAAGGGGGAGACATGGAAAGCAAGCATCTGATCGAACTGGTCGACATCAGCAAGGATTACAACGGCGACGTGGCGCTGGATCACGTCAATCTGTACATCAACGACGGCGAGTTTCTGACGCTGCTCGGTCCGTCCGGCTGCGGCAAAACCACCATGCTCCGCATCATTGCGGGCTTTATCACGCCCTCCACCGGCATGATCAAGATGGGCGGCGTCGACATCGCGAAGGTCCCGCCGCACAAGCGCGAGATCAACACGGTCTTCCAGAAATACGCGCTGTTCCCGCACCTCAACGTGCACGACAACATCGCGTTCGGTCTGAAGATCAAGAAGACGCCGAAGCCCGTGATCGAGGAGAAGGTCGAGAAGATGCTCAAGCTCGTCAATCTCGAAGGCTACGGCAAGCGCTGGATCGATCAGCTGTCCGGCGGACAGCAGCAGCGCGTCGCGATCGCGCGCGCACTGGTCAACGAGCCGAAGGTCCTGCTGCTCGACGAACCGCTGGGCGCGCTGGATCTGAAGCTCCGGCAGGAGATGCAGGTTGAGCTCAAGAGAATGCAGCAGCAGCTCGGCATCACGTTCATCTACGTCACGCACGACCAGGAAGAGGCGCTGACGATGTCCGATACGATCGTCGTCATGAAGGACGGCGTCATTCAGCAGATCGGCAAGCCGACCGACATCTACAACGAGCCGAAGAACCCGTTCGTCGCGGACTTCATCGGCGAGAGCAACATCGTCCCGGGACTCATGCTCGAGGACTACAAGGTTCGCATGAACGGCGTGGTGTACCGCTGCGTGGACGCGGGCTTCGGCAAGAACGTCGAGGTCGACGCGGTCGTGCGTCCGGAGGACATCGACATCGTCACGCCCGAAAAGTCGCGCGTGGTCGGCACGGTCGCTTCGGTCGTGTTCATGGGCGTGCACTACGAGGTCTGCGTGGACTGCGGCGGCTACGAATGGGTGGTGCATACGACCGATTTCGCGGCGGTCGGACAGAGAGTCGGCATTTCGATTCCCCCGGATGCGATCCATATCATGCATAAGACGCGTTCGAACAACATCTTCGACGCCGAGGTCTGGCCGAGCGACGGCGCGATCTACATCGACGACAAGGCGTTCCCGTGCGAAGGACTCGGCGATTACGAGAACAAGGAGATCGCGATCGTGCGCATCGCGCCCGAGAACGTGCGCATCGTCAATCCGGAGGACGCGAAGCTCACCGGCACGGTCAAGGCGTGCATGTTCCTCGGCACGCACTACGAAGTCACGATTTCCTGCGAGGAGAACGACTGGATCGCGCATTCCGACGACTTCATGGAGGACGGCGAGGAGGTCGGCATCCTGGTCGATCCCGACAAGATAGAGCTGACCAAGAAGGAATCCGAGGAAGCCGAAGAAGAAACCGAAAAGACGGTGTCCGTTACGCGCGAAGAGTAAGAGGGCAGGGGCATGAAGCGAAAATACTTTGCTTATCCGTATATCGTATGGATGATCCTGTTCATCGTCGTGCCGATGGTGTTCATCTTCTACTATGCGTTCAACGTCGACGGAACATGGACGTTCAAAAAATGCTGGGAGACGCTCTCGGACGGACAGAAATGGCGCGTCCTGCTGTTGAGCGTGGAGATCGCGTTCGGAACGACGGCGATCTGCCTGCTTCTCGGGTATCCGATCGCGTACATCCTGTCGAACATGAAAAAGTCGGTCGCGGGATTCATCTCGGTGCTGTTCTTCGTTCCGATGTGGATGAACTTCGTGCTGCGCACCTATGCGTGGCGCGCGATCCTCGAATATGCGCTGCCGAACATCCTCGGCAGCAAGACGACGCTGACCGGAACGGCGGGCGCGGTGCTGATGGTGCTGGTCTATGACTTCCTGCCGTTCATGGTGATGCCGCTGTACAACACGCTTTCGAAGCTCGACAAGAGCCTTTTGGAGGCTTCGCGCGATCTCGGCGCGGACGGCAGAAAGACGTTCTTCCGCGTGGTGCTGCCGCTGTCGGTGCCCGGCATCGTTTCCGGCATCACGATGGTGTTCGTCCCCGCGATCACGGCGTTCACGGTTCCGGCGCTGATCGGCAACGGCAACTACAACCTCTACGGCAACGAGATCGAACAGGCGTTCAAGGTGCTTGCCGGGAAGGGCGATTACTCGATCGGTTCCACGCTGTCGATCATCCTTCTGATCTGCGTGCTGATCAGCACGGCGATCATGAACCACTTCGATAACGATAAGGAAGGAGGGAGCCTCCTGTGAAAAAGTTCGGCCGTTCCCTCAAATATGTCTATCTCGGCATCATGCTGCTGTTCCTGTACCTGCCGATCATCTACCTGATCGTGTTCTCGTTCAACAACTTCGCGGTCGGTACGGGACGGCGGATCTCCTATTCCAACCTCGGACGGTGGAACGGATTCACGCTTGCCAACTACGGCACGGTGTTTTCGGGAGACGCCGGAAGCTCGCTGCTTCTGACGCTCGAGGTCGCGTTCGCGTCGAGCATCATCGCGACGGTCATCGGCACGGCGGCGGCGATCGGCATCAATTCGATGCGCAAACGCTCCCGCAACCTCGTGGTCAACGTGTCGCAGCTGCCGATGGTCAATCCGGACCTGGTCACCGGCATCACGTTCATGATGCTGTTCGCGTTCGTGAACGGCGTGCTCGGAAAGCTCGGACGGTTTCAGATCGGCGACTTTGCAAAGCTGCTGATCGCGCACATCTCGTTCAGCATTCCGTACGTGATCTTCTCGGTGCTGCCGAGACTCAAACAGAGCTCCGACCTGCTCTACGAAGCCGCGCTCGACCTCGGCTGCTCGCCGATTCAGGCGCTCTGGAAGGCGGTCATCCCGGACATCATGCCGGGCATTTCCTCCGGCTTTATCATGGCGCTCACGATGTCGCTCGACGACTTTGTGGTCAGCTACTTCGTCGCGGACCGCATTCAGCCGCTGTCGGTGTATATCTACTCCAACACGGCGCACGGCGCGAAGGGCGTCAACCCGGCGCTTGCAACGATCATCTTCATCCCGCTCGTGGCAATGCTTCTGATCGTCAATCTGCGGAGACTTGCCAAGGAGCGCGAATATGAGATCCAGAACAGAAAAGTCAAAATGAAGAAATAACAAACGTGAAAGGGGAAACCAAATGAAAAAGATTCTGAGCCTTGTCCTTGCCATGCTCCTGCTGACGGCGTTTGCCGCCTGCAATACGACCGTAGAGGTGGATGAAGACACCTATGCGGACGGCGACCAGTATTCCTACATCGGCGGCGAGCTGAACGTTCTGAACTGGGGCGAATACATCGATGAAGAACTGATCGCGCTGTTCGAACAGGAAACCGGCGTCAAGGTCAACTATATCGAGATGACCAGCAACGAGGAAATGCTGATCAAACTGCGTTCCTCCGACAGCCCGTACGACCTGTGCTTCCCGTCGGACTACATCATCGAGCAGATGATCCGCGAGGATATGCTGCAGCCGCTGGACTATTCCAAGATTCCGAACGCAAAGAACATCGATCCCAAGATGATCGAGATCACCAACGTGTTCGATCCGGGCAACAAGTATTCCCTGCCGTATATGTGGGGCACGGTCGGCATCCTCTACAACACCGATATGGTCGACGAGCCGGTTACGAGCTGGGGCATTCTCTGGGACGAGAAATATGCCGGTCAGATCTATATGTACGACAGCCTGCGCGACAGCATCGGCATTACGCTGAAGTACCTCGGCTACGAAATGAACACCCGCAGCGAGGAAGAGGTTGCGGCTGCGCGTGACAAGCTGATCGAACAGGCGCCGATCCGCAAGGGCTGGGGCACCGACGACCTTCGTTCCACGATGGAAAACGGCAAGGCGGCGATGTGCGTGATCTACTCGGGCGATGCGTTCTGCAGCATGGACGGGCATGAGAATCTTGCGTATGCCGTGCCGGAGGAAGGCTCCAACGTCTGGTTCGACAACGTCATCATCCCCAAGACGGCTAAGAACATCGAAGCCGCGCATGCATTCATCAATTTCCTGAACGACGCGAACATTGCGGCGCGCAACACCGAATATATCGGCTACACGACGCCGAACAAGGCCGCGCTGGACATCCTCGGCTCGGATTATACCGAGGACGAGACCTACAATCCGCCGCAGGACATCCTCGACCGCTGCGAGGTCTTCCATGACCTCGGCGACTTCACCGACGTGTTCACCAAGGCGTGGAGCGCGATTAAGTCTTCGAACTGAGGGAGGATCGTATGGAATTTTTGAAACAGACGCTCAGAGAGATGATGGCGATCGACAGCACGACCGGCTTCTTTGTCGATATGGATCGATACCTGCTCGACCAGGCGAAACGCATGGGCTTTGAAGCCGTGCAGCTCAACAAGGGCGGCGTGCGTTTCGATCTCGGCGGCGAGGGCAACCCCGTCACGATCGCCGCGCATGTGGACGCGATCGGTCTGATGGTGCGGCAGATCAACGCGGACGGAACGCTGTCCATCATCAAGGTCGGCGGCGTGCATCCGTACTACGCGCTCGACTGGAACTGCCGCGTGCATGCGCGCAGCGGCAAGGTCTATACCGGCACGGTACGCCGCAAAAACCCGAGCGTGCATCTGATGAGCCAGTCCGAAAAGGACACGCCGATGGACCTCGATACGAACCTTGTGCTGCTGCTCGACGAGGACGTGTATTCGCGCGCGGACGTCGAAGCTTTGGGCATCACCTGCGGCGATCAGGTTGCGATCGAAACGCGCTATCAGGAGACCGAAAACGGCTTCATCAAGAGCCGCTATCTCGACGACAAGGCGAGCGCGGCGACGCTGCTTGCTCTTGCAAAGCGCGTTGCGGACGGGAACGTGAAGCTGAACCGCAAGGTCAGCCTGCTGTTCACCGAATACGAGGAGATCGGACACGGCGGCGCCTGCGGCATTCCCGCCGACACGAAGGACCTGATTGCGGTCGACATCGGCTGCATCGGGCTCGATCACGACAGCAACGAACACAAGGTCACGATCACCACGAAGGACACGGCGTTCCCGTATCACACGGTGCTCACCGACGAGCTCGTCAAGCTTTGCGAGAAGAACGGCATCCCGTACGCGCTCGATATGATGGTGCCGAGCTACGGCTCGGACGCGGACGTATCGCTTCGCGCAGGATACGACGTGCGCCATGCGCTGATCGGTCCGGGCGTGCGCGAAACGCACGGCTACGAGCGTACGCACGAGGATGCGCTCAAAGCGACGCTTGCGCTGATCACCGCGATTGCAGAGGCGTAATATGCAAAAGAAGCTTTGGATTGCAATCGCGCTTGTGCTGGCGGTCCTGCTGATCGCGGCATGCACAAAGAAACCGGCGGAACAGGAAACGCCTCCCCCGACCGACGCACCCACCGACGCCCCGACCGATGCGCCGACCGAGAAGCCGACCGAGGTACCGACGGACGTGCCGACCGAGGAACCCACCGAGGAACCCACGGAAGAACCGACCGAGGAACCGACCGAAGCGCCGACGGAGGAGCCGACTGCGGAGCCGACCGCAACGCCGACGCCCGTGCGAACGCAGCGCCCGACGCAGAAGCCGACGGCAACGCCGCAGCCGACCGACGCGCCGACCGAAGCGCCCACCGCAACGCCGACGCCGGAACCGACGTGTGAAGGCGGCATCTGTCCGCTCCCGACGCCCTGAAAAAAACAAGCCGCTTTTGCGATAAATCACGCAAAGGCGGCTTGACGCATATTGCAACTTGTGCTATCGTTAAGTCAATCATTGATTTGTCCGCACCGACCGGACAGGAAAGGAACCTATGAAAAGAACACTCTTATCCCTTGTGCTGTGCCTTGCAATGATTCTGACGATCGTGCCCTGCGCGTCTGCGGACAGCGCGGCGCGCGATTCCGCGGCGGATCTGTCGTTCGATACGGAAACGATCTACGGCGAGAAGATCAGCAGCGACATCATCAAGAACTACGAACTGGTCCTCGTCAATTTCTGGGCGGAGTGGTGCAGCCCGTGCGTGCAGGAGCTTCCGTATCTCGAGCGGCTGCATGAGGAGTATCCGAACGTGCTGTTTCTCGGCGTATGGATCGGCAATTCGCTGAGCGGCGCAAAGAACACGCTTGCCGACGCCGGCGTCACCTACCCGATCATTGAGCCCGCGGGCACGCTGAAACAATACAGACAGCAGATCCAATACATCCCGTCGACCTTCTATTTCGACAGCAACGGCAAGCAGATCGGCGATATCCGCATCGGCGGAAAGGACTACAGCTCCTGGAAGAGCGAGATCGAATCGCTGCTGCCGAACATCCGTCCGAGCGCGACCGGCAATACGCTCGTGTGGAATGAAGAGGATGTGCAGTATAAGGGTTCGACCGCATACGTGATGTACAACGGCGAGACGCAGACGCCGCGCTTCTACATCCTGAATCAGAACGGCGAGAAGGTCAGCAAAAAGTATTTCTCCGCCGTATACAGAGAGAATACGCAGCCGGGTACCGGTTATGTGGACGTAACGTTCACCACCGGCGTGTCAATTACGCTTCGCGGCGTTTTCAAGATCTATCTGCCCGCAACAACCGAGACGACTGTTGAGAACGTCGATGAAGGTATTTTGGTCACATGGGCGCCGGTCGAGGGCGCTGCGGGCTATGTCATCTATCGCAGAGCATGGAACCTTGTAGACAACGGCTGGACGACGTTCGCACGTTGGAACAATACCACGCAGACGACCTATATCGACGGCGTGGACGCTTCGCACAAGGTGTACGCGGGAACCAGATATCAGTACGGCGTCAAGGCATACTTTGCGCGCCGTCTCGATCCGGTTTCGGGCACCGAAATCGGCGGCAATGTGAACGCGGATTCCGGCAATTTCAACCTCGGCATGGTCGGTCCGTTGAAGACGACGGTGCGCATCACCACGCGCAAGCTGACTTCCGTGACAGGCGGCAGCAAGCAGCTGACGGTCAAGTGGGAGGGCTCGAAGAACTTCACCGGCTACGAGGTGCAGATCGCGACCGATGCGGCGTTCACGAAGAACATCAAGACGGTGAAGATCACCGACGCAAAGACGTATCAGACGACGATCAAGAGCCTGAAA
>JAFRRO010000094.1 GCA_017428025.1 Clostridia bacterium
CTCCGTTGTCATCCTGAGGGCAAAGCCCGAAGGATCTCAGAGCGGTGAAGCACTCTTGCGTTCAGAGATTCTTCGCCAAAGGCTCAGAATGACAGGCAAGGAAGAACTGCGCTCCCCTCCGTTGTCATCCTGAGGGCAAAGCCCGAAGGATCTCAGAACGGTGAAGCACTCTTGCGTTCAGAGATTCTTCGCCAAAGGCTCAGAATGACAAGCAAGGAAGAGTCCCTCTCCCCTTGTGGGGAAGCCTTGCTCATGCGTAAACCAAAAGCCCTCCCTGTGCAACGGGGCGCGGAGCCGAGCGCCCGCGGTGCGGGATGAAGCGAGGCGGAAGCGCGGGTCGAACAGGGAGCAGAAGGAAGTGGATACGACGCGCTGCGACCATGTGAGACCATCGGGTGGCAGCCGACAGGCTGACGGGAGGGTTGTCTCTCCTTATTCTTCGGAGGTGCCGTAATAGCGCAGGAAGCGCTCGCTTTTCTTTGCGTAGAGCCGCGCGGCGAGGTCGTCCGCGACCGGGATCAGGATGCGTTCGTGCTCGCACTGCACCGGCGCGACCGTGTGCATGTGTCCGGTCAGGCTGAAGTTCAGGCAGGCGCAGTGGTGGCGGCAGCGCACGGCGATCGCGCAGCCCTCGCAGTCCGGCTCGGGATCGAGCGACATCTTGTAGATCGCCCTCTGCTTTTCGGCGTCGATGCCGTGTTCGACGTCGCCCATGCGGTATTCTTCGAGGTTCAGGAACTGGTTGCACGGATAGATCGCGCCGTCCGCCGCGATCGACGGCTGCCGCATGCCGAGTCTGCACTCGATACACGGACGGTCGTTGAGATACGCCGCGATCTTCGACACGAAATTGAGGTACAGGAGCGGGCGTTCGTCGTCGAAATGCGCCTCCGAAAGGTCCGCGATCCTTTGATACTGCGTCTTCAGCACCGCCATCGAAGCGTCGTCCCAGCCCGCGTCCGGGCGGTAATCGATCGCCGTGTTGATGCGAGAAAACCCGCGGTTGTACAGCCATTCGACCGACTCCGCCATGCGGTCGACCGTCGATGGCATGACCGTCTGCATTGCGATTGCGTCCGGCTGATACCGAAGCAACAGGTCGACGACCGGCTCAAGCATCCGCATCGTCGGTCTGCCGTCGCGTGTGACGCGCTGAGCGTCCTGCAGAAGCCCGTCGTGCGACAGCGCGATGCGAATCCCGTGCGCGTTCGCAAAGCGCAGAAACGGCTCGTCAAGCAGCGTACCGTTGGTCGTCATCTTGTACCGCACGGCGACGCCCTCGCGCGCCGCGCGCTCCTTTGCGTAGCCCGCGATCGATTCGATCAGCGGTCGCATCAGCATCGGCTCGCCGCCGAACAGCGAAAAGCCGACGGTTTTGTGCCCGTAGGAAAAGGCGAGGTCGACGGCTTTCCTTGCCGTCTCCTCGCGCATGTTGACATGCCGGTGCGTTTCGTAGCAGTAGCGGCATGCGAGGTTGCAGTTTTCGGTCAGATGCAGGGTAAAATTCATAGGCTTACGGGTTTGGGCTGTCGTCCACGACGATCTTGCCCTCGAGCATGAGATCGCCATCGCGCGTGTGCGATTCCGCGTCCTCCCCCTCGTCGACCATCGGCTCGCCGGGCTCCACTAGGTTCGGATCGGGCGTCTCGTCCGGCGTATCCACCGGCACGATCCCCTCCGGCTGCGGTTCCGGCGTCGATTCCGTTGCAAGCGGCACGCCGCCGAGCAGCGGCTTGCATGCCGTGCCGCTCAGCGCAACCAAAGCCGCGGCGGTCAGCGCAGCGCCCTTCAAAAGCTTTTGGGGATACTTCGGCCGATACTCACGTACTATGGTCTGTTTCATCCTGTTCCTCCTGTTCGGGCTGCTTCATGCCGAAAAAGCTTTTCATGGTGGCGGTCAGATTCATCATCGGCGGCGTCTTCGTATCCGCCGGCACGATCCCGACTGCGTGCAGCTCCTCCGGCTTAAATTCCTTTGCGGGCGAACGCAGGATCGCCAGCGCCTCCTCCTCGGTCATGACGTGCTCCGTCTCGTTCTGCGGATACGCCGGCGTATGCTGTTCGAGTTTTTCCTGTTTCATCGTGCGCTCCTTTCACGGTTCGGTCGGATCGGCAACCACGTCGCCCATCCATTCGGGTTCTTCTCCGGGATCCGGCGTCGGTTCGTCGATCGCCACCTCGCCGTCGAGGATCAGCCCGCCGTCGGGATCCGGCGTCGGATCTTCAACCAGCACGTCGCCCGCAAGATCCGGCTCGTCGGTCGGATCCGGAATCGTGATCGCGCCGGTCGTACTCGGATCGGGATAGGTTCTGCAGCCGAGCGCCAGCACGGCCGCCGCGGTCAGCGCCGCGCCCTTCAGAAGCTTTTTCGGATACTTCGGACGATAGCCCTCGATCTTTTTCTGCTGCATGTGAGGTCCCTCCTGTTGTGTCTTTGCAAAGAATACCGCGCATCCGCCCGATCGGTTGCAAAAAAGGAGACGAATGCGTTCGTCTCCCGCAAAAGCTCAGTCGTTGTCGGTTTCGAGGCTCATGTCCATCAGACGCTTCAGGAAGCGGTGATCGAACATCGTGCTCATCGGCGCGCGGTCGTGGATCGTCTTGACCGCCTGC
Organism: Clostridia bacterium; assembly: GCA_017428025.1. Classification (GTDB taxonomy): domain Bacteria; phylum Bacillota; class Clostridia; order Christensenellales; family CAG-138; genus UBA3792. The sequence continues at coordinate 2,614 of JAFRRO010000094.1, forward strand.
GCGAACATCGGCGCGGCGGAGATCGTCCGGAGCTTGGTGCTCTGGTTCGCCCACGGACATTCGAGCGTGTCGGTCGAAACGAGCCATTCATACGGGCTCTCCTCGATGCGGCGGATCGCCTTTTCGGTCATGACATTGTGGGACAGCGCGCCGTAGACGTGCGCCGCGCCGTTGTCGCGCAGCGCTCTCGCGATATCCACGAGCGTGCCGCCGGTGATCGAGAAGTCGTCCACGACGAGGCAGTTCTTGTCCCGAACGTCGCCGATGATGTTCAGAACCTTGGCGTCGGATTTATGGTCGTACCGCGTCTTGTCGCCGATCGCAACGCTCGCGCCGAGCGCCGTTGCGAACCCGTGCGCGCGCTTTGCGCTGCCCGCGTCCGGAGAGACGACGACGAGATCGTCGTTGACGATGCCCTGCCGCTTGACGTACTCGATCAAAAGCGGTCTTGCGGACAGATGGTCGACCGGCTTCTTGAAGAAGCCCACCACCTGATCGGCGTGCAGGTCCATGAACAGCACGCGGTCGACGCCGATCGCTTCGATGCAGTCCGCGCAGACACGCGCGCGGATCGAAACGCGGGGCTCGTCCTTCTTGTCGCCCTTGGCATAGGAAAAATACGGAATGATCGCCGTGACGGAGTTCGCGCTCGAACGCTTGAACGCATCGATCCAGAACAGCAGTTCGGTGAATTCGTCGTTCGGCTCGCGTCCGATCGGCTGCACGATGTAGACGTCCTTGTCGCGGATCGACTCGTTGATGCGGACGAAGATGTTGCCCTCATCGAACATGATCGTCGTGGCGTCGCCCATCTGCGCGCCGAGATAATCGCACATGCGCTGTGCAAAGGGCCGTCCGGTCCTTCCTGCGAAAATCTTGATGATACCTGATCCCGTATACATGGATTTCCTTTTCCCCTCCGAATCCGTTTTTGCCCATTGGCAATAACAGTATAACACAAACCATCCGAAAGGGCAACCGTTCCGTAACGTATATTTTTCACGGAATCAGATTCATCGCCTCCTCCGCGCTGTCGAGGTTCGCGTACGTCGCAGGCACGTCGCCGACGATCACATCCTCGGAAACCGGTGTACGGAGCGTGACCGCGACCGTCCTCGCCCCGCCCGGCAGCAGCATGCGCACCGACGCCGTCAGCGTCAGCGAGATCCGGTGCACGGTCTGATTGATCCCCGCGGAGATGAACGTGCTTTCGCAGGAGGCGCGCACCGTGCCGGACGGCACAAAGCGCACCCGGATCTTCGGTCCGAGCCCGTTCAGCAGCGACAGCCCGAGCGCCGTCCCGAGCGGGATCGAAACGCCCTGCTCCCCGATCGCGGCGATCCGTTCCTGCGCCTTCAGCGCGCAATCGGCGGACAAACGGTTCAGCCGCACGCTGTCGGTTTCGAGCAGATACGCGCGTCCGTCCTGCGTGTACACCCTTAATATCGCCTCCTGCGTCTGCGCGGACAGCACCTCGAGCACCGCTTCCTGCATCGCGCGCGACGCCTGCGCCTCCACGCGCGCTTCACAGGCGTTCGCCAGCACCGGACGCATCGCGCAGTCCCCCGCGTACGCCGCGCCGCACAGCAGCAGCAGGACGAACAGGACGCCAAGCCCCCTGCGGCGGCGTTTCGCGCGCTTCACGGCAGAAAGCGCCGGTCCTGCGTCAGCGCCGCTTTCATCTTCTCCATCGCCCGCTTCTCGATGCGCGAGACGTAGCTGCGCGAGATGTTCAGCACGTTCGCCACCTCGCGCTGCGGCAGCGCCCGCTGCCCGTTCAGCCCGAACCGCAGCGACAGCACCACGCGCTCGCGCTGTGTCAGCACGCGCCGCATCGTCTCGGTGACGACCGCCGCGTCCAGACGCCCCTGCACCTGCTCGAAAATCGAATCCGCCTCGGTGCAGACAAGATCCGAAAGGCGCATCTCGTTGCCCTCCTTATCCGCGCCGACCGGCTCCTCGATCGAAACGGTCTCGACAAGCTTGCGCTCGCGCCGGAGGCTCATCAGAATCTCGTTCTCGATGCACCGCGCCGCGTACGCGCCGAGCGCGCCCTTCGACTCGGAGAACGTCGACACCGCCTTGATGAGCCCGATCGTGCCGATCGAGATCAGATCCTCGCGCTCCGCGCCGGACTTCTGGTATTTCTTCGCGATGTGCGCGACCAGCCGCAGGTTGTGCAGGATCAGCGTTTCCCGCGCCTGTTCGTCGCCCTGTATCAGCCGGTCGAGCCACATCCGTTCCTCCTCGCGCGTCAGCGGTTTCGGAAACGAGCTGCCGATCGCGCCGCAGAACACGATCGCCTGAAAGAGTACCCATAAAAGAGAAAACATACCCCATCCTCCTGTGGATAGGGTATGTCGAAAACTGTCATTTCAGAACAGATGCGGCGTTTGCGCGGCTTTCGCCGCATATCGCCGAACCCGGGGCTTGCGATCTGTCCCGTCGGGACACGATATCCTGCTGCGCAGGACGCGGTTAACCCCAATACTGGCGGTATTTGTTCACATTCGCCTGATGCTCCTCGTAGGTCTTGGAGAAGATCAGCGCGGCGCTTTCGTTCGGATTGCCGTTGCAGAAGTAGAGATAGCCCTCCGCAAGGTATTCCTCGTTCGGGTAGAGCGCCGCCTGGATCGCCGCCGCGCCGGGGCTTGCGATCGGTCCGATCGGCAGACCTTCGTTGAGGTACGTGTTGTACGACGAGACGATCGCCTGCTCGTCCGCCGAGAACGTGTAGCGGTGTACGCCGGTGACGTAGCTCAGCGTGGCGCAGGATTCGAGCTTCATGCCCCGGTCGAGCCGGTTGTGGAACACCGCCGAAACCTTGGTGAAATCGTCCGCGTCGCGTGCTTCGCGCTCGATGATCGAGGCAAGCGTCATCACCTGATCGCGCGTCATATCCAGCTCCTGCGCGCGCGTCACCCACTCGCCCGTGTAAACCTCGTAGTAGCGCGCCAGCATCTTGTTGAGGATCTCCTCCGGCGTCGCGTCGGCATAGACCTCGTAGGTGTCCGGGAACAGATACCCTTCGAGCACATAGCGGCGGTCCGAGGGGTTCTTGATCTCGGCGATGAACGGGTATTTTGCAAACGTCGCCGCGTCGCGGCACAGCGCGGTGAACGCGCCCGCGTCGCTCAACAGTTCCTCGCGCATCAGAAGCGCCGCGATCTCCTCGACCGTGTAGCCCTCCGGCACCGTGAACCGCTTCGTCCGGCGCGCCGGATTGCCCTCCGCGAGCACGTCGACGATCTCCGGGATCGTCATGTTCTTCGAAAGCCGGTAGGTCCCCGCCTTCAAGCCGTTCGCCTTGCCGACGAAGTCGACGTAGACCTTGAACGACGCCGTGGACACGATGAGCCCCTTTTCGCCCTCGCCGCACGCGTGGTACAGAAGGTCGGCGATCTTGCTTGCCGAAGCATTCTGCGGGATTTCGACCTCGTACGGCGTCGGATCGTCCGGATCGACCGCCGAAACATAGTGCGACAGCACGAACGAGACCGCAAGAATCACGATCACCGCCACAAGCGCGATGCTCAATAGCCACGTCGCGATCGGCCGCGTATAGTGCCAGAAGCGCTGCCAGCGCATGCGCACGGCGTTGTATTCGGTTCTGTCGTCCCGTTTCATGCGTTCAGTATATCATGCGGCGCCGTGTTTTTCAAGCGTCGAGGTCGAATCCGACCGCCTTGGCAAGCACGCGGTAGATGCCGCCCAGAAGGTCGTTCAGCCGGTATTCCGCCATCAGAAATTCCGCGGCGGCGCTGTCGAACTGCAAAAGCTCGCCGAGCTTCTGCAGCTTCCGTTCGGCAAGCTCGTCCGTCTCGCCGGTTGCGGCGGCCGCCTGCAGGCGCTTGCGCAGGGAAAAGAACTCGTCGAGCAGCGTCGCGGTCGTCTGGTTTTCGTACGCGCGCGCCTTTGTCTCCAGATAATGTTTGTATTCGTTCGAATCGCGCAGCTTGTCCGCCAGCGCGTTCGCGTCGTCCATCAGCATCTCATTCCTCCATCGGGCCCAGTACGATCCCGTTTGCCACACACCATGCGTCGTTGTCCGCCGCCCATTCGAAGAACAGCGTTTCGAAATCCTTGCCGAATACGTCCGCAAAGCCCTCCTGTCCGATGGTCATATGCGCGAACACAAGGTCCTTGCCGTAATGCTCCACGAGCCAGTCAAAGAAGCATGCCGCTTCAAAATAGCTGATCGTCGTCAGCATCGGATGCTCTATGAGCCGTTCCGACATCGTGATCGGGGTCTCGCTCACCGCGCTGTATTTCTCGCCGACCGCCGCGCCGGAGCGCATATACGCCGCCCGGAAGCAGTACACTTTTTTCGGATCGATCGTGCCGTCCGCATCCAGAAGCCCTCTCTGTCCGGCAATGGCGAAGTCCTCGTCGCCGAACGTCATCCGAACGGCGCGCGCCATGCGGTTTCTGCACGTCAGCATCGAGATGTACTCGGCAACGGCCTCCGCCCAGAACCCGCCGTCCTTGCGCAGTTCGAACGTGCATCATTCCATGGTCAGATAATGCGAGTATTCGTGCAGCAGCGCGTATCCCGCGACGTCCCAGTTGAGATACAGATAGATGCCCATGTCCGGTCCGAGATAGTACGCGCCCGCCTTGTTCCACTTTGCACGTTCCGTTTTTGCGGCGAAATCCGTATGAATATCGATCACCGGGATCTCGTCCTTGAGATACCCGTCCAGCGCGGCGAACGCGTCCGAAAAATCCGCTTCCTGATTCGTCAGGATGGTTTCCAGTCCCGCAAAAAACGCTTCCTCGCCCATCTGTTCGATGTCTGCCGCCGCCAGATACCACGTTGCGTGCGGCGTACGAACGATGTACGGATAGCTTTCCGCGCTTCTGCCCTCGTTTTGTTCGACCGCATAGCCCGCGACGGTACGCGCCTTCGCCCTGCAGCCGAGCGCCCCCGCGCACAGGAGCAGCGCAAGCAGCAGCGCTGCGATCCGAATACTGTGTTTCATGAAAACAACCCCCCTCATGCTTTGGTTCTGTTCTTATGATACCGCACCCGCGTCCGCTTCTCAACCGCCGCTTTGCCGGAATACGGTCCGGTATTTCCCCGAAACCGGCAAAATACCGACGCGCCCTATACTTCCATCACGATCGGCAGAATCATCGGCGTGCGTCCCGTCTCGTTGTACAGGAACGACTTGAGCTTGCTCTTGACCTGATTCTTGATCGCGGCGTATTCGCCCTTGTCCGCGGCCTCGAACCGCTTCGCCTCCTCATAGACCAGCTCGCTTGCGCGTCCGATCAGCGCCTCGTTCTCGCGCATGTTGATGAACCCGCGCGAATAGATCTCGACCGGCGCAAGGAGCCTTCCGGTCTCCGCGTCCAGCAGGATGACCGCCGCCACCAGCCCGTCCACCGAAAGCACCTTGCGGTCCTTCAGCACGACGTCCTCGACGTCGATCAGCCCGTCCACCATCACGCTGCCCGCCGGCACCGTTTCGCGCATCACGCCCTTGCGGGAGGTCAGCTCGATGACCGCGCCGTTGTGCGCAAGGAAGGTGTTCTCCGGCAGCACGCCCTGCTCGTTCGCAAGGTTCGCGTGCATCCGGAGGTGCCGCGCTTCGCCGTGCACCGGAATGAAGTACTTCGGCTTGATGATCTGCAGCATGAGCCGCAGCTCGCCGCGGCAGGCATGTCCGGACACGTGCACGTCCGCCATGCGGTCGTAGACGACCTCCGCGCCCTTTTCGTACAGCGCGTTGATCACGCGCGCGACGCCGCGTTCGTTGCCGGGGATCGCGCTCGCTGAGATGATGACCGTGTCGCCCGCGCCGACGTTCAGCTTGTGCGTGGCGTTCGCCATGCGCGTAAGCCCGCTCATCGGCTCGCCCTGACTGCCCGTCGTCATCACGCAGACCATGTGGTCCGGAATGTTCTTGAGATATTCCACCCGCACGATCTTCTCGGGCGGGATGTGCATGTAGCCGAGCTCCTGCGCGATCTTCACGATCTGTTCCATGCTCCGTCCCTGGAAGCACACGAACCGTCCGTGGTCGATCGCGACGTCGGCGACCTGCTGCAGCCGGTACACGTTGGACGCGAACGACGCGACGATCACGCGTCCCTGCGCCTTGTCAAAGCAGCGGTCGAAGGTCTCGCCGATCTCGCGTTCGCTCTGCGTGAAGCCGGGATGCTCGACGTTCGTGGAGTCCGAAAGCAGCGCCAGCACGCCCTTGGTGCCGTAGTACGCAAAGCGGTTGATGTCGATCGGTTCGCCGTCGATCGGCGTCGAATCGATCTTGAAGTCGCCGGTGTGAATCACCGTGCCGACCGGCGTCCGGATCGCAAACGCCACCGCGCCGGCGATCGAATGTCCCGTCTTGATGAACTCGACCGCAAAGCAGCCGAGCCGGACGCTCTCCTTCGGCGCGACGTCGACGACCGTGACGTCGGTGATGTGATGCTCCTCCAGCTTGTGCCGGATGAGCGCGTTCGTAAAGCGCGTGCCGTAGATCGGGCAGCGGAACTTCTGCATCGCATAGGGGATCGCCCCGATGTGATCCTCGTGCCCGTGTGTGACGCACATGCCGCGAATCCGGTCCGCGTGCTGTTCGAGGTACGTCATGTCCGGAATGACCACGTCGATTCCGGGCATCGCCTCGTCCGGAAAGATCAGCCCGCAGTCGACGATGAGGATGTCCTCGCCGTACTCGATCACGGTCATGTTTTTGCCGATCTCCCCCACCCCGCCCAGCGGGATGATTTTCAGTTTATTTCGCATAGATTCCTTTCTCAAAATAGGACCGTCTTTCGACCGTCCTAATCGACACTCCCGTAAAAGAACAGGTTGCCGCCGATGTTTCGATAGAATTTCCGTCCGCCGAAGCCCTTGCCGATGCGTTCCGCACAGAAGAACAGGATGTTTTCCGGCAGATCGAGATTGCCGTAAACGAAGATGTCCCGCGCCGCCTCGATGATTGCTTCCGGCGGATCGAAGGTTTTGAAGCGCTTGTTGTGCACGACCGAGAACTGTCCCTTGCGGAAGGTTTCGGTCTCGATGTCCGTCACCTCGCCGCCGAACCGCTTTGCGACGCACCGGTTGTACAGCACGCACAGCACCGCGCGGTAGGCGCGCTCGGACCGCGGTCCCGCCTCGAAATACGCGACGCGCGCGGCAAGCACGAGGTCCGCTTCCGTCACCTCGAACGTCTGCGCATACCGCGAAAGCGGCCGCATGCCGTGATGCTTTTGTCGAAGTCCCGACGGCGCAAACGCCTCCTGCGCGTCGTCGGGCTCCTCTGCCGGTACCCAGTTCGGATCCGGCGGGATGATCACCGGCGGCGCGGCAGGCGTCGCTTCGGGGGTTGCGCTCGGCGCGACCGTCACCCAGTCCTCGGCGGGCGGCGGCGTTGCCGCGCCGGTCACGGTCAGCGAAAGCGGTAGAAAACAGAGGGACAGCCATACGGCGAGCAGGCGCTTCATCGTCCGTTCCTTTCCCGGACGGAAACGCTCCCGTCCGTTACAAGATGTACTTCGAAATGTTGTCCTCGCCCCACTCCGCGGACAGATGCGCATCGACGTAGGCGCCGTCCACAACGACGTCGATCATCGGATGCTGCCCGTTCGCATTGAAGGAGATGTCGTTCAACAGATTCTCCATAACCGTATGCAGACGGCGTGCGCCGATATTCTCGTTTTGTTCATTTGCGCGGAACGCGAACTTTGCAATTTCGCGCAGCGCGTCCTCGGTAAAGCTGAGATTCACGTTGTCGGGCTTCAGAAGCGCGGCGTACTGCTTGGTCACCGCGTTCTCCGGCTGCGTGAGAATCGCGTAGAAATCGTCCTCGGTGAGGTCCTTGAGCGTCACGCGGATCGGGAAGCGTCCCTGCAGCTCCGGAATCAGATCGGTGACCTTCGCGACGTGGAACGCGCCCGCGCCGATGAACAGGATGAAGTCCGTCTTGACCGGTCCGTACTTGGTCGACACCGTGGTGCCCTCTACGATCGGCAGGATGTCGCGCTGCACGCCCTCGCGCGAAACGTCCGCGCCCATGTGGTTGCTGCTGCCCGCGATCTTGTCGATCTCGTCCAGAAAGATGATGCCGTTCTGCTCGGCGTTTTCGAGCGCCTCGCGGTTCACGTCGTCGGGATCGATGCGCTTTTCGGATTCCTGCTGCAGGATCACCTTGCGCGCATGCTCGACCGGCATCTTCTTGACCTTTTTCTTTTTCGGCAGGATGTCGCCGAGCATGTCGCCCATGCTGATCTCCATGCCGCCCGCGCCGAACATCATCGCGGTCGCGCTTTCCTCAACCTCGAGTTCGACGATCTCTTTCTCCAAAAGCCCGCGTCTCAGCCGATCCAGCGTCTGTTCGCGCAGCGTTCTTCTTGCCGCCTGCTCCTCCTCGGTGGGCTTGGGCTCCTCGGGCTGCGGCTGTCCGCTGCCGAGCAAAAACTGCAGCGGGTTCACCTGACGCTGCTGCCGCTTCTGTCCCGGCATCAGAAGGTCGACGAGCCGCTGCTCGGTCGCCGCCTCCGCAGGCTCCCTGACGCGGTCCATGCGCTTCTGCTTGGTGAGGCGGATCGATTCCTCGACGAGGTCGCGGATCATGCTCTCGACGTCTCTGCCGACGTAGCCGACCTCGGTGTACTTCGACGCCTCGACCTTGATGAACGGCGCGTCGACGAGCTTGGCAAGCCGCCGCGCGATCTCGGTCTTGCCGACGCCGGTCGGCCCGAGCATGATGATGTTCTTGGGCGTGATCTCCTCGCGCAGCTCCGGCGAAAGGCAGCTGCGTCTGTAACGGTTTCTGAGCGCGATCGCAACCGCGCGCTTGGCTTCGTCCTGACCGATGATGTAGCGGTCCAAAGCACTGACGATCTCTCTGGGCGTCACGGACGGATCACCTCCACATGAATATTGCCGTTGGTAAAGATGCAGATCGAACCGGCGATGCGCAGCGCTTCGCGCACGATCGCCTCCGCATCCATGTCGGTATGCTCCTTCAAAGCCTTTGCCGCCGCAAGCGCGTACAGCCCGCCGGAGCCGATCGCCGCCACGTCGTCGTCCGGCTCCACGACCTCGCCGGTGCCGGACAGCACCAGCAGATCGTCCTTGTCCGCCACGATCATCATCGCCTCAAGCTGCCGCATGACCTTGTCGCTGCGCCAGTCCTGTGTGAGCGCGATCGCCGCGCGCTTCAGCGCGCCGCCGTGCATTTCAAGCTTTGCCTCGAACCGGTCGCACAGCGTGAACGCGTCTGCGACCGAGCCCGCAAATCCCACGACCACGCGGTCGTGATACAGCCTTCTGACCTTCTTGGCGTGCGCCTTCATGATCGCCTGCTGTCCCATCGTGATCTGACCGTCGCCCGCGATCGCGGTGACGCCGTTGCGGCGGACCGCAACGATGGTCGTTCCTTTCATCTGTTCCATCGGATGCACCTCCTCATAAATCTCGTTCCGTCTTCCGCATCCGCACCCGTTCGAGCGCGCGTTCGGACAGCTTCTGTCCGCGTTCCTGTTTCGAACGCACGCGCTCCTTGAGCGGATCCATGATGCCGAAGGTGATGTTCATCGGCTGAAAATCGCCGCCGTTGTATTCGGCAACGTAGTGTCCGAGCGCGCCGATCGCGGTTTCGGACGTGAAATCGACCGTCGGTCTGCCGCTGCATTTTTCGTACAGCCCGATCGCAGCGCATAGACCGCTCGCCGCCGATTCGATGTAGCCCTCGACGCCGGTCATCTGCCCCGCAAAGCAGAACAGCGGATCGTCCTTCAGGGAAAAATCATAGTTTAATATCTTCGGGGATTCCAGAAACGTGTTGCGGTGCATGACGCCGTAGCGCGCATATTCCGCATGCGCAAGCCCGGGAATCATGCCGAACACGCGCTTTTGCTCGGAAAACTTCAGGTTCGTCTGGAACCCGACGATGTTATAGAGCGTGCCGTCGCTGTTGTCGCGCCGCAGCTGCACCACCGCAAACGGGCGCGCGCCGTTGTACGTGAGCCCGACCGGCTTCAGCGGTCCGTAGGCAAGCGTCAGCTCGCCGCGCTTCGCCATGACCTCGACCGGCATGCAGCCCTCGAACACCCGCGGCGTTTCAAACGCGTGCAGCGGCGCGGTTTCGGCTTCGACGAGCGCGCGATGGAAGGCGAAATACTCCTCGCGCGTCATCGGACAGTTGAGATAATCGCTGCCGCGGTCGTAGCGCGAAGCGGCAAAGATGCGGTCGTGCTCGAGCGATTCATAGGTCACGATCGGCGCCGCCGCGTCGTAGAAATGCAGGCTTCTGCCGAACCGCCGTTCGATCGCTTCGCACAGCGCGTCGCTCGTCAGAGGACCGGTCGCCACGATCGCGGGACCTTCGGGAAGCGAAGTGAGCTCCCCGGAAACGACCGTCAGGTTCGGAAACGCCCTGAGCGCTTCGGTGATATACGCGGAAAACCCTTCGCGATCCACCGCGAGAGCCCCGCCCGCCGGAACGCGCGTGGCGTCCGCCGCCTGCATGACGAGCGAACCGAGCGTGCGCATCTCCTCCTTGAGCAGCCCGACGGCGTTTTCGAGCCGGTCGGAGCGCAGCGAGTTCGAGCACACGAGCTCCGCAAACCCGTCGCCCTTGTGCGCGGGCGTGCGCTTATGCGGCTTCATCTCGTACAGCGTGACGCGAACGCCGCGCTTCAGCAGCTGATACGCCGCCTCCGCGCCCGCAAGCCCCGCGCCTACGACGGTGACATGCGGCTCACTCATCGGCTTTCCTGCTCTTCCGGAGGATCGTCTTGCACTCCGGATCCATGCACATGATGTAGGTGCCGTTGCTGCCGCGCTTCTGCACCATCACGCCGCCGCACTTCGGGCAGCGCGTCTTGACCGGCATATCCCAGCTCATGAAATCGCACTCCGGATAGCGCTCGCAGCCGAAGAACATGCGCTTTTTGCCGTGCTTTTTGATGATCGCCGCGCCGCACTTCGGGCAGGCGACGTCCTCGACCTTCTCGATGATCGACTTCGTGTTGCGGCAGGTCGGGAAGTTCGGGCAGGCGAGGAACTTGCCGAAGCGTCCGGTCTTGATGACCATCATCGCGCCGCACTTGTCGCACGGGACGTCGGAAACCTCGTCGGGAATCCTGATCTTTTCGGCGTTGACGCTCGCTTCCTCGACCGTCTTGATGAACGGATCGTAGAACTCGCCGACGACCGACTGCCAGCGCTCGGTGCCGTCCTCGACGGAGTCAAGCTCCTCCTCCATGTTCGCGGTGAACGCGATGTTCACGATGTCCGGAAAGCTCTGCTTCATCAGACCGGTGACGGCATAGCCGAGGTCGGTCGGCACGAGCGATTTCTTTTCGCGCATGATATAGCCGCGCTCCACGATCGTCGAGATCGTCGGCGCGTAGGTGGACGGACGGCCGATGCCCTTTTCCTCCAAGGTGCGCACGAGCGTCGCCTCGGTGTAGCGCGACGGCGCCTGCGTGAATTTCTGCTGCGGATCGAGCGCTTCGGAACGGAACTGCTCGCCCTCCGCGATCGGCGGAAGCTGCACGATCTCCTCGTCCTCCGTGTCCTTTCCCTCGGTGTACACCGCCGAGAAGCCCGCAAACTGCGTGTGCGAGCCGGTCGCCTTGAACTGCACGCCGTTCGCGTCGAACGTCACGGTGGTCTGCTCCAAAAGCTCGTCGCTCATCTGGCTAGCGAGGAAGCGTTCGTACACGAGCTTGTAAAGCTTGTACTGGTCGCTCGAAAGATACTGCTTCAAGGTCTTCGGATCGTTGTTCACGTCGGTCGGACGGATCGCTTCGTGCGCGTCCTGCGCGTTGCGGCGTCCGCGGTAGACGTTCGGCGTACCCGGCACAAACGCCTCGCCGTACACTTCGCCGATGTACGCTCTCGCCGCCTTCTGCGCCTCGTCCGCGACGCGGACCGAATCGGTACGGATATAGGTGATGAGGCCCGTCGCGCCCTTCTTGCCAATCTCCACGCCCTCATAGAGCTGCTGCGCGACCATCATGGTGCGCTTGGTCGTGAAGCTCAGCTTGCGCGAGGCGTCCTGCTGCATGCTCGACGTCGTGAACGGCGGCGCGGCATGCTTGCGCTTGTCGCTCTTTTTGACCTCGACCGCGGTGAACGCGGCGTCGCCGACGCGCCGGATGATCTCCTGCGTCTGCGCCTCGGTCTTCAGGTCGACCTTGCCGCCGTCGGTGCCGAAGAAGCGCACGTCGAAGGTCTTGCGCGCGTTGGCGCGCAGCTTTGCGGTCAGCATCCAGTACTCCTCGGGGACGAACGCGTTGATCTCGTCCTCGCGGTCGCACACGATGCGCGTCGCAACCGACTGCACGCGGCCCGCCGACAGACCTTTGCGGATCTTCGCCCAGAGGATCGGGCTGATCTTGTAGCCCACGATGCGGTCCAGCACGCGTCGCGCCTGCTGCGCGTCGACGAGGTCCATGTTGATCGCGCGCGGCTTTTTGAGCGCGTTTTTGATCGCCGCGGCGGTGATCTCGTTGAACTCGATGCGGCACTTGGAGCCGGTGTCCAGCTTCAAAATCTGCGCCAGATGCCACGAGATCGCTTCGCCCTCGCGGTCAGGGTCCGTCGCAAGAAGGATCCTGTCGGATTCCTTCGCTTCCTTCTTGATGCGCTCAAGCACCTCGCCGCGCCCGCGCAGGGTGATGTACTTCGGCTCGAACGCGTGATCGATGTCGACGCCGAGCTGCGATTTGGGCAGGTCGCGCACGTGTCCGTTGGACGCGACGACCTTGTATTTGCTCCCCAGGAATTTTCCGATGGTCTTTGCCTTTGCCGGCGACTCGACGATCACCAGCGTATGTTTCGTTTCCGCCATATCTTGCTCCTCTGCGTTATTGGTCGAATGTGACGACCGTATGGATGGTATCGAGCGCATAGATGCGCCCCGGAAGCTGCCGGATGACTTCTGTAAACAGCAGCCGCGTCAGCGCCGCGTTGAGCTCCTGCGCGGAGCACTCGATCGTGTCGAGCAGCTCGTCCGCGTCCTTTTCGCCCTGCAGCAGCGCCATGTAAATCTCCTGCCCGATCCCGCCGAGCGAGGTGAACGTCACCTTCTTTGCCGCGCCGTTCAGCACGTCGTCGCCCGCGTCGTCGGTAAACTCCGAAAGGATGTCCGCCGCGCAGGTCACGGGCTTCGCCTCGCCGCGCGCGATCATGCGGTTGGTGCCCGCGCTCATCGGATCGGTGATCCGCCCCGGCACCGCAAAGACCTCCCTGCCCTGCTCGCGGGCGCAGTCCGCCGTGATCGACGTGCCGCTGCGCTCCGCCGCCTCGATGACGACGACGCCGCGGGACATGCCGGACACGATGCGGTTCCTTGCCGGAAAGTTCGCCGCAAGCGGCGGCGTCTTGGGCAGCAGCTCGGTGACGATCGCGCCGCGTTCGATCACCTCGTCGAACAGGCGCTGATTCTCCTTCGGATAGACCTGATCGATGCCGCAGCCGAGCACCCCGATCACCGGACACGCCGCGCCGCCTGCTTTGAGCGCGCCCTTTGCCGCCGCGGTATCGATGCCCGCCGCAAGACCGGTGACGACCGTCGCCCCGCGCTCGGAAAGCTGTTCGCCCAGAAGTTCTGCGACGTCGTTCCCGTACGCGGTGCAGCTGCGCGAGCCGACCATCGCGATCGGCAGCGGCAGTTCCTCCGGCAGCTTGCCCTTGACGAACAGCACCGACGGCGGATCGTAGATCTCACTTAGAAGCGCCGGATAGGCGTCGTCCTGCGCCGTCACGACCGTGACGCCGTTCTTTTGAAGCCACCCGCAGTAGCGATCGAGAAACGACGGTTCCGCCGCGGTGCAGAGCCGCTCGCGCACCGTGTCGCGCACATCCGCAAGCTGCGAGAAGTCGCGGCGTCCGACCGCCTCGTACGCTTCTTCCAGCGCGTCGAAGCGCGAGAGGATCTCATAGAACAGCCGCGGATCGCGATTGGTCGCGTAGTTGAGCCACAGCCACAGCCGCGTCGTTTCGTCCATTGCGCATCCTCCCCGTCCGGAAAAAAGTCTTCGACGTCTATCATAACACGAACGTTTTGCGTTTTCAATCCTATTATTATATGCAATTGTGACAATTCCGCAACAAAAAACCGCACGGAACCTCCGTGCGGCGTCAAATTCTGTTGAATCGGAGTCAATCGAGCACGGTCATGCTGCGGTACTGGATCGCCTCGGCGTAGTGTTCCGGCAGGATCGTTTCGCTGTTTTCGAGGTCCGCGATCGTGCGGGCGACCTTCAGCACGCGCTGATAGGCGCGCGCGGACAGCTGCAGCTTTTGAAACGCGCTCTTCAGGAGCTGTTCGGATGCGCCGGTCGGATTGCAGTATCGGCGGATCAGCGGTCCGTTCATCTCGGCGTTGGTGCGGATGCCGTCGTTCTGAAAGCGCGCGCGCTGCCGTTCCCTTGCCGCCGTGACGCGCGCACGGATCGTTTCGGAGGGTTCCGCCGCGCGGCGGTCGCTGATCTCGCGATAGCCGACCTCGGTCATTTCGATGTGCAGATCGATGCGGTCCAACAGCGGTCCCGAGATGCGTCCGGCGTAGCGGCGAATCTGCGCTGTCGTACAGGTGCACGGTCTGGTGCGCGAACCGCGGTTGCCGCACGGGCACGGGTTCATCGCCGCGACCAACAGGAATCTTGCGGGATACGTCGCCGTCACGGCGGCGCGGCTGATCGTCACGAACCCGTCCTCCAGAGGCTGTCTCAGCGCTTCGAGCACGTCGCGCTGAAACTCCGGCAACTCGTCCAGAAACAGCACGCCGTTGTGCGCCAGACTGATTTCGCCCGGGACGGCGCGCGCACCGCCGCCGATCAAAGACGCCGCGCTTGCGCCGTGGTGCGGCGCGCGGAACGGACGCTCGGTGATCAGCCCCTCCGTCCCCTTCATCGCACCGGTGACCGAATGGATCTTGGTGGTTTCGAGCGCTTCCTCGAACGTCATGTCCGGCAGAATCGACGGGATTGCGCGGGCGAGCATTGTCTTGCCGCTGCCCGGCGTGCCGCACAGCAGGATGTTGTGGTTGCCCGCGACGGCGATCTCCGCCGCGCGCTTCGCCGCGCCCTGCCCGCGGATCTCGGAAAAATCGATCGCCGCTTTGTGCGTGCCGCCGCAAAACGCGTGCGGCTCGACCGCAGGAATCGCGATTTCGCCGCGCAGATGCGCGACCAGCGCCTGAAGCGTTTCGACCGGAAACACCCTTGCGCCGCGGATGTACGCCGCCTCCGCCGCGTTGTCCGCCGGTACGAAGAACACGGAATAGCCCTTGTCGTACGCGTCGATCAGCATCGGCAGGATGCCGGCGATCGGACGCACCGCACCGGAAAGTGCAAGCTCGCCGAGCACGATCGCACCCTTCGGCACGGGCTTCAGCGCGCCGCTTGCGACGAGAATCGACAGCGCGATCGGCAGGTCGTAGACCGAACCTTCCTTTTTGAGGTCGGCGGGCGCCAGATTGACCGTGATGCGCGCGGTGGGAAACGCAAAGCCGGAATGCCGGATCGCCGCCTGCACGCGCTCGCGCGATTCCTTGACCGCGGCGTCGGGCAGACCGACCGTTTCATAGCACGGCAGCCCCGCGGCGATGTCCGTTTCGACCGTCACGGGATAGCCGTTCAGCGCGATGAGACCGTAGCTTTCCACCTTCGCAAGCATCGTTCATTCCTCCGTCGGTTCGGGTTCCTTTTTGCGGAACACAAAGAGCTTGTTGCCGATAAAGTTGACGAGCAGCGCAATGCCGGACGCAAGCAGCAGGCAGAAGCGCTCGCCGTTGAGCAGTTTTGTGAAAAAGTTCTCGCCCGCAAAGCCCGTCCACCACGCGTCGAGGTGCAGCAAATCGCGCAGCACCCACTGCAGCAGCAGCGAGAGCCCGAGCGTGACGAGGTTGACGGCGATGAACGTGACGATCTCGCGCGCGTCGCGGCGGCGCTCCTCACGGAACGTCCAGCGCGAATTCCAGAAATAGCTGTTGGCGATGCCGCAGGCGTAGCCGACGATCTTGGCAAGGTAGAAGATGCCGAACGCCGCGTTCAGCACGAACGACACCAGCAGGTCGATCAGCGTGTTCGACACGCCGATCAGCCCGAATTTCAACAGCTGAATGAAGCTCTTTTTGCCCTCAGACGCCGACATAGTACACCTTTCCGAAAACGGCAAGCACGTTTTCTATGAACTTCGCGTATCCGTACGGCACGGGCAGTCCCGAAATCGCCGGATACATCAGCAAAAATTCGACCGCCGCAACCGCAAGCCAGATCCACTTGAGACAGGTAAGGCGCGGATACTTCTTTTCCGCGTAGAACAGCAGCAGCAGCGTCATCAGCATGACGAACGGCAGCGTCGAGAAGTAGTGATACAGGAACACGCACCGCGTGACGAGCGCCCACGGCAGCAGCCCCGCAAGGATGCCGACCAGTACGAACGGGAACGCGCGGTCCTTGCGGCATTCGGGATTCTTGAACCACTCGACGATCGCAAACACCGTGCCGAACGCCGACACGTACCACACCGCCGGATTGCCGGTGCTTGAAATGTTCGAAAGCAGCTTGATTTCGCCGATTTCGGGATAGCCCGCGTAGAACCAGACGGACTTCTGCGCGAGCGGCCACTGGTACCACATTGACTGGCACTGGTGCGTGGCGTCGAGCTTGCTGTGATAGTTGTACATGCTGACCTGCTCATCCCACAGGACCTTGATGCGATCGGCAAACGTCTCGCAGTTCTTCGAGATATAGTAGCAGTAGTTGGTGGCGTAATAGAGCGCCGCCGGAATCAGGATGAAGAACAGACAGCACCAGACCGGCGTCATCAGCAGATCGTTGAGCGACAGATCGACGTCGTCCCGCTTTTTCATCGCAAGGCGGAACACGACCGCGGACGCAATCGCAACCGCGACCGACGCCGCAAACAGCCACAAAAGCCCCTTCGTTCCGAGCCGCAGAAGCCAGGAGATCCCCGACCACTCGCCGTTGCCGAGCCGGTATTCGACAACGGCATAGACCGCGCAGCCGAGCGCGGTCAGCACCGGCGCATATGCAAGCACGTTGACCGGCAGCTTTTTGCGCTCCTCCTTCGGCGTGTCGTGCCGCTTTTTCAGGATGCGGACGAGGTTATAGAAGAAATCGCCGAAATACAGCACGGCAAGCCCCGCGCCGGAATAGAAGCAGGTCCATTTCGACGACGCGCCGAGTCCGAACGCGACGCCCGACAGCCCGAGCGCCAGCAGCTTTTTCCAAAACGGACGCGTTTCGAAGTCCTCCGTGATGTAGTCGAACATGAAGAGGAACATCAACAGCGTGAAGAACAGCGCGTACACGTCGATCGTCGCGATGCGCGTCTGCGCAAAGTGCATGCAGTCGACCGCCATGAGTCCCGTCGCGACGAACGCGAAGTCCGTGCGCCGGAAGATGCGCTTAGAAAGCACATACAGCACGACGAGGATGAACACGCCGAACAGGGTGCCCGAGAAGCGCCAGCCGAACGGCGTCATGCCGAAGATGCGGATGCCGACCGCGATCAAAAGCTTTCCGAGGCTCGGATGCGTCCATTCATAGATCGAATAGCCGTTGTCCGCGGCGTACGCGCGGCCGTATCGGAGCGCGAGATTGTCGTTCTGCACCATCTCGTAGGCGGTGCGCGCGTGATAGATCTCGTCGAAGTACATGTTGTTGAGGTACGACGGATACTGCGGGACCTTGTTCTGCTCGTCGGTGAGCTTCTCGGCGCCGTCCTGCGGATCGTAGACCGAGATATTCAGCTGTTCGTCACCGCAGAACGCCGCAAGCTCGCAGATCTCGACGCTGCCGCTTTCGACGTACAGCACGAGATAGCGCGTCGTCGTGTCGAACGCCTGCGTCTTCCACTTGAACATTTCGCCGTTGTCCTGATCGTACGTCGCGACCGGCTCGCTCACGCCCGGACGGAAGAAATCGTCGATGAAGCCCGTGTCGTCGTACAGCCCGATCTCGCCGTCGGCGATCGCGCCGTAAAAGCGCAGCTCGGTGACGTCCGTTTCTTCGCCGAAATCGACGATCACGGTCGTGCCCGCGTCGGCCTTCCAGACCGTCTCGGGGGATCGCAGCGAACCGAGGTTCAAAAACGCGACGAGCGCATAGACCGCGCAGAGCGCAAGCAGCAGGAGCCGGTCGCGCTTCGTCATGCGGCGGCCGTCCTCTAAGGATATTTCGTTCCGGAACCGTTTCCAATCCATGCCGCTCACCTCCGTTCCGCCTTTGCGCGTTTGCCGCGCGGCTTCTCCCCCGTGCCCGCGGGATCGGAAGGATCGAACGCGCGCGCCTTCAGAAACGCCGTCGCCGTAAAGTACAGCACCGAGCCGACCTCTAGAAGCGAGATCAGCGCGATCAGTTTGTTGTGCAGCACGCCGCCGCGGACGAGATCGATCGCGCCGTCGGAGACGACGTACATCGCAACCATCTCGTTCATAAAGGTCGTGACCGTCAGCATGCAGAGCGCCGCCAGCTTATGCGGATCGCGATCGTACGCGTAGGCGAACGCAAGCAGGAACAGCGCCGGGAAGATATAGCGCTCGTGCATATAGTGCCCGAACGTGAACACCCAAATGCAGAACGCCGCCGCAAGCAGGAAGATCAGCCCGCGGTTGGTATAGAGCGAGTACTTCGCCGCGCGGTGCTTCTTCCAATAGAACAGGAACAGCAGCACAACGAGCAAGCCGGATGCGATGATGCCGATGACGCCGAGCCGCTTATAGGTCAGCGCCGCGCCGCACAGGCGGAATCCCGCGCCGAGCAGGAGCACGGCGGTAAACACGCAGGCCGCGGTGAACAGCGTGACCGCGCCGACGACCGTCGGCGTACCCGTTTCGAGCCATTGCGAAAGCGTGCGCTGTCCGCGCTCGCGGTTCATCAGATACCAGAGATACAGCACGGCAAACACGCCGTACAGCGGCATCTGCGTGACGATCTCCGCGATGTCGCGCATCGCGCCGCCCGTTTCGCTCGCCTGTTTGAGCAAAAAGTGCAGCAGCGCGAGCACGCCGCAGATGAGCGCCGCATAGAGAAGCTCGCTCCACGCCGTATTGCGTTCGCCGTCCCTGCGGGTGCGCATCGCGTTCCACGCGCGTATGACGAGCGTCGGGAACAGGATGATCGGGGCGACCTTCGAGAACAGCTCGTTGCAGCGCAGCAGCATGCCGCCGACGCTCAGTCCGTTGAACACCTCGACGCCCGCCTTGGTCCAGTTCGCGCCGAACAGGGTGAACAGGTTGTATGCCTCGACCGAGGCGTAATCATAGCCGCCGGACGCGCTCATAAAGCGCTCGACCATCCATGTGAGCGGCATATCCGCGCCGCGGAACAACACCGAACCGAGCAGCAGCACGACAAGCGCGCCGATCACCGCAGCAGCCGACCACAGCACGTGCAGCACGAACTTCTTCGTGCCGAACTGGTCGACGCCGGTCATGACGTACAGCAGCGCAAGCACCGGTCCGAAGATCAGCGCCTGCCACTTCATCAGGATCGCGACGCCGTACAGCAGTCCCGCGCACAGCCTGAGCCACGGCTTTTCGCGGCTGTCGTTGAGCAGAAGGAACGTGCCCAAAAGCAGCACGGTCAGGATCGAATCGATCTGTCCCCACGCGCCGGACAGGAACACCGCCGCCGGATTCAGAACGATCAGCCCCGCAAGCAGCAGCGCAAGACGGTCGCCGCATCCGAACCGTTTCGACGCTTTCAAAAGCAGCAGACCGGAAAGCACGTCCGCGGCGAACGCGGGCAGCATATAGACAAACAGCCGCAGCGATTCGGGACCGTCGGAGAATACGGAAGCGATGCGCCAGAGCCCCGCGCACACGAGCATGTAGCCCGGCGGATAGTCGCACCAGTTGTCGACGTAGAACGCGTGCGTGCCCTGCGTCGCGACCTTCGCGCCCCAGCCCTGCCAGCAGGCGATGTCCGTGGAGTGTCCCTTGAACTTTGCGCACAGCAGAAACCGCACGAGCGCGCCGATCAGCACCATCAGCCAGAAGACGCGCATGCGCGTCCCGACCGGCTCCGGCGAAAGTGACAGCGTCTTTGCGCGCGGATACAGCCCGAACAGCAGGGCGATCGCGGCGATCGCGCCCGCCCAGAAGATCACCGTAAAGACGTTTTCGTAGTCCTCCTGCGTGCGTTCGCCCTTCGTCTCGCTCTGCGACGAGGGCATCAGGTTCTGGAACGGCACCGGCGCGTTGTCCGACGCTTCGAGCGATACGGAACGGAACCACACGGCGCCGTCCGACACCGCGGAATACCCGCCGAGCCGCAGCGCAAGCACGATGCGGTCCTGCTCCTTTGCGGTGCGGAACGCGAGCGTCAAGGTCGTCCAGTCGGTCGTGCCGTAGATGCTTTCGGAATAGATGTAGCTGCCGTCGAGCGAGTAGTTGTCGATCGAGAGCGTGGCGCCCTGTCCCTGCCCGACGTCAAGCGTTTTGACCTCGGCGGTGAAGACGTAGCGCGTTTCGGGCTCGACGTCGACCGTTCGGATCAGGCGGCAGTCGTCCGCCGTATCGACGGACATGCCGAACACGCCGTCTTCGAGCGTGGTCTCATACCGGCCCTCGTAGGATTCGACCGTCCAGCCGCGCGGCAGACCGTCCTCGCCTTCGGAAAAATCGAAGGTCGTCGCCGCCTGCGGCGAGCCGTGCGCGGTCCCGGCGCACGCAAAAAGTCCGGCGAGCAGCAAGCCCGTCAGCAGCAGAATTCCGATCCGTTTGAACCTCCGCAAGGCAGTATCCTCCGATGATTTTCGTAAAATTTAGTATATCACAGTCCCGGAAAGCAGGCAAGCTTAAAACGCGTTTTCGACGCGATTCACCGTCATCGACGGCAGCAGCACCTCGATCACGTCGAACCGCGCGCTGCGTCCGAACGCGCCGTGCTCCGAAAGCCACTGTTCGGCGGCGAGCCGCAGAAACCGCTGTTTGCTTGCGTTGACCGCCTCCATCGGGCGTCCCATGCCGCCCTCCGCGCGCGTTTTGACCTCGACAAAGAGGATCGTGCCCGTCGCCTTCTCCTCGGCGATCAGATCGATCTCATGGCGTCCCGCGCGATAATTGCGCGCAAGAATCCGGCAGCCGTGCCGTTTCAGATACCGGCCGGCTGCGCGCTCGCCCCTCTTCCCCGTTTCCAGTGTGCTCATAAAAGATGTTTGAGAAACGACCGGCGGTGCAGCGGACACGGTCCGTATTCTTTGATCGCGTCCATGTGCTGTTTGGTGCCGTAGCCCTTGTTCTGCGCAAAGCCGTACATCGGGTAGATCGCGTCCTGCTCGCGCATGTAGCGGTCACGCTCGACCTTCGCGACGATCGACGCCGCCGCGATCGAATAGCTCAGCGCGTCGCCGTGGATCAAGATATGCTGCCGCGCCGGAATCGCAAGACCGGTCAGCGCGTCGATCAGCACGTCGGTGACCGGCGTTTTCATCTTCGAAAACGCGGTGTTGAACGCAAGGCGCGTCGCCTCCAAAATGTTGATTTCGTCGATCACGGTCTGGTCCACCCACGCGGTCTGCACCTCGACGCAGACGGACAGAATGCGGTCGTACAGCGCTTCGCGACGCGCCTCGGTGACCTTTTTCGAGTCGTTGACGTACTCCAAAAGCGGCTCCGGCGGCATCACCGCGCAGGCGACGACCACGGGACCGGCCAAAGGTCCTCTGCCGACCTCGTCCATGCCCGCCAAGATGACGCCGTCCTGCGTCCAGAACGCGCGGTCGCGCTCGGACAGCGCCAAAAGGCGCTCCCGTTCATTGCGCTTCGGCATGGTCTTCCTCCTTCGGCGGCTGTTCCAAAGACACCTTTGCGATCTTGCCCGCGCGGTATTCGTCGAGCACGATGCGCGCCGCACGCTCCGCGTCGATCTCGCCGCCTTTGACGATGAATCCGCGGCTTCTTGCGACCGCCTCCAGCAGCGCGCCGTCGGGCGTGTCCGCGGTCAGTTTCTTGTATCGCGCAAAGAGCGCGTCCGGCGCAAGGATGCGCAGCGTTTGCAGCAGACGTCCGGCCAGCGTTTCGAGATCGAGGATCTCGTCGTTGATCGAGCCGAGAAACGCCAGATGCTCGGCAAGCGTGTCGTCGCCGAGCTTGGGCCAAAGCAGCCCCGGCGAATCGAGCAGCTCGAGGTGCGGCGTGATCTTTACCCACTGCTTGCCCTTGGTGACGCCCGGTTTGTCGCCGGTCTGCGCGCGCTTTTCGCCCGCGACGCGGTTGATCAGCGTCGATTTGCCGACGTTCGGGATGCCCGCGACGAGCACGCGCACGGTCTTTTTGACGCCCTTTTCCTCAAGCTTTTTGACCTGCTCCGCGCTCGCGCGCTCGATGAGCCGCACCGTCTGCGCCCTGGCGTTCGCGCCGGTGGAGACGATCTCCGCCGCTTCGACGCCCTTCTGCTTATAATACGCGATCCAGCGCTTATTGGTTGCAGGATCGGCAAGATCGCTTTTATTCATCAGCAGCACGCGCGTCTTGTTTTGAAACAGCGCGTCAAAGTCCGGATTGCGCGAAGCCTCCGGCGCACGGGCGTCGACGAGCTCGCAGACGACGTCGATGAGCCTGAGATTGTCTTCAAGCATCCGTCTGGCCTTCGCCATGTGTCCCGGATACCAGTTGATCGGTTGTTCCATAGCTTCCTCTCTCCCGAACGGAAAAAAGCCCCGCAGCCGGGGCGTCGGTTCAAAGTCTTACGATCGGCGGTTTTTTGGTCTTGTCCTTCGGTTCGACCGGCAGATCGCCGAGCAGCTGTTTTTCGGCGCGGATCTCGAAATGGATCAGGATCGCCATCACGGCGCGCAGCAGAACGACCGCGCCGAGGATCAGAAGCTCGCTCCACTCGCGCACGATGACCGAACGCATGACCTCGCCGCCCAGCTTGAACGTCAGCGCCACCGCGATGCCCTCCGCGGCGATCAGCCTTGCGTTCGTCTTCTTCATGATCCACGCGATCACGCCGCGGATCGCCGTCAGCACGATCATCAGAACGCCGATGATCTCGCACAGCAGGATGCTCCATTTGATGACGATTTCAAAATACTGTGTAACAAGTTCGTATGCCTGTTCCATTCGGATCCTCCTCCCGCAAAATCCGTCGTTTATTCGGGTTTGTCCGGCGTGCGCAGCTCCGGTCCCGGATCGCCGAGATTGAAGTGCTTGCGGCACAGCCCGATGTATTTGTCGTTCGCGCCGAGCACGACCTGTTCGCCGACCTTGGTGATGCCGCCCTTGCCGTCGAGACGCGCGTTGTTCGTCGCCTTGCGTCCGCACCAGCAGATCGTCTTGACCTCCTCGATCGCGTCCGCGCGCGCCAGAAGCCAGTGGCTGCCCTCGAAGAAATTGCCCTGAAAATCGGTGCGCAGACCGTAGCAGATGACCGGAACGTTGTAGTCGTCGACGATCTTGACCAGCAGCTCCACCTGATCCTTGGTGAGGAACTGCGCCTCGTCGACGATCAGACAGTCGTAAAAGCCCGCCTTGACCTTGTTCATGTCGAGCTCCTCCATCGAGATGCAGGTATCCTCGAGCCCGCAGCGCGACCAGATGCGGCGGCTGCCGTTGCGCGTGTCCAGAGACGGCTTGATGAGGATCGCGTTCTTGCCGCGCTCCCAGTAATTGTACTTGACCATGATCGCGTTCGCGGTCTTGCTGGATCCCATCGCGCCGTAGCGGAAATACAGTTTTGCCATGTCGTACTCTCCTGCCGTGTTCCTTTGTTTATCATTATAACGAAACAATCCGCGCTTGTCAAAAAAAACCGCAAATTCGTAAAAAACGGGATTGACGAAAGCAAAAAACCCGAGTATAATAGCAAAAGCGTCGAAAGACAAGTTGTTGCTCAAGAGGGGAGGGAAAAAAATGGAAATCAGAGTCGGTGAAAACGAATCCCTGGAAAGCGCTCTCAAGAGATGGAAGAGA
>JAFRRO010000095.1 GCA_017428025.1 Clostridia bacterium
ATTCGGAGAAAACCAGAATGCCGCGCGTATCGCAAAGGTAAAGGAATCGCTGATCTTCGATCTTCTGGTGCTTGCGCACGCCGTTGTAACCGTAACGCACGACGGCGTCAAGATCGGTCTTCAGGGCGTCGCAATCCGGCGGCGTCAGTCCGGAATCCGGCCAGTATCCCTGATCGAGCACCAGGCGCAGATAGGTGCGTTTGCCGTTCAGATAAACGCCGTTTCGATCCCATGCAACCGTGTGGAAACCGAAATACGACCATACCGTGTCGAGCACGCGTCCCTCGCGCAGAAGCTCGATTCTGATATCGTACAGATACGGA
The DNA here is from genome assembly GCA_017428025.1 of Clostridia bacterium. Lineage (GTDB taxonomy): Bacteria > Bacillota > Clostridia > Christensenellales > CAG-138 > UBA3792. The sequence goes on from JAFRRO010000095.1 coordinate 324, forward strand.
TCCTCGGTTGACCATCGACGCGGCGCCGGTATCGACGATTCGCACCGCCGGCATGCCCGGTCGTCGCTTTGCGCTTCCGTTGCTGCGATTTCCCGATCGCCGTCGTACAGCGTGATGCGAAGCTGACGATCCGAAAAGCGTTCCGGACAGGATGATGCGGCGGATACGGCAACCGTTCCCGTTTCGGGATCGGGCGTCACCGTCAGCGCTTCGATGCGCTCGCGCCTGACACGCTCTGCCCAGACCGTTTTCCAGATGCCGGTGGTCTGCACATACCAGCAGCCCCAGCTTTCGGGCTTGAAGCGCTGCTTGCCGCGCGGCTGCTCCTTCGAAAGCGAATCGGTGATGCGTACGACGAGCAAGACGCTCTTGTTCGGCAGCACCGGAGCAAGATCGACCGAAAAACGCGCATAGCCGCCTTCGTGCGTACAGAGCTCCGTGCCGTTGGCGTACACAGTCGTCCGATAATCGCTGCCCTCAAAGTGTATGAGAAGCGTTTCGTCCGGTCCGACGTCGGCGGTGTCGATGCGTTTCTGATACCAGACGACCGGATGCACGGATGTATCCGCGATGCCGCTTGCCTTTGTCTCATAGGAAAACGGCACGCGAATGCGGTGCGTCGGCGCAAAGCCTCCGCGCCATCCGGCGTCCGGTCCGTTGTCGAAATCGTCAAACGCAAAATCCCATATCCCGTTCAGATTCGTCCACGTTTCGCGGTACAGCAGCGGACGCGGGTAGTCGCTTCGATCGATCATCGTCTTACCTCAATACAGGGTGCGCGAGGCGATCTCGCGCTGCACGTCGGGTGAAAGCGTAACAAACCGTGCCGAAAATCCGCCGACGCGCACCAGGAGGCTCTGATGCCGTTCGGGATGCGCAATCGCGTCCTCCAGATCTCCGCGTCTCAGCACGTTGATCATGCACTGCTGCCCGCCGTTTTGGAAATAGGTTTGCAGCAGCGTCTTGAGAACCGGACGGTTCTGATTGAACAGTTCGGGCGAAAACGTCAGGTTCTGTACCGCGCCTGCATGAAGATCGGTCCGGAGCTTGACCAGAGAATTGAGCATGGCGGTCACGCCGTTCCGGTCGGTGCCGCCCGCCGGATTGTTGGCGTTTGCCATCGGTTCGCGCGCCTTTCGACCGTCTGCGGATGCGCCGGTGAAACGTCCGAGCACGGTGTTCGCCTCGTTGTTGATGATGACGACCATGTAGGAATGCAGCCCCGCTTGCCGATCGCGCACGGTATTGCAGATGAACTCGTGCAGATCGACCGCGAGCGCGTCGACGCCGTCCGCGTCGTTGCCGTATTTTTCAGCCTGCAGCAGCAGCGCGCGTTCCTTTTCGAAGCCCTTGAAATCGGCTTTCAGCGCATCCAGAAGCGTCTGCTTTGCGATGCGCTTTTGCTCGAACACAAGCGTCTTGATCGCGTACAGGCTGTTTGCCGTATTGATGTTTCCGTAGGTTTCGAGCGTGCCGCCGAGATACCGGACGCCGCCCGCAAGCAGGCTCTTGCCGCGCGCAAGACAGTCGTCCATCAGCATCGAGATGAACAGGAACGAGCCGACGCCGGCGCAGAAATCGTACTCCTGCTTCTGCTGCCGAGCCAGAATGTCGACATAATATGCAAGCTGATCGCGATAGGCGGCGTAGAACTGCTCAAACGTCTCGAAGTCCGCGAACGCGCCCTTTTGCAGTCCGCGCGGTTTGTCGTACAGCATATCGCGGCCGTTGAACAGCGTGACCTCGAGCGCCTTTAAAAGATTGATGATACCGTTCGGCGAACCGATGCTTTTATGGCGGATGACATACTCGCCGCAGCCGAAGAAGCAATACTGCTCGGCTTCCTCCCGCGATACGCAAAACGCCTTTTCGACCGACGGGATGTTGACGTCGTCGTTATAGAGCATCGGATAGATCTTGCCCTCGCCGATCACGTCGAGCGCCTTTTCGTACAAGGCGGGATCCTGTCCCTCATGGAAGCGGAGAGAAAGCTGCGGTTCCGCCTCCGCCACGATGCGCGACGCTTCCATTGCAAGCATTGCGAAGCGATTTGCGTTCGCCTCGTTTTTTCTTCCCTTTCCGCCGATGATGACGCGCCCGTGAAACACGGTCTTGCGCTCGTCGATGAGCCGCCAGAGACAGCAGAGAACGTCCAAAGCTTCCGCCTCCGTTGTGCGTCCGGATGCGAGATCGCGCGCAAGAAAATCGCCGAGATCATCGTCCATGCGTCCGTAGTTCAGAACGCCGGAGATCAAGCTGTACAGCCAGACAAGCTGGATCGCCTCAAGAAACGTCTGCGGCGCTTCCGTTGCGATCCGGTCGAGCGCATCTGAAAGGGGTTTGTTCCCAATTTCTCTTGCCTGGTCCGCATATCTGCGCGCAACGGCGGAAAACGCATCGAGCGCGATCAGACAACCGCGGTAGAAGCCGTCGGAGGAGGGCGCCGTTTTGCGGTATGCTTCGATCTCCTCTTTCAGACCGCGGATGCCGAGGCGCAGAAGCTTGCCGTAGTCCAGATATGCGCCGACGACGCGATAGAGCGGAAACGCAACCTCGCTGTGTTCCCAGTAGACGTCCTCCGGCATTGCCTCTTTGATGTCCTGCGGGTAGGCTGCGCGCAGGTTTTTGCGCGTCTCCTGCTCCTCCCAGAAGGCGAGCATCGTCTCTGCGTCTTCGATTTCCGCTTCGCTTGCGCCGTCCGAGATCAGCTGCTGCATGGCGCGCGGACGATCGACGAACCAGCATACGCTGCGTCCGAGCAGCGGTTCGTTGGAAAACCCGACCGGCAGCACACGCTTGCGTCCCGCGAGCAATTCGCCCGGCTGAATCGGCAGAAATTCGTAGCGGCTCTGCACCTCGATACAGGCGGCCTCGCGCAGCGAAACGTCGTCGTTCTGATGGATTCGGTAGGTTTCGGTAAACGTTTTCAGATAGGTATAGAAGGTCATAGATGCCTCTTTCCCGCGCCGTATGGACAGCGGTACGAATCTTTGCTATAATGAGGAAAACGGATCGGGAGGGTTCGAATGGGGATTGTTTTTGACATCCAGCGCTGTTCCTATCACGACGGACCGGGCATTCGCACCTCCGTCTTTCTGAAGGGCTGCAATCTGCGCTGTCCGTGGTGTCATAATCCGGAATCGATCGATCCGCGGCCGCAGATCGAGCTTCTGCCCGCGCTCTGTGCCGCTTGCGGCCTCTGTGAAACGGTCTGTCCGCACGGCGTGCACCGACTGACCGGCGGAACGCATCGGTTGCTGCCCGCGTCCTGTGCTCTGTGCGGCGCCTGCGTCGACGCCTGCCCGCAGAGGGCTTTGCAGATTGCCGGACGCGAGATGCCCGCGGACGAGGTGCTTGCCGTCGTCCTGCGCGATCGCGCCTATTACGAGCCCGACGGCGGCGTGACGTTTACCGGCGGAGAGCCGACCTGTCAGCCGGGTTTTTTGATCGAGCTTCTTGAAAAATGCCGTCAGAACGGCGTCCGCACCGCAATCGAAACGAACGGCTGTATCCCCGAAAAAACGCTGTCGGCGATCCTTCCGCTTGTCGATCTCTGGCTGCTCGATCTCAAGGCGGACGATGCGGCGTCTCTGCGCGCATGGACCGGCGGCGACTTTGCGCTTTGGCAACAGACGCTGGACGCCGTCGAAGCGCACGGCGGTTCGGTGATTCTGCGTCTCCCCGTCATTCCGACCTTCAACGATACCGAAGCGCATTTCCGCTTTGCGGCGGATCTCAGACGCCGGTACCGGTGCGTCCGAAGCGTCGAAATTCTGCCGTATCATACGATCGGCAACACGAAGTGGACAGGAATCGGGCGCGCCGCGCCGCTGCTCTCGCTTCCCTCCGCGACGCCGGAACAAACGACGCTCTGGAACCGTCTCTTAAAGGATGCGATGCAGGGCGACTGACGTTTATCTGCGCGCAGCCTGCGCCCAGCCGTAGATGCCCGCGCCGATGATGCCGTTCTCCTGATTGGGACGCGCATACACGATGCGCAGATTGCGCTCGGGATACGGCTTTCGCACGTACCGGCGGATACACGCTTCGAGCGTTTCCGTCGGGAAGCCCTCCATCTGCAGGACGCCCCCGCCGAGCACGACGTATTCCGGATCCAGAATATTGATTTCGGTTGCCGCCGCGATCGCCATGGCGTCGATCTGGCTCTGTACCTCCACCGTATCGCAATGATCCCGATAGATCGAACGGATGCTTTCCTCCGGAAAGACCGTCTGGCAAAGCTCGTTCAACCGCTTTCCGCCGCCGAACGGTTCGAGACAGCCGGTATTGCCGCAGCTGCACCGGCGGTCGTTTTTCATTTGCGGAATGTGTCCGAGCTCGCCCGCAACGCCGTTGCGTCCCATCAGGGGCTTCCCGTCAAGACAGATCGCGTTGCCGATCCCCGTGCCGTAATAGATGCCGATGATCAGCCCTTCCGTCGGCAAACCGAGATAGGTGAGATCGTACTGCAGCAGCAGATTGACGTCCTTTTCGAGCCACACCGGCAAATGAAACTCCCGTTCGAGCAGTTCGCAGACCGCAAGATTTTCGATTCCGGGGATCGCGGGCGCCTGCAGGATCCTGCGCCGCGCCTTGTCGACCGTTGCCGGTACGCCGAGCGAAATGCCCGCGATCGTATAGCGATCCTTGCATTGATCGATGAATCTCCGGAGCAGTGCCGCAAGCGCGTCGGAAAAGCCGTTTTCCGTCATGCGCTCCGTCGATTCGATTTCCTTTTCATACAGGGTATAATCTCTGCCGCACAGTCCGATGCGGCAATTCGTTCCGCCGATATCCATGCAGAGCATGGCTTCTGTTTTATTCATACTTCCTCCGGTGAATCGTTCCTGATGGGGGGGCGGTCTCGCCGTGGTTTTTCATCCGCGCGTCGATTTGCGCGGAACCAGATAGACCGGAACCCGAATCGGATTCCCGTCCGGTTTTTCGCCTTTCATGGCGGCGATCAGTCGTTCGGCAACGAGACGTCCCATTTCATCGACCTGCTGATGCACGGTCGTGATCGGGATCGCATTGAACGCCGTGATGGATATGTCGTCATATCCCGCAATCCTGACATCCTCGGGAATGCGTCTGCCGTATTCGCAAAGCGCCTTGTAGCAGCCGAGCGCCAGCCAGTCGGAGCCGGCGAACACGCCGTCGACGTCCGATCCTGCCGCAAGAAGCTCCTTCATCTTCGCCTTTGCGCCTTCGTAATTCAGAACGTCGAGCGTGGCAATGCGGCGTTCCGTATCCGGAAGCCCGAACTCCTTGAGCGCCTTGCAGTATCCGGCATAGCGTTCCTCATAGCAGGACACTTGCTTGCTGCTCGTCATAAAGAGAATACGCCTTGCGCCCTGCTCCAGAAGCTCCCTTGTCGCAAGATATCCGCCCTCGACATTGTCGCTGGTGATCATGCAGCCGCCGAATGCCGGATCGGTCGAAATGCGGTCGATCAGCACCGTCGGAACCTGCGCCGTCAGCTCGTGCGCGGTGCCGGAGATAAAGACCAGCCCGCAGACACGCTGCATCTGCATCATCTGCACGTGATGCCGTTCGATCGCTTCATCCTCGTCCGTGTTGCAGACAAAGGTCTCGTAGCCCGCGGCAAACAGGTTGCGTTCGATCTCGTAGATCAGCTTGGTGAAGAACTCGTTTTTGATGTCGGGAACCAGGATTCCGACGTTCTTCATATGCTTCACACGAAGCCCTTTTGCGACAAGGTTCGGCTGATAATTGTTTTCCGCAATCACCCGAAGAACGCGCTCCTCCGTCTCCTTGGAATAGCGTCCGTTCTTGTTGATAACGCGCGAAACCGTTGCGATGGAAACCCCCGCCTGTTCGGATATTTCTTTGATTGAAACGCTTTTCTGCATATCCCTGCTCCTTGCCGCTTCCTATGAGAATAGTATACTTGATAGCGAATTTGTACGCAAGCACTCTTTTTGTATATTCCGTATGATTTCGCGCTCGCGTTCGTTCAGCCGAAAACGCGCATCGGAAAGCCGTTCTTCCAGATATGCGGCCGCGGCATTTCGATCGATCCGCTTCGGTTTTTCGCCCGCAAAGCGCCGGAAATTGCCGTATGTCAGCTTTTCAAACGCGTCCTTCGGCAGATCGATTCCGAAGACCGTATCGTCCCACAGCGGGATCGGATCGTCGCCAAAAAAGAAGGATCGTTCGAGACGGTTCAGCACCTCCGCAATGTGTACGTCCTCCCCCTTCATCGGCGCACAGTTGTCCGTTCCGTAGAGGATGCGATCGGAATAATCGAGAAAGAACCTGCGCCAGCGCGCGCGATCCGCCGAGAAGTTCGGATACATTTCCGTGCCCGCGGTCACATCGAGCCAAAGGTTCGGATGCGCGTCCATGATGCGTCTCAGCCGGTCGTGATCGTCCGACAGAAAAAGAAAATGCGCAAAGCAGACGCGCAGCTTCGGATGCTTTTCGCACATGCGAAGCGACTCCGAAAGGATTTGCTCATAGCTTGCATAGCCGTCCGCGCCGTAAAAGTAGCCCGCATCCCTCGCCCACGCGGGGATCGCATTCGCGTCCCAGAAGTTTCTCGGATCGTTCACATGAATCAGAAACGGGATGCCGTCCGCTTCCGCCGCGGCATACATGGCGTCGAGGCTCTCGTCGTCCTGCGCAATCCCCCATTTTTTGCGTTCGGTCGGCTTGTTCTCGATCATCTTCATGCCGTCGAGCCCGAGCGCAAGGAGACGCCGCATTTCCTCCGCGCAGTCATACGCAAACCGGTGATGCAGCCCGCCGAACGCATAATGCGCGGGATCCAGCAGCTTCCAGCCGATTGCAAGCGCGTTCTGCGCCGCGTCATCCATGGCCTCCACGCTCAGAAAATTCGCGGCGGTATAGCCGAAGCGGCGTTCGATCTCCTTAAGCTCCCTGAGCGCTTCCGCACCGCCGAACGCATGTACGTGCGCGTCGATCCAGCCGCTCATGCCTTCGGCGCCGGGTACTCGTTGCAGAGAAGACGGTAGGCGGGCTCGTCCTCCTCGATCGCAGGGAATCTGCCCGGCACGTCATAGAAACGGTTGTCGGTGTTGTCGTCGTTGCACATCGAGACCTCGCCGACGATGACGTCGCCGCAGCCCTCCTTGCCCCAGAACTTATGATACAAATACTGCGTATAGGTCACGCTCTGCCCCGGCAAAAGTTCCAGAATACCGCCCGCCGGAATCGTCATTCTGACGCCGTCCGATACGATCTCCACCGGATTGACCGTGTCGAGCTCCTCGGTTTCGGTCGCGTTGAAAAGCTGCATCATCAGGACGCCTCCGCCGCGGTTGATGATGTCCTCCATCTTATACCAGTGGAAATGCAGCGGCGTGACCTGCCCTTCCTTCGCGATCAGGATCTTTTCCGCATAGGGCTTTTTGTACCGTTCCGGCATCTTGGCGTTTCCGTTTCGGATCGTCAGCGCTGTGAGCCCGATCCTTGCGAACTGTCCCGCGCCGAAATCCGTGACGTCCCAGCCGAGCGCGTTGTCGCGGATCTCGTCGCATTCATGTCCCTTTTCGTTCCATTCTTCGGGCGTCCAGCCGAAAAACGGCGGCAGCTTGATCTGATGCGCATTCAGGAGCGCCTCGGTTTCCCTGATGATCCGATTGATTTCCGAACGTTTCATCCTTTGTGTCCTTTCTTTCGTATGCGAATCGTTTTGATTTCAAACGCATGGAACGGCAGTCTGAGCGTGTCGCCCTCCGTTTCAGGCGTTTCCTCCGATGGTTCCTCCAAAAGATTGCAGAGCCCGGTCGCCTCGTAACCGTGAAGCCGCAGATGCGCGACCGTCGCGCCGCCCTTTGCCTCATACATGCGCAGCAGCAGATCGTCGCCGTCCTCCGCTTTCTTGACGGTTTCGAGGATCGCCGTGCCGTCCGTGACGACAAACGGCTGCAGCAGCGCTTCTCCGCCGTTTCCGACCGAAGCGGTCCGTATCGGCGGCGTATTCAGCCGGTAGCCCTCCGCAATCACGCCGCCGTCCCATGCGTCTCCTGCATGCGGCAGGATCGCATAGGTAAAGGTGTGTACGCCGAGATCACCGTGCTCGGCGGGACAGTTCTGACTGCGCAGCAGGCACAGATCGAGCACGTTGTCCCAAAGCTTATAGCCGTACTTGCAATCGGACAGCAGCGCAAGTCCGCCCGCGGCATCCGCCAGATCCGCCCACTTCTGCGCGCAGACCTCGAATTTCGCCTCGTCCCAGCTCGTATTGCGATGCGTCGGACGGTCAATGTGTCCGAACTGAATCCCACACGCCGCGTGATCGGCGACGACGTTTGTCGGGAACGCGACGCGCAGCATCCGGTATTCCTCCCGCCAATCGACCGTCGTTTCGAAGCGAACGCATGCGCTGTGATCCTCCATGACGATACGCTGTTTCAAGGTCGACGCTTTGCCGACGTCGAACGCAAGCTCCGCAATCTGTCGATCGCCGAGGCGGTACAGCCGCATTCCGGTGCATTTTGCCTGCTCGCCCGACGCGTTGAGATACGCTTTATTGATATCCCAATGCGTCAGCTCGTCCGGATAAAGCGTCAGCACGTTGCCGCGCCTGCCGTCGGGCAGCAGCGAACGGTTTGCCCGTTTGTCGAACACTTCCGACAGCGTACCGTCCGGCTCTATCCCGATGCGGATACGATCGTTTTCCAAGCGGTTTGTTTCGATTTCCCTCCGCACGGTTTCGCCGTGCGGCGCATCCGGCCGCCAGAGGATCGCATAGGGCGGAAGCGCCGCGCCGTCCTCCGTGCGGGCAAAGGGCGAAGCGTTGAGCGTAGCGGTGCCGCGCTCGCCCGCCGTCCCCATGCCGAGCGCGCAAAGCGCCTCCCGCGTCAGACGCTGCGCCTGCTCATGCAGTTCTGCGTAGCGCGCCTGCGTCTCCGAATAGACTTCGCGGATCGCGGAACCCGGCAGGCAGTCGTGGAATTGATAGAGCAGCACGTCCTCCCAGGCCTTTTTGAGCCATTCGGACGGATATGCATAGCCTTCGGTTCCGTTTGCAAGCGCCGCGGCAAACTCGAGCGCGTGCAGGTCCTTTTCGAGCGTGCGGTTCCAATACTTTTGCTTTGCAATCGACGTATAGGTACCCTGATGCCGCTCAAGATACAGCTCGCCGTGCCATGCGCGGTATCGCTCCGATCCCCGGTTGATGCGGTCGAAGAAGTCGACGACAAATTCGTCCTCGAACGGTGGGCAGCCCTTCAGATTCCGCATGCGTTTGCGGCGTTCGACATGCTCGAGCCCCGGACCGCCGCCGCCGTCGCCGAGCCCGTAAAGCTGCAGCCCGCGCGGACAAAGGTCCTTGTCGGTATTGTGATACTCGCCGTAGATCGCCATCTGCGGGACCGCCGCGCTCGTATAGCTGTTTTCGGGCGGCATATGCGTGAGCACCCGCGAACCGTCGAGCCCGTACCACCAGAACGTATAGCGCGGAAAACGGTTCGTGTCGTTCATCGAAAGCTTGTTCGTCGTAAAATACGGAACGTCGGCAAGCTTAAGGAGCTGCGGCAGCGCCGCCGAATACCCGAATACGTCCGGCAGAAAGCAGACACGCATATCGCGCCCGAATTCCCTGCGGAAAAAGCGCTTGCCGTACAGAAGCTGACGCACCAGCGATTCGCCGTCCGGCAGATTGGTGTCGCATTCGATATAGAGCGCGCCGACGATCTCGAAGCGTCCTTCCTCGATGCGCTGCAGCATTCTTCCGTACAGCGCGGGATACCGTTCCTTGAGCCACCGGCAGACCGGCGCCTGACTCATGGTGAACTTGTAGGTCGGATCGACGTCCATGATGCGCAGCACGTTTGCGAGCGTCCGCGCGCATTTGCGGTACGTTTCGCGTTCGGTCCAGAGAAACAGCAGATCGAGATGGCTGTGCCCCATCGACGAATAGACCATTGACGGATTCGGATTCTGTGCGGACAGAATTTCCCGAAGGACGGTCCTGACGCTTTGCAGCGCCGTCTGATCGAGAACAAGCTGCGTCCGTTTGGTCGGCTCGGTTTCCGCGTCGGGCAGGATCGAGATCCGTTCCCCCGCCTGCTCGATCGCGCTTTCGATCTCGTCCGCAAAGTAGGCGTCGCGCTTTTGAAAGTCCGACGTTCCTCCGGAAAACCGGTCCGAATCCGCAGCATAGGTCAGCCCGTGCGCTGCTTCGAAGACCGCCGCCGCACGTTCGAGGATCGCGCCGACCGTCTCGCCGTATGCGTCGCCGTTCTCCATCAGACCGACGAACAGGCTTTGACACACCACCCAGTCATAGAACGTATCGCGGCAGAGATCGTCCACCCAAGCGGTGCATGCCTCCTTGACGCGACCGCCGTTTCGATACTGTCCTTCGACGTCGCAGCAGGTGAAATCCGCCCAGAAATCGATGCGGCCGCCGCGCACGCAGTCCTTCCGTTCGATCGTGCGCTTGCCCCACAGTCCCAGAGGGAACTCGTTGCGCGAGGTGGCGCTGGTCAGCCCCTGCACCGGATCGCCCTGCGCGTTGTACACAAGCCCCTCCGCCGACAGATCGACCAGAACCGCCCAATGCTTTCGTTCGCAGCGCTGCGCCTCCTGAGGATACGCCTCCGGCAGTTCGCCCGTAAAGTGCACCCATGCGCAGTCGAACAGATCGCCCCAATGCTGTCCGGGCGTCAGAGGAACCAACGGTCCGTCCGTGCGCAGCTCGTACGGCACAGGATCCTTTGTGATCCTTGCCTGCATCGAAAGCGTCTCATACGCATGGTAAACGCCGCGCTCCAAAAGCGTGCGAATCTGCGTAAAGCGCTGCTCTTTCCTGCGAAACGGTTCCATTCCTGCCTCCGTGCCGTTGATGAAAAAGGAGGCTCGGAAGGAGGTTTTCCTCCCCCGAACCTCCTGCGAGATTGCTGTCGTTTACGATCGCTTATTTTGCGTTGACGAATACCGCGAGACCGGCGCTCGTCCAGCCGCCGTTGGAATCCGCAAAGAACCAGACGATATCGCCTTCGTTGAGTTCGACTTCAAACTCGAACGGAACCGCAACCTCGCTGTCCTGACTGATCGCGAAATCAAGGAAGTTGTCCGCATTCTTGTAGACGCGCAGCATGTTCAGCGCCTGTCCCCAGACATTCTGCACATAGCCGTTGAACGCATACGTACCCGCCGCAGGCGCCTTGAACCCGAGACATGCGACGCGCAGGCCGTAATCCTCGGTGTTCATTTCGAGGTAGCCGCCGCGATAGTCCTCCGCGTTGCTGATGCCGACGCCGACATAGTCGTTTGCCGGATCCTCCAGATACCATTCGGTTGCGCCCCAGTCGCGGTCCGCGCAGAACTGCATCGTTGCAAATTCGCCCCACGCGACGGTCTGTGCATAAACCCACGGCACGTTGCTGCCGTCCGCCGCGGTGCGGTCGAAATCACGGTAGGCCGCCCACTGCGCGTCCTGCTGGAGATTCACTTCCGCCGCCGGTGCGGGTTCCGCTTCGTTGACGTAGACCGCAAGACCGGCGCTCGTCCAGCCGCTCTCGGAATCGACAAAGAACCAGACGATTTCGCCCTCCTCGAGCGTCGCGTCAAACGCGAATTCGTTGGGCTTTTCGGTATAGTCCTTTGCTGCAAAGTCCTTATAATACTCTGCGCCCTTGTAGACGCGGAGCATGCCGAGATTCTGTCCCCAGACGTTCTGCACATAGCCGTTGAACGCATAGGTGCCCGCCGCGGGCGCCTTGAACCCGAGACATGCGACGCGCAGGCCGTAATCCTCGGTGTTCATTTCGAGATAGTTCTCACGGTATGCCGGATCGTTGCTGATGCCGACGCCGACATAATCGTTTGCCGGATCCTCCAGATACCATTCGGTTGCGCCCCAGTCACGGTCTGCGCAGAACTGCATCGTTGCAAACTCGCCCCATGCGACGGTCTGAGCATACACCCACGGCACGTTGCTGCCGTCCGCCGCGGTGCGGTCAAAGTCGCGATATGCGGACCATTTGGCTTCCTGCTCAAAGTTCGGATCGACGCCGAGCACTTCCTTGACCGGAACCTCCACCTCGGGCACGACATAGACGGAATCGTCCTGCGGCTCATAGTAGAGCGTGATGTTCGAATAGCAGCTCGCCCAGGATTCGTCCTGCGAATTGCACATGAAGTACAGACGGTCGCCTTCGTTGAGTTCGACATCGGTCGGCGTGATGAAGCCGTAGACGTCGACGACGTCCGACATTTCGCGCTCGACGACAACGCCCGCATCGGTCTTGACGGTGAACTTGTCAAGGTTCTGTTTCCACGGATTGAACACCTGCGCGGTGACGACATACTTGCCGGTCGAAGGTGCAACGAACACCAGAACGCCCATGATGCCGCCCTTCATGTCGGTGTTGAATTCGAGATAGCCCTCCACATCGTGATTGAAGCCGACGCCCGTATACGCGCCTTCCCACGGATGCCATCCGCCGTAGGTGCCGTAATCGGTGTTGTCTTCGCACGGATCGGTCACGGTTGCGCCGTCGTCGATGCTGAAGTAGTACTGCCAGACGCTTTCGGCATCCGCTTCGAGATGGAAGCCCTCAACGCTGTTATAGACAGCGGGCTCCTTGACCGCTTCCGGTTCCGCAGTCGGCTCCGCAGTCGGTGCGGGCGCATCGGTCGGCACTGCGGTCGGATCGACTTGCGGCGTCTCGGGCGTTCCCGTGCAGCCGAATGCGACGACCAGCATCAGAACGGCCAGAATCAAAGATAGTTTTTTCATAACGTCCTCCCCTTGTTTGATTGGTTTTTGTTCGTTGTCTGAAAAATGATGGGTAAACCTTTTCCCATCTGCATCATAGCACAGAACGCCCGCATTTTGCAAGCGTTTTTTCATAGAAAATGCAATCGTTTACCTGCGCGGGATCTCCAACGTTTCCGGGCATCCGCCGTAAGCGGTGACGACCGTTCCCGCAAGCTGCGCGCCGCGCATCAGGCAGTCCGGAAACGATTCGCTGCGCGAAAGTCCGGCAAGCATTCCCGCGGCAAACGCATCGCCCGCGCCGCAGGCGTCAACGAACGGTCCGCAGTCGATCGCCGGCTGTCGGACCAAAGCGCCGCCGCGTTCCCTGCCGATGCTGCCGTGCGCGCCGCACGTGACGACGGCGCCTTTTCGCACCCGCCCGGAAAGCAGCAAAAGCGCTTCCTCCGCGTCCGATTTGCCGGTCAGCAGCCGTGCTTCTCCCTCGTTGCCCTTCCAATAGTCGCAATGCGGCAGGACCGATTCGAGCCGCTCCGGATCCGCGTCACAGAACGAGGTATCCACCGACAGCAGCCTGCCGTGCTTTTCGCAGAGCCGGGGAATCGGAAACGCCGCGCAGTAGCCGAGGTATGTATGCACGATGTCGGTGTCGCGAATCGCGGCTTCCAGCGCGTCCTCGTCCTCGATCAGTCTGCCGGGTTCTGCAAACGACGCGAACGCGCGATCCGCATCGGTACTGAGCACGGCGGACACCGGCGTACGCCGCGCCGCCTGCCGGCGCGAAATCAGCCGGACGCCGCTGCGACTGAGCGTCTCCCGTATCAGATTCCCCGCAAAATCGTCGCCGAGCGCCGTCCAGAACGACGTCGGAACGCCGCATCGGGCAAGCAAAACCGCCGTGTTCGCGCCGCCGCCCGCCTGTACGGAAAAATGGGTGCCGTAGACCTCTTCGCCGGGCGCCGGAAGACGGTCCAGTCCGCCGAAGATCAGATCGCAGCAGCTGTCGGCAATGCACAAAACCCGTTTCATTTCCACGCTCCGATCCACGGCGCGTTCAACGCGGCGTATGCTTCGACCAGTTCTTTCGCAAGCGTATCGTCCCCGACGAGCGGATGCTGCATCAGCGCTTCGCGCGCTGCCGCCTTGGAGTGCGTAAGCACCGCCTCGACGGTCAGTTTTTCATAACGCTTGATCGTTTTCATCAGCGCAAGGTTCGTTTCGTTGATCTCGTCCCTTGCAAAACGCATCGGCTTTGCACCGTCGCGGCCGACGAGACAGGTGAGTTCGAGAACGTCGTCGTCCGCCATGCCCGGCACCGCGCCGCAATTCGGCACGCTGACCGCAAGATCGATGTTTCTGTCATTCCTGCGGCTGTCGATGTAATTGAACACGACGCCCGCGTAGCCTTCGTAGATCTCCGTGACCGGCTTCCGTCCGAGCAGCGCGTCGATGCCGAGCGTTTTCGGATCGATCTGCGCGGGATGCAGCGTTTCGCCGAGCTCGATCGCCATATAGCTGCTTTCCCGCCTGTGCATGAAATCGCGATAGATCGCAAGACAGGTCTCCGGCTCGGTTTCGACGGAGTGCTGCCGCAGCGCTTCCATCATCGACGTGTTGTTGCGCAGGATGAACTCGCCGCGCGTTTCCGGCGCATTGCGCAGGTTTCTGAGCGCGCGTTCGCGATGATAATAGTAATACAGGTACCCGTTCGGGATACAGTTGAGCCGACGTACGAGGTCGCGGTCAAAGTACAGAAACTGATGAAAGTTCTGCACAAACGCGTCGTTTTTCATCAGCTTCGGCAGGATGTCGACGCCGCCGATCTCGATCCGGTTCGCCCAGGACAGATGATTCAGTCCATACACCTTGACGAGCAGTTCGCTTGCGTTGACTGCGAGCGCGTTTGCGACGTCCATCTTGATGCCGGTCGCGTTGTCGCAGATCCCGACGATGTTGTCGTATCCCGCGTCGTACAGCGCCTGTGTGACAAGTCCCGACGGATTGGTAAAGTTGAACACCGTCGCGTCCGGCCCGGCGTACGCACGGATCAGCCGCATATAATCGAGCATCACCGGAATCGTGCGGATCGCATAGGAGAAGCCGCCCGCGCCGGTCGTTTCCTGTCCGATCACGCCGTGCGAAAGCGCGATCCGTTCGTCCTGCACGCGCATGGAATCGCCGCCGACGCGCACCGTCGTCACCACGTAATCCGCATCCCGCAGCGCCGTCTTTGCATCGGTCGTGAGCGTGACGCGGAGTTCTTCCCCTGCGCGTGTGACAAGATGCCGCGCGATGCCGCCGAAATACCGGAGCTTTTCGGGATCGATATCCTGCACTGCAACCTCGCCGATGTCCATCTCGCGATAGAACTTCAGCAGCGATTCGATGAAATAATAGGTGCGGACGCTGCCGCCGCCGATCAATGCAAGCTTCTTTGCCATTACTGCTTCAATACCTCAATGAGCCGCCGCTTAAAGCCCTGAACGTCCACATCCGTCGCCGCCCACGCTTCCTGCCCCTGTCCCCAGTCGCAGTCGATCGTAAGCCCGCGCGTCAGCTCGCCGCGCGTTTCGATCAGGATACGCTTGCGCTCGAGCTTCAGAAGATCGGGCCAGATGAGCGCCGCAAGCGCGAGCGGATCGTGCAGAATCGGCAGATACCCGAAGTTTCGGATGAACTGCTCCATCATGAGACCGAGCCGTTCGGCGCGCGGATTGCCCGCGTTTTTGATCTCGTCGACCTCGTCCCGGGTGAACCGGCAGCGGTTGGTGACGTCCAAACCGACCATCGTGACGTCCGCGCCGCTTTCGAATACGATCCGCGCGGCTTCCGGATCGCAGACGATGTTCCATTCGGGATGCGCTTTGTTGAGCTGACCGCCCATCATGAAAATTCTGAGCCGCTTTGCGATATGCGGCGCTTTGGCAAGCGCGAGGCCGACGTTTGTCAGCGGTCCGATCGCAAGCAGAACGAGATCGTCGGTCTCCTCCGCCTTCCGGATGATGAAATCCGCCGCGTGCGGCAGTTTTTCGCCGCGATACTCGCCGTAATCCGGCGAGCTGTTCGGGATGCGGTTTTCATCCCACCAGCCGATCAGCGGTTTTTCCGCGCCGGTACAGACCGGAATTTCCTCCCGGCCGTACACGCGCAGCAATTCCTTCGTGACGCCTGCGCGCCACGCATTCGCAAGATAGACGTTGGTGATGCCGACAATCTCGATTTCCGGCGTGTTGAGCGCCATGCCCAAGGCCAGCGCGTCGTCCACGTCGCCGCCGATGTCGGTATCGATCAGGATTTGATACTGCTGTTTCATACGGTTCAGAATTGCACGGTATAGCGGTCGAACGGTACGATTTCGGCACCGAACAGACCGGACGGATTGTGCGTCGATTCGAGAAGATTCATCAGCGTATTGACGACGCCGAGCGTGATCTCGTTTTCGCCCTCCTTTAGGTACGGCGTGAGATCGGCTTCATACGGACGCCAGAGGCACGTCCCGACCGGTTTTCCGTTGACCGCGACGGTCAGCACGTCGCGTCCGACGTCGGCTTTCAGAAGCAGCTTTCGTTCGAGCAGTTCCTTTGCAATATGCACCTTTGCGGTATAGAGCCCCGTACCGGAATAGTACGGATAGCCGTACCGGTTCCAGTCGCCGAGCGGCAGCTCGGTCTTCGGCTCCGCAATCGTTTCGACGCCGTGATCCTCCGCAACCGCAAAGCTGCCGATGATCTTCAGAAGATCCGTCATGCCGTCGCTCTTCTTGGTGACGGTCAGCCGGACCGCGACGGTGTTGTCGCCGATGACGAAATACGCCTTCATCGGCACCGTTTTGATCTCGGCGTCCAGATAGCTCCGCACCGGCGTCTCGGTGACCTCCCTGCCGTTCACGTACAGCGTGTACGCGCTGCCCTTGAAGCCGTCGATCATCAGCTTCAGATCGTCCGGCACATACGAAGCGCGCACCTTTGTCACATACCACAGCGTGACCGGATAGGTCTCCTCGTCGCGCTCGACCGGCAGCTGCATCTCCCACGCGCCCATGCGCATGTCGAACCATCCGGACATGTCCGCCGTTCCGTTCGTGATCGCCGCAACGTCGTCGTGCTCGGTCGCGTACGTCATCTTCCACGCGTCGGTGTTGATGCTGTTCGGCTTGTCGATCGCAAACGCGAACGGACCGCAAAGCGGGATCGCGTCGCCCGGACGCACCGCTGAAACCGTCTGCGTCGATAGGCCGCCGTTGTCGCAAAGCGTCACTTCGCCGTCGTGCGCAAGGCGCGCAAAACCGGTCGCAACGCGCATATCGGGATCGAACGCTTCCACGGTGATGTCCGCCGCGCAGATGTGCGCGGGCTCAACCGCGTCCGCAAACGAGAACATCTTGGAGCCGAACGGCTCAAAGTGCGCGTTGAGCTGCGTATACCCGTCTTCGATCGCATAGACCGGCGCTTTTCGGATGTCGCCGGTTTCGAGATTCCAGAGCTCCGGCGTATGCGCGCCGAGGAAACGGATCGTGACGTCAGCCGGTTCGTTGACCGGATTGATCAGGAAGAACAGGTCCTTTCCGTCCTTGACGCGGTGCAGACAGAATATCTCGTCGCTGTCGATCTCGATCTCCGGCGTGACGCAGGCGCGCAGCATCCGGTCAAGCAGCGCAAGCCCTTCCGCTTCGTCGGGGTTGTTCTTGAAGCCTTCGCCCGAAACGAATACGACCTTTCCGCCGCCGATTTCGCGTTCGCTCATCGTCTGACTGCGGTGTTCGGACGTCAGGAAGCGCGTACGCAGGGCTTCGGGATCGACGCCGAACAGCGCTTCGATGCGGTCGTTGAAACGGTCCGCTTCGCCCTCGACGCAGCGATACGGCAGCAGCGCGTCGCCGCCGAGCTTCCCGCCCGCGCAAACGAACGCTTCCATCGTTTTGAGCGTGTCCGCCTTGATGTGCGTACACGGCGGCAGCAGCAGCATTTCGTAGCGCTCGCCCGCAATGCAGAGCTTGCCGTCCCTGATCTCGGTGCGCGTATTCAGCACGTCTTCATCGATGTAATCGTAGTCGATGTGAAGCCGCAGCATGCGATCCGCCAGATAGTTGAACTCGCGCTCAATGCATTCGGAGATCTTGGTGCGCTTGTTCGGCATGTAGTTCGCCCAGATCGAATTCATCGGGTAGAGCACCGCGACCTTTGCGACGTGATCGCCGCCGGATAGCGTATAGCCGAGGCGCGTCATGTAGTCGTTGAACTGCCTGTACTGCTCCCACCAGGTGAACTGACAGAACATCGACGGCGGCCAGTCGCGCTTGCGCTCGCCCTCGATCGTGTAGTGGAAGCCGTGCGGGATGAACTGATTGACGCCCAGCACATACTCCCAGTCGCCGATCCATTTCATGCGCTCCATTGTGCAGTCCCAATAGGAACCGCCCATGGATTCGCACACAAGCCGCGCGCTGCCGTTCTGATGCGCCGCGCTCGACGCAATCTTCAGCGCGACGTGCTCGTTTTCCATTTCGCGCGTGCCGATACGCGGATACAGATGGTCGACGCCCGTCATATGGAAGTGCTGCAGATGCTTAAAGAGGTTGCCGTCGACACGCGCATGCATGCGCAGCGATTCCTCGTAGAGCAAATGTCCTGTGGAGATCACATCGTGATCCGCGCACCAGTCCTCGATCTGCTTGAAATAGGATTTCTCATACTGATCGGTCAGCGTGCTCCAGAAATCGTAGCGCACCTGCTCGGTATCGCCGCCGCAATCGAAGAACAGCTTGGGCAGATTCTTCTTGAGATCGTAGCCGTTGTGCTCGCGGAAGATTTTGAACATCCCGTGCGTCCACGGCACGATGAAATTGTCGCGTCCGGTCTCGAAATAGTGCATCGCGGGCTCGTCGGTAAAGAAACCCTTGACCTGCTTTGAGAAATCGCCGTCGAGGTACGCCCGATACCGCTCATGCGTGTATTCGATAAACTTTTTCGTCGTCTCCGGATTCAGTACGTCCGCGTACCAGGTGCTCTTGCGCTCGATGAAATAGAAGAGCTTCCACGGTCCCTTCGGCGCTTCCCACGTAATGACCTTGTCGAACGACAGCGACGGCATCAGATCGACGATCTCATAGTTGCCGGATTCGAGATCGGCAAGCTTGATCGCGCAGGCATAGACCGGCTCGGACTGTTCGAGGTCGTTGTAGCGGGAGTCGGTGCCCTCCATGAACGTGAAGAACTGCCCCGGCAAATCGCCTTCGACCAGCTCGAGATAGACGTTCGTCATCTCGGGATGATCCTTCATCAGCGTCTGTCCGCAGGTGCCGCTCGGCCAGTTGTATTCGTCGTAGATCCAGATCTGCAAACCCTCTGCCTGCGCTGTCTCGATCGTAAACCTGACGCGATCGAGCCAGTCCTCGTTCATGTAGCCGAGCTCCTCGCGCACGCCGAAGCGCGCGTGGATATAGAAGCCCGGGCAGCCCTTTGCCTTGTACTCGCGAATCTGATAGGCGATCTCATCGTAGGACATTTCGCCGTTCCAGAACCAGAACGGCATGATGCCGAACTCGACGCTCGGCTTACTGAATTTTTCCTTCGACAGCGGTTCGCCGGTAACAAGAATGTTTTCTTCCATAAATCCTTCCTTGCGTTTAGAATAGTTCGATTGCCGCATACAACGGAAGCGACGGGAATACGACGGTCAATATGCCGTTTTCCGTGCTGACGTCCGCCGGCAGCGGATTGCCGTCCAGATCGATCGCCCTTGCGCCGGTCAGCGACGCGTCGCGCAGTTTCACGGTGACGCCCCCGATCGGCAGCACCCGGTCGGCTTCGGAATCATAGCGGTAGTTCAAAAGCTGCAGGCTTCTTGCCGTTTCGCCGACATGCGTATGCGCGCCGACAAATGCGCGATCGGACGGATCCGCCGTTTCGATCAAAATCTGCTCCTCGCCCGCAACGGCCTTGCGGAACGCCGTGGTAAAGGATCGCATCGCCTCTTTCAGCGAATCCGGATTCTCCGCGGCCGTAACGGTCGGCAGTTCTTTGATCCGCGCCGTCCATTCGGGACGGTCCTCCGCGGTTTTGCCGAACAGCAGGACCTTTCCGCCGTTTTCGGCATAGCGCAGAAGCTCCTCGCGCTGGTTATCAGTCAGCACGGTGCATTCGGGCAGAACGATCAGCCGATACTGCTTCCAGTCCTCCGCACTGACGCGGTCGGGACGCAGTTCATCGTCGCCGAACATGCGCACGTCGTAGAGCGCCCGTTCCTCGCTCATCCGCTGGATGACCTCCCAGAAAGGCAGACGCGACGCGTTCGCGCTTTGCTCCTCGACCGAACGGTAAAACAGGATCGAATCGACGTCGGTGAACTGATCGCCGCCCTTCTTTGTGACCTCGCGCCAATAGTTGCTCGGGAACGAGTAGACGACCATGATCTCCGCGCCGCTGGTCTTAGAAAACAGCCTGTCGTGATCGGCGAGGAAGCTTTGCACCTGCTCGGTCACGCTGCGCGGCGGCCAGAAGCCGGTTTTGATCGTGTTTCCCATCCATCCGCCGTACGGCACGCTCATGTTGCAGCCATAAACCGCAGCCTCCAGCAGCAGCAGACGATAAAGGTCGTACCCTCTGCCGCGATTCAGTTCGTCGTTGAGCTGCGGAATGATGCCGCCGTAGGGATTCTCCGCAACTATGACCGGCTTGTTCCCCGAAAAGCCCGAGACGTAGCGATACCAGTGCGGTTGACGGAACAGCGTATGATCCATTTCGGTGATCACGCAGTCCACCGTGTTTTCAAACGGATAGTAGACCGGCATGCACGTAAAGAAGTTGCCGCTCATCCAGATCTCGCGGCCGTATTTCTCCTTTGCATAGGCGCGCGCATGATCGACCAGCTCCGTAAAGTGCTTTTTGACCGCGCGCATCTGAAACTCGTACACGTCGCGGTACGTCCACGATTCCGTGGGGTGGCTCACCTTGCTGTCGCGCAGGTACTGACCGATGTCAAAGGTGTCCAGATCGAACGACTCGTACCCCTTCGGAAGCGTGCCGTTTGCGCGTTTGTTTTTCAGATAGCTGCGGAACTGCTTGACGCAATCCTTGCAGAAACAGCCGCCCGCCCCCATCGAGGTGATCGGCAGCTCCGCTTCGTCGAGCTGGATGCCGGTCACGCCCGCATCGATCTGCAGCTCCATGATCTTCTTGAGATACCCGCGCCACACGGGATTGTTGCGGCAGGTCTGATAGCAGGTTTTGGAATGTCCCCTGACCTCCACCCAGCCCGCATGCACGGGCTCTCCGCGGAATGTGCGCGCGGCAGCCTCCTCCTGCAGCGCCGTGACCCGTTCGCCGTCGCTGTTGCAGATCCCGTCCGGATAGTAGTCCTTCAGGGACGTGCGGAACAGTCCGTCGTATTTGCCGGAGGAGAACTCGTTGAGCCCGTAAGTTGCCCCGGCACGGTCGGACGGTCCTTCGCGCAGGACGTTGAACGCCTTCATGTGCCTGCCGTCCTCCGAAACCTCGACCGGAAACTCCCAGCCCTGCACCTCGAACACGATGCCCATGGCGCGAATGCCGCGCTTGCTGCATTCGGCGATGAACTCGGAATCGTTCATAAAGCCGTAGAACCGCAGCCGCGGATCAAGCTCGCCGAACGCCTCGTTTTCGAGATACGGCAGGGAAATCGAGCCGCCGCCCAATGCGGACCAGACGAGGATCGTCGCGCGGTATCGTTCGAGATCCTCGATCATCTGCATGGAGCGATACGGAAGACTCGGGTGGTAGCAATGATTGTCATGATACCACCCGTCAAAGTAGATGCCTCTTTCCACAAACGGTTCCTCTCGGGTTATCTGTCGTTGTACATCAGGTTGATTTCGGACTGAATCTGCGACTCTAAGTTGGCGTTGATGGTCGCCGCCGGAACGCCGTCGCGGATGTAGTTGACGATCGTCGCGATGACCGTGCCGATGTCGTTCAGGCCCTTGTCATACTGATAGACGAGATTGACGTCGTCGGCATAGATCATGTCGTAATTCGTCTGTCCGATGCGGTTGGCTTCCTTCTGGTTGCCGACAACCTGCTGCAGCTCGTTGACCACGCGCATGAACGCGACCGCGCCTTCCGGATTCTTCGCGCCGTTCGGCACCGCCATGCCCTGCGGATAGACGACGAGGTTCTTGCCCTCATAGTCGTCGCCGGTCGGGAACGGAACCATGCCGGTATCGAACGGGACGTCGACCGGATACTCCTTGCCGCGAATCATCGCCATGCCGCCGTTGTCGAACCAGCCGAACATGTCGTTGCCGTAGATGAAGCAGTCCTTGAGCTCGATCAGGTAATTGATCGTGTTCTGCGTCTTGACGGAGCCGAGGTTCGAGGTGACCTCGCCGGTCTTGGTGTCGATGTTGAGAAGCGAGCCGCCGTTCGCATACATGAACGAAAGGATCGTATCCTCCCACGAACCGTAGGCGACCTGACTCAGCTCGCCGTCCGTGGTCTTGGTGAGACGCTTGCAGACGTCGCGGAAGGTCGTCCAGTTCCACTTGCCCTGCTGATAGAGCGTCGCGGGATCGTCCAGCCCTTCGAGGTCGAACAGGTCCTTGTTGTACATGATGTAGAACGCATAGGGCTTCAGCGGGATCGCGTAGTAACTGCCCTTCCACTGGAAGGTCTCCTTGTTGATCTTGTAATAGTTGAAATCGAGATCGCTCGTATACGCGTCAAGGTTCTGCGCAACGCCGGAAAGGATTACGCTGTACAGCGTTTCGTCGTAGACCTCAAAGAGGTCCGGCGCGTCGCCCGCATTCTGCAGGGATGTGACGGTCTCGAGCATATCGCCCCATGCGGAGTAAATGACCGTGACCTTGCCGCCGTACTTTTCTTCAAAGTACGGGATCGCCTCCAGGATCGGATCGTAGACGTCCGGCTGTTTGCGGATGTCGACCGCGTACTGTTTCGGATTGTACCAGTAGACGATCGTCAGATTCGGGTTTTCGAGCGAAGCGGGAAGTCCCTCGACGTTGTCAAGGAAGCTCGCATCCGCACCGCCGCCGGTGATGATCTCGCCCGCAATCTCGCCGTTCTGCGGTTCGTCTCCGCCCGCTCCGGTGTTGTCGCTGCCGCCGCCCGTCGGATCGGTCACATTGCCCGCGGGATTCGACGGCGTGTTGCCGCCGTTCTGATTCAGTTCGCTGGTGCATGCCGCAAACAGCGCAAGGCACATCAGAAGTGCAAGTGTGAGAGAAAGTGCTTTTTTCATGTTCGTTTCCTCCTAATAGAATTGATCAGATACCTGTTAAACCGGAGTCCTCAATGCCCTCCGAGAAGCGTTTTTGCAGGAACACATACAGGATCACCAGCGGGAAAATCGCAATGAGCGCCGCCGCCTGAATCTGTGTATTCGCGGTCTGGATGTTCTCAAGTCCCGTGCCCATGTTGTGCAGGTTTTCGAGGTTCGCCTGGAACGACGCCATCGCCGTCGCCATCGTATCCGTCGTGCGAATGTACATCGCGGGCGTGTAGTAATCGTTCCAGTTCCATACCACCGCAAGGAGCAGCACCGCGATAATGATGTTCTTCGCCGTCGGCAGGATGATGCGCAAAAACGTGCGCAGCGGTCCGCACCCGTCGATCGCCGCCGCTTCCTGCAGCTCCTTCGGAAGCCCCGTGAAGAACTGCATGAAGATAAAGATGAAGATGCCGTTCTTGAGCCCGACGCCGAACAGGGCGGGCAGGATCGTCACCCACGGCGTGCCGATCAGGTTGATCGGTCCGATCGACGGGATCACCCGATGCAGCAGCGAAAGAATGCCCAGAAAATCGAAGTACCGGTAGCTCGAATAGAGCGAGGTCGAGATCGTCTGCGGCGGAACGATGATCGTGAGGATCACGCAGGCGAGGATCAGGCCGCGTCCCTTGAAGCGGAACCGCGCAAGTCCGTAGCCCACGAACATCGCGATGAACGTGGAGATGAACGCGGGAAGAATTTCGATGAGCAAGGTGTTCAGGAACACCTTGCCGACGTCCATGACCTTGAACACGATGTAGAAGTTGTCGAGCGTGAGGCTTCTCGGGATCCACACGACCGAGGGATCGTAATACTGCGAGATCGGCTTGAAGGCGTTGGAGATCATGTACAGCACCGGATAGAGCACGACGTAGCAGAGACCGAGCAGAAAGACGTGCCGGAGGATCGTGAGGATGACGCCGATGATACGCCGTTTGCGTACCATCGCGTTGACCTCTCTTTGCGGAGAACGTTGTTTCATGCGCTTCACCCCCTCAGTTCTCGATCTTTGCCGCACGCCTGCCGATGGTCAGATAGGCAAGCCCCAGGAACACGGCAATCACCAGGAAGTACATCCATGCCATCGCGGCGCTCATGCCGAATTTCATGGTCTTGCCGAAGCCCATCTGCTGGATCGCCGCCATCATGACGTTGCCGCCCGCCGTGCTGCCGTAGGCGGTCGACGCGTCGATCACGCAGTAGACCACGTTGAGAAAGATGATCGGCGAGATCTTCGGGATCGTGATGCGCCAGAAGATATCCCACGCGCTGGCGCCCTCGATGCGCGCCGCTTCATACGCGCTCTGCGGGATCTTCTGCAGGCCCGAAATGTACAGAAGGATCGGTACGCCGCAGTTGACGACCATCGAGAAGATCGCGTCGATGATCCGCGTCAGGATGTTGATGAACGAGGTCGGCAGACCGCCCTGCTGCATCAGCGTCGTCATCGAGGTCGACGAATAGATATAGGCGTTGCCCGTGCCGGACAGCCCCGACGAGCCCACGACCGAGCTGACCATCGAATAGACGACGCCGCTGGTCATGATGATCGGCAGGAAGAAGATCGCGCGGTACACCGTGCGCCCGCGGAAGTTCTGGACCAGAACAATGGCGATGAACAGGCTCAGGATCGTGCAGATCGCGACCTGCGCCAGCATCGAGCCGGTCACCGTCCAGAGGTTGCGGAGAAAGCTGCTGTCCTCCAAAAGCAGATACCGGAAGTTCTGCAGCCCGACGAACTTCGTTTCGAGGCCGTTCTGCCCCATCGTCACGTCGTTGAACGTATACCAGAAGCTCTCGATCATCGGCTTCAGGAAGAAGATGATAAAGCCGATCACGAACGGCAGTACGAACAGCCAGCCGGCGCGGTTCTGCTTCCTTGTCAGGGAATACTGTTTGTTGCGTTTCTTTGCCATATCCGCCTCCCCCTCAGTCGCCGACCGCCTGCGCGCTTGCGTAGGTCTGTCCGTTCGAAAGCGCCGTGAAGCCGAGCGCCGGAACGGTCACGCCGCCGTCCGTATACGGCTCGTTTCCGTAATTGATCCAGATCGTGACGCCGTTGTCGTAGTCGATGCGGCGCACGTCGTCCGTTACGATGCAATGCCCGGTCATCCGTGCGGTCTGCACCGGCGAAAGCGCTTCGTTGAGCTGTCCGTACTGTCGGACGATTTCATCCTTCCAGTTCGCAAAGTCCGCCGAGTAGATGCCGTTCAGCCGCGAACCGATCAGCTCGTCGGCGTTCTCATAAATCAGCGAATACATCGGGTACGCGCCGTATTCGATGCAGTTGAGCGTGAGCGTTCCGGGATTGCTCGAAAGATTCGATGCGCGGAGCGAATACGAAACGCAGCCGTGATAGACCATCTGGTAGAACGGGATCGACACATCCTCGAGGTCGTAGCCGCTCGATTTCGCGGGCGTGGTGAGAAGATGCGCCGCATAGTTCGCCGCATATTCGTTGGCGCCGGTCAGCAGCACGCTGCCGGTCGTCTCCTTCGTCTCGCGAACGGCGTTTGCCATGATCTCGCGCGCCTGATTGCGCCCCGTGCCGCGGGTACCGAGCTCGGAATAGAGCTTTTCGCCGACCGTATCGAGCGCCGCGCCGCAGAACCCCGCCGCGCTGAGATTATTCGCATACTGCGCAAACACGCGCGGCACCGAGCCGAGCCGCAGAAGATACCACGGATCGTAGCGCGAATCGACCATCGCCGAATCGAGCCGGAACGCATACTGCCGCTGTACGGTGTTCGCAACCGACTGCAGCGCGTCGCGGTACGGATTGACGCCGCGGCCGGACTTGTATACGTTCAGCAGATCGGCGGAAAGATACAGCCCGCCGTTTGCAGTCCCGAGACGTTCCTGCAGCACCAAGAGCTCCGCTTCCGTGCCGACCTTGCCGTCCGGCTTTGCGCTCGTCGGGATTTTGCGGTAGAAGCTGCTCTGCGACCAGTAGTTGTATTTCAGCACGACGCGGTTTATCCCCTCGCCGTTCAGCGTATCGAGCATGGCGTTGACGTCCTTGACCGAGGCGGTCGTGATCTTGACGTCGACCGGAATGCCCACGACCGATTTGGTCTTTTCGATGTGTCCGTAGATGTCGAGATACAGCGGAATCTGCCCGCCGTTCTGCACGCGCGCTTCCAGTCCCTCGTTTGCGATCAGATAGTCGCGATAGCGCGCCGCCATGTCGCTGTAGCCGGACTTGCCGGTTTCAAGCGGGTAGTAGGAAACCGTATAATCCGTATAGGTTTCGAGATTCTTCTCTCCGATCGAGACGACCTGATCGGTTCCGTCCTTCTGCGTCTGCCGCACCGTTCCGATCGTGCGGTAGGAATAGGTCGTCCATGCCGCGTTGTAGGTGGAATACTTGCCCGACACATTGGCGTTGACCGTTGCGCGCGCGGCGCCTTCGGAAAGGATTGCAAGGAATCCGTCGTCGCCCTTGTGGATGCCGAACACCGGCAGATAGGCGTTTTGCGAAAGCGTGAAATAGCCGGTCAGCGCCACGCCGCCCATCGTCTTGTCGTTCGTGCCGTTGTCGAACCCGTACATGCCCTGCGAATAGGTGCGCGCGGTCAAGCGCTCGTTGTTGAACGTAATCAGCGCGCCGCAGCCGTCCGGCACAAAGAGATACCCGTCCTCGTTCTGCCCGCCCGCGCCGAAGTAGGGCAGAAACTCGATCGATTTGATCTTGTTCGTGCCGTATTCGAGAATGCCGTCGGTGAGAATCGAAGCGTCGAAATGATCGCCGTTCAGCGCATAGCGGATCGGCACGCGGAACTGCTCGTTCGGAAAATCAAACAGGAACACCGCCGAACCGTCCGGCTCGAGGCGGTAGTACAGTCCGCCCTTCTGAACGCTCTGCAGGTATGCGCCGACGGTCATTTCCACGCTCTGCGTCGTCGTATAGACCACGGTGATCGGGGAAAGCAGCGCGTTTTTGTGATAGCCGCTGGCAAGCGTATCGTCGAACTTGTCGACGGGGTTCGTGTACCACGTGACGCCGGTCCGCTTGTCGAGCACGGCGGCTTCGCCGGTCTTGAGATTGACCGACAGCGCGAGACGGTCGTTTTCGGAAACCGGCGTAAATTCGTTTTCCTTCTTTGCGGGTTCGAACCCCTGCGTCGCGTCCACGTGCGCAGTCCTTGCGGGCACGGCGGGGCGGTTGGAGGCGCAGCCCGTGAAGAGCAGCGCGCCGAGCAGCAGGAGCAGGATCCGGATTTGTCGATTGCGTTTCATACCGATCCCCCCTCAAAGCCGGAACACGATCTCGTTGTAGATCGTGACGATAAAGGTGATGATCTGCTGCACGAGCGAATAGCCGAGGAGCAGCAGGAACAGGATGATGGCGACGCCGACCACGGTCAGAAACAGGTTTAGAAGCAGCCCGCCGAAGGTGAACTGATGGATATAGAACATGCCGATCACAAGGATCAGCCCGCTCCAGAGATAGCCGATCACCATCAGCGCGACGAGGAATGCGTTCAGCTCGGCACTTGCAAAATTCGTCAGAAGAATCTGCACCAGCTTGAAGACGGTGCACGGCACCAGCGTATAGCAGAGCGTGATGAAGATGTCGCGGTTCTCGCCCTCCGAAAACTGCAGCGAGCCCGCCGCCCAGTTGGCGATATAGACGATCGCAAAGCCGCCCATCGTGATCAGGAAGATCGACGGCACGGAGACCTTGTCCGGATTGAAGGTGTTGTAGATAAAGCCCGTCAGCACCTGCTGGAACACGTTGGTGAGAAAGAACATCAGAAGGATCGCACAGCACGCGATCACGCTGCCCTTCTTCTCCCATTTGATCTGATCGAAGCCGTTGACCGGATGGAACATCGTATAGAAGATGTGTTTGAAGCCCGCGCCGACGGGTTCCTGCAGCAGTCTATCTTTCAGCATGGCGCACCTCCTTTCGCTTTTTCAGGATGCGTCCGAGGATCAGTCCTCCGACGACCAGCACGATCAGCGCCGTTGCGATATACGGGAACGCGTCGCGCATCACGCCGAGCGAATGTTCCTTGAACGCAAGCGAATAGTTCTGCCGATCGCCTGCAAGCCTGAAGTAATACATCGCGGTCTTGTAGTCGTGCATCTGATAGTACGCCTTGCCCAAGCCCGTGTAGCCGGGCAGATAGTTCGAATTGTGGCGGATGACCTTTTCCCAGGGCACGATGCTTTCGATATACAGGCCCTGATTGTAGAGCGCGATCGCCTCGTGGATTTCCCTGCCGAAATCGGTCAGTACGAACTCGGTGATCGTGTTCTTCTCGGCGTCGAGCACATACAGGTTGCCGTCGATCTCCGCAAGCGATACCGGCTTTTGGAACAGACCAAGCTGCTGTCCGATGCCGCCGAAGGTAATCTGCATCGACAAGCCCGCATCGCGCTGCACGGTCGTCTGGATCAGGTATCCGCCGTTCGTATCGAGCAGCACGATGATGCCGTCCCGCTCCACAACGTCCGAGTAGAGCAGCGTTTCGCTGCCGCCGGTCCAGTTCAACACATTGATGCCGAGCGGGTTCAGCTGTGTCAGCACCCGCGCGCCGTTTTCGCTGCCCGCGGCGGTGGCGAAGATGTACCCCTCGCCGTTCAGGAACAGATTGCTGTACTCAATCGGGTTAAACGACTGCATGGACGCCGCCGCCTGATCGGACAGGATCGATTTCCAAAGCTTCTGCACGCGCCGTCCGAGCGTCATTTCCACCTCGTTCGCGCCGAAAAACTTGATGAACGTGCCGTCCGGCTCAAGATTGATCAAGCCCTGATACACGCCGCGCGAGAGGATATAGATCCGGTCGTTTTCATCGACGACGACCTTGGTCGGCAGATAGTTGAAGTTTTCGGGCAGAAGCGGCGAGGAAGGCGTCGGCAGCACGCGGATGAGATTGCCGTCCGCATCGGCTTCGGCAACCTGCTGTCTGCCCATGTCGCAGAGATAGATCCTGCCGTCGTCCTGTACAAAGACGCCCTGCGGGTTCGAAAAGACAAACGCTTCGTCGCCGTTGAATCCGGTGATCTCCCGCAAGAGTCTGAAATCCTCGTCGAGCACCAGTACGCGCGCGTTGCCGGAATCGACGACATAGAGTTCGTGACGCGCCTCGGAATAGAACAGATCCTGCGCGCCGTTGAAGTTGCCGCAGCCGAGCTGCGCCCCGCCGATGCTGCGCGTGGGAAGATAGGCGTTGGGCGTCGGCGTTGGGTTGCTCCATCTGTCGTAGGTATAGGTCTGATACGGCACCTCGGAATCCTCCGCCCGCGCGAACGTCGGCACGAGGAGGATCATGCAAAGGAGCTGGATCGCGATGACCTTGATCTTCTTCATATCACGCCCCCCTATCCCTTGATGCCCGAGGTCGCCATCGTTTCGATGACGGACGACTGGGAAATGATGAACACGATGACCGGCGGCAGCATCATGATGAGCGCGACGACCGCGCCCGCGCCCGCGCGCGCGATGCCCGCGGACGAAATCGACTGCATGACCGCGGTCAGCGTCTTCAGGGTTTCTTCGTAGATATACTGCGATTCGCCGGTGTTCCAGAGGTCCTTGAACGTGAAGATCGTGAGCGTCATCCACGCGGGCTTGACCGACGGCATGATGAACTTCCAGAAGATCGTGAACTCGCTGGCGCCGTCGATGCGCGCGGCTTCGAGCATTTCATCCGGAATCGTCATCATGAACTGGCGCATCAGGAACACGCCGAAGCTGCCTGCAAGCACGGGAAGCAGCAGCGACCAGTAAGTATTGATGAGCCCCAGACGGCTGATGATGATGTACAGCGGCGTTCGCGTGACCTCGGGGCGGAACAGGATCGCCAGAACGACGATCTGGTAGTAGACATATACCCATTTGCTCCTGTTCTTTGCGAGCGGATACGCCGCAAGCGACGCAATGATGATATAGACGAACGTGCCCAGAATCGCGAGCATCAGCGAGTTGAACAGCGAGCGCTCGAACGGCACCCACGTCTCCTGCGTGATCTCGATGAGGTCGCGGAAGTTCGACAGCGTCGGATGCTGGACAAAGAACTTCGGCGGATAGGTCAGGATTTCGTTGAGCGGCTTGAACGCGGTGACCAGCACGTACACCAGCGGCAGCACCATGAACGAACCGATCAGAATGAGGAATGCGAAGATCAGCACGGTGCCGCCCTTGGAGCGTGAAAGCACGACGCGGCGGTATTTCTTTTCCCGTTTCTTGGGCTTTGCAAGCGTTACGGTTTCCATCGCTTCACCTCCTCACAGCCACTTCGAAAGGACCTTGTTGATGACCTTCCACATCAGCAGCATGATGGCGAACAGCACAACCGCGATCGCGCAGGCGTAGCCCATTTCGAAGCGCACCTGCCCGAAGTCGAGGATGTGCAGCACCAAGGTCTGCGTGGCGTAGTCGGTACTCGGAAAGCCCGTAAGGTTCATGCACTCGTAGCCGATCGCGAACGACGTCGAAATCTGCATGACCGCGCCGAACAAAAGCTGCGGTCCCATCTGCGGCAGCGTGATATACCAGAGCTCGGCAAAGCGGTTCGGGATGCCGTCGATCGCCGCGGATTCGTAGAGCTCGCGGTTCAGTGACTGCAGCCCCGCGACGAACGAAAGGAAGCCCGTGCCGAGCGAGAGCCAAAGGATGACGACGATGACGACCGCCATCATATATTTCGTATCGGTCAGCCACTGCACCGGTCCGAAGATGACGCCGAGCCGCAGCAGGACGCTGTTCAGAAAGCCGTAGCTGTCGCCCGAGAAAATGTATGTCCAGACGAAGTACACGTTTCCGGCGAGCGACGGCAGATAGAAGATCAGCGTCAGGATCGTACGGACGGTGCGGTTGAACTCGTTGATCAGCCACGCGACGAGAAACGACAGCACATAGCTGATCGGTCCGGTGATCATCGCGAAGATCGCCGTGTTCCTGAGAGCGATCAGGAACACGTCGTCGTTGAAGAACAGGCGGATGTAGTTGTCGAAGCCGACGAACGTCGGCGTGCTGACCATGTTGAAATAGGTGAAGCTCAGAACGATCGCCGAAAGGATCGGCACGATCGTGAACATCAGAAAGAACACGGTAAACGGCGTCAGGAACAGGATGCTTGCGCCTTGCTTTTTGAGCTTTCCGCGTTTCGCCGGTTTCGATTCGATGGTTGCGGTTTCCATGGCGTCCCTCCTTTACCGGTAACTGAATTCTTTTTGCTTGCGCGCAAGCTCTTTGATGATCTCGATGTTGTACTTATAGAGCGTCTCGCGAAGATTCGCTTTGTTGTACACCACCGCGCGGAACGCGAACGCCAGGTTTCTTGCAATGTAGTAGTTGCCGGGGATCTGCTCGACCGCCACGGTCCTGCTGCGCTGTTCGCGGATGATCGCCGCCTGTTCGGCGCTCCACGGAATACGCTCGAACGCCTCCAGGTTTGCCGTGCCGTAGCGCGCCGCCACGCCGAGCGTCTGCTCGACCTGCGTGCCGAAATCGCCCTGCGTCTTGCCGCTCACCCACCACGAAAGGAAGCGATACGCCTCCTCGGGATGCTCGGTCCCCTTCAATGCGATGCAGCCGGTCGAGGAACAGGTGACGACGCCGCTTTCGCTGCCGTCCTCTCGCACGGTAGAGGGCAGAACCGCAATGTCCCACAGTCCGTCCAGCTCCGGCGCCGCCGAGTACAGATAGTTGACCTGATTGTACGGTTCGATCGCCAGCGCCATTTCGCCGCTGCGGAAGCGGTTGAAGAAGTCGAAAATCAGCGACAGGCTGTATTTTGTGTAGAGCCCCGTCCAGCTTTCAAACGCTTTCAGCGCGGGCTCGGTATCGAAGGTCGACGCCGAAAAATCGTCGGTATAGAACTTGCTGCCGGACTGATACAAAAACGTCTCGAAGATGTTCTGATTCTGCGGCACGCCGACCATGTAGTTGTTGTTGGACAGGAAGATGACCTGCTCGTAGAATTCCTCCCACGTCTTCGGCGGCTCCAGCCCGAGCTCGTCATAGATATCCGTGCGATAGAACAGGACGTTGAAATTCTGCGTTTCGGGGAAGGCGTAACAGCCGCCCTGATACCAAAAAGGCGTAACGGCGCTTTCGGTGAACTGCCCGACCGTATCCGAAAAGCCCTCGAATCGGCTGAGATCGAGCACCGCGCCGCGCATGGCGAGGTTGACCGGCGTATCCGTGGAGGTAAACAGCGCAACGTCCGGTCCCTCCCCGGCAAGGACTGCCTGCACCAGGGTGTCCGAGCCGGAGACGAGACTAACCTCCACGTTGATGCCGGTCTGTGCCGTAAAGGATTCGTCGATGAGACGTTTCAGAATGATCGCCTGATCGCGGCCGGACGACGCGCCGGTCGTCGTGATGTCGGCAGTCGAAATCCAGACGCGGATCGAGGACGCCGTCTCGTCGGCCGCCACCGTGCCCGCAACCGCGGTTGTGGAGCCGGAGAACGAATGGAAGAACATCCGGAGACGGTACGCGAGCTGTTTGAAGAAGCCGCTTTCGACCTTCGGCGTCCTGACGTCCGGCGAAAAGACATAGAATTTATCCATCTGCAGCGGCTGCGTCTGCATGTCGATCACCCATGTCGCGAGACTCGAAATATCGGCGCGCAGCGTTTCGATCTGCGGCACGATGCGCTTCGGGCGCTTGATCAGCTTGCCGAGCAGCGTCGAGGTTTCGGACAGGATCGATGCGCTTGCGGTGGAAATGCCCGTGATCTCGTCGATGCGGCGATAGTAACCGTCCAGCTTGTCCTTGCATTGCTGCAAGCCTTCGATCAGCCCCGGCACGGTCTTTTCGAGATGGAAGTCGCGGTTCGCGTCGATCGTGATGCGCTCGGCGTCGGCGTTGAAGCCGGTGATCTTGATGATCTCGCGATACCAGCCCTGCAGCTCCTCCATGGTGCCGTTGACGCCGCGCAGCACTTCGGCAAGCTCCTCGTCGAGCACCGCCTGCATACCGAGAACGTGTCGTCCCTTTGTGAGATACACCCTGATCGGCTCGCCCGCTTCGGTTTCGAGCCGCTGCACGTACCAGCCGGTTTTGTACGGAAACTTCTGTGCGTTCGCCTCACGGCAGATTTCGCTGCCGTCGATCGTGACGGCGCGCGTGACATAGGCGTTGCTCTTGTCGTACTGCTTGACCTTGAACGCCAGCTCGTAGAAGCCGGTTTCGGGCGCTTCGATCTCCCATGTGATCTCCTGCCCGATCTTTTTCCAGGTGTTCTTGCCGATCGTGTTGTAAAGGATGTTTTCGGCGCTTGCGGGCGTCACATGGCTGTATGCTGTGTCGTAGGTGGGAAACAGCGTCACGTCGTTCTTGAGAAAGCTTTTCTCCGCTTCGTAAACCAGCAGCGCGCCGCTCGTGTCGACGGCATCCGCACGGCGGTTCAGAACGTCCGCATAGGATTCCGTTTCGTCCGGATTACAAAAAACGACAGACGCCAGCGCGAACGATTCCTCCCTGAGCCGCAGCGCGAGCGTGTGCTCGCCCGCGTCCAGCCAGTAATCCAGCGGCGCAGGATACGCCGATTGGGAATCGTACAGCAGCTGTGTCTGCCATTCGAATTGCTCGGTGAGCGACGGCATGATCTCGTCGCCCTTGATGTTTTGCAGAAAAACGTTGTCGTTCGTTCCGGCATATGTCTCGTCGAGGAACAGCCGGTGCAGCTTGACGCCCTGCGTGTTGGTATACGGAATCTCGCCGTCTACGAATACGTCGAGCGTGATGTCATAGTTCTTGCCGGGAAGGCCGATGTAATCGAGCGCCAGCCGGTAGTACCCCGCTTCTTCCGCCGTGAACGTCCAGGAATACGTCAGCCCCGGCACATCCATGAACAGCACGCCGTTTTTGCCCATGTAATCGGTCACGAACGCATCGGTTTCAAGCACGTCTGCCGCCGCAAGCTCGATCCGTGCATCCGGTGTTTGCCCCGAAGGATCTCCGTGCGCCAAAAGGTACGCCCCGTAGGTGTTTTGCTTTGCTTTCGGCAGCTCCGTCGCGGCTGAAGACAGATCGTCTGCATCTGCGCGCGCTGCGGGCAAAACTCCGCCGGTCGACGCCAACAGCAGGCAACATAGAAGCAGCCATGCAATTCCCTGTTTCCGTTTCATAAGCACCGTCCCGCTTTCGTATGGGTAAACGTTTTCTTTACGTATATTTTACGCCACAACCGCCGTTCTGTCAAATGCTATTTGCCGATTATTCCGGTTTTTTCGGAAATTGTCTTTTGAATGCGCGATCGTAGCAAAAACTGTTCCAGAAGACCAGCGCGCCGGGCACGATGATCCACAAATACGGGAAAAACCACGTCAAAGCCAGCAGCGCGCCCTGCACGACGGTCTTCAGCGCCCACCAGCCGATCTGCTTTCCCGCAAGAAACGCGGAGATTTTGATCGCGTCGCGTCCGAGCATGTCATCGTTTTTTGCGAGGATCGGGAACAAAAACGCCCCGACAAACGAGAGCGCCAGCGCCGCGATCGCGCAGACGCCGAGACCGAACTGCGCCCAGACAGCGCCTGCCGAAGACAGATAGAAATAGAAAACGGTGTTGGCGATCAGCAGAACGATCAGCAGAAGCAGCACCAGCCACGTCGGGGTGACGTGGCGAAACTGCTCCTTAAATACGCGGAAATACGCCTTGTAGATCGAGCCCTCCTCGCCGCGGATCATCGAAACGCCGATCGTATAAGCCGCAGCCGCAGCCGCGCCGAACGTGACGAGCGGCAGCGAACAGACAAGACTGATCAGACCGATCAGCAAAAAATCGGTGATTTTCATGAGAAGCGCCATCAGCTTGACACGTTTTTCGGACATGTGCTTCTTTTTCTTCACGACGCGGCCTCCTTCTGTTCCGCAGGCTTCCGCTCGCGGATGATTCCGACGACTGCGGAAATCAGCATCAGGATGTTGACGGCCATGCCCGCCCAGTTTTGCAGCAGCACGGCATAGGTCAGCCACAGAGCGTTTCCGAACAGCGATGTGACCTTGGTCAGCATCGTCTTTCTTGCATAGAAGCCGATCACAAAGATCATACTGCCGAACGCAGGCAGCAGCGAACGCCACAAAAACGTACCGGCGTGGATCCATTCGAGTGCCGGAGAAACCCAGGTCAGCGTCAGAAAGAGCGCCGGAATCCACTTTGCGTTCGCCCATCTGTACCGGTCACGCAGGGAAAAAACCGCTTCCCGCGTCATGGCGATGACATTGAGCGCCGCGCCGGTGAACCCTCCCATCAGCAGATAGTTCAGAAACCCCAGCGTATCGGATATGAATTTGAACAGCAGAATGCGATCGCGGCGATTGCTGATATAGATCAGCAGGTTCTCCGCCACCGCGATATAACCGATGATCTGTGCCGCGATCCGCATGTTTCGTCCCCCTGTTGCGATTCGATCGTAACACAGCCGGATCAGAAAGTCAATCGTTTACCCAATCCGTGCTTGACAGTTTGACGCGATGCGGTACAATAAGAGTAAACGATACCGCATCCGGTCTCTGAGGAGGAGGTTTTCCATGCTGCGCTATTCATCTTCAGTTCTGAACGACGCCAAACGGCGCATCGAGCAGGTGCGCAAAAAGGATGTCCGCTTTCTGATCACGGAAAACGGCGCGCCTGCGGAAGGCGCGCATGTCGAAGTGCGTATGAAGAACCACGCCTTCCTGTTCGGCGCGGTCTGTTATGCGCACGGCACCTATGAAACGCCCGCGCAGGAGCAGCGCTTCACCGACCTGTTCACAAACCTGTTCAACTATACCATGGTGCCGTTTCACTGGAAATGGTACGAGCCCGTGCGCGGACAGTACAAAGAGCCGTACACCGGCAATCTGGTGCGCTGGGCGCAGGAGAATCATTTGAAGAAAAAGCTGCACGCGCTGATCTGGCACGAACTCTGCCCCGACTGGGTGACGGACGAAACCGTGCAGGACGAATATGTGCGGCGCATCTCGCACCTGATGGAAGCCTACGGAAACGACTTCGATTTCTTCGACCTCGCCAACGAAACGACGGTCAACGACCGGTTCGACAATCCCGTCTCCCGCTGGGTGCGACGCATCGGACCGATCGAAATGATGCGGTTCGGCACGAAGCTCGTGCGGTCGTTCCGTCCCGATGCAACGCTGTTGTTCGGCGACTGGAACGTGCATAAGGAGGAATATTTCGATTTTCTCGGTCAGATGCGCGACGCAGGCGTCGACATCGACATCATCGGGATGCAGAGTCACATGCAGCGCGATCTCTGGACGGCCGAGGAAACGATGCGCGTGATCGAACGCGCGGCGGGCTACGGCTTTCCGATCCACTTCCCCGAATGCTCGATCTGCAGCGGCACACCGATCGGTGAACTGCGCTACGACAGCGACGGAACGGTCAACCGCTTCTTTGAGAACGAGGAATGGGCGCAGTGGCAGGCGGATTTCGCCTCCGATTTCTATACGCTCGTGTTCAGCGAACCGGCGGTCGAGGCGCTTTCCTGGTTTGACTTCACCGACCATCGCTGGCTCGGCGCGCCGGGCGGCGTGATCGACGACGACATGAATCCGAAGCCGGTGTATCGCACGCTTTACGATCTCATCCATCGGCAGTGGCACACCGACGCCGATCTGATCACCTCATCTGAAGGCAGAGCCGATGCACGTCTGTTCTGCGGCGACTATGAGATCACCGTCGCAAAGGACGGCCGCAAACACACCTTCGCCTGCACGCTTTCGCGCGAACATTTCTACGCGGGCGGCGGAAGCTTTGAATTCCGATTCGATCTTGTCGATTCGAAACAGGAAGCCTTATAACGCAATTCTTTTCATACTTACAGACGCCGCAAAAAGACCGTTGGCATCCTTTCGATCGGACGGAAACAAAGAAGATTCCCTCGCGGGAATCTTCTTTTGGGTTGTTTATTCGGGTTTCTTTTTTCTGCCCTTGACGACGAGCAGGAACACCAGAAGCAGCGCAAGGTAGATGAACAGCAGTCCGAGCGTGATCCAGGTGAGCGCCAGCGTCTGCGGCGCAAGACCGATCAACAGCAGCATCGGCGCGCCGAACACGATTGCGAACGCGCTGCCGGTCAGCAGGTTGTTTGCCGCGGGCGTTTCGAAGCTCGGATCGATCTCGCGGAGCAGCATGACGCCGGAACTGATCGTGCCGGTCATCATGCCGTACATCGAAACGAACGCTTCCTCGCGATAGGTCGGGTAGATCTTCTTCGAAAGCCATCTGAGCCAGAAGAACGTCGCGACGCCGCCCGCAACCGCCAGCAGCACGAACGGCACCCAGAGACCGGAAAGGTCCTCGATGTTGATGCTCGCGATGCCGCAGACGATCATGATATCGAACGCAAGCCCCGAAATGCGGGACAGCAGATAGTTGTTCTGATACTGGCGCGTCATCGCCTTCGCCTTGCGGAATGCGCCCAGCACCTTGCGCGTGATCATCGCAAGCAGCGTGCCGATGATGAAGTTAAAGCCCCACAGCAGCGGCGAAACGGTCTTCGCGATGCCCGGCGCAAAGCGGGTGAGCAGCGAATCGACGCCGTAGGAGAGCAGGAACGTCAGAAGATACACAAGCAGCACCAGCGCCGCCTGCACGGAGAACTTGTCGAGCGATTCCGCGATCGGGATCTCGTTCTCGTCCTGGAAGTCCGCAACCGTCACGACCGAACCGGAGAGGTCCTCGTGCGCGGCACGCTCGCGCTTTTGTTTTCTCGCAAGCACGTTGATATAGATGACGCCGACGATACAGGCGCACAGATACCCCGCCGCGGCGATCGCCAGTCCGAACGAGCGTCCGCCCGCGAGACCGTTTTCCATCGCCTCGAAGGAACTGCCGATGTTGTTCGCCTGTCCGGGGCCCTGTCCGTAGCCCATCGGCAGCAGGATGCCGCTTGCCGCAAACACCGTGGACTGCGCGCGATAGAACACGTAGTACAGCAGAAGCGTGATCGCAAGACCGGCGATGCCCTGCACGAGATACGTCGAAACGATCAGCGCGCCGGACTTCGGCGCGACCAGCGCGCCCTTCGCGTTCTCATCCTTCTTGGTCACGCGCAGCGACAGCGCGATAAAGCCGATCGCGATGCCGTGATAGGTCAGCATCTCGAGGATCGTCGTATCGAACGGGTTGTACGGAAGCTTTTCGAGCGTCTCCGCCTTGAAGATCCACAAGCCTGCGGTACGCAGAATCAAAAACAGAAAACCGGCCAGTACCGCCGTCGGCATCAGCGATTTTTTGAAGAACGGCACCTTGCGGCGCAGTACGTTCGCCAGCAGCAGAAACAGCGCGATGAGGCCGATCTGGATGATGACATTCCAAAGCCCCGTGTTCGATGCGGAGAAGTTCATAGTGTGGGTACTCCTTTCCAAATGCGGTACAGCAACATATACTTACGGCTGTTCAGGGCGTCCCCGCCCTTTGCCTGATAATGCGCGTCATGCGTCGAAAAGACGAGCAGGTTTCGCCGCACCAGCTCCATGTTCGCGATCTCCGAGAGCGCGAACGACCGGTCGCCGATCGAAAACGTTTCGCGCGTCATGCGCATCGTGCCGGACGTCAGCGCCTTTCTGCGGTGCGCGTCGTCGTTCTCCCAGAGCGTCACGCCCTCGTCACAAAACGCAAAGTCCGGCTTGTCCGTCGCCGCGTTCAGCCATCCGGTCTGCAGCCGGTCCCATTCGGGAAGCGTCGTAAACGGCATGCCGTGCAGCGCGTAGTGCGCGTCGATCGAAGCGTTCAACCCGCAGCCGCAGGTAATCCGGTCGCCCGCGGTTTTCAGCGTGCCGATGCCGTGACACTTCGGACAGAGGAAGAACGCGCTTTCCAAAAGCTCCGCGCGACGGCGGCTTTTGTACGAAACGGGATGCTCCCTGATCCGCGCGTAGGCGTTTTCGTTGAGGTCCTCCTCGATGTGCGCGTTGATCTCGTCGTCGCGCATCGCCCTGAGCGCGTCCGGCGAATAAACATGTACGACGTGCCCGTAAAAATCACCTCTGCGGATGCCCTTGCCCCAGCGCGGCAGCGTGAAGAACCCGCCCTCGAACCGGTAGGTCACCAGCGCGCATTTCGCCGAGCGGGCGAGCTTGCCGATCGTCGGCAGAAACGGGGAGTTTGTTCCGTCGTACGAGCAGGTGCCCTCCGGAAAGACGGCGACGTTCAGCCCCGCTTTCAGCGTCGCAAGCATCTCCTTGACGGTCTTGACCGCAGAATCGCCCTTGCGCCGCACGATCGGATCGTAGAGGAAGCGCAGGATCTTCGAGCCGATCCCCTTCTGCATCAGGTGTTCGCTCGCGACGATATAGAGCATATGCTTCTTGAGCGCCATCGCAAGCAGAACCGGATCCGCCGCGGTCACATGGTTGGCGACGAGCAGAAACGGTCCTTCGATCGGTTCCTCTTTCGGACAGCGGAAGGCATAGAGCCAACGCAGAAACGGTCCCGCGATCGTGGCAAGCACGGCGTGGGTACGTTTTTGAAAGCGACAGCGTTTGATCCGGGTTTCCATAGGCATCCTCTGCATGGGGTTTTATATATTATAACAGATTCCGCGCAAAAGAGACAAGAATTTTCTGTAAAGAGTGAAAAACCTCCCCGTCAGCCGCTGTCGGGGAGGGGATGCGGCGGTTTGCCGCAAAAAACGAAATTGTCCCGCTGCGGCAGCCCGAACGGTTACCGCTCCTTGCCGAAGAAGTACACCGCGACGGTGCCGGGACCGGAGTGACAGCCGATCGTCGTGCCGATCATGTAGACCTCGATCTCGCCGTCGATGTGCGGGAAGCGTTCTTCGACCTGCCGTTTGACCTCGAGCGCGTCCTCGAGACAGTCGGAATGTGAGATGAAGCAGCGTCCGCAGTACGCTTCGCCGCCGTCGGCAAGCTCCGCCATCTGATCGACGAGCGCACGCAGCGCGCGCTTCTTGGTGCGCACGCGCGAATACACGGCGAGGTGTCCCGGATGGTCCATGCGCATGACGGGGCAGATGTTGAACAGGTTGCCGATCTTGCCCGCCGCAGGCGAAATGCGTCCGCCGCGCACGTAATAGGTCAGCGTCGTCGAGCAGAACAGATGGTGGATGCGCAGACGGTTCTGCATCGACCAGTCGAACAGCTCGTCGATCGTCTTGCCCTCGGCGCGCAGTCGGGAAAGCGTTTCCATCTGCAGACCGTAGCCGGACGACGCGCCGCGCGAGTCGACGATCAGAAGCTTGCGGTCCGGAAACCGTTCCTTCAGAAGATCCGCCGCGGCAAGCGCGGACTGATAGGTGCTGGAAAGCCCGCTCGAAAGCGTGACGTGCAGCACATCCTTGCCCTGCTCCAGAAACTTCGTGAAATAGTCGGCGTAGTCCGCGGTGTTGATCAGGCTGGTGACGCCGTTCTCGCCCTTGCGGATGCGGTCGTAAAACTCGCTGTACGGCATCGTTTTGCCGAGGTCGTCCCGATACGCAACGCCGTTGAGCGTATAGGTGTTGCAGATGTAATGCACATCGAGTTCACGCAGTTTTTCTTCCGTCATATCGGCGGTCGAGCAGCAGCTCAGAATATAATCGCTCATATCGTTCTCCCTGTCAGCCGTGTAGGCATATTTCTGAAATTATCATATCCGCAAAACCGTCGGAATCCAACCTACCGGATGGGAAACGCGCTCTACCGAACGAAAAACGCACGGTAGAATTCGGAAAACCGACTCTACCGTGCGTGGAATTGCCCGAAATCGGGGCGTTTTTCAGAACTTGCCGGAATGCCCGCCGTGCGTGCCGCCCGACGACGAGGTGTGCGTCGAGCTGCCGCCGCCGAATCCTCCGCCGCCGCTTGAGCGCTCCGGCTCGACATGGACCGAGCGCGAGGTGTGCGTGCCGAGCAGCAGGTCGGTGTTCTGAGTCAGATGGAAGGAGTCGCGCGTCAGGTATTCGTCCGCGTTCTTCTTCTCGTATACGACGGTGAGCTGCCGCTTCATCGCGTTGACCGGAATGAATGCAAGCAGCAGACCGGCGATCGCGGCGATCGCCACGGCAACGCCGTTGAGATAGTATCCGACGTCGTACGGCTTGCCCTTGCGCGCCGTATTCAGCAGCCAGTCGCAGCGGTCCGCATACGCGTTGAACGCCTCGTACCAGCGGTTGTCGCGCAGATACGGCAGGAACGCCGCTTCGAGATCGGTCTGGATGCCGTAATCGGTGAACGCCTTGATGCCGTAGCCGCTGGTGCTGACCGCAAAGTCGCGGTCCTCCGTCGAGAGCAGCAGCAGGATGCCGTCGCCGTTGATCGTCGTGCCGTTCTCGTCGGGCACGGCGCCGTAGCCGTAGCCGTTATAGTCGAAGAAGTCGTCCGCGTATTCCTCCGCCGTTTTATAGCCGAGGGACGGAACGGTCGCCACGATGACGTCGCAGCGGTATTTCTCGCCGATCTCCGCAAGGCGTCCGGACAGCGCGGTGACCTGTTCGGCGGTCAGAAGTCCCGCCGAATCGACCACGGTCAGCTT
Source organism: Clostridia bacterium (assembly GCA_017428025.1). Classification (GTDB taxonomy): domain Bacteria; phylum Bacillota; class Clostridia; order Christensenellales; family CAG-138; genus UBA3792. Next base: position 41,745 of record JAFRRO010000095.1, read on the forward strand.
GCCGTCCTTCGTGTACGACACCGGCGGCATCTGTGTGGGTGCCGGCGTGGGCTCCTCGGTCGGTTCGGACGTCGGTTCCTCGGTCGCCGTCACGACGCCTGCAGCGAAGTATTCCTCCAGCATCTCATCCGCGGCGTCCAGGTATGCGCGCACCTTGCCCTCGTTGTCGCCGGTGATCGAAGCGAACGCCGTCCAGAGCGCATCCTTTGCGCTTTCGGTGAAGATCTTCCCGGCCGTCTCGCCCTTTGCATAGAAGTAGTAGAGCGTGTCGTTCAGACCGAGGATGATCGCGTCCGACTCTGCGACGTTCGTAACCGCATAGTCCTTGGTGAAGCCGATCAGATCGGTCGCCGCCTTCATATAGAAGAAGTAAACCGCGACGCCGCGTTCCTGACCGATCTCCTCCGCGCGGGCATTCAGCCGTTCGGTCGCCTCACTGCTGAACAGATACGTATCGGTCGCGATATACGCGCTGTCGTCCGCGCGCGCGGAGAACAGCGGGCAGAGCAGCAGAATCGCGATCAGAAGCAGAGACAGTGTACGTTTCATAGACAACCGCCTCCCAACCCGAGATAATGCAGCAGGATGACGAGTCCCGCAAGCCCGCCGCCGAACGCGAGCGCGTACAGCAGCCAGTATTTCCAGTAGCGGCTCTTGTCGAACGGCAGGTTGCCGACGAACTTGCCGGTCTGTCCGTTCATCGCGAAGGTGTAGAGCTTCTCCTTCCAGCGAACGTGCAGCAGCCACACCGGCAGCAGCGCGTATTCGCGCCGGTTGTTGTGCTCGGACATGGTCGTCGTCTCGCGCGAAACGCTGCTGTATCCCGCCGTCGTCTGAGACATCACGCTGTCGAGCGTGTTGACGAACCGGTTCTTTGCGCGCGCAACGCTCTTCTCCGCGTCGACGTCATAGCGGTCGGCGAAGTAACCGGCCAGATACGCCGTCTGGAAATCGACCGCCTCGGAAAAATCGAACGGTTCGAGCGAATCCATCAGCGCGTCGTTCATCTTCATCGATCCGTCGACCGGAATCCGCTCGAAGTGCGCGTCCGCGCCGCGCAGCAGCGCGTAGTTCGAGGTCTCGACATAGTCGTACTTGCCGTCGCTCCACGAGCGCGAACGCGATCCGCGATAGCGGATGTTGGTCTGCACGTCGCTCGAGAACAGCCAAAACGGCACGTAGATGCCCTTGATCTCCTCGATGTTCGACTGCGACCGGAACGCTTTGGGCAGGAGCTTTTTGCCGAACAGGTGTTTTTTGAACGCTTCCTTCGCGTGTTCGCGGTCCAGCTTGAACGGCAGAACGAGGTCCGGCTTCCATTCGCCGGTGAACTGCCGTTTCATGATCACGGTGTTGTCGCAGAACGGGCAGCGCGCCGAAGCAAGCGTGTCGTCGCCGAGCACCTCGCCGCCGCATGCGCTGCACACGTATACATTCAGTCCCGAAGCTTCATCCTTCGCCCATTCCTCGGGTTTCTTTTCCCAGGTTTCGCTGTGCTCGTTTGCGGCGTCCTGCTTCAGGAACGCGTCGTAATCGATCAGCGACTGCGGCGTAAAGGACGAGTCGCAGTACGGGCAGACGACCTGCTGCGATCCGCTGTCAAACTGCAGCGAAGCGCCGCAGGACGGGCATTTGTATTCCAATAATTGTGCCATGATCACTCCTATCTCAACCGGCTGCGCAACGGTTGCTCAACCGATTGGTGATAAACGAAGGGGTGCGGTCGTCCCACACCCCTTGCTGCCGGGAATTATTCCACGATATCCTTCTCTTCGAAGCGATTGCCGCACTCGGGGCAGAACTTCGGCGGGTTCGCCGGATCCTCGGGCTTGAAACCGCACTTCGAGCAGCGATAGTTCACCGCTTCGGGCTTCTTGGCGCCGCACTGCGTGCAGAACTTGCCGGTGTTGACCGCGCCGCACTTCGGGCAGGTCCAGCCTGTCGGCGCTTCGGGCTTCTTGGTGCCGCACTCGGGGCAGAAATTGCCCTGCGCGACCGCGCCGCACTTCGGGCAGGTCCAGCCGTCTGCGGGCGCTGCGGGAGCCGCCTGCGCCGCCTTCTGCTGCTGTGCGATCGTAAAGAGGTTCGCCGCGCTGTTGCCCATCGCGCCGCCTGCCATGCCGGTCATGCCCATGCCCATGAAGCCGGTCATCGCGCCGTTCGCATTGCCCGCCGCGGTCTTCATCGCGTCCACGGTGCCCTGCGTCATCGTCGCCGCCGCCATGTTCGGATCGCGGTTGATCGCCGCGCGCTGTGCGCTCTTGATGAGCTCCGCATCCTCTTCGGTCAGCGTGATCGGGTTCATTGCGATGGAGACGACCTTGAGGCCTCTCTTCTCGCCCCAGAGCTTCGAAAGCTCGACGTTCATCGCCTCGCAGAGCTCGGTGGTGTGCGCCGGAACCTGATTCGGACGAACCTGGAGGTCGGAGATCTTCGCCATTGCCGGCTGCAGCGCGTTGACGAACTCGGTCTTGAGCTGCGAATCGATCTCGGAGCGCAGATAGTCCTGCGTGACGTTGCCGCAGACTTCGGTGTAGAACAGGATCGGGTCGACCATCTTGTAGGAATAGACGCCGTTGCAGCGCAGATTCACATCGATGTCGAGGTTGATGTTGCGATCCACGACGCGGAACATGATCGGGCTGGAGGTGCCGAACTTGTTGTCCATGATCTCCTTGGTGTTGAAGTAGTACACCCGCTGATCCTTACCGGTGTCGCCGCCGAACGTGAAACGGCGTCCGAGCGTCTTGAAGGAATCCAGAATGCTCTGACCGAGGTTGCCGGCAAAGATGCTCGGCTCGGTCGAAGTGTCATACACGAATTCGCCGGGCTCTGCGCAGACTTCCACGACCTTGCCCTGTTCGACGATGATCATACACTGTCCGTCCGCAACCGCAATCACGGAACCGTTGCTGATGATGTTGTCGCTTCCCTTTGTGTTGGAGGTACGGCTGCCCGTTCTCTTCTGTCCTTTCGTGACCAGAACGTCCTTGGAGAGCGCTTCACAGTAGAAGAACTCTTTCCATTGATCGGCGAGGACGCCTCCCAATGCCCCGATACCAGCTTTGATAAGTCCCATTGTGTTTCTCCTTTCAATTGTTCGGTTCTATCGAAAAAGGTTCATTGCCTTGATCGCCTTGCCGTTCGCGCAGCGCCGCGTACGGATCGCGCAGCTTCTGCGAATACGGATTCTTGTTGCCCGAAACGGGCGTGCGGTGCCGGACGCAGTAGCGCGTCCAGACGATCAGGAGCGTGCGCAGCAGCAGCACAATGAGCCATGCGCCCAGCGCGATCCAGAACCAGGTCAGCGGAATTTTGATCGCAAAGTGCAGGATCAGCAGAATCCACGCCGGAACGGACCACACCGCGTACAAAAACATCTGCCAAAAGATGCAGAGAAAGAATCCCTTGACGTCCGGCTTTTGCATGACAGCGCTCCTTTGATTTCTCTCCATTCTTTATTATAGCGAACGCAGGCGCAAAATGCAAACCTATTTTTCCGCAAAACAGCGGTCCCTGTTTGCGCGTTCAAAGCGCAATAAAAACGGAGCCGTTCAGAATCTCAAAAGAGAGTCCGAACGGCTCCGCTGTGTTATTCAAGGGCTAACGGAATACTGTTGTTTTTTAAGGTGCTTGTGTGTGGTTCTCAACACAGAAGAACCGTCCCTCCGTGTTCTACTGTCGTGCTGTCAGTCATAGATATTTTCGGATGTAAAAATGTTTTCAAACGGATTGAAAGGAGTCCCGTCCGCCAGCTGTTCCGCAGCATACGCAAAGCAGACGATCAATTCAAGCGTACACAGGTCCTTGCCCTCATTTCTGGTATACTTAAAATCCCCGAGGTTCTGCGGATTCCAGACGGTGAAAAGCTCGGCCTCACCCTTGATATATCCGCTTACACTCGTCATCAAATCGCCGGCGGATTCCCAAAGACGCATAAACAGATTGCCGCGTAGGAACATCGTTACATATTTCGCGTCTCTGTTTACGTTCCCGTTAATGTCAAGCGGCTCCCAGCCCAATGCAACCGCCATCTCGGTGGAGTACCACACGTTGTCGCGGATATAATCCATGACGTTGATGCGGGTTGTCAGCTCGTACTTTCCGACCTGCCAGGTATACGTTCCGTCTGCATTGATAGTATAGGGTGTTTTATTGTCCGGTGCCGATGCTTCGCCGTCAAACGGCGACACAAAATCGGGATTGATTGCTTTTGCGTATGAGACGGCACCGTCCGGATCGACCATCGTCATCTCGCAGTAGGGAGACTGGAAAGACGTCACCTGCATTTTGTTGCCGCTGACATCACCGTCGTATCCGACTTCCTCCGGATCGGTTGTCATGATATAGCTTTTGTAGCGATAGGAAGCGTCAAAGTAAGAGTCTTTGCTGACGATCGTCACGACCCCATCTTTGAAAAAGAACGCAAGACATCTCTCGGGATCGTTTTCGCCCTTCCGAATCCATGCGGTCCTGTCCAACGATTCCGGTGTTTCACCGGATATTTCGGTCGGTTCTGTCACATCGCCGGATACCGGCATATTGACTGTGATGCCGAGATCGTCAGGTGAAAACGGCGCTTGGAAACCGCTGTTGAGGGATTTTGCAAACTGCATGGCTTCTTCGATGGAAGACCATACGGCGATGTATCCCGATTCCTCTCTGCCGTCATAGAAATACATGTACAGCAAGCCCTCGATTGCCTCGCCCGCAATGCGCATTTCACCGTAAGATGCCTCGAGCTGCGTACCCTGATACTCGTAAGGCGTACCGTAGCACTCGTCTGTGCTTACTACCGTCATGATCCCGTTTCTGAAGAACAAAACCGAGCCCGTATCCGCGTTTGTCTCGTCTTTGAAGATCCATGCGATGTTTTCCAATGAGTCGGGCGTTGCTTCGGTAACCATGACAGGATCGTATGTAATATTGGGCGGTGGAGTGCGCCAGCCGTCGAGTACATTCGTCTGCGCGGAATTTGAAGCAGTTTCTTCCGAGGAGGCAAGAATAATCCCGGATTCTTCCTCACTCTTGCATCCCGTCAGTACGGTGCTGCAAACAAGAAGCAATGCTATGAGCAAGCACAGTCGTTTCTTTGGCATTTGTGTTATGCTCCTCCATTTTCATCAAGTAATATTTTATATATATTATAACAAAAGGCGGGAAAAATCAATATCTTGATCGTTTCCGTTTTTTCACTATCATAACACAGGGGGACGGTTCTTCTGTGTTCCCTTTTGGTTGTATCAAACTCAGTATTTGCACAGCAAGAACCGTCCCCGCTGTGTGTTACCGTGCTTTGTACTTCCGCACGATCTCTGTCGAAACTCCCGTAATCCGCGCGATTTGTCTGATTGACAGTTCCTCGCGCATCCGTTCGATCGCGCTCACTTGCTTCTCATACGGAAGCTTCTGAAACGCACTCGGCTGATCGCACTTGCTTTTGTCTTGGGGCCGGGCAGCGTAAAAAAGGACCCTCCGTCGGAAGGTCCCCGGATTCGTGTCAGCGCACGATCTTCGTGCCGCTTTCGCCGCGCAGCGCCGCCGCCGCGTTTTCGAGCGATGCGATGATCGCCTCGCCGCCGGTTCTTGCAAAGCTCATCGCCGCCTGCACCTTGGGCAGCATGGAGCCGGGCGCGAAGTGTCCCTCTTTGCAGTACTGCTCCGCCTGCTCGCAGGTCATGGATTCGAGCGATTCCTGGTTCGGCTTGCCCCAGTTGATCGACACGCGGTCGACCGCGGTCAGGATGACGAGCGCATCCGCTTTGACGAGCTCCGCCAGCTTTGCGGACGCGAAGTCCTTGTCGATGACGGCGGGAACGCCGAGCAGCTTTCCGTCCTTTTCGATGACCGGAATACCGCCGCCGCCCACGGTGATCACGACGTGACCCGCATCGATCAGCGTGTTGACCATGTCCTTCTCGATGACGTCCACAGGCTTCGGGCTCGGCACGACCTGACGGTAGCCGCGTCCCGCGTCCTCGACCATCGTATAGCCCTTCTCCGCCGCGATGCGGTCCGCTTCCTCTTTCGAGTAAAACGCGCCGATCGGCTTAGAGGGATGCTGGAACGCCGGATCGCTCTCATCGACGAGCACCTGCGTGACGACGGTCGCGACTGACTTTGCGATGCCGCGCGCTTTGAGCTCGTTCTGGATGCTGTTCTGCAGATGGTAACCGATGTAGCCCTGCGACATGGCGCCGCACTCCGGGAACGGCATATCGGACTTGATCGCCTTGGCGTTCGCCGCGGTGGACATGGCGAGGTTGATCATGCCGACCTGCGGACCGTTGCCGTGCGCGATCACGACCTGGTTGCCCGCCTCGATGAGGTCGACGATGGGCTTTGCGGTCTCCTGCACGAGCTTCAGCTGTTCATACGGCGTGTTGCCCAATGCGTTGCCGCCGAGGGCGATGACGAGTTTCTTCATATTACAATCCTCCTGTCGTGCTTCGCACGTTTATTACCGTATTCATTATAGGTTGCCGCGTCCGGCTTGTCAACCGCATTCACTACGGATTTCTGCCCCGCGGCGGTTGCAAATTCCCGAAAGATACGGTACAATATTTGGCATGGAATATCTCATTACATCGTTTCAGGTCGTGATGCCGCTGCTGCTTCTGATGGCGGTCGGTCTGCTGCTGCGCGTTTCCAAAATCGCGTCCAAGGACGCGTTTTTGGTCATGAACCGCGTTGTGTACTATGCCGGTCTGCCCTGCATGATGTTCCACAACATCACGCAGAAGACCGCGACCGGCGACGCCGACTGGTCGGTTGCGGCGTATGCGCTCGGCGCGACGCTCGTGCTGTTCGTGCTGTTCTGGCTCATCGCTCCGCGCTTTGTCAAGGATCCGAGACGCCGCGGCGCGATCACGCAGGCAAGCGTGCGCTCGAACGACTCCATCTTCTCGCTGACCGTCGCGGCGATGATGCTCGGCGACGGCAACTTCAACCTGACCGTCTTTGTCGCGGCGCTCGTGGCGGTGGCGTACAATCTGCTGTCGATCATCACCCTCGAAATGAACCGCGGCGGCAAAATCCGGTTCGGCTCGTTTCTCAGGAACCTTGCGACCAATCCGGTGATCCTGTCCGTGATCGCGGCGTATCTGTTCCGGCTGACCGGCTGGACGCTGCCCGCCGTGCTCGACAAGCCGATCACGCATCTAAGCAACATGGTGCCGCCGCTCGGATTTCTGACGCTCGGCGGGATCCTGACGTTCGAGGGCGTCAAGGCAAACCGCAAGGCGCTGACCTTTATCGCGATCATGCGGCTGATCGTCATTCCGCTCGCCGTGATCGGCGGCGCCGTGGCGCTCGGCTTCCGCGGACTGCGGCTTTTGACGATCCTGCTGATCTTTGCGGCGCCGACGGCGATGGCAAGCTATCCGCTGGCGAACGCGCTCGGCAGCGACGCGGAGCTTGCGGGCGAAGCGGTGGCGGTGACGACGGCGTTTTCGCTGCCGACGGTGTTTCTCTTTCTGACTTTCTTCGGAGGATTGCTATGACAGAACGGCTTTACTTATCGGACAGCATGCTTTCGGCGTTCGACGCGACCGTCCTTTCCTGCGAACCGCAGGGCGACGGATATCTGATCGAGCTCGACCGCAGCGCGTTTTTCCCGAACAAGGGCGGACAGCCCTGCGACGTCGGCACGATCGGCGACGCCGCGGTGACGGATGTGAACGAACACGGCGAACGGCTCCTTCACCGCACGGACCGCGCGGTTGCGGTCGGCGCCGCGGTGCATTGCGAGCTGAACTTTGCGCGGCGGTTCGACATCATGCAGCAGCACACCGGCGAGCATCTTCTGTCCTACTGCGCGTGGCACCTGTTCGGCGCGCAGAACGTGGGCTTCCACTGCGCGCTGACGTATGCGACGCTCGACCTCGACAAGCCGGTGGGACACGAGGGGATTACGGAGATCGAAACGCTCGCGAATCGCCTCGCCGCCGAAAACGCCGCCGTCACGGCGACGATCTACGAGACGGAGGAGGACCTTAAAGGCATTCCGCTTCGAAAGCACGCGGAAGGGCTTACGGCGCCGATCCGCATCGTCACGATCGAGGGCAGCGACGCTTGCACCTGCTGCGCGCCGCACGTCCGGCGCACCGGCGAGATCGGGCAGCTCAAGATCATCGAGGCGATCCCCTATAAGGGCGGTACGCGCTGCACGTTCCTCTGCGGGATGCGCGCGCTCAGGCATGCGCAGACGATGCAGGACACGGTGAGCGCGATCGCGCTGCGCTTTTCGACCGCGCGCGATCAGGCGGAAGCGGCGGTGCAGAAGCAGAGCGAGGACCTTTCGAACGCCAAAAGAGAGCTGCGGCAGGCGTACGCCGCGCTCGACGAATACCTTGCGAAGGCGCTGATGCAGGACGCCGAGGACGTGAACGGCTGCAGGCTGATCGTGCGGGTGCTCGAGCATGTGGACGCAAAGCGGCTGCGGACGCTTGCCGGCGCGACGATGAACGGCAGGGCGCTGACGGTGCTGTTCTCCGACACGGGCGAGCGCGTTTCGTACCTTCTGGCGTCGAACGGAATCAAGCCCGACACGGGGCTTTTGATCGGCGCGGTCAACACGGCGCTTTCGGGCAACGGCGGCGGACGCGGCACGCTCGCGCAGGGCAGCGCAAAGCGGCCTTCCGATCTGCCGGAGATCGCGGAACAGCTGCGCGGGTACTTCAGAAACGTGCTTCTGCACGAATGACCGACGAACCATTTTCTTTCGGGGCACGCCTTCGGGCGTGTCCTTGGTATTTCTGCCTCTATTCTTGCTTTTTTTACAGTTTAGACGCGTTTTGTTCATGAAAACCACACAGTTTTCTTGCATTTGTGTCATATAATGATAGCATCCCAAATCATACAGAAAGGAAACGATTATGGAACAACCGAACGCCCCGACCGAAAAACGCGGCGGAAAGCGGCTTGCATATATCCTGATCGGCGCGGCAGGCGTGCTGGCGCTTGCGCTGGCAATCATTCTGCCGAAGCGCGCGCTCGTGCCGGAGGTCGATCATGTGGAGGTCGAGCTGACGCCGACGCCGATTCCGGTCGACGTAACCGACGATCCCGCGCTCGCAACGCCGGAGGTCACGCCGATCCCGACGCCGACGCCCTCTCCGACGCCGGAGCCGACGCCCACGCCCACGCCCACGCGGCATCCGCTGAACGGCGACGCGCTGCTGGTCGGCGACGAGGAAGCGATCGTTCTGGATATTCAGATCCGCCTGATGGAGCTCGACTATCTCGACTTCGAACAGCCCGACGACGAGTATTCCGACGGTACCGCGGACGCGATCCGCGCGTTTCAGGTGCGCAACGACATGCACGCAAACGGCATCTGCGACAAGGAAACCTACGAAGCGCTGTTTTCCGACGACGCGCTGACCTACGCCATGGTACGCGGTTCGACCGGCGACGACGTGGAGATCGTCAAGGAACAGCTGATCGAGCTCGGCTATCTTGACGGAACGCCGTTCGGCGAGTACGACGAGGCGACGGAAAAGGCGGTCAGGCTCTTCCGCCAGAAGAACAACCTGCCAGACGACATCATCGTTGACAACGAGGCGTTCGAGGTGCTGCTCGGCGAGGACACGGTGGCGTTCTCCTACGGCATCGGCGACAAGAGCGACGAGATCAAGACGTATCAGGAACAGCTGTTCGAAAAAGGGTATCTGACCTATCTGCCGGACGGCATCTACGGCAAGCAGACGCAGAACGCGGTGCGCCGGTTCCAGGAGGAAAACGGTCTCGTCGTGGACGGGTGTCTCGGCAAATCGACCATCGAGCTTCTGAAGAGCGGCAAGGGCGAGACCTTCACGTTCACGGTCGGCACCGAAGGCGCGGACGTGCAGCGCATTCAGGAGCGCCTCGCGCACTACGGATACTTAAAGAGCAGTCAGGTCACCGGCTATTACGGAGACAAGACCAAGGCGGCGGTCAAGACCTTCCAGTCGCGCAACAAGCTCGAATCCGACGGCGACGTCGGCACGGAGACGATGGAGGTTCTGCTCTCGAACGACGCGAAAAAGGCGGAGAACTACGCAACGCCCAAGCCCACGTCCAAGACGACCCCCAAGCCCTCCGGCAAGACGACTCCGAAGCCCTCCGGCAAAACGACGCCGAAGCCGTCCTCCTCGAGCGGCGATTCGGGCGATACCGGCGGCGGCACCAGCGGACACACGATCACCTACGGCAAGGGCGTCGAGACGTTCATTCAGATCGCGGAATCCAAGCTCGGCTGCAAGTACGTGCGCGGCGCGAAGGGCCCGAGCAAGTTTGACTGCTCCGGCTTCGTATACTGGTGCCTGAACCAGGCGGGCGTCAAGCAGAGCTACATGACGAGCATCGCGTGGCGCAGCTGCACCAAGTACATGCGCATCAAGAACATGCGCGACATCAAGCGCGGCGACGTATTGATCTTCAAAGGCAAGTCGATGAAGACCGGCCACGTCGGAATCTACCTCGGCAACGGCAAGATGATCGACGCGTCCTCGTCGAAGGGCAAGGTGCGCATCACCGATACGATTCTCTCCTCCAACTACTGGAAGGAACACTTCCTGATGGCATACCGCATCTGGGGATAGAAACAATCAAAAAAACAGCCGGTTTTCGTTCGAAAGCCGGCTTCTTTTATTGACAGCGGAGCGGGTTTTGCGGTATCCTATCCCGTGAGGAAACACCGCTCCGGTCTTTGTCGGCCGGACGCGGCAAAGCTTTGGGGGGCAACAAATGAGAAACCATCTGAAAACGCTTCTTGCGCTGATCCTTTGCCTTGCAATGGTTTCGGCGCTCATTCCCGCGGCTGCGGCGGCGGAAGACGCTAAGGTCCCGGTCGCGGCAGGCAATCGCGACGTCCCGGACCGGCGCGAAGCGGCAAAGCCGGAAGGAAAGACCAGCGAGCGCGAACCGGGCGCACGCACCGTTGTGGACGACGCCGTCTATGAGGGCACGAACCTGTTCACCGTCGAAACGGGCGGCGACGTCGTGTACCGTCCCTTCGTTCCGGAAGCGAGCGGCAACTATCAGATCTATTCCTCCTCCGACAGCGACACATTCGGATATCTGGCGGCGAAGGATCTGACGACGCTCACATCCGACGACGACAGCGGTAACAATCTGAACTTCAAAATCGTGTATGAGCTGACCGCCGGAGAGGTCTATTATATCGGCGCATCGTTCTATTCCGGCTCAACAACCGGAGAGATCCCCGTCACCGTCGAGCCGGAGCAGCGCGTCTGCGGCGATCACCTCGAATGGGACCTCGATCTGGACACCGGAACGCTGATCATCACCGGTTACGGCGATATGTGGGACTTCGGTATCGGCGAAGCGCCGTGGGCAAGCTATAACGACCGGATTCAAAACGTCTCTCTGCCCGAAGGGCTGACGAACATCGGCGCGTTTGCGTTTATCGACGCGACGCTGCTGGAATCCGTCAATCTGCCGGACGGCGTAACGGGCATCGGTTACGGCGCGTTTGCAAGATGCGACACGCTGTATACCGTGACCGTCCCGGCGTCGCTGCAGTTCATCGACGACTATGCATTCTTCTACAGTGCGATCGATTCGTTCTATATCTCGGATGCGGTGACCTATATCGGGCCCTGCGCATTTATCTCCTGTCTGCTGATGGAGCCGGACGCATTCGTCGTCGATCCGAACAACAGCAATTATCAGGTCAAGGACGGCGTTCTGTATACGAAAGACGGCACGTCCCTGCTCATGTATCTGTCCTCCAAGCCGGAGAGCGCATTTGCCGTGCCGTCCGGCGTCACGCACATCGGCGATTCCGCGTTCCGCAACGCCCAGGGGCTGATTTCCGTCACCCTGTCCGAAGGCGTAACGGACGTCGATACGACAGCGTTTGAGTGGTGCGACGCCCTGCAGACGGTCACGATCGCGCACTCCGTCGAGTCGATCGGCTACGCCGCATTCGTTTACTGCGACGCGATAACGGACGTGTACTACGAGGGCACGTATGAAATGCGCAACAGCACGCTGACGATCGACAGCACCGGCGGCTGCAACGACTCGCTCATCGACGCCTCCTGGCATTATCAGGAGGAGGTCTCGAACTTCGACGGCACGATCGAATGGAACAGCTCCGACGTCGAATTCAAGGGTACGACGCCGTATGTCGTCGCAAGCGGCAGCGCGCAGACGCCGCGCTTTACGGTTAAAGCCGCAGACGGCAGCGTCGTCGATCCGGGCACCTATACCTATCGCTACGCCGAGAACACGAACGCCGGCACAGGCTATCTGTTCGTCACATTCAGCAGCGGATATACGGGTACGACGCGCGCATGGTTCAAGATCTACCTGCCCGCAACGACGTCCACCTTTGTCGAGAACATCGACGAGGGCATCAAGGTCTCGTGGAAAGCGGTCGAGGGCGCCGCGGGCTACGTCATCTATCGCCGCGCATGGAGCACCACGACCAACGGCTGGACGGCGTTTTCCAGATGGAACAACACGACCGATCTGACCTACATCGACGGTCTGGACGAGTCGCACAGAGTCTATGCCGGCACGCGCTATCAATACGGCGTCAAGGCGTACTTTGCACAGCGCACCGACGCGGTCACCGGCGCGCTGATCGGCGGCAACGTCGGGGACAACTTCAACCTCGGCGTCGTCGGACCGCTCAAGACCACCGTGCGCATCACCACGCGCGAGCTCACAAAGCTGGTTGCGGGCAACCGCAAGATTACGGCGTACTGGAACGGTTCCAAGAACTTCACGGGATATCAGCTGAGCTACGCGACCGACGCCGACTTCACCAAGGGCGTCAATACGATCAAGATCACCTCGCCGACGACCTATTCGAAGGAGCTGAAATCGCTGTCGAACGATACGACGTACTACGTCCGCATCCGTTCGTACCACGAATTCGAAGGCATGACCTATTACGGCGGCTGGTCGAACGTGCTCTCCGTCAAGCCGGGCAGCGGTCAGACGGTCACGCCGTCGAGCACCAAGTACCGCGCGCTCTGCGTCGGCGAAAACGCGTACAGCGGCGGCAACGCGCTGTACGGCTGCGTCAACGACATGAACTCCATGGCGGGCATGCTCAGAGGGCTCAAGAACGCGTTCACCGTGACGACGCTGCCGAACAGCTCAAGCACCGAGATCGTCAACGCGATCCGCACGCAGTTCAAGAGCGCGACCGACAGCGACGTTTCGCTGCTCAGCTTCTCCGGTCACGGCAACACGAGCGGCATCTACTGCGTCGACGGCAGAACGATCACGTTCAGCACGCTGGCGACCGAGCTCAACAAGATCAAGGGCCGCGTGATCATCATCCTCGACTGCTGCCAGAGCGGCGCGGCGATCGGAAAGGGCGATTCCTTCGATGCGGACGCGTTCAACCGCGCGGCGATCGAGGCGTTCTCCGGCTACACGCTCGAACCGGCCGACGGCGTCCGGTCCGGCGAGCTCAAGAAGAGCAAGTTCATCGTCATCACCGCCGCACACTCCACGCAGTATTCCTACGACGGCATGTTCGACGGCTCCGGCAACTATCAGGGCGCGTTCACGGCGGCTCTCATCAAGGGCATGGGCTGCACCTTCCCGAACGGCGCGATTGGCAGCTCCTCCATGCCGGCGGACAAGGACAACAACAAGAAGATCACGCTCAAGGAGCTGTTCGATTACACGTACAGCACGGCGTACAACTGGACCAACTCGCAGCAGGCGCAGTACTACGGTCCCGATTCGGAAGTTCTGTTCTTCCGGTAAGCGAAAAGAAAAACAGGCTGAGCGCGATGCTCAGCCTGTTTTTTTGCCTTGATTTACCGCACGGTCAGTCCGTTTGCGTCGACGTCCAGCGTCAGCGTCGTGCCCTCGGCGGGCGATTCGCGGATGATGTAGCGCGCAAGCAGCGATTCCGCGTGCGACTGGATGTAGCGCTTCAAAGGACGCGCGCCGAACTGCGGATCGGAGCCGTTTTCGACGATGTACACCTTTGCCGCCTCGGTGACTTCGAGGCGATAGCTTCTCGATTCGAGCCGCTTCTCGAGGTCCTTGAACAGCAGTTCGACGATGTTCCTGAGGTTCTCGCCGGTGAGCGGCTTGAAGAACGCGATCTCGTCGAGACGGTTGATGAACTCGGGGCGGAAGCGCGTCTTCAGCTCGTTGCGCACCCAGTCCTCGACGCCGGGACGCAGATGCCCGTCGGCGTCCATGCCCTCCAGAAGCGTGTCGGAACCGATGTTCGAGGTCAGAATGATGATCGTATTCTTGAAATCGACCGTCCTGCCCTGTCCGTCGGTGATGCGTCCGTCGTCCAGCACCTGCAGAAGCACGTTCAGTACGTCCGGATGCGCCTTTTCGACCTCGTCGAACAGCACGACCGCGTACGGCTTTCTGCGGACCGCTTCGGTCAGCTGACCGCCTTCGTCGTATCCGACGTAGCCCGGAGGTGCGCCGATGAGACGCGCCACGGAGTACTGCTCCATGTACTCGCTCATATCGATGCGGACCATGTTGCGCTCGCTGTCGAACAACGCTTCGGCAAGCGCCTTGCAGAGTTCCGTCTTGCCGACGCCGGTCGGTCCGAGGAACAGGAACGAGCCGATCGGGCGGTTCGGGTTCTGGATGCCTGCGCGCGAACGGAGGATCGCGTCGCACACGCGCTGTACCGCGTCGTCCTGACCGACAATGCGGCGGTGCAGCACTTCGTCGAGATGCAAAAGCTTCTTGCGCTCGCTCTCGAGCAGCTTCGACACCGGAATGCCGGTCCAGCGCGCCACGATCTGGGCGATCTCCTCCTCGGTCACGTGATCGCGCAGAAGCGTGTTCTCGCGCGTCGCGTTCTTTGCCTCGGCTTCCTCAAGCTGTTTTTGCAGCTGCGGCAGCTTGCCGTACTTGAGCTCCGCCGCCTTGTTGAGATCATAGGCGTTTTCCGCCGCGGTGATCTCGTTGTTGACGGTTTCGATCTGTTCGCGCAGGTTTTGTACCTTGCTGATCTCGACCTTTTCCGCTTCCCATTTCGCCTTCATGGCGTTGAATTCGTCGCGCTGCTCGGAGAGCTGCTTTTCGATTTCCGCAAGGTGCGCCTTGGACTTCGGATCGTCGTCCTGCTTTAAGGACGTCTGTTCGATCTCGAGCTGCATGATGCGGCGCATCTTTTCGTCCATCTCGCTCGGCATCGAATTCATTTCGGTCTTGATGAGCGCGCACGCCTCGTCGACGAGGTCGATCGCCTTGTCCGGCAGGAACCGGTCGGAGATGTAGCGATCGGAGAGCCTTGCCGCCGCGATCAGCGCCGCGTCGTGGATCTTGACGCCGTGGAAGACTTCGTAGCGTTCCTCAAGCCCGCGCAGAATCGAAATCGTGTCCTCGACGCTCGGCTCCTCGACCATGACCGGCTGGAACCGGCGCTCCAGAGCCGCGTCCTTTTCGATGTACTTGCGGTATTCGTCGAGCGTCGTCGCGCCGATGCAGTGCAGCTCGCCGCGCGCGAGCATCGGCTTTAAGAGGTTGCCCGCGTCCATCGCGCCCTCGGTCTTGCCCGCGCCGACGATCGTGTGCAGCTCGTCGATGAACAGAATGATCTTGCCGTCGCTCTTCTTGATCTCCTCGAGCACCGCCTTCAGACGCTCCTCAAAGTCGCCGCGGTACTTTGCGCCGGCAACCAGAG
>JAFRRO010000009.1 GCA_017428025.1 Clostridia bacterium
ATCGATCTTGCCTCCCCTGTGTAAGGGGAGGTGGCAGCCGAAGGCTGACGGAAGGGTTGTTGTGTTCAATCCCTAGTTTAACAACCCCTCAGTCTCGGCAAAGCCTCGACAGCTCCCCTTGCACAGGGGAGCCAAGCGATAAAAAAAGACGGAGGATTGATGCGTTTCCTCCGTCAACTCATTATTATTTGAAAACCACCCTTTAGAGAATCGCCCTTCGGGGCTTCTTTTTTTCCGGCGCTGCGAGCGGTCTTGCAAAACGGGGAGCGATCGGGTATACTGTAAATGGTATAATATACCATTCGAAAAGACCGAAGCCCCGGAGGCGCATATGAAGGACTCGAAAACGCCGCTGTACAAGACCTATTCCGGAACCGATCCGTATGTGTTCATCAGCTATTCGCATGCGGACGCGAAACGGGTGCTCCCCGTGATCGGCGTGTTGGACGGCGACCGCGTCCGCCTGTGGTACGACGCGGGAATCGAAGCCGGAACGAACTGGCCGGAGGTCGTCGCGTCGCATCTTTTGCACGCCGGAACCGTCGTGTTCTTCCTGTCCGAATCGTTTCTCCGTTCGCAGAACTGCATCCGCGAGGTGCACTACGCCGTGTCGCAGGGCAAACCGATGATCTGCGTGTATCTTGAGCCGGTCGTATTGCCGAACGACCTTGCGATGCAGTTTTCCACGGCGACCGTCATCGGCACGGAGAACGGCTCGCCGGAGGGAATCGCCTCCGAAACGGAAGCGCTGACCGGTCCGGCATATCTCGGAGACGGCGAGACCGGCTACCGGTCCGTCTATGTCAACCGGCGAAAGAAGAACGTCTGGCGCGTGCTTTCGATCCTGTTCGCCTCGTTCTTCTTGCTGACGCTGCTGTTCGTGATCGGGTATTTTGCCGACTGGTTCCCCTTTATCGGCGCCAAAACCGTGACCGCCGCAGCGTCGCCCGACGATCCGAACGACGCGGCGGGCAAGACCGTTGAGATCACCGAATTCAGGGACAGCGTCAGCCGCGACATCCTGTTGAGCGGCTACGCGGAAGCCACCCTGTATTTCTGCGGCAACACGATGGTGTCCGATCCGACGGCGATCCGCTATGCGAACGGGGCGTGGTACGTCGGAAACGCGAAGGTCGAAGCGGGCAATCCGAGCATTCTGGAGCTTGTCGTGCAGAAGGAATCCGTCTCGTATCTTGCGCTTGTCAACGAACGCATCGAATCCTTCGACGCGCTTTCCGCCATGCCGCAGCTGACCTATCTCGATATCAGCGGCAATCCGGTCGGCGATCTCGCCTTTCTGGGAACGCTTTCGAACCTGAAAACCCTGAAGCTGATCGACGTTGCGGCGACCGACTATTCCGTTCTGCGCGCGCTGCCCGCGCTCGAAACCGTCACGGTCGATTATGCGTCGGCGGAAGCGGTATTGGACGCGCTGGGCGACCGCGCCGTCGACGTCATCGTGAAACGGTAGGAGGCGGCATGAAGCAATACAGAGGAAACCGGTTCCAGTTCTGCTGCGCGCTGTACACGGCGGTCGACGCGCCGGAGGCAGTTGCCGTGATCGAAACGCTGGAGCGGCAAAGGATTCGCTGCGCGGTTCCCGCGCGTCGCCGCGAAGACTGCATCGCGCGCGCTTCCGTCGTTCTGCTGTTCCTTTCGCCCGAGGCGGCGCATGACGAAGCCGTTCTGAAGGGCGTGAACGCGGCGTGCGCGGCGGGCAAAACCATCCTGACCGTCTTTCTGCGGGAAACGTGGATGTCGCCCGGTCTGTCCATGCAGCTCGGTCAGATGCAGGCGATCCCGAAGTTCCGCGAGGAGAGCGAGGAAGCGTTCTATGAAAAGCTTCTGAACGCGCCTGCGCTTCGGACGATGTCCGTTACGCAGCAGCAGAAAAAAGCCCTGCGGCGGCATACGCTTCTGTGGGCGATCGGGGGCGTGTTCGTTCTGACGGCGGCGGTGCTGATCGGTCTGTACTGGCGGCCGCTCAAGGCGATGCTGCCTTCCTCTCCGCTGCAAAAGCTCGGCGTGACGAACGACTTTGACAACGTCGAAACGCTCTACGTCTACGGCGAAACGAAAAACGACGCCTATGTGCCGCCGCATTACCGCATCTGCGCGGACGGGGACAACGACTGGGCGGACCTCGGCGACCGGATGATCCCGCAGGGCGGCATCACGGCGATTGACGATTTTGCGATCCTTCGCAATCTGCGGGAATTCTGCTTCTGCAACAATCCGGTCGATACGATCCGGCCGATCTTCTCCTTAAAACGGCTGACGCTGCTCGACGTTTCGCATAACCGGCTTACGCAAGTGCGCGGCATCGGCGCGCTGTCGGAGCTCGAGACGCTGAACGTATCGCACAATCCGCTGTCCGGACTCGACGACATCGCGAAGCTTCCGGCGCTGCGGACGCTGAACATCTCCTATACCGATATCACTTCGCTCGACGCGCTTCTTTCAATGCCGTCGCTCGAGACCGTCTGCATCGACGCAAGGCTGCTCGACGCCGCTAACGAACTCGGCGAAACGCCGTTCGAAATCGTCTGCGTCGATACGCCGGTCTACGGATACGCCGATCTGCTGCAAGCGCTGAACGATCCGAACGTGACCGATATCCGGCTCATGGAGTCCGTGATCGTGCCGCAGGACGGGGAGATCGTGATTCCGTCGGGCGTTGTTCTGAACGGCTGCGGCGAGAAAAACTACCTCAGCGTCCACGGAACCGTCCGCGTGCGCGGCGTCTGGGTGATGGACAGCAGACAGTACAACTACGGCACGATCGTCGTCGAGGACGGCGGCGTGTGTTCCGCCGAAACGGCGTACAGCGTCAACCGCGGAACGTTCCGCGTCGAAAAGGGCGGGCGGCACAATCTCCGGCGCGGCGCGTCGTTCTCCATGCTGGGCGGACGGTACGAAAACAACGGCGACGTCTGGCTGAGGAGCAAGTTTTCTATCGAATACCTGCGCGGCGACATCGTCAACAACGGCGCGCTGCACCTGCGCACGCTGGACATGATCGACGTCGGGACCGACATCCCGCTTGAACGGATCGTCAACAACGGGATCGTCTATGTCGACGGGCTCGCGGTTCTGGACGCAACGCGGCTGCCGGACGGAAATACGGCGCCGTAATGCCGTCAAAGCGGCGCTTACGGGCGTCCGGTTTGCACGGAAACGCACTTGACAAATCGGACGGAAGTTTTCAAAATAGAGACAGCAAAACCGGGAGGTGGGCGTATGGAATGGTGGATCATCGTGCTGCTGGCACTGGCGGGGCTCGGCGTACTGGCGGGCGGCTTTTTCGGGATTCTGCGCGCGACGCGCGGTCTCAGGCAATCGCTCGGCACGATCACAAGCGCGTTGAACGAGGCGATCGCCGCAAACAACGAACCGCCGAAGCCGCGTTCGCTCTCGTCGCTCGAATCGGTGGCGATGCCGAAGATCCTGCGGGACTTTCCGGACTTCAACGCCAAGGTCTTTTCGCAGCGCGTGCGCCGCGACGCCGAGACGTACTACCGGAGCGGCAAGGAGGGCAAGGTCCTGTTCCGCAACGACGCGACCGCGTCGTTCTATGAGTCGTTCGAGGACCGCCTGCCGCTGGACGTCAAGGACGAAATCAAAGTGCATCGCGTGACGATCGCGGCGTACGACGGCTCCTCGCGCAGAAAGATCCTGACCTGTCAGGCGGCGGTCGGCTACATCGATAGGAACGACGCGCAGCAGGAGCGCCGTCTGCTGCTGTGCTACATCGCGGGCTACGCGGACGATCCCGAAAGCGAGGTCGTCGGTTTCAACTGCCCGAACTGCGGCGCGCCGCTGCCCGCGGCGGGCGCGCGCGTGTGCGTGTACTGCGGCACCTCGTTTGTCGCGCCGGTCGACCGCGGCTGGATGCTGTTCGACGCCAAGGAGGGATAATCCCCCGCAAGTATGAAAAATCTCCGCAGATTGCGGAGATTTTTGCTTTATTCGTCGGTTCCTTTCCGCCTGCGCGTCAGCGGGATCGCAAGCGCTGCGATCAGTCCGAGCAGCAGTGCGCCGACGATCGGCAGCACGATGCCTTCCGGCGAAACGGAACGCTGCGGCGCTTCCGGTTCGGGCGTTGCGGACGCGGTCGGAACGGGTGTCGGAGACGCGGTCGGCGTCGGAAGCGCCTCCTCGGTGACGGGAATCGGCGTCGAAGGCACGGGCGTGGGCGGCAGCTCGATGTCCTGATCCGCATACAGCGGCAGCTCGAACCAGACGCGTCCGTTGTAGGAGAACGTGACGGTGCCGAGCAGATCGCCCCGATGCACCGGCGCTTCGGCCCTTGCGTTTGCGGTCACGGAAAACTGCGTAAGCCCCGTCAGCAGCAGGTCGATCTCGCGGACCGGGCGGTAGGCGGTCGCGCCGTTGAAGCCCGCCTTTGCGGTGACAAAGCCGTCGGCGCCGAAGGGCGAAAGGTTTTCGACGCGAACGGCCTGTTCGTACGAGCCGATCATCGTTTCGGCGTCGACGTCCGTGTATTCATAGGTAAAGACGTATTCAAAGAACTGGATCGCGCGCCAGAACAGCTCCGCTCTGCGCTCGGCGTTGTCGTCGCCGAGCATGCCCATCTGCACGCAGAGGATCGTGACGTCCTCCTTCTTCGCGGCGTTGACGAGGCAGGTGCCGAGCGCCGTTGCGCCGGTCTTGACGCCGATCGCGTACGGATAGTGGTATCCTCTGCCCGGCGCGTCCGAAACGAGGCGGTTGCTGTTGCGGATCAGCTCCGGCTTCTTGCGCAGCGGGTTTGCGGGGATCGTGTACTCCGCCGTGGCGACGATCTTCCGGAAGTCCGCGTTCTGCATCGCCGCCTGCGTCAGCAGCGCGAGATCGTACGGCGTGGTGTGGTTGTCGCCGACGTTCCGGCCGCAGGGATTGGTGAAATTGGTGTCGACCATGCCGAGCTCGGCGGCGCGTTCGTTCATCCGTTCGGCAAACGCTTCCTCCGAACCCGCCTGATGGAACGCGAGCGAGATCGCGCAGTCGTTGCCCGAGACGAGCATCAGCCCGTAGAGCATGTCCTCCGCGCTCAGCTGTTCGTCCTTCGCAAGCCCCAGCATCGTGTTCGTGCCGCCGAGCAGCGTCGCTTCGCGCGGGGTGGTAACGATCTCGTCGAGCGGGACGTTTTCGAGCGTCAGAAGCGCCGTCATGATCTTGGTCGTGCTGCCGGGCGGGAAGGTGACGTGTTCGCGCTTCGCAAAGTAGCACAGCGAAAGATCGTTCGCGTCTGCGACATACACGCCCTGCGCGCGGGATGCGCCGAGAATCGACCGGTGCGCCTTGTCGCGTTTGGCGCGCTGTGCGTCGTCGATGCCGAGGGTAACGCCGAACAGCGGCGTCGGCGTGGGCGTCGGTTCCGGCGTCCCTTCCGGCGTCGGCTCGGGTGTTTGTTCCGCAAGGCTGATGACCGGCACAAGGAGCAAAATCATCAGGAAGGACGCAAGCAAGCGTCGTACATGTTTCATAGATCGCGTACCGTATCGAAAAACACGCGCAGCAGCTTTGCGGCCGCGGTCTGCTGCTTCGGGGAAAGCGCTGCACAGAGCGCGTACAGCTCATCTTCGACGCCGGGCAGCGGGGAACGGCTTCCGTATACGATCGAGTCGGTCGTAACGGAAAGCGCAGACGCGATCGCGCGGAGCGTTGCGACTGTCATACTCTTTCGTCCCTTCTCGATATCTGCCAGAAACTGTACGGAAATGTCGGCTTTTTCCGCCAATTGCTCTCTGGTCAGCCCCTGTTTTTTCCGCTGTTCCAGTATGCGCGAACCGACTTCCTCATGGGGAAACTGCATGATTCTCACCTCTTTTAGTAACAGAGTAAAGCAAACAATTGAAACAGAAAATCATCCATAGATGATGTACATATGAATCAATAGAAGCTAATTACGCTATATTCATACGCTTTCCGATACGCTCTTCCCTTTTTTCCGGAAATCTGCTATACTGACCGTGAAGCGACGGAAGGAGGGAACCGCATGTCACCGATCGGGAAGGAAGACTACGTCGAGCCGCGCTGTCTGCTGTGCGAGGAGCCGTACGGCGTCGAGACGCAGATCAGGCCGGTGCCGCAGCAGCGGATCATGGAGAAGGTCGACGATTACATGTCCCGCCGCGATTACGCGGGCGTGGAACGGCATCTCAACTACTGGCTCGAGGAAGCGAAGCTCGGACACGACCAGAAGGGCGAACTGATGATCCGCAACGAGCTTGTCGGGCATTACCGCAAGGTGCAGGACAGGGACAAGGCGTTTGCGCATGCGGCGGAAGCGCTGAACCTGCTCGATCAAATCGGGTTCGAGGGTTCGATCTCCGCAGGCACGACCTATGTGAACGTCGCGACCGCGTATCAGGCGTTCGGCGAACAGGCGCGCGCGCTCGATGTGTTTGAAAAGGCGCGGGCGGTGTACGAATCGATCCCGTCGCTCAGACCGGAGCTTTTGGGCGGGCTCTACAACAATATGGCGCTGGCGTACGTCGCGGAGCGGCGGTTTGCGGAGGCGTTCGAGCTGTACGAAAAGGCGCTTGCCGTGATGGCAAAGGCGGAGCACGGCGCGCTCGAGCAGGCGATCACATACCTCAACATGGCGGACGCCGCCGAAGCCGAACGCGGACTTCTGGACGCGAGCGAGACGATCGACCGGTATCTCGAAACGGCGCAGACGCTGCTTGACGCACAAAACCTTCCGCACGACGGATACTACGCGTTTGTGTGCGAAAAATGCGCGCCGGCGTTCTCCTATTACGGCTGGTTTGCGGCGGCGGACGAACTTAACGAAAGGGCAAAGGCGATCTATGAACGGGCTTGAGCTTGCCGAACGCTTCTATGAAGAATGCGTCAAACCGATGCTTTCTGAGCAGTTTTCGGACCTTCTGCCGCAGCTTGCGGTCGGTCTGTTCGGCAGCGGCTCGGAGTGCTACGGCTTCGACGACGCGGTTTCGACCGATCACGATTTCGAACCGGGCGTGTGCATCCTGCTGCCCGACGAGGAGACGGTCGACCGGCAGCGGGCGTTCCGGCTTGAACGCGCGTACGACAAGCTTCCGAAGGAATTTCTGGGCGTACGGCGCAGCATGGTCGCGCCGGTCGGCGGCGCGCGGCACGGCGTATTGCGCACCGCGGAGGTCTTTGCGGACAAGGTCGGCGCGCCCGACGGCGTTCTGACCGTGCGGCAGTGGCTGACCGTGCCGGAGCACGCGCTCTCGGAGGCGACCAACGGCAAACTGTTCTTCGACGGACGCGGCGAGGTCACGCGCATCCGCGAGGGGCTTTCGCGCTATCCGGAGGATATCCGCAAAAAGAAGCTTGCGGGGCATCTGCTGCTGATGGCGCAGGCGGGGCAGTACAACTACCGGCGCTGCCTTAAGCACGGCGAGACCGGCGCGGCGCAGCTTGCGGCGGCGGAGTTTGTGAAGCATACGATGTCCGCGGTCTTCCTTCTGAACAACGTCTACGAGCCGTATTATAAATGGAGCTTCCGCGCGATGCGGGCGCTGCCGAAGCTCTCGCTGCTTGCCGAGACGGCGGAGTATCTCATCACGACGGACAACGGACCGGAGATCGCCGAAACGAAATACGACATGATCGAGGACGCGGCGGCGGATGTGATCGACGAGCTCATGCATCAGGGACTGACCAGGGCGATCTGCGGCGATCTCGAAAAGCATGCGTATTCGGTAAACGACGCGATTGCCGACGGTGAGATCCGCAACCTGCATGTGCTTGCCGCGGTGTAAATGTGCGGCACAGCCGCAAATCGTGCACAGGCTTGTCATCCTGAGGCGCAGCCGAAGGATCTCTGAACGGAAAAGCATGTTTGCGTTCTGAGATTCTTCCTCACGGTGTTCGTCAGAATGACAGGGATGATGCGCTTTGCCTGCGGCGAATGAATTGTCCCGTCGGACATGAAAGATAGGAGAAACAGTATGAAAATTCACGGACTGCAAAAGATGACGCTTCTGGACTTTCCGGGGCGTGTGGCGTGCACGGTGTTTCTGGGCGGGTGCGATCTTCGCTGCCCGTTCTGCCACAACGCGGAGCTGATCGACGGCACCGCCGAGCCGGTCATGGACGATACCGAGCTTCTGGCGTTTCTCGAAAAGCGCAAAGGGCTTTTGGACGGCGTTGCGATCACCGGCGGCGAACCGACGCTCCGCAAGGACCTGCCCGACCTGATCCGCAGGATCAAGGCGCTGGGCTATCCCGTCAAGCTCGACACCAACGGCATGCATCCGGACCGCCTTAAGGCGATGCTCGACGAGGGGCTTCTGGATTATGTTGCGATGGACATCAAGGCGGGACCGGAAAATTATGCGCATACTTGCGGATTGGAAAAAATCGACCTCGCGCCGATCGACGAGAGTATTCATCTGCTGATGAACGCTGGCATCGATTACGAGTTCCGCACGACCGTCGTCGACGAATTGCACGGATTATCGGACTTTGAGGCGATTGCGCAGTGGATCGCGGGCGCGAAGGCGTACTATCTGCAAGCGTTTACGGACCGCGATACGGTTGTGTACGAAAACTTCCACGCACCCACAAGAGAATGTATGGAAACGTATGCCGCAGCTGTCCGAAAAACCGTACAGAACACGGCGTTAAGGGGCATATAGTCTGCATTTTTCGGTTTTTTTTGCCTGCGTATACGGCTCCCTGTATATGCAGTGAATAAATACAAGATATTGTATGATTTGTTAACAATCACCACAACATATTGACTTTTCCCTTCTCTTGCGGTACAATTGCCATGCTCGGTCGATGCGGCGAAAGCTGCAAAGACCTCAGGATTCCGACAAAGTTACCGATGAGGGGGTTTTTTTATGTATCAGGTTATCAAGAGAGACGGACAGATCGCGGATTTTTCGATTCAGAAGATCACGGCGGCCATCACCAAGGCGTTCGAAGCGACGCACAAGCAGTACCATCCGAGCGTGATCGAGCTTCTGGCGCTGCATGTCACGTCCGACTACGAGAGCAAGATCAAGGACGGCAAGATCACGGTCGAGGAGATTCAGGACAGCGTGGAAAAGGTGCTGTCCGAGTCCGGCTATGCGGACGTCGCAAAGGCATACATTCTCTACCGCAAACAGCGTGAGAAGGTCCGCAACATCAATTCCACGATGCTGAACTACAAGGACCTCGTGGACAACTATCTGCAGATCAACGACTGGCGCGTCAAGGAGAATTCGACGGTCACGTATTCGGTCGGCGGTCTGATTCTTTCGAACTCCGGCGCGATCACCGCAAACTACTGGCTCACCGAGATCTACGACAACGAGATCGCAGAAGCGCACAGAAGCGGCGCGATCCATCTGCACGATCTTTCGATGCTCACCGGTTACTGCGCGGGCTGGAGCCTCAAGCAGCTCATTCAGGAAGGTCTCGGCGGCGTTCCGGGCAAGATCACGTCCTCGCCGGCAAGCCATCTTTCCACGCTGTGCAACCAGATGGTCAACTTCCTCGGCATCATGCAGAACGAGTGGGCGGGCGCGCAGGCGTTCTCCTCGTTCGACACGTACCTTGCGCCGTTCGTCAAGGTCGACAACCTCTCCCAGAAGGAAGTCAAGCAGTGCGTCCAGTCGTTCATCTACGGCGTCAACACGCCGTCCCGCTGGGGCACGCAGGCGCCTTTCAGTAACATCACCCTCGACTGGACCGTGCCGAAGGACCTCGAAAACCTGCCCGCGATCGTCGGCGGCAAGGAGATGGACTTCACCTACGGCGACTGCAAGAAGGAAATGGACATGGTCAACAAGGCATTCATCGAGGTCATGATCGAGGGCGACGCCAACGGTCGCGGCTTCCAGTACCCGATCCCCACGTACTCGATCACGCGCGACTTCGACTGGTCCGAGACCGAGAACAACAAGCTGCTGTTTGAGATGACCGCCAAGTACGGCACGCCGTATTTCTCGAACTACATCAACTCCGACATGGAGCCGAGCGACGTGCGTTCGATGTGCTGCCGTCTCCGTCTCGACCTTCGCGAGCTTCGCAAAAAGTCCGGCGGCTTCTTCGGTTCCGGCGAATCCACCGGTTCGGTCGGCGTCGTCACGATCAACATGCCGCGCATCGCGTACCTTGCCAAGGACGAAACGGAATTCTATGCCGAGCTCGACCGCATGATGGACATTGCGGCGCGTTCGTTGAAGACCAAGCGCACGGTCATCACGAAGCTGCTGGACGCGGGCCTCTATCCGTACACCAAGCGCTATCTCGGCACGTTCGCAAACCACTTCTCCACGATCGGTCTGATCGGTATGAACGAGGTCGGTCTCAACGCGAACTGGCTCAGAAAGGACCTCACGCATCCCGAGACGCAGAAGTTCACCCGCGAGGTTTTGAACCACATGCGCGACCGTCTCTCCGACTATCAGGAGAAGTACGGCGACCTCTACAACCTCGAGGCGACGCCCGCGGAGTCCACGACGTACCGCTTTGCGAAGCACGACAAGGAGCAGTTCCCGGACATCATCACCGCGAACATGAACGGCACGCCGTACTACACCAACTCGTCGCACCTGCCGGTCGGCTACACCGAGGACATCTTCTCGGCGCTGGACATCCAGGACGACCTGCAGACGCTGTACACCTCCGGCACCGTGTTCCACGCGTTCCTCGGCGAGAAGCTGCCCGACTGGAAGGCGGCGGCAAACCTCGTCCGCAAGATCGCCGAGAACTACAAGCTGCCGTACTACACGATGTCGCCGACCTACTCGGTCTGCAAGGACCACGGCTACATCACCGGCGAGCACTACACCTGCCCGATCTGCGGCGGCAAGACCGAAGTGTACAGCCGCATCACCGGCTACTACCGTCCGGTCCAGAACTGGAACGACGGCAAGGCGCAGGAGTTCAAGGATCGCAAGGTCTACAACATCGGACGTTCGCACCTCAACCATCAGGGACCGAACCCCGCGCCGGTCGACGAAACGCCCGCCGCGCCGGTCTGCGCGCCGGAAGCGCCGGTTGAAGCGCCGAAGACCGAAGGCGCGAGCGCGCTGCTCTTCAAGACGCCGACCTGCCCGAACTGCAAGCTGGCGACGGCTCTGCTCGAAAAGGCGGGCGTGATCTTCACCGCGCTCAACGCAAACGAGGAAAAGGCGCTCGTCGAACAGTACGGCGTCAAGCAGGCGCCGACGCTCGTCCTGCTCAATGAGGACGGCAGCTTTGAAAAGTATCGCGGCGTTTCGGACATCAAGGGCTGGCTGATGCACAAAGGCGCATAAACGCAAAAAGCAACGTTCGGATTCTCCGCAGGTTCCCTCTGCGGAGAATCGTTTGCAAAGAAATGCGTACAATCCCTCAGTCACCTGCGGCGACGGAGGGATTGTCATTCCAACCAAATCTTCTTTCAGGAGGTATTTCCATGTACGACATGATCGTGATCGGCGGCGGGCCCGCCGGTATGACGGCGGCGCTCTATGCGCTCCGGAACGGCAAGACGGTGCTGGTGCTCGAAAAGCACGGCTTCGGCGGACAGATCACCCACTCCCCGAAGGTGGAGAACTATCCGGGCACGATCCAGATGAGCGGCAACGAGTTTGCGGACCGCTTCCTCGAGCAGATCCTGCATCAGGGCGCGGACGTCGAGCTCGAACGCGCGATTTCGGTCAAAACCGAGGGCGATCTCAAGATCGTCGAGACCGAGGAGGGCGGCCGCTACGAAGCGCTGACCGTCGTCATCGCCACCGGCGTCAAGCACCGCATGCTGGGGCTCGAGGGCGAAAACGAGCTCGTCGGCGAGGGCATCTCGTTCTGCGCGGTCTGCGACGGCGATTTCTACACGGATCAGACCGTCTGCGTCGCGGGCGGCGGTAACTCCGCGCTGCAGGAAGCGATCCTGCTTGCCGAAAAATGCAGGGAGGTCATCATCCTGCAGGACCTGCCGGCGCTGACCGGCGAGGTGCGGCTGCAGCAGGTGCTCGAATCGCGCAAGAACGTGCGCGTGCTCACCAACCTCAAGATCAACAAGCTTCTGAAAAACGGCGAGGCGCTTGCGGGCGTCGAGGTCGAGAACCGCACCACCGGGCAGAAGCGCGAGATCGCCTGCGACGGTCTGTTCGTCGCGATCGGTCTGATCCCCGAAAACGAGCCGTTCAGGGACCTTGCAAAGCTCAATTCCTACGGATACTTCGACACCGACGAGCAGTGCTGCACCGACACGCCGGGCGTCTATGTCGCGGGCGACTGCCGCAGTAAGTTCGTGCGTCAGCTCACCACCGCGGTCGCGGACGGCGCCACGGCAGCGCTTGCCGCCTGCCGCTACATCAACGAACGCAAATAACATTCGGTCTGTCGAAAAGACTTTCGACAGACCGGTTTTCTGCTTCCGCCTATAATCCTCCGGATCATGCGAGCGGCGGAAGCAGCAAGGTGTCTAATCCGCCGCGCATGTCGCCGGATTTGACGGATTTGTGTTTTGCGGCGTTTCTTTGTGCGAACAAAGGCGCTTATCAACGAAAGAAAATCATATATTCCCAAAACCGTGTAACACATCTGCCGGTTCGCGTGTCTATTGTTCAGAACCGAAGGATCGAAAGGAAAGAACAACATGAAACCGATTGTAAAACTTGTCGTCGGCTTTTCCGTCGCCTGCGCCGTCGCATGCTTCGGCATCGCCGTTTACCGCATTTTGGCGCACGATCAGGCATGGGTGATCATTCTCTGGACCGTGCTGGGTATTCTGGGGCTTTTGCCGATCCTGCCCGCCAAAAATCGCCGCATCCGGTTTTACGAGGACGAATTCACCTATCGCACATGGCTCGGCAACGAGTACCGCTTCCGCTATACGGACGTGCTGTGGTACAAGGTCGCGGACCACGATCTCTACCTGTATACCGCAAAGAAGCGTCTGATCGTCGATCGCGACGTCGAGGATGCGGAGCCGATGCGCAAACGGCTCGCCGCGCGCGATATCCCGAATCACAAGCCGGTCGATCCCGCGATCAGCGACGACCGCGGCGAAACGCCCGAGGCGGTCTATTATCGCAGCCAGCGGACAGGGGTCACGGTCGTCATGCTGTCAACGGCGGTTCTTCTCATTGCAGGGCTTGTGCTGTTGACGGTTTTTGTGCCGGTACGGACGGAAGCGGACCGCAAGTATATGATTTTTCTGTACATATTCTTCGGACTCGGCGCGCTGTACTTGATCGGTCTTGCGCTGTTTACGTGGAACGGGCGCGTGGAATGCTACCGCGATCACTTCATCTACCGCACATGGCTCGGCGCCAGGCGCGATTACCGGTATTCGGACTGCGCTTCGAAGAAGGTACGGGATTATTCGAACTTCATGAACGTGAAAAACCGCATCTACAGGGCGGTGATCCGCATGCAGGACGGCAGCCGCATCCGCGTGGACAACCGCATGATCGAGGACGGTCTCGGCGCGTCGATCAACTTCCGGAAGCTGCCGAAACAATAATCGCAACCATACGGCGAGGGACTGTCGGAAGGTCTTTGCGGAATCAAAATAGCCTTCGCCTTGAGGAGAAGGTGGCGCCGAAGGCGTCGGATGAGGTGTCGCCGCAGGACAACCCTTCCGTCTTTTGCTTCGCAAAATCCACCCTTCCTTGCACAGGGAGGGCTTTTTTAGCTCAACCAAAAGGCTCCCCTGTGCAAGGGGAGCTGTCGAGGTTTACCGAGACTGAGGGGTTGTTTTTGAATAACACCCTTGACAAATCTTCTTTCAAGATTTCTCAATGGATTTCTTAACAGCCCTGTTTTTGATTCTGCCGCATGCGGTCTGTGCGCGTATGCGGGATTATTGCCGTTCCTCCAGTACGCGCTGATAGAACGCCGTGACCTCGTCGTACGTCGGGAAGATCGCGATGAACATAAAGTCGCCCATGTCGGTCGCAAGCACGGGATCGACGCGGTCGGCTTCGACGATGTGATCGGAATAGGCGCGGATGACGTCCTCGTAGGACATCACATAGGAGCGCTCCTTGCGGCGTCCGGCGTAGGCGCAGAACTGCTGCTGCCCGATCGGCTTGGCGCTGTCGTCAAAGCAGATCATGTCCGCCCAGATCTTGTAGATGTCGGTACTGTACGCATAGTTGATCATCGTCGGCAGAATGCCGCCGCACGGACGCATATTGACCTCGAGCGCGACGAAATCGCCCTTTTTGCCGATGCGCTGATCGCGGTTCAGGCAGAAGAATTCGAAATGCACCATGCGCTTTCGGACGCCGAACGCTTCGAGCGCGGCGCGTCCCATGTTCTGCAGCGCGTCGGGCAGGCGGTTGCGGATCAGCGTCTCGCAGCTGCGCTTCTCGTTCACCATGTCCATGATGCTTTCCAGCGTGACGTTGCCCGCCTCGAGCAGCGGTTCGCCGTTTCCGTTGACGATCGCGTCGTACGAGACGGTCAGACCGTCGATGCATTCCTCCATGATGTAGCGCTGATCGTCCTTGAACGTGAAGAACGCGTTGAGATCCGCCTCGTTGTTGATGCGGAACGTGCCGACCGCGCCGACGCCGTTGTCCGGCTTCACGATGACCGGATAGCCGACCTGTTCGATAAATTTGAGACAGCCCGCCTTGTCGTCCGCCATATGATGCAGCGCGACCGGAATGCCGGCGGCAAGATAGCGTTCCTTCATCAGCGATTTGCACTTGACGTGCGGCATGTCCTCGGGCAGAAAGCCGGTCGTGATGTGGAAATCCTGCCGAAGCTGTGCGTCCTGTTCGAGCCAGTACTCGTTGTTCGATTCGAGATAGTCGATCCGTCCGTACCGGTGGATGAAGAATGCGACGGCGCGATAGACCTCGTCGTAGCGTTCGAGCGAGGACACCTTGTAGTATTCGGTCAGCGCCGCTTTCAGCTCCGGATGCAGCTCGTCGTAGGGGCAGTCCCCGATGCCGAGCACCGTGACGCCGTTCTCCCTGAGATGCTGACAGAAGAACCGGTGGTTCTCCGGAAAGTTCGGCGAAATGTAGATAAAATTCATGGGTTACTCCTTTTCGTCCAAGAGATAGGGGAGGAAATACGCCGCCTGTCTGAACCACCACGGCCAGTCGTGGTTGACGTCGTATCCCCAGTAATCGAACCACGCATGAATGCCGCGCTCGCAGAACAGCGTATCGATCTCGCGCGTGCTCCACGTCTCCTCCCAGGCACCCTGTCCGGTGCAGATCACCGCCTTGTGCCGGTTGTACTCCGCGATAAACGGATGGTCGTTCGGCAGGCTTTTGAGATAATCCGCGGGCGAGTTGCGGTACACGACCTCGTCCGAATAGTCGCCGAAAAAGTACGAGGCGCGATAGACGCCGGAGAGCGCCAGACAGCGGTCGAAGAGGTCCGGAAAGCGCAGATACAGGTTCAGCGCATGGCTTGCGCCGAGCGAGCAGCCGAAGACCATCAGACCGGGAAAGCCCTCCCAGCCGTTCTGCCGGTTGGCAAAATCGCGGATGAACGGCACCGCCTCACGCGTGAGATAATCGATCCAGCGCTCGTGGCGGCGGATGCGCTCGTACGGGTTGCCGCTGCGGTCGCTCCAGCTTTCGCGGTCCGCGGTATCGACCGAAAACACCGTGCACTGCCCGCGCTCGATCCACGGCGCGATCGCGTTCGCCATGCCGAAGTTCTCAAAGTCGAAGAACCGGCCGTCCTGACACGGAATGAACAGGACCGGCTTGCCGGCGTGCCCGTAGACCTTGATCGGCATGACGCGCTGCATGGTGCTGCTGTACGGTTCGAAATACGAGGTTTCCATCTTGCATCCCTTCGTTTGCTTATTTTATATATTATATCACATGCCGCCGCAGAATCAAGATGGTTTTTCTCCCGCGTCTTTTTCGTTGCGAAACGGCGCGGAATACGGTATACTGGACGGGAAAAGAGGTGGGGAAGATGAACCAACGGGAGCTGGAACGCTTTGATATGACCAGAAAGCCGATGCGCACGGCGTGGTATCTGCGTCCTTTGACGTACCTTCTGAGCGCGCCGGACGTGAAAAAGCACGGGACGATCATCCGGAAAACGGGCGCGGAGGGGCTGAAGCCGCCGTATCTTTTGCTCTGCAACCACAACGCGTTTTTGGATTTCAAGGTTGCGACCAAGGCGATCTGGCCGGACCGTGCGAACTACATCGTGGCGATTGACGGCTTTATCGGGCGTGAGGGGCTTTTGCGGCGCGTCGGCTGCATCTGCAAGCGCAAGTTCACCGAGGACATCACGCTCGTTCGTCAATGCAAGCGCGTGGTGCAGAACGGTGATATTCTGATCATCTACCCCGAGGCGCGCTATTCGCTCTGCGGCACGACGGCGGTGCTGCCCGCGTCGCTCGGCAAGCTCTGCAAGCTGTTGGGCGTGCCGGTCGTGACGCTGATCTGTCACGGACATCACATCGATTCCCCGTTCTGGAACCTGCATTTCAGAAACGTAAAGCCCACCGAAGCCGAGTTCACCGTGCAGTACACCGCGGACGAGCTGAAAGCGGCAAGTGCAGACGAGATCAACGCGCGGCTGGTCGAGGCGTTTCAATACGACGAGTATGCGTGGCAAAAGCAGCGCAATATCCGCGTGACCTACGATAAGCGCGCGGAGGGGCTTCATAAGGTTCTGTATCAATGCCCCGCGTGCAAGACCGAGTTTCGCATGGCAAGCGAGGGTGCGACGCTGTTCTGCAAGGCGTGCGGCAGGCGCTGGCGCTATACCGAGCTTGGCGAGCTCGAAGCCGAAACAGGCAAAACCGAATTTTCGCACATCCCCGACTGGTACGAGTGGGAGCGCGCAAACGTCCGAAAAGAGGTCGAGGCGGGCACGTACGACTCCGGTCCGCTGCCGGTCACGGTGCGGTCTTTGCCGAACGCGAAGAAGTTCATCCTGCTCGGCGAGGGGACGATGCGCCACGATATGACCGGCTTCCATGTCTCGGGCACGGACGGCGACGGCGATCCGTTTTCGATGGAAAAGAGCGTGCCGTCGATGTATTCCTGCCACATCGAGTACGAATATCTCGGCAAATTCGGCGACTGCGTGGACCTCAACACGCTCGAGGACACGTGGTACATCTACCCGCACGACTGCGATTTTGCGGTGACGAAGATGGCGCTGGCGACCGAGGAACTCTATTTTGCATTCCGGCGAAACGAGGGAAAGCCCTGCAAACCGGGGCTTGCGTGAGGTGATTCGATGAAGATTCTGGTTTTGAACGGCTCGCCCAAGGGCGAAAACAGCGTTACGCTGCAGACGGTGCGCTATCTCGAAAAGAAGTTCCCGGCGCACAGCTTCGAGGTGCTGCACGTCGGACAGCGCATCAAAAGCATCGAAAAGGATTTTTCAAAGGCGGAGGAGGCGCTGAACAACGCCGAGCTTCTGCTGTTTTCCTATCCGGTCTATACGTTTCTCGTGCCGTCGCAGCTGCACCGGTTTATCGAGCTTGTCAAGGAACACGGCGTCGACGTGTCGGGCAGGTACGCGGCGCAGATTACGACCTCGCTGCACTTCTACGACGTCACGGCGCACCGCTTCATCCGCGACAACTGCGACGATCTGGGTCTTTTGTATCTCGGCGGGCTGTCCGCGGACATGGAGGACCTCTTGAAGCCCGAGGGGCGCAGGCAGGCGGAGGACTTCTTCCGGCATCTCATGTGGCGCGTCGAGCGCGGCATCGCGGAGCGTCCGCTCTATCCGGTGCAGAAAGAGCAAAAGCCGTTTGTTCCCGCGCCGGTGAACGGATCCGTGCAGCCGTCAAAGGAGCGCAGCGGCAGGCGGATCGCGATCGTTGCGGACCTGCAGAGCGACGCGCTGCGGGACATGGTCGAGCGCTTCACGGCGGTCACGGCGGCGGACACGGTGCTTGTGAACCTGCGGGAGTTCCCGTTTGCGGGCGGCTGCCTCGGCTGCTTTCACTGCGCGGCGGACGGCACCTGCGTCTATCGGGACGGATTCGATACCTTTTTGCGCGAACGCATCCAGAGCGCGGACGCGATCGTCTATGCGTTTTCGGTGCGGGATCACTCGATGGGCAGCCGCATGAAGCTCTTTGACGACAGGCAGTTCTGCAACGGACACCGCACGGTCACGATGGGCAAGCCGGTCGGGTACCTGATCGACGGCGCGCTGGACGCGGAGCCGAATCTCCGCATGCTGATCGAATCGCGCGCCGAGGTCGGCGGAAACTGCCTTGCGGGGATTGCGACGAACGAGCGCGATCCCGCGGCGGAGATCGAAGCGCTTTCCGAGACGCTCGGCTATGCGATCGAGACGCACTATCAGCCGCCGAAGAACTTCTACGGCGTCGGCGGCATGAAGGTGTTCCGCGATCTGATCTATCAGATGCGCGGGCTGATGAAGGAGGATCACCGCTTCTATAAAGCGCACGGGTTCTACGACTTCCCGCAGAAGCGCAAGGGGCGCATCGCGGGCATGTATCTGGTCGGCGCGATGATGCGCAGCAAGAAGATTCAAAAAAAGATCGGCGGTAAGATGACCGAAGGCATGCTGCTGCCGTACAAAAAGGCGCTGGAAAAGGCCGAAAAAGAATAGCAAAACCGCCCCGCGTTCTGCGGGGCGATTGCATTTCAGTCCAGATTGAAGTCGTTGACGTCGTCGATCGATTCGCCGCCGATGCCGGGACCGACGCGGCCGGCGATCAGGTAATGATGCTCGATCGGATCGTAGACGATGCGGTGCAGCAGCCGGAATTCGTCGACCTTGCCGGTGCTCGAAACGTGCGTGCGCGGTCCGGTGCACGGATGCACGATGTCGCCGATGCGCACATGTCCGTCGTCCACATAGGAGATCGGCAGATCGGATGCGATCGCGGTGCTGACCTTGAGCTCCAGCTCGTCGAGGTCGACCTTCGGCGGACGGTCCTCAAACGCGAGCAGAAAGCCGTGCTTGATGTCGCGGTGGAAGCAGCGCTCGTACTCCTCGGGCGGGAGGAAGATCTCGCACAGGTCCTCGGCGGTGTGCGCCATGCGGCGGTAGACGATCGAGCGCGCGACGCGCTCGTGCAGTTCGGAGGGCAGCGGACCGAAGATCGTGGGACGCGAAATGATGACCTCGTCGCCGAGACCGATCATCAGGTTGGCATTGAAGCCGAGCAGCGGATAGATCATCTCAAAATGCTCGACGATCACGCGCTTGCCGTTGCCGATCGCCTTTTTGATCGCGTCGGCGAGCGTGCCCAGCTGCGTGAACGCGGATTCGAAGCGGATATCGAGGTGGTAGGTGTGCGCGCGGAAGTATCCGTCCTCGCACTGGTCGAGGATCGGCAGCGGGCGCATGTTGATGCCGTTGTCGTCGTTCGTGAGCTCGAGCCCCGGGAACATGCCCTTGATCAGCATGCTCTTGCCGGAACCGGCTTCGCCGATGATGCCGATCAGCTTGTCATACGGGGAAAGGTACATCTGCGCGATCTGCATGCCGAGATCGTACATTCTGTCGCGTCCTCTCGGCGCGAAGAACACGCTGTAATAGTGACCGTTCTGCATTCTGCCCGAATACGGCATAATCGTCCCTCCGATGCTCTGGTGTTTCCCTCATTATAACCGAATCTCCGCCGTTGTTCAATGGTTTTTCACGGCAAATCGCTATTGAATGTTTGTCCGATCGGCGCTATAATAAAATCGAATAATGGGCAGAAATGCCCGCAACTTTGAAAAGCGGAGGAGACTATGCGAAGGAGTATGCTCTTTTTGCCGGGCAACGCGCCGAACATGATCATCAACGGCGACGCGCTCGGCGCGGACAGCATCATTTTGGACCTCGAGGACGCGGTTTCGCCGGACGAGAAGGATTCGGCGCGCATCCTCGTGCGCAACGCGATTCGCGAAATGGGCTTTGCGGACGTCGAAATCACGGTCCGCATCAATGCGATCGACACGCCGTACTGGAAGGACGATCTCGAAGCGATCGTGCCCTTAAAGCCCGATCTCATCATGCCGCCGAAGGCCTCGAGCGCAGCGGACATGCAGACGCTCGACGCGTATATCGCGGACATCGAACGGCGAAACAATATGCCGGTTGGCGGCGTCAGACTGATCCCGCTGATCGAGACGGCGCTCGGCGTGGAACGCGCGTTTGAGATCGCAACCGCCTGCCCGCGCGTGACCGCGCTGTTTCTGGGCGGCGAGGATTTGACCGCCGACCTTCGCTGCAAGCGCACCAAAGCCGGAAACGAGATCGACTATGCCAGAAAGCGCCTCGTGTGCGCCGCGCGCGCCGCGGGCATCGACGTCTACGACACGCCGTTCACCGACGTCAACGACGACGAGGGCATCGTGATCGACGCCGAATACGCGAAGTCGCTGGGCTTCACCGGCAAGAGCGCGATCGCGCCGCGCCACGTGCGCACGATCAACGAGGTATTCAGCCCGTCGCTCGCCGACATCGAATACGCAAAGCTGGTGTTCGAAGCGATCCGCATCGGCAAGCTGCAGGGCAAGGGCGCGGTTTCTCTGCGCGGCAAGATGATCGACAAGCCGATCGTGGAGCGCGCGCGTCAAACGCTCGAAGCGGCAAAACAGCTCGGGATCGGAGGTGCGATCGATGAATAAACTGGTATCCTCGATTCGCGAGGCGATCATCAACAGCGGACTCAAAAGCGGCATGACCGTGTCGTTCCACCATCACCTTCGGAACGGCGACTTCGTGCTGAACATGGTGATGGACGAGATCGCCGCGCTCGGCATCCGGGATCTGACGCTCAACGCAAGCTCGCTCTTTGACGTGCATGCGCCGCTGAAGGAGCATATCAAAAACGGCGTCGTCACGACGATCCTCACCGACTATATGAGCGCGGGACTCGGCAGCTTCATCTCCGCGGGCAATATGGAAAACCCCGTGCAGTTTCGCACGCACGGCGGCCGTCCCGCCGACATCGAAAACGGCAGAACGCCGATCGACGTGGCGTTCATCGCGGCGCCCGCCTGCGATCCGATGGGCAACTGCACCGGCAGGTTCGGCAAGAGCGCCTGCGGCTCGCTCGGCTATGCGATCCCCGACGCGAAGCACGCGAAGTACGTCGTCGCGATCACCGACGAGCTGCATCCGTATCCGCTTTGCGGATGGTCGATCCCCGAAACCGACGTGGACGCGGTCGCGGTCGTCGATTCGATCGGCGATCCGAAGGGCATCGTCTCCGGCACCACCAAGATCACGCGCGATCCGGTCGGGCTCTCGATGGCGATGACCGCGGTGGACGTGATCAAGGCGTCGGGACTTCTGAAGGAGGGCTTCAGCTTCCAGACCGGCGCGGGCGGCGCGTCGCTGGCGGCGGCGAAGTTTCTGAAGGACGTCATGCTGAAAGAAAAGATTCGCGGCAGCTTCGGGCTCGGCGGCATCACCGGGTATCTCGTCGACATGCTCAACGAGGGCTGCTTCGACGCGCTGATGGACGTGCAATGCTTCGATCTCAAGGCGGTCGAATCGATCCGCAGCAATCCGAGACATGCGGAGATCTCCGCGACGCACTATGCCTCGCCCGGCGCAAAGAGCGCGGTCGTCGATTCGCTTGACGTCGTGATCCTCGGCGCAACGCAGATCGATACCGATTTCAACATCAATGTGCATACCGACAGTAACGGCTGCATCATGGGCGGCTCCGGCGGTCACAGCGACACCGCGGCGGGCGCGAAGCTTTCGATGATCATTGCGCCGCTGTCCCGCGCAAGGCTTCCGATCGTCACCGACCGCGTGACCTGCATCAGCACCCCGGGCAGCACGATCGACGTGCTGGTGACGCAAAAGGGCGTCGCCGTCAATCCGAACAATCCGGAGCTTGCCCTGCGTCTCAGGGACGCGGGCGTGCGTGTTCGCGACATTCACGAGCTGAAGGAGCTTGCGGAGCGCACGAGCGGCGTGCCGGACAAGCCGCATCTTTCCGACCGCATCGTCGCGGACGTCATCTACCGCGACGGCACGCTTCTCGACCGCATCCGCGGCGTGCAGGCGTAAGGAGGCAGCATGAGAGAATTTCAGGCAGGCGTCTTAACCGACGCGATCAGGGACCTTGCGATCGAGGCAAACTGCGTCCTGCCCGCCGACATGCAGGCGCGCATCGAGCAGGCGAGGCGGGACGAACCGTTCCCGACCGCGCAGGGCATCCTCGACAAAATCATCGAAAATTACGGCATCGCCGAACGCAACACGGTGCCGATCTGTCAGGACACCGGCGTGTGCTGCGTGTTCCTGAAGATCGGGCAGGATGTGCACATCAACGGCGATCTTCGCGCCGCAATCGACGAGGGCGTGCGGCAGGGCTATGCGCAGGGGTATCTGCGTAAATCCGTCGTCGGGGACCCGCTGCGCCGCCAAAATACCGGCGACAACACGCCCGCCATGCTCTACACCGAGATCGTGCCGGGCGATCGGATCGAACTGACCGTCGCGCCCAAGGGCTTCGGCAGCGAGAACATGAGCCGTCTTGCGATGCTCAAGCCCTCCGACGGCGTCGAGGGCGTCAAGGCGTTCATTCTGAAAACCGTCGAGGAGGCGGGACCGAACCCGTGTCCGCCCATCGTGGTGGGCGTCGGAATCGGCGGCACGTTCGACAAGGCGGCGTACCTTGCAAAGAAAGCGCTGATGCGGAGTCTGGACGTGCGCAATCCCGATCCGTACTATGCCGGTCTCGAAGCCGAACTGCTCGAAAAGATCAACGCGCTCGGCATCGGACCGCAGGGCTTCGGCGGCAAAACGACGGCGCTTGCGGTCAACATCGAATGGATGCCGACGCACATTGCGGGGCTGCCGGTTGCGGTCAACATCAACTGCCATGTGACACGGCATAGGACGGTCGTGCTGTGAGGTGAACGATATGGAAAAACACATTCAGCTTCCCATCACCCGCGACATGGCGCGGGAAATCAAAAGCGGCGACGCATGCCTGCTCTCCGGCGTCATCTACACCGCGCGCGATGCGGCGCACAAGCGTCTCTGCGCGCTTTTGGACGAGGGCAGGCCGCTGCCGTTCGACGTGAAGGACGCGACGATCTACTACGTCGGCCCGACGCCCGCAAAGCCCGGTCAGGTGATCGGCTCGGCCGGTCCCACGACGAGCTACCGCATGGACGCGTATTCGCCCAAAATGATCGCGGCGGGCGAAACCGGCATGATCGGCAAGGGTAAGCGCAGCGCAGAGGTCGTCGAAGCCATGAAGCAGTACGGCGCGGTGTATTTTGCCGCGATCGGCGGCGCGGGCGCGCTTCTTAGTAGCTGCATCAAGGAGGCCGAGATCGTATGCTATGAGGACCTCGGCGCCGAGGCGGTGTGGCGGCTTCGCGTCGAAAATCTGCCGGTCGTCTGCGTCATCGACAGCACGGGCAGCAACCTGTACGAAACCGGCAGAAAGGCGTATCTCGAAACGCTGTAAGCGGGAAATATATTGTGCGTTTTCCGCTTGCCGGTCTTGACTTTGCAGGGGATTCGTCGTACCATTGCGGTGAATGTAAACTGCGAAGTCTGCGCGTTTACGAACCATTTTGAAAGACAGAGGACGGATATGGAACAGAACAAAAAAACGCTGATCATCGGCGTCATCGGCGCGGATGTACACGCCGTCGGGAATCAAATCCTGTACCATGCCTTCACGGAAGCGGGCTTCAACGTCGTCAACCTCGGCGTCATGGTCTCGCAGGAGGAATTCATCAACGCCGCCATCGAGACGAACGCGGACGCGATCGTCGTTTCGTCGTTGTACGGACAGGGCGAGCTGGACTGCCGCGGCCTGCGCGAGAAGTGCGACGAGGCGGGACTCGAAGGCATTCTGCTGTACGTCGGCGGCAACATCGTCATCGGCAAGCAGCCGTTTGAAGAGGTCGAAAAGCGCTTCAAGGCGATGGGGTTCGACCGTTCCTTCCCGCCGGGAACCCCGCCCGAAGTGGACATCGAATACCTCAAGAAGGATCTGCACGTAGAGGACTGACCGAGCGCAATGAAACCGGTTCTGTTGATCGACTTCGGAAGCACCTATACCAAGGTCACCGCGGCGGACGTGGACGCGCCGCGTCTTTTGGGTACCGCAAATTCCTATACCACCATTGAGACCGACATCAACGACGGGCTTGCCGACGCGCTCGAAAAACTGGAGCGGCAGACGGGCAAGCTCGATTTCGCTGCGCGCTACGCGTGTTCGAGCGCGGCGGGGGGACTCCGGATGCTCGCAAGCGGTCTGGTGCCGGAGCTGACGGCGGAGGCGGCAAAGACCGCGTCTCTGGGCGCCGGCGCAAAGGTTCTGAAGACCTACGCGTTTCAGCTCAACGAGGACGACGCGGACGAGATCAAGGCGATCGATCCCGACATCTTCCTGCTCTGCGGCGGCACGGACGGCGGCAACACCGCCTGCATCATCCATAACGCCGAGGTTCTCCGGGAGATCGGCGGCGACTATCCGATCATCCTTGCGGGCAACCGCAACGCGGCGCGCACCTGCTCGCGCATCCTCGAAGGGCGCGAGGTGCATGTGACCGAAAACGTCATGCCCGCGTTCGGCACGCTGAACATCGAGCCGACGCAGCAGGTGATCCGCGAGGTCTTTTTGAACCGCATCATCGAGGCGAAGGGGCTTTCCAAGGCGAGCGAGCTGATTTCGGGCATCATGATGCCGACGCCGAGCGCCGTCATGGCGGCGATCAAGCTGCTGGCGGAGGGCACCGAAACGCAGAAGGGCATCGGCGATCTCGTGGCGGTGGACGTCGGCGGCGCAACGACCGACGTGTATTCGGTGGCGGAGGGGCTGCCGGACGATCCGAGGACCGCGCTGCGCGGGCTGCCCGAACCGTACATCAAACGCACGGTCGAGGGCGACATCGGCATGCGCTACAGCATCCACGGCATCGTGGACGCGGCGGGGCTCAAAAAGACCGCACAGATCGCAGGGCTGACCGAGGAACGGCTTTCCGAAATCGTCGAGCGGTTTGCGGCGCACACGGACCTGCTGCCCTATGACGACGAGACGCAGCGCGCGGATGAGGCGCTTGCGAGCATGGCGATCCGCGTTGCCGTAACGCGTCACGCCGGACGGCTTTCGGAGATCTTCGGGCTCGGCGGGCTGCAGCTCATCCAGACCGGAAAGAATCTCAAAAACGTGGATCAATTCATCGTCACCGGCGGTTCGCTGATCCACACCGAGCACACGGGGCGCATCGCGTCCTACGGCTTCTACGACGCGGAGGATCCGGGCTCGCTGAAACCGCAGAACTGCACCGTCCTTGTGGACCGGAGCTATATCATCGCCGCGATGGGACTTTTATCGCAGTACTATCCCGATGCGGCGCTCACCATTTTGAAAGAGGAGTTAAAGAAAGATGACCGTACAGAATAAGCGCATTCCGGATGATCAGTTCAACGCCATCCGCGAGGAAGTTCTGAAGCAGTGGCCGACCGGCGCGGAAGTCGATCTCAAAGAGGCGATCGCGTTCCACAAGTCGCTGCCGGATCACAAGGTCTTTTCGAAAAAGCTGGTCGACGCCAAGAACCGCGGCATCACGCTGATTCAGCCGCGTGCGGGCGTGGCGCTGATCGACGCGCAGATCGAGCTTCTGACCTATCTGCAGGACAAGGGCGAGGCGGACCTGCTGCCCACGACGATCGACAGCTACACGCGCCAGAACCGCTATCAGGAAGCGGAGAACGGTATTCGCGAGTCGATGAAGGAAGGGCGTTCGATGCTGAACGGCTTCCCGGCGGTCAATCACGGCATCCAGGGCTGCCGTCGGCTGATCAATGCGCTCGACACGCCGATTCAGGTGCGCCACGGCACGCCGGACGCGCGCCTTCTGACCGAGATCGCCTATGCGGGCGGCTTCACGAGCTATGAGGGCGGCGGCATCTCCTACAATCTGCCGTACGCGAAGAACGCCCCGATGGAAAAGACGATCGCGGACTGGCAGTATGTCGACCGTCTGACCGGCATCTATGAGGAAGCCGGCGTTCCGATCAACCGCGAGCCATACGGCCCGCTGACCGGCACGCTCGTTCCGCCGTGCATCTCGAACGCGGTTGCGATCATCGAAGCGCTGCTTGCCGCCGAACAGGGCGTCAGGAACATCACCGTCGGCTACGGTCAGTGCGGCAACCTTGTGCAGGACGTCGCGGCGATCCGCGTGCTCGAGGAGCTGACCAACGAATACCTCGAAAAGGGCGGATACAGGGACGTGTGCGTCACCACGGTGTTCCACCAGTGGATGGGCGGCTTCCCGATGGACGAAGCCAAGGCGTTCGGCGTCATCAGCTGGGGCAGCGCGACGGCGGCGCTTTCGAAGGCGACCAAGGTCATCGTCAAGACCCCGCATGAGGCGATGGGCGTCCCGACGATGGAGGCGAATGCGGAAGGGCTTCGCTGCACCAAGCAGGTCATTTCGATGCTCGCCGATCAGGTCTGCACCGCGGCGAACCTCGAAGAGGAAAAGGAAATGATCCGCATGGAGACCCGCTGCATCGTCGACAAGTGCTTCGAGCTCGGCGAGGGCGACATCGCGGAGGGCACCGTGCGCGCGGTCATGTGCGGCGCGGTCGATATCCCGTTCGCACCGTCCCGCTTCAATGCGGGCAGAATGCTCCCCGCGCGCGACAACGACGGCGCGATCCGCATTCTCGACATGGGCAACCTGCCGTTCACGCCGGAGATCAAGGCGTATCACCGCGCCAAGATCGAGGAGCGCGCCAGAGCGGAAAAGCGCAACGCGTCCTTCCAGATGGTCACCGACGACGTCTACGCGATCAGCAAGGGGCGCCTCGTCGGCAGACCGAAAGCCTGACAACCCCTCAGTCACCTGACGGTGACAGCTTCCCGAAACACCTCATCAGTCACCTGACGGTGACAGCTTCCCGAAACAGGTGACAGCTTCCCGAAACACCTCATCAGTCACCTGACGGTGACAGCTTCCCCTCGAGGGGAAGCCAAATCGGGGAAGCCAAATCGGGGATACCAAATCGGGGATACCAAATCGGGGAAGCGAAACCAAAAGCCTTCTCCTTGAGGGGGCGCAGAGCCGAGCGCCCGCTGTGCGGGATGAAGCGAGACGGAAGCGCGGGTCGAACAGGGAGCAGAAGGAAGCCATGGCGACGCGCGGGAAGCGCGCGACGGCACCTATGTAACGAAGCGAAGCGTAGTGGATGGTACGCGCGGGAAGCGCGCGATCTACCGCTGTAACGAAGCGAAGCGGAGTGCATGGTACGCGCGGGAAGCGTGCGATCTACCACTGTAACGAAGCGAAGCGAAGTGGATGGGCGACGCGCTGCGACCATGTGAGACCATTCAGGTGGCTCGGCAAAGCCGAGTCGGATGAGGTGTAGATCAAACTCAACCCTGCTATTCAGGGAAACTAT
The DNA here is from genome assembly GCA_017428025.1 of Clostridia bacterium. GTDB lineage: Bacteria > Bacillota > Clostridia > Christensenellales > CAG-138 > UBA3792. The sequence continues at coordinate 27,304 of JAFRRO010000009.1, forward strand.
AAAAACCATTCACGAAAGGCGACAAATATGAAGATTATCGATGTCATTTGTTCCGCAGGCCGTACCGGCTTCTACTTCGACGACCAGCGCGCCATCAAGGCGGGCGCGGTCGCGGACGGCGCCGCATACATCGGCGCACCCAAGACCGAGGGCTTTACCTCCGTGCGTCAGCCCGGCGAGTCCATCTCCGTCATGCTCGTTTTAGAGGACGGACAGATTGCGTTCGGCGACTGCGCGGCGGTGCAGTACTCCGGCTGCGGCGGACGCGATCCGCTGTTCCTTGCAAAGGACTTCATTCCGGTCATCGAAAAGCACATCAAGCCGGAGCTCGTGGGCAGGGAAGCCGACAACTTCCGCAAGCTCGCCGCGGACCTCGAGGCGATCACCGTCAACGGCAAGCGTCTGCACACCGCGATCCGCTACGGGTTGACGCAGGCGCTTCTGGACGCCGTCGCGAAGTCCACGCACCGCATGATGTACGAGGTCGTGGCAGAGGAATACGGCTGCACGGTCGAGGAGCGTCCGCTTGACATCTTCACCCAGTCCGGCGACGACCGCTACACGAACGCCGACAAGATGATCATCAAGGGCGCGCAGATTCTGCCGCACGCGCTCATCAACAACGTCAAGACCAAGCTCGGCGAACACGGCGAAAAGCTGCTGGAGTACGTCGCATGGCTGCGCGACCGCGTGCTGAAGCTCCGCACCTCCGAGGATTACAACCCGATCTTCCACATCGACGTGTACGGCACGATCGGCGCGGCGTTCGGAAACGACAACTACAAGGCGATGGCGGACTATATGGCGAAGCTCGAGGAGGCGGCAAAGCCGTTCCACCTGCGCATCGAGGGACCGATGGACGTTGAGGAGCGCGAAAAGCAGATGCTCGCATTGAAGGCGATCACCCGAGAGCTTGACGATCGCGGCATCAACGTGGAAATCGTCGCGGACGAGTGGTGCAACACGCTCGAGGACATCAAGTACTTTGCCGACAACAAGGCGGGGCACATGGTCCAGATCAAGACGCCGGACCTCGGCGGCATCAACAACACGATTGAAGCGGTCCTGTACTGCAAGGCAAAGGGCATCGGCGCGTATCAGGGCGGCACCTGCAACGAGACCGACCGCTCTGCACAGGTCTGCGTCCACTGCGCCATGGCGACGCGCCCCGATCAGATCCTCGCAAAGCCCGGCATGGGCGTCGACGAAGGCTACATGATCGTCTACAACGAGATGCAGCGCATCCTCGCCTACGAAAAGGCGAAGAAAGCCCGCGCATAATCCCCCGCAGCAACAAACGGAGCCGGAACCCCCGGCTCCGTCGTTTTTTGTACATGTGTCATTCTGAGCGTTAGCGAAGAATCTCTGAACGCTCGTTTGCTTTACCGTTCCGAGATCCTTCGGGCTTTGCCCTCAGGATGACACCGGAAGGCGCGCGGCTCACCCCCTCTTGTCATTCTGAGCATCAGCGAAGAATCTCTGAACGCTCGCTTGCTTCCCTCCTACAAAAAAACACATCGAACGGCGTCGCCTTTCGGCACGAAACACCTCATCCACCGCAAGCGGTCCCCCTTCCCCTCGAGGGGAAGGCTTTTGGGTGCGCGCAAAAATATGGCGCCCCTGTGCAAGGGGAGCTGTCACCGA
>JAFRRO010000003.1 GCA_017428025.1 Clostridia bacterium
CCTGCTGCGTGCCGTCGAAGTTCGGCTGGAAATCGACCGTGTCCTTGTCGATGTCGCGCATCATTTCCATTGCCATCTTAGAAAGACGCGCTTCGGTATAACGCATCGCCGCCGCGCCGTCGCCGTCGGCGGAGCCGAAGTTGCCCTGCCCTTCGACCAGCGGATAGCGCGTGTTGAAATCCTGCGCAAGGCGCACCATGGCGTCATAGACCGACGAGTCGCCGTGCGGATGGTATTTACCCATGCAGTCGCCGACGATACGCGCGGACTTTCTCGTGGGCTTGTCGGGCGTGACGCCGAGTTCCTCCATCGAGTGCAGGATGCGGCGGTGCACCGGCTTCATGCCGTCGCGTACGTCGGGGAGCGCGCGGCTCGTGATGACCGACATTGCGTAGGCGATGAAGCTCTTCTGCATCTCGCGTTCGAGATTGATCGGCCGGATGCGGCCGGTGTTTGTCGTAGTCGTTTCGCTCATAAACTTACCTCATCAGATATCCAGATCGGTGACAAGCTTCGCGTTCTGCTCGATGAACTCGCGCCGCGGCTCGACCTTGTCGCCCATCAGCAGCGTGAAGAGACGGTCCGCCTCCACCGCATCCTCGACGGTGACCTTGAGCATCAGTCGCTGTTCGGGATCCATCGTCGTCTCCCAGAGCTGCTCGGGGTTCATTTCGCCGAGACCTTTGTAGCGCTGAATCTCCGGCTTCGGATCGGGACCGAGCTCCTTGAGCTTTGCGTCGAGCTCCTCGTCGGAATAGACGTAGCACTGCATCTTGCCGCGCTTCACGCGATAGAGCGGCGGCTGCGCGATGTACACATAGCCCTCGTCGACCAAAGGCCGCATGTGACGGTAGAAGAACGTCAGAAGCAGGATGCGGATGTGGCTGCCGTCGACGTCGGCATCGGTCATGCAGATGATCTTGTGATAGCGAAGCTTTGAAATGTCGAACTCCGTATCGATGCCCGCGCCGAACGCGGTGATCATGTATTTGATCGCGTCGCTCGAAAGCATCCGGTCGAGACGCGCCTTTTCGACGTTCAGGATCTTGCCTCGAAGCGGCAGGATCGCCTGATACTTCGGGTTTCTGCCCATCTTTGCCGAACCGCCCGCGGAATCGCCCTCGACGAGGAAGATCTCGCAAAGCGCCGCGTCCTTTTCGGTGCAGTCACTGAGCTTTCCGGGGAGCGCCGTCGAATCGAGCGCCGTCTTTCTTCTTGTAAGATCGCGCGCCTTTCTTGCCGCCTCCCTTGCGCGGGAAGCCATCAGGCACTTATCGACGATCATTCTGCCGATCGGCGGGTTCTCGTCGAGGAATTCGGACAGTCCCTTATAGACCGTGTTCGAAACCAGCGGGCGGATATCCGCGTTGCCGAGCTTCGTCTTGGTCTGCCCCTCGAACTGCGGCTCCTGCAGCTTGACCGAAATGACGGCGGTCAGACCTTCGCGGATGTCCTCGCCGGACAGCGAGCTGTCCTTTTCCTTGAAGAGGTTCGCGCGCTTTGCGTAGTCGTTGACCGCGCGCGTCAGCGCCTGCTTGAAGCCGTCCAGATGCGCGCCGCCCTCGTGCGTGTTGATGTTGTTCGCGTAGGTGTAGATATCCTCGTTGTAGCCGTCGTTGTACTGCATCGCGATCTCGACCGTCGCGGTCTCCTCGCCGTTCTCCATGCGCTTGGCGGAGAAATAGATCGGATCCTGATGCAGGACCTCTTTATTCTTGTTGTAGTGCGAGACGAACGACCGGATGCCGCCCTCGAAGCAGTAGTCGCGCTCCAGATGCGGCGTTTCGCGCTCGTCGATCGCCGTGATGCGCACGCCCGCGTTCAGGAACGCAAGCTCTCTCAGACGCGATTTGAGCTTATCGAACTCAAACTTGACCTCGTCGAAGATCTCCGCGTCGGGATGGAACGTGACGCTCGTGCCGGTGTCGTTCTCGTCGCATTCGCCCACGATCTCGACCTTCGTCACCGGAATGCCGCGCTTGTATTCCTGGCGGTGGATCTTGCCGTTTCTTCTGACCTCGACGACAAGCTTTTCGGACAGCGCATTGACGCACGAAAGTCCGACGCCGTGCAGACCGCCGGAGACCTTGTAGCCGCCGCCGCCGAACTTGCCGCCCGCGTGCAGGATCGTCAATGCGACCTCGAGCGCGTCCTTGCCGGTCTTTTCGTGATAGCCGACCGGAATGCCGCGGCCGTTGTCGCTGACCGTTACCGTTTCGCCGTCGTGAATCACGATGTTGACATGGTCGCAGAACCCCGCCATCGCCTCGTCGATCGAGTTGTCGACGAGCTCGTAGACGAGATGGTGCAGACCGCGCGAATCGGTCGAGCCGATGTACATGCCCGGACGGCGGCGAACCGCCTCGAGCCCCTCCAGAACCTGAATCTGTGACGCGTCGTAGCTCGTCACTTCATGCTGCAAATCTTCCATTTCGTACTCCGTTTCTGTATGATAAACTATGTTTTCTGTTCGTCCAACCGCTCCCTGAGCGTCTGTACCGCAGTCGCTGCCGCGTAGACATAGGTCGTGCCCTCGCGCGAGCAGATCACGTACGCCTTCGGGCGTCCGTAGCTCGGGTAGTAGCGCCCCGCCTCCACGCAGTCGCGGATCAGGCGTTCCGTCTCCGCCGTCGCCTGCTCCGCCGGGCGGATCGCGATCACGTCCTCAAGCGGAACGAAGCGGTTTTCGCCGATGTGCAAGAGCATTACTCCTCCACCACCCTTCCTTTGGATACGCGGTACACCTGCATACGCAGCGCGCCCGCCTTGACAAATTCTTCGAGATGCGTGCAGGTCACAAACGTCTGACAGTCGGAAACGACCTCCAATAGCCTTGCCTGCCGCTCGGCGTCAAGCTCCGAGAACACGTCGTCAAGGAGCAGCACCGGACGCTCGCCGCGCACCCTGCGGACAAGATCGATCTCCGAAAGCTTTAAGGATAGCGCCGCCGTGCGCTGCTGTCCCTGCGAACCGTACACGCGCAGATCGCGCCCGTTCAGCAGCAGCAAAAGATCGTCCCGATGCGGTCCGACCGAGGTGAAACCGCGGTAGATGTCGCGTTCCAGCCGGTCCGCAAGCTGCTCGGTCAGCGTTTCCCGGAGCGCGTCGAACTCCTGCACCGGCACCGTCGGCTGATAGACGGTTTCGAGGATTTCCTTGGTGCCGCTCATCTTCGCGTGGAGCGTATGCGCGTTTTGCGAAAGCTCCTCGACAAACGATGCGCGGTTCTGCATGATCGTCGCGCCGAGCTTACTAAGCTGCTCGTCCCACAGCTCGACCATGTCGTACGCGATCGATTCCTCCTTGAGCAGCAGATTGCGGCTTTTCAGCGCCTGATTGTACTGCTGCAGCGCGTAGTAGTACGCGGGCTTGAGCTGGCTCAGTTCCATGTCGAGGAAGCGCCGCCGCTCCTGCGGGCCGTCCTTCACGAGCTGCAGATCTTCCGGCGAGAACATCACGACGTTCAGACACCCCATCAGCTCGCCCGAACGGGAAAGCGGCGCATCGTCCAGATACACGCGTTTGCGCTCGCCGCGGCAAAGCTCGATACGGATGGAGCGCGTGCCGCCGCGCGTTTCGAGCAGAATCGAAACGCTGCCCTCCGCCTGTCCCTCCATCAGAAGCTCCGCGTCGTGCGGCGTGCGGTGGCTTCTGCCCAAAGCGCACAGGAAGATGGCTTCGAGAACGTTCGTTTTGCCCTCGGCGTTCAACCCGGACAGCACGTTGAGGCCCGGCTCCGGATACAGCTCCAGCTCCGTATAATTGCGAAACGCATGCAATTCGAGTCCCTTGATCCGCACAGGTCTAATCTCCTCTCAACATACCATATCAGTATACCACAACATGTAGTATTTGTAAATAATAATATAGAAGAAATCTCAGTTTTTTCACAGATTTTACAGCGTATATTGTGGTTTGTTCCCTGTCGCAAAGCGCACAAAAAGAAGCTGCCGGTGTTGACAGTTTTTTATGAATATGGTATTGTCTGTTTGCCTATAAAGAGTGCGCGAGAGACAAGCTCGCTGACCGCACGACAACCTGCCGGAAACGGCAAGGTGCCAAAGCTTGACCGATGGGTTCACAACGATACTTTTTGTGCACCCGTCGGCGACGATGGGTGTTTTTTGTGTGCTCTGCATCGGCAAATCTTTTTCAGAGGACACAAATATGAAAACGCACAACAGCCCGCTTCTGATCCACATCCCCCACGCGTCCGTGTATATCCCGAAAGAAGAACGCCGCTTCTGCATCCCGGATCTCAACACGGAACTACTGAACATGACCGATCTCTACACCGACGAACTGTTCGGCGGACCGTACGATTCGATCCGCTTTCCGGTCAGCCGCCTCGTCTGCGATCCGGAACGGTTTCGCGACGACGCATCGGAGCGCATGTCGGACGTCGGCATGGGCGCCGTCTATACCCGCGCCTCCACCGGCGCCGTGCTGCGGCAGATCGATGAAACGGAACGCGAACGCATTCTTGTGCGGTACTACGATCCGCACCATCGCGCGTTTGCCGACGGCGTCTCCGAGAAACTGCGGCGGTTCGGCAGATGCCTGATCGTCGACGCGCATTCGTTCTCGCCCGTTCCCCTGCCGCACGAGCCGGATCAGCGCACGGATCGCCCGGATTTCTGCATCGGGACCGATCCGTTCCATACCCCGCCGGTTTTGCGGAAGACCGTCGAAGCGTTTCTGACCGGCCGCGGATTCTCCGTCGCGGTCAACCGCCCGTTTTCCGGCACGATCGTTCCGATGGCATTCTTCGGCGTCGACCGCCGGGTGCAGTCGGTCATGATCGAAGTCAACCGGTCGCTTTACATCGAGCCGGACGGCAGGCGCAAACCGGCTTTTACAAGCATTCGTAATACGATTCAAGGTCTGCTTGCCGCCCTGGAGCAATCGCTATGCCAATAAAAAAAGGGCGAAACGCCCTTTTCAAAAACCGACGGATTACGGAATATCCTGCACGACCTCTTTCGGAGGCACCTCCAATAGTTCCGGATGCTTCAGGTAGTTGAACAGCTTGCGGCTTGCGACCACGTACTGCGAGCCGGAGCAGACGCGTTCGTCCATGACAATGCCCATCGGGATGCATTTCTCGAACACGATCTCGCCCTTTCTGCGCTGCGGCACCTCGTGCGGGATGCCCATCGCGATGATCATGGTCGTCGTACCGAAGTTGTAGACGTGGTGATAGATCGCGTTCGTGCGGATGCTCGCAAGGTTCGTGATCGTCAGCGAGCAATGGAACGGGCTTGCGTCGATGATGCTCTTGGGCAGCAGACCGAACTTGTCCATCGCCTTGAACACGCACACGCCGAAGCGACAGAGCCCCGGCACCTTCAGAAGCTTGCGGATGAGATCGTCGGTCGAATTCGTGTCGCCCGTTCCGCGGTTCTCCTGCACGTATTGATCGAGCGTCTTGTGCACGTCGTCGATCGTGAACTCCGGCTTGAAGTGCATCTTGTTCATCGTGCCCTCGGTTTCGCCGGGCTTTAAGACCACCATGCCGACCGCGATTTCGTTTCTCGCATAGATCGTCTTGTTCACGACGAAGCGGTTGATGATCGGATACTCCGCGACCGTGCGCACGTACGCCGCAAGCACGAGACCGAGATGCGAGTATTCCTTGCCCTCGGCGCGCTTTTGGTTGAGATACTTCTGCATCGGCTCGATCGGCACGTCGATCTCCATCATGTTCATCGAGTCGCAGCGCTGATCCATGATGTGCGCCGCAACCTGATACATCGGCTGCGCGGTCTTGACGCGTCTTCCGTCTTTTCTCATATCTTTATCCCCCTGTTATGGAATCTCCGTTTGTTTTGTCCGTCTTGCGGGCTCGCCCTTCTTCGCCGTCATCTGAACGCCGAAGATGCCGACGAGAATCACCGCGCAAAACAGCAGTCCGAGCCACGAAAGCGGCTCCTTCAGAAACACCGCCCCCGCGAATACCGAGACCGCGGTGGTCAGGTTTGCGTATGCCGCCGACCGCGTGACCGTCATATAGGTCGCCATGTACGACAGCAGAAAATAGCTGACGACCGAACAGCAGACCGCAAGGAACAGCACCGATCCCGTAAACTGCCATTCTCTCAGCGGCGCGAAGAACGCCGCAAAATCGAACCGCACCCGCAAAAGCGCGATCGGCGTAAAGCAAACCGCGCCCATGCCGATCATCAGATACGTGCGCTCGAACGCCGTGAAATCCACGGACGTGCCGCGATCCAGCACGCCGTACGCCGCCGCGGACAGCACCGCGACGACCAGTCCGACCACGCCGATCCAGTCGAGCGTGCCGGTACTCTTGTTGAGAAGACCGATTCCGATCACGCCGCCCACGGAAAGCAGGCTGAACAGCACCTGCCCGACCGTCGGCGTCTCGTGCAGAAACGGCATTGCGGCAAAGGTGGAGACGATCGGGATGACCGCGATCATAACGCCGGAAAAGATCGTCGTCGAATGGATAACGCCGTATTCCTCGCCGATGAAATACACGACCGGTTCCATCAGTCCCATCAGCAGCGGCAGCAGAATGCGCCGGCCCTTGCCTTTGAAACGGACCTTGACGACGCCCATAAGCAGCAGCGCGTTCATGATCGCAAACGCGATCAGAAACCGGTGACTCAGCAGCACATACATATCGGCAACGCCGAGCGCCGCCTTTGTGCAAAGAAAGCTGAACCCCCAGAAGACGTGGCTGATGATCGCCGCAAGCAGCAGTTTGACGTTCGTTTTCCGATCCATATTCAGTCGACGCGGCGTTCCAGAATCGTGCGCCGCGGCGTCATTCCCATTTCGCGATAGAACGCGAGCGCGCCCGTGTTCCCGTTCCAGACGTTGAGCGTGATCCAGTCGAAGCCCTGTTCCTTTGCGTACCGGCGCACATGCTCGAACAGCCGCTTTGCAACGCCCTTGCGGCGCGCGGTCTCGTCCACGCACAGATCGTCGATGTACAGTTCTCTGCGTCCCATGATCACGCCGTCGTCTTTGACTTCCTGCGCGAAGCAGATGCAGTAGCCGCGCAGAACGTCCGCTTCGTCCGTCTCCGCAAAGATGCGGCAGTCGGGGTTTTTGAGCAGCGCAACGACCTCTTTTTCCGAATACTTCTGCGTTCCGCTGCGGTACATATCGGGACGGATCGCCGCATGCACCTCCAGGACCTGTCTCAGCAGCGCCGAAATGCGCGGCGCGTCCTTTTCTTCGGCAAACCGGATCATACTTATTCCTTCATCATGCGCGCCGCAAGCTTCATGCGCTGTTCCTTACTGAGGATGCGCTTGCGCATGCGGATGCTCTTGGGCGTGATCTCCACAAGCTCGTCGTCCGCGATGAATTCGAGGCACTGTTCGAGCGTAAAGAGCGTCGGCGGCGTCAGGCGCAGCGCTTCGTCGCTGCCCGCCGCGCGCATGTTGGTGACGTGCTTTTTCTTGCACACGTTGACCACGATGTCGTCCGCTCTCGCGCATTCGCCGACGATCTCGCCCTCGTAGACCGGAACGCCCGGTCCGATGAACATGCGGCCGCGATCCTGCGCGTAGAACAGCCCGTAGGAGCAGGAATCGCCCGTTTCGTGCGCGACGAGGCTTCCCGTCTTGCGCTCGGCAATATCGCCCTTATAGGGCTCGTAGCCGTAAAAGATGTGGTTCATGACGCCGTTGCCGCGCGTGTCGGTCATCAGCTCCGAACGGTAGCCCATGAGTCCGCGCGCCGGAATCAGGAACTTCAGACGCGCGCCGGTGTCGCCGAGCGTCGTCATGTCGGTCATCTCCGCCTTGCGCGAGCCGAGCTTTTCCATGACGGAGCCGACATATTCCTGCGGCACGTCGATCGTGAGTTCCTCGATCGGCTCGGTCACGACGCCGTTTTCGTCCTTGTGCAGGATGACCTTCGGACGCGACACCGCAAACTCGTAGCCCTGACGGCGCATCTGCTCGATCAGGATTGAAAGATGCAGCTCGCCTCTGCCGCTGACGCGGAACGTATCGGTCGTTTCAGTCTCCTCGACGCGCATCGAAACGTTCGTCTTGACCTCGTTGAACAGGCGGTCTCTGAGGTTGCGGCTTGTGACATACTTGCCCTCCTTGCCCGCGAACGGACTGTCGTTGACGAGGAACAGCATCGAAACGGTCGGCTCGTCGATCTTGACAAACGGCATCGGTTCGACGCACGACGGATCGCACGCGGTTTCGCCGACGTTCAGATCCTCGACGCCCGCGACGCAGACGATGTCGCCCGCGTAAGCTTCCTCGACCTCGACGCGCTGCAAGCCTTCGAAGTTATAGAGCCGCGTGATCTTGGTGTCGCGGCGGCGGTTCTCCTGTCCGCCGCACAGCGTGATGACCTGTCCGCGCTTCGCCACGCCGCGCTCGATGCGTCCGATGCCGATCTTGCCCACATAGTCGTCGTAATCGATCGTCGAGAACAAAATCTGCAGCGGCGCGTCGGTATCGGTCGCCGGAGACGGAATCTCCCTGAGGATCGTATCGAACACCGCCTGCATGTTGTTCTCCATCTGGTCCGGCTCATAGCCGGACATGTTGTTGCGCGCGGAGGCGTAGACGATCGGAAAATCGAGCTGCTCGTCCGTTGCGCCGAGCTCGATAAAAAGCTCCAGCGCTTCGTCCACGACCTCGTAGGGACGCGCTTCGGGACGGTCGACCTTGTTCACGACGACGACCGCCTTTTTATTGAGTTCCAGCGCCTTGCGCAGCACGAACCGCGTCTGCGGCATGCAGCCCTCGAACGCGTCGATCAGAAGCAGAACGCCGTCCACCATCTGCAGAATGCGCTCGACCTCGCCGCCGAAGTCCGCGTGGCCCGGCGTGTCGACGATATTGATGCGCGTGTCGCCGTAGGTGACCGCAGTGTTCTTCGAAAGGATCGTGATGCCGCGCTCGCGTTCGAGATCGCCGCTGTCCATAATGCGTTCGGTCCCCTGCTCGCTGCGCCGCAGCGCGCCCGCGTCCTTCAAAAGCTGATCGACCAGCGTCGTCTTGCCGTGGTCGACGTGCGCAATGATCGCAACGTTGCGAATATTCATAAAAGCTCCTCTTTTCTTCGGATTGTCTGTATTTCTCTCAAAAAACGAACCAAAATATTATACACCGCTTTTCCTGTGATTGCAAGCAAAAACCGTCAAAAAGCGCATGAAAAAGCGAACGGCGTTCCCGTTCGCTTTTTTTCCGTCTCTCAATCCAGTCCGACGAGATGCCGGAGGATCGCAGCGGCGTCCGCCGCATTCACCGTGCCGTCGGTCTGCACGTCCGCGGCAAGCAGCCGTTCGTTTTCGATCGGCGACAGCTTTACCGTAAAGCGCAGGATCAGCGAAGCGTCGGTCACATCCACGACGCCGTCGCCGTTCGCGTCGCCGATCAGCACGTCCGGCACATCGGCGCCGAGCGTGATGTAGTCCTTCCAGATGAACGCCCCCTGCCCCGTCTTGCGGTCCATGATATAGTACCAGTCCCCGCCGTAACCGCTGCCGGTCTCATAATAGACGTAGACCTTGTCGCCCTTGTTCAGCGGCCAGTACTTTGTGAATCCGGTCGACGGACCGGCGCGAAGATTGGAGTCGTCCGCGTTGCACACGCCCTCCCGATGCGGCTTCGGCTCGCGCTCGTAATACGCGACGTAATGTTCGGAAACCCAGCCGGTCCTGCCGCTCCCCTCGTCATAGACCTTATCCCATTTGCCGCTCGCATCCGATTCGATCACCCGCAGGATCGTGCCGAGCGTGAGCTTTCGGATCACGGCATCGGACGTCGACTGTCCCTCCCGCATGTTCAGCGTGCTCGATACCGTGATCACGTCGAACAGGTATTCGTCGGGCAGCGACGAAGGCGTCGGACTTACGCCGGGGGATGCGCTCGGCGTCGGCGTTGCGCTCGGGGATGCGGTCGGCGCGGTCGTCGGCGCAGGCGTTGCGCCGTCCTCATAGGTAAAGGCAAACGTCGCGTCCGATTCGATCGCCTTGCCGTTCTCGTCGTAAAGCGTGGCGCCGCGATAGTAGAATTTCAGCACGTCCACATAGGAATAGCCCTGCTTCACCATCTGTCCCGCGCCGCGGTGCGAAAGCCCCGCGCGGTGCCCGCTCGACACGCCCCAGACCAGCTTCCATTCCTTTTCGGCGGTGCGCACGGCAAAGCAGACCGTGCCGGGCGCGACGGACGCGATCTTCGCCTTGACCTCGTCGGGCGTGCAGGAAAAGTTGACCTGCTTCTGCTTTCCCGCGCCGTCCTTCACCGTCAACGTCCAGTCCCAACGCTTCTGCGGCGCGAGCGTGCTCGGATAGCGCGCCGTGCCGTTCGGGTTGTCCGGATCGTAGATTCCGACCAGCGAATCGACCGAAACGATCTCGCTTGCGCCGGTTTGTTCGAGCAGAAACGCGTAAAGACCGGCGTCCGCCTGCTGCGGCGCATCGCCGCGGATCGTGAACGAGACGTTCTTCGACGAACCGGCAAGGTCGAACGGATCGTAGCCGAAATAATACGCGCCTGCGTTTGCGGTGCCGCCCCAGCGGATGCGCGGCGTGATGATCTGTCCGCCGTCCGCGGTGCTGTAATAGGTCTTGACCGTCTTGCCCTCGAAGCGCAGCGTCTGCTTCCACACGGCGTCGACCGCGGCGATCGTGTTCCGGTCCTCCGCAACGTAGCCGTAATAGAGCTGTGACTGCGTGGTGTCGTAGACGTCGAAATACTTGGAGGTGCGCGCCTCGACCTCCGCGAGCGCGAAGCCCTTGGCGATGATCGCCTCGACTTTCAGAAAATCGGGTTTGGAGGAATCCGACAGCTCGCCGCTGACCACGCCGTACAGGTAGTTCTTCATGTCCACATAGTTGATCAGGCGCAGGATGCCGCCGTCGTTATGGAACACGAAATCGCCGTAATAGACGCGCTTGCCGTGCTTGGCGTTCTGGAACGTCAGCGTCGTGCCGGCATCCGTGCCGACGCGCGCAAGCCGCACCGAAGACGTCGTCGTTTTGAGCGTGCCCGCGGAGGAATGACTGAGCGTGATCGTGCCGTCCTTGATCGACGCGGTGACGGTGCCGCCCGTGACGGTCTTGCCGTCCACGGCGTATTTGCCCGAAAGCGTGACGGAAACCGACACTGCATCGCCGGTCGACAGCCGTACGCGCACGACGGTATCCGCCGTCTCACCCGCGCTGACATGCAGCAGCAGGACCGGCAGCAGCA
>JAFRRO010000010.1 GCA_017428025.1 Clostridia bacterium
CGTCATCATCGAGGTGCCGTCGCCGATCGGATCGTCCGTCATGCCGAGCATCGACGATTCGACGTAGTAGCCGTTCATGAAGAAGCCGAGCATCTGGGCGTTCCAGATCGTGTCGGTTTGGGTGTGATAACGCACGCCGAGCAGCAGCCCTTCTTCGTCCGCCGCAACGTCCGCAATCGTTACATCGCCGAGCGTGACGTCGATCGGCGTCGCCTCGTCCGGCAGGTCGGAAACGAGATCGTGCCGGTATGCGTCGCTTTCGCGGATGTTTTCGAGCGCGATCTGCGTCTGCTCCTCGATGCGCTTCTCGCGCATTTCCTCGGTCTCCTCGAACTTGAACGGGATCGAGAACGATCCGATCTCGCCCAGGCGGTTGCCGTCTTTGTCATAGCGGTACAGCGTGCCCGAAAGCGTCAGCTCGTCGCCGTTCTGAAGCACGTCGGGCAGCGTCTTGAACAGCATGGAAAGATGCTCGAGATCGTACCCTGCGGCGAACGATTCGCCGGACGGACGGTACGGCGCATAGTCCGCGCCCTTGTAGGTCAGCCGGAAATCGCACGCGTCCGTGCCGATCGCGCAGAAAGTCTCATATTGCGAGAGGGTCCGCTGCATGGCGTAGTCGTCCGTATCAAGCTCCGGATCGAATGCAAGCAGCACGCCGGTCGTGTCGCTCGTGAGATCAAAGCAAAGCTGCAGGTCGTTCGGATCGTTCAAAAGCGAAACGAGATTGAGCTTAAGATCGCCGACCGTTGCCGTACCTTCGACCGGTGTTTCGAACATCGTGGAATTCACATACGCCTCCGCCGCTCTGCGCGCTTCGAGATAGCGCTCGTCCTCGCTCGTTTCGAGCCGCTGTTCGGTATCGCCTTTGATTCTGCCGACGGTGGTCAGCCCGACCGCCACGGCGGTTCCGATCGCAAGCAGCAGCGTAGCCGCGGCAATCAGGATCGCCGTACGGCGGTTGAGGTGCAGACCGGCGCGCGCCGTCTGCTTTTTGCCCTGCATCATGCGCACCATCCGCTGTTTGAACACATCGGACGCCGCAATATCGTCATAGCCCTTATAGAATCTGTCCATCGGCTTCTCCTTCCATCATCGTTCTGAGTTTCTTTCTTGCCCGTGAAAGGCGCGAACGCGTCGTGCCCTCGCGCTCACCGAGGATCCTTGCGACGTCTTTGGTCGAGTATTCCTCGTAATAGAAAAGGTACACGGCGTCGCGGTCCTTCTCGGGCAGCGTGCGGATCGTTTCCAGCAGTTCAAAGCTCTCCTGCGAATACGCCGAGGCGATCTCCTCGTTGAGCGGGACGCTCGTGCGGCGCGACGCTCTGCGCGATTCGTCGATGCAGATGCGGATGGCGGTGCGGATCAGCCACGCCTTCTCGTGCTCGCGGTTTTCGAACCGCGGCTGCCGCCGCATCAGACGCTCGTACGTGCCCTGCACGACGTCCTCCGCCTCCGCAACGCTGTTGACGCGGTTCAGCGCAATGCGCATCAGCATATCGGAGTACGTCTCAACGATGCGCACCGCCTCGCGGTCGCGTTCGGCTTGTTTGTTTCTCTGTTCCATTTCCGACTCCTTTCACCAATAAGACGGATGAAGGGCGCAATTTGTTGCAAACCAAAAAGAAAATCCGAGGAGTTTCCCCCTCGGATCAAAATACGGAATCGGCTTATTCTTCGTCTTCTTCCTCTTCTTCGCCGTCGTCGGCGTTCAGGAAGGAGAACAGTCCCTTCTTTTTCTTCTTGGGCTTTTCCTCTTCCTCGTAATCGTCGAGTTCGTCATCCTCCTCCTCGACTTCCTCAATGCCGAGCATGCGGGCGAAGAATCCCTTCTTGCGGGGCTTCGGCTGCTCCTCTTCCTCTTCTTCCTCCGCAACCGGCGCGGGACGCTTTGCGGGCTGGACCTTCTGCGTACGCGCGGGCTCCGCCTGACGGCGTGCGGAAGCGACCGTATCCTGAACCGGCATCGAGATCGGCGCTGGATCGGGTTTGGGGATCACGAGTTCGGGCGCGACCGGTCTTTGACGCACGTCGAGCTCCTCGCGGTTTCCGTTGATCATCTTCATGTAGTCGTTGAGATAGCGCTGCACATCCGCAAGGATGTCGTCCGCATAGGCGCGCGCGCCGTTGCAGATCGATTCCGCGTTCTCCTCCGCGGCGCGCTGCAGATCGTCCGCGCGCTTCAATGCCGCCTGATAGACGGAATTCTCGGAAATCAGTCCTTCGTATTCCGCGACCGCCTGACGGTAGACATTCTCCGCCGCCTCCTGCGCCTGTTCATGCAGTTCGTTCGCCTCGTTCTGTGCGTCCGCAACGATCTGGTCCGCCTGTTCGTTCGCATCGCGCAGCATGTTGTCCTTTTCGGCCAGGATGCCGCTTGCCTTGCGGATATTCTCGGGGATCGTCGTTCTGAGATCCTCCAAAAGTGCGCCGAGCTCATCCGCGTCGATGATGCGGCGGTTCCCCGCGTTGCTGAATTTCGGTTTCGGGCTCTCCTCCACAAGCTGTTCGATCTTCGAGAGGATGCTGAAGATCTTCATCGTCTGTACTCCGTTCATTTCTGCCTTGCCAACCTTTCCCGTAAATAATTGATATTGCAGGACGGTACCAGTCCCTCGATGGAACCGCCCAATTCTCCGATTTCACGCACATTCGAACTCGAAAGGAACGAATGCGCGGGGTTCGCCATGAAATACACCGTGCGGATCTCCGGTCTCAGATGGCGATTGACCGCATCGATCTGGAATTCGTATTCGAAATCCGTGATCGCGCGCAATCCGCGGATCAGGTAATGCGCGTTAATCTGCTCCGCATACTCGACGAGCAGCCCCGAGAAGGATCCGGACCGCACGTTTTCGAAGCCCTCGGAGGCGATGATGCGATCGATCATCTCCACGCGCTCCTCCACGCTGAACACCGGCGACTTCGCGCTGTTGTTCAACACCGCCACATAGACGAGATCGAACAGCCCCGCTGCGCTTTTCAGAACGTCCAGATGCCCGATCGTGAAGGGATCAAAGCTTCCCGGATACACGCCGATCTTCATTCCCTGTCCTCCTCTATGAGCGAATAGCCGCACCTTCCGAACTTCTTCGACCGTCTCACGCGGTACACGCCCTCGATTTCCTGCGGCGCAAGGTCCGCCGCGTGTTCGAGAATCACGAGACCGTCCGGCTTGATCAGTCCGCTTTCGAACAGCCGCCGCACCGCGTCCTCCGAGATCCCTTCCCTGTACGGCGGATCCAGAAACGCGAGATCGAACGACGCGCCTTCCGAACGCAGCCGGTCGATCGCCGCCGCATAGTCGAGATTCAGCACCCGCACGCGATCCGAAAAGCCGAGCGTTTCTGCGTTTCTTCGGATGATCGCCGTGCACTGCGCGTCGCGGTCGTTCAGCACCGCAAGCTTTGCCCCGCGCGAGCACGCCTCGAGTCCCAGATTGCCGCTTCCCGAAAACAGATCGAGCACTTCGGCATACGGAACCGAAAACTGCACCGAGCCGAAGATCGCTTCCTTGACGCGGTCGAGCGTCGGACGGGTTTCCATGCCCTCGCGCGTTTCGATCTTTCTTCCGCGCGCCGTTCCGGAAATGATTCTGACCATAGAAACCCCTATATCTTGTATTGTGTATCCCATTTTAGCACCAAGGTCTTGAAAAAGCAAGTGTTTTTGAATAATTTGTTAACATTTTTTCGATAAAATATGAAGACACTGAATTTGCACAGTTTTTACGTGAAAGAATTGACTTTTTGCACGCATTCTTGTAGAATTGCGTACGGGAAAAGAGAGGTGTTTTTATGCTTCGCAGTACGTATGCGGTCATCCATCTGCCCGCGCTTTTGAAGAACATCCGTTACGCAAAGCGCTCGCTCAGGCCGGAAACGAAGTTTCTGGCGGTCATCAAGTCCAACGCCTACGGCCACGGCATCAAGGAGGTCGGGCGCTATCTCGAAAAGTCCGGCATCGTCGATATGCTGGCGGTCGCCATTCCGGAGGAAGGTCTCCTGCTTCGCGCGTTCGGCGTCACGCTGCCGGTGCTGATCCTCGGCGTCACCGATCCGGATCACATTACGGCGGTCGTCGCAAACGACCTTACCCCCGCCGTCTTTCTCCCCGAACAGATCTATGCGCTCGAACGCTGCGCAAAGGCCGCCGGCAAGGATGCGCACGCGCACGTCAAGCTCGACACCGGCATGCGCCGCATCGGCGTGCTCGACAACGAAACGCTCGACGCCGTGCTCGACGCGTTCGACAGCTGTCCGCACGTCAAGATGACCGGCGCGTTCACGCACTTTGCGAAGTCCGAGTCCGATCCGAAATTCACGATGCTGCAGGCGGAACGGTTCAACGCGTTCATCGACCGCATCCGCGCCCGCGGCTATTCGCCGGTCGTCCACGCCGCCAACTCCGGCGCGACGCTCGACTTCCCCGAGCTGCAGTACGACATGGTGCGCTTCGGCATTGCGCTGTATGGCTACCATCCCGATCCGCGCCGCACCGAAAAGACCGGCCTCACCCCCGTGATGTCGCTGATCACGCACATTTCGAACCTCAAGACGCTGCCTGCGGGCGAAGGCGTCAGCTACGGTCTCCGGTACACGACCGCGCACACCACGCGCATCGCGACGCTCCCGATCGGCTACGGCGACGGCTACAAGCGCTGTCTCACCGGCAAGTCCGACGTGCTGATCGGCGGGATCCGCTGTCCGCAGGTCGGCACGATCTGCATGGACCAGATGATGGTCGACGTCACCGAGGTCCCGAATGTCGCCGTCGGCGACGAAGCCGTGCTGATCGGCCGTCAGGGCAACGAAAAGATCACCGCGGACGATCTCGCCGAGAAAGCGGACACGATCTCCTACGAGATCCTGCTCTCGATCTCCGACCGCGTCCCGCGCGTCTACGAAGAATAAGCATTTGCGATTCAGCCGTCCGAAAGGGCGGCTTTTTTCTTGACGGAAGGCTTCAAAACACGGTATAATAGCCGCATGAAGGAACGGATTAAAAAGGGAATCACGGCGTGGAAACGTCCGAAGGCGTGGGTTGCGGCGATCATCGTGCTCGCGCTTCTCTCAGGCTGCGCCGTGTTTGCCGTGTGCCTCAGACGCCCTCTTGCAAAGTACAACCCCGATCGCGACGACGCCGCGCAGGTATACTTCACGCACCTTGCGCTTGCCGCGGACAGCAACCGGCAGCTGTTTGAGACCGGCTCCGTCTCCGAAGCGTATGCGGAAAACGGCGCCGGACTGAAATCCTATTCCTACGCCTACGCGAAGGTGCTCGAGGTGCTTTCCGACGATTCGCACGAGGACGCAACGACCGAAAACGTGCACGTCGGCTCGCAGGAGCTGCTTGTCGAGATCACGACCGGCGTCCACAAGGGGCGGCGCGTGCAGCTCACGAACTTCATGAGCAAGCTCTTTGACAAGCACGCGAAAGCGGGCACGTCGCTTCTTGTGTTCATTCTGACCGACGCGTCCGAAACCGACGAAACCGGTCTGCCCGCGATCTCGCTGTCCGTGATGAACTATAACCGCCAGTGGCTGCTGCTCAGGCTCGTCGCCGTGTTTCTGATCATCGTCGGGCTGATCGGCGGAAAGGTCGGTCTGCGCTCGATCCTCGGGCTCGGCTTCACGCTCGCCTGCATCGTGTTCCTGCTCGTGCCCGCGCTGCTGCGCGGATACGCGGCGATCCCGCTGACGCTGCTTTTGTGCGTCGTCGTGACGGTCGTGTGCTTTCTGCTGCTCGACGGACTGAGCCGCAAGACCGTTTCCGCGATGCTCGGCACGGTCGCGGGGTTTTCGGTCGCCTGTCTGTTCGCCTTCCTTGCAAGCCGCATCGCGCATCTGGACGGGCTCGAATACAACGTCGCCGAGACCGACACGCTGATCCAGGCGAAGTATCAGGGCACGCTGATCAATCTGCGCGGGCTGTTCGTCTCCGGCATCGTCATCTCCGCGCTCGGCGCGGTCATGGACGTGGCGATGAGCATCTCCTCCTCGGTCAACGAGCTCAAGACCGTCAATCCCGACCTCGGCTTTGCAAAGCTGTTCCGCAGCGGCATGCGCATCGGACGCGACGCGATCGGCACCATGACGAACACGCTGATCCTCGCCTTTACGGGCGGCGCGCTCGTCAATCTCATTCTCATCAAATATTACAACTGGGACTGGAAAGCGATCCTGTCCGGCGACTACATCACGCACGAGGTCATCACCGGCATTGCGGGCAGTATCGGGCTGATCCTTGCCGTGCCGCTGACCGCGCTGATCGCATCGGCGCTCGCAGCGCGCGCAAACGCCCCGAAATCCGAACCGTAACGAACCGTCAGGCAAGCGGCCGGACGCGCTTCAGCCGGACCGGAACGCGCGCATACAGCGCCCCGCCCGCAAGCAGCAGCAAGAGTCCCGACGTCTGCGCCATGAAAGCGTCGCCGCTGCCGAGCTCTAAAACCGCGCTTTGAAAGAGCGTATAGTCCCCCACCGCACGACAAAAGAGCATCACAAAGGGCGCCGCAGAGACGGCGAGCGCCTTTGCGTTTCGATCGCGGCAGTAGAACTGCGCAAAGACGGCGGCGGGACACGCAACGAGCAGTCCGAGCTCCGGGAACAGCGGGAACGAATCCATGAGCTTCCACCCCGCGATCCCCGCAAACGCGGCGGCCAGCGCGGCGCCGATCGGGCGGTCCGTCGGACACAGCACCGATGCGCACAGCACAAACGCGCACGGCGCGGCGTACGCATGCACAAAGGTCTCCCGAAGCGGCGGCACATACGTGAGCGCAAACAGCGCGGGCAGCGCGGCAAGCACGGCGATCTTCCGTCTGCGTTCGAACAGCGCGTCGAACCAGCCGCCCGCAAGCAGCAGCTCCGTGATCAGCAAACAGATTCTGGCAGTCCACATAAAAACACATATCCCCCGTTTTTCGGTTAGGATATGTGTTTTTCGGTTTTCGATTCGTTATTTCAAGCGCTTGCCTTCGCCGTAGACCGCGACGATGTCCTTGGGCTCGGCGATGTAGACCGCGCGGTCGAAGCGCTCGCGCAGGCTGAGCCGTACGGTGTCGGGATATACGCGGTCGTCGATCACGACGGCATGCAGCCGGTCGCCCTTTTGGAAGCCGGGCTTTGCGCCGAAATACAGCGCGCCCGCGGTCGTGCCGAGATAATACCCCTCCGCGACCGACAGGAACGGGACCGTCCAGCCCGATTCGATGCGCTTGTTCTTCGACGCGCGAATCGACATCTGTATGACGTTGAGCATCGAAAGATGCGCACCGCCCGCGATATCGCTGCCCAAAACCACCTTAAGCCCCTCGTCGAGCATGGTACGGACCGGCGCGATGCCGCTTGCGATGTTGGTGTTCGAGTCCGCGCAGTGCACGACGGCCACGCCGTGCGAGCGGATCGCTTCGCGCTCGCGCGCGTCGCTGTAGACGCAGTGCGCCATCAGCGTGTCGGATTTGAACAGTCCGTACTTGTCGTAGGTCTCCCAGTACTGCGCGCAGTCCGGGTGCAGCGAACGCACCAGCTCGATCTCGCTTGTGTTCTCGGAAAGATGCGACTGCACCGGCAGATTGCGCTCGTTCGCAAGCCTGCCGAGCCATGCCATCAGCTCGTCCGAACACGACGGCGTAAAGCGCGGCGTCAGCATCGGACGGATGCGGGAAAACCGGTCGCAGGCGTCGAGCCAGCGCAGTGTTTCGCGTTTGCTCTCCTCCGTCGTTTCGCAATAGTAATCGGGGCTGCTGCGGTCCATATTGACCTTGCCGACATAGCCCGAAATGCCTCTGCGCTCCAATTCCTCCATGAGAATCAGCGTCGCGTCCGTGTGCAGCGACGAGAACATGCACACGCGCGTCGTGCCGTAGCCGACGAGCCGTTCCGCAAGGCTGCGGTAGTGCATGCGCGCATAGTCTGGATCGGAAAAGCGGGATTCGGTGCGGAACGTGTAGGTGTTGAGCCAGTCTAAAAGCGGCAGGTCCATGCCCATGCCGAGCATCGGGTACTGCGGCGCGTGCAGGTGCATGTCGCAGAACGACTGCATGATCAGCGCGTCGCCGTAATCGGCGATCTGCGCGCCTTGAAAGCGCTCGGGAAGTTCCGCAAAGACGCCCTCGATCACGCCGTCGCCGTTCAGCACGATATAGCCGTTCCCGACCGCGTCGAGTTCGCCGAGCTTCGGCACCGTCAGGATGTTGCCGTGCAGCGCGGTCCAGCGTTCCGTCTCGCGCACGTCGATGTCGGTGAGCTCCTCAAGCGTCGCCGGAACCGTCGTCAAAAGCTCCGGATGCTTTGCGATCACACGGCTGCCGCCGACGTCGCCCGAAAGCGCCAGCAGTTCCGGAATCAGCGATTTCGGAAACAGCACCGGATTGCCGCGTTTGTCGTTTGCGATCGGCGCGACGATGCGCGTCGGATCCTGTTCGAACCGCTCCAGAAGCCGCAGAACCGTCTCCGGCTTCACGCGGGGCTGATCCCCTACCGCGTACAGAATTCCGTCCGGATCGGCCTCTGAGGCGGCGACGGTGCCGAGCACGACGCTCGTCGCCATACCCTCGTGCGCGTTCGGATTCTCCGCAACGCGAAAGCCCATGCGCAGCGCGGCTTCCCTGCGCGCGCCCGCGTCCGGCTTCAGCACCGCGACGCGTACGCAGAAGCGATCCGCAAGACCGGCGTAAAGCTCCAGCGCGTGCAGGAGCATCGGCTTGCCGTCGATCGGATACGCCAGTTTGTCGCTGCCGAACCGCGAACTGCTGCCGGCAGCCGTCAATACCAATGCTATCTTCATTTGCGATACCTTTCCGAGGGATTGCGGAACACGTAGCGTCCGCCGTACGGTTTGACGAGCGTCCCGTTTTCCGTGACAAGCTCGCCGTTCAGAATGACGTCGCGGACGCGTCCCGATGCCTGCATGCCCTCATAGGGCGAATTGTCGCAGTTGTGCAGGTTCGTCCTCCAGGAGATCGTATGCGGCGCGTTCGGATCGAAGATCACAAGATCCGCGTCGGAACCGACCTTCAGCACGCCCTTTTTCGGGAACATGCCGAACAGCCGCGCCGCGCGCTCGCTCATGAGAAGCGCCATCTGCTCGAGCGTGATCGCGCCGGTCTGCACCGCGTAGGTATAGACGAGCTCCGCGCGGTTCTGCACGCCCGCGCCGCCGTTCGGGATCTTCGAGAAATCGTCCTTTCCGAGCGCCTTCTGCGCCATCGTGAACGAGCAGTGATCGGTGCCGATGAAGTCGATGTCCCGCCGCTTCATGCCGTCCAGAATCGCCGCGCGGTCGCGCGCTTCGCGCAGCGGCGGCGACATCACAAACTTCGCGCCGTCCTTGGCGGCATACTGCGATACGTCGAGCGTGAAATACTGCGGGCACGTTTCGGCATAGACCTCCACGCCGCGTCTGCGCGCCGCGCGCACCTCCTCGAGTCCGTCCGCGGTGGACAGATGCACCACCCACGCGGGATAGCCGGAAAGCTCCGCAATCCGCATCAGCCGCGCCACGCCCTCCGCCTCGACCGCCTGCGGACGCGAAACCGGATGCCCCGTCGGACCGAGGTTGCCCTTCGCCTTCTCCTCGGCGATGCGCGCCTGCAGGATGTCGTAGTTTTCGCAGTGCACGCCGATGACGCCGCCGCGCGCGCCGATGAACTTCTGCGCGTCGTAGATCTGCCCGTCGCCGACCTTCATCGCGTCATAGACCATATACATCTTGAACGAAGAAACGCCCGCGCGGAACATGTCGTCGACCTCGGCTTTTCTTGCGTCGTTCCATTCCGAGACCGCCATGTGGAAGCCGTAGTTGCAGCTGCTCTTCTCCGCCTTTTTGTGCCAGAGATCGAGCGCGTCGTGCATCGTCATGCCGTGATCCTGCGTCGCAAAATCGAGCACCGTGGTCGTGCCGCCGACGATCGCCGCCTTGGTGCCGGTTTCGAAGTTGTCCGCCGTGACCGTCACGCCGAGATCGAGGTCGAAATGCGTGTGCGTGTCGATGAATCCCGCAAAGAGATAACAGCCCTCCGCGTCGATCACGCGGTCCGCCGGTCCGTCGATCCGCTCCGAAATCTGCGCGATCTTTCCGTCGCGCATCAGCACGTCCGCCTTCCGTCTTCCGGTCGAGCGGACCACGGTTCCGTTCTGAATCAGTATCTGCATCGCATTCGCCTCCGCACAAACTTTTACAAATATTATCCTATCACAGTGCCGCCTTTTTCGCAAGCGCATCGTGCCCGAACAAAAAAGGATTCTTCCGGCAACGGAGGAATCCCTTTTCGACGGTATCAGTATAGCACATCCGGCTGCTAAATACAAGTCTTTCCTTTTTCCGGAAATTCCGCTATGATAAGGGCAGAACGGTAAGGAGGAAAGTGCCCATGCTCTACCACGCATCCCGCACGCCGCACATTACAACGCTTGAACCGCGCAGAAGCAACGAGGACGTGCCGCGCATCTATTTTTCGGACAAGCGCGAAAACACGCTGGTCTATCTGTCCAACGCCGTCGAAAAGACCTGCCGCGAGCGCGGCTTCGCGCATACCGGCAAATGGCAGAAATGGGCGTCCTACGGCTTTACAAAGGACGGACTTCTGCACTTTTCGGAATACTACGAAAACGCGCTCGTCGACACCTATGCGGGCGTATCGGCGTATATCTACACGGTCGAGCCGTCGGATGCGATCGTACGGTTCGAGAAGATCCGGAACTGCTTCTATGCCGAAACGCCGCAACCGGTCGCAGGCTGCGAGTTTGTGCCGGACGCGCTGGAAGCGCTTCTCTTGGCGGAACGCGAAGGACGGATCGTCATCACCCGCTACGCAGAACTGTCCGACCGTATGCGGGATTGGATCTATCGAACGACGTTCGACGAATACCGCAGCTCCGACGCGCCGGACTACCGTTTCTTCCTCGAAACGAAATACCCGTTCCTGAAAGACGGCAAATAAACGAAAAGCCCTGTGCAGATCGCACAGGGCTTTGATTGTGAGACGATTATCTCTTGGAGAACTGGGGTGCGCGGCGGGCTGCATGCAGACCGTACTTCTTGCGCTCCTTCATTCTCGGATCGCGGGTAAGGAATCCCGCCTTCTTCAGCGTGCCGCGAAGTTCCGGATCTGCGGTGAGCAGCGCGCGGGAGATGCCGTGACGGATTGCGCCCGCCTGGCCGGTCGTGCCGCCGCCGTAGACGTTCACGTTCACGTCGTACTTGTCGGTGAGGTTCGTGAGAACCAAGGGCGCACGGACGATCATCTTGAGGGTTTCGAGACCGAAATACTCGTCGATGTCACGCTTGTTGATCGTGATGTTGCCGGTGCCCGGGAGAAGACGCACGCGCGCGACGGACTTTTTACGTCTGCCGGTGCCGATGAAAGCTGTTTTTGCCATGTCGTTTCTCCTTCCCGATTATTTGAGTTCCAGCGCCTGGGGCTGCTGTGCTTCGTGGTTGTGGTTCGGACCTGCGTAAACGCGGAGCTTCTTGAGCATCTTGTCGCCCAGCGGGCCCTTCGGCATCATGCGGCGGATGGATTCATAGACCGCATACTCGGGCTTCGTCTCGAGCAGGGTACGGTAGGTAACCTCTTTGATTCCGCCCGGAAAACCGGTGTGGTGGATGTGCTTCTTCTGATCGAGCTTCTTGCCGGTCAGACGAACCTTCTCAGCATTGATGATGATCACATGGTCACCGCAATCAACGTGAGGCGTAAAAATGGGCTTATGCTTACCGCGGAGAATCGCAGCGACCTGGCTGGACAGACGGCCAAGTACCATGTCCGTCGCATCCACGACATACCAGCTGCGCTCAACGGTTTCGCCCTTTGCCATATAGGACTTCATGGCGATTCCTCCAATATAGATTTCAAATTCTTTGCTGCATTGCGGCGTCCTGTTGTCGGGGCTGTGACACATTTCCACCCAATGGCACACCGAATATACTAACAAAACAAAACAAGCTTGTCAAGAAAAATTTTCAAGATTTTCGGGTATTTTTTCGCTTTTTTCGAACAAAGTAACGGTAATCACTGCAATCGGAGGTGCGCCGTGCGTCGATTGATCCCCTACGTCGTGTTCGGTCTGACGCTTTTTGCGATCGGGCTTCTCATTCTGATCCCGCTTCTTTCCTGTGAGCCCACGCATCCGTCCGCGCCCGCCCGGTTCGTTTAGGAGGAAATATGCCGCAGCATACCAGAATCGTTCCGCTCAAAACGGCGGTGAGAAACGCCGTGAACAAGGCGAAGGCGCAGGCGAAGAAAGGCGAACGCCGATGAAAAGCCGGTTCGACGCAAACGCATACCGGAAGGAGGTCAAACGCCGCGCCCCCAAAAGTCCCGCCCTGCTCCAATGCCTCAAGGCATTCTGTGTCGGCGGACTCATCTGCATGCTCGGGCAGGGCGTTCACGACATCGGCGTGCGCCTCTCCCTCTCCGACGCCGACGCCTCGACCGTGTCTTCGATGACGTTGATCTTCCTGACCGCGCTGCTTACGGGCATCGGCGTGTTCGACCGCATCGCGTCGTTTGCGGGCGCGGGCACCGTCGTGCCGATCACCGGCTTTGCCAACTCGATCGTCGCGCCCGCGATGGAGTACCGTCCCGAGGGGTTCGTGCTCGGCGTCGGCGCCAAGCTCTTTACGATCGCCGGACCGGTGCTGGTCTACGGCATCGCCTCCTCCGTGATCGTCGGTCTGATCTCTTTATTGTTCTGATTGCGTGCGGCGTCAGGCCGTATATCGTGAAAAGGCATTTCGTCTCTCGGAGGGACATTCCGGCTTGCGTTCAGAGATTCTTCGCCAAAGGCTCAGAATGACAAGCAAGGAAGCGTCCTTCTCTCCCCTCCGTTGTCATCCTGAGGGCAAAGCCCGAAGGATCTCAGAGCGGTGAAGCACTCTTGCGTTCAGAGATTCTTCGCCAAAGGCTCAGAATGACAGGCAAGGAAGAACTGCGC
>JAFRRO010000004.1 GCA_017428025.1 Clostridia bacterium
ACGATGACGATCATCCCGATCGTCGGGCTCATCGTGGCGATCCTCTGGTTCCGCAAGAAGTTCATCCTGACCGACGAAAAGGTTCTGGAGATCGCGGAGCAGGTCAAGGACCTCAAGCAGAACGTCGATTGATGAGGTTTCCGATGGACAGAACAAGCACGATTTTCGGCAATCCGATCGACGCCAAGACGATTGCGCAGGCGGAAAAGAGCAAGGCGAAGTTTCTGAAAAAGTTCGGCGACGACACGCAGAAGACCTATCATCTTGGACTTCAGCCGATCACGCAGATCAAGGAGATCGGCATTCAGAATCTGGTGCTTGCCGACAAGCCTCTGGAGCTTCCGGAAAACCCGCTGATCGTCGGCAACATCCGCATGGGCTTCGGGCACTACCGCATCGCGATGGCGATCGCCTCCTGCGCGCAGGCGCTCGGGCGCACGCCGGTGTGGATGGACCTCGCCTCGTTCGACGCGACCGGTTCGAAGATGATCCGCAGCCAGAACGATCTCTATTCGATGGGCAGTAAGCTTTCGCAGAAGATCGGTCTGTTCAACAAGCTCGTGTGGGAGCCGATGAACAGCGAGGGCTTCCGCAAGATCACCTACAACGCCAAGGATCAGAAAAATTCCGAGCTTCTGGCCCCACTTTACGGCGATCTTCCGAACGACGTCCCCTACGTCGGCACGCACGTGTGGCCGAGTCAGGGCGCGGTGCATGCGGGACTGACGCACGTCGTCAACGCGATCCCGGACAACTGGCCGATGGGCCTGCATCTTGCCGAGGGCTCGATCCACGCGGTGCAGACGCCGTTCGCCTATCTCGGCTATAAGAAGATGAACGGCTTCGCGAAGGAGCCGCTTAAGCCGATGCCCGACGATGCGCTGGTGCGCGTCGGTCACTACATCGACCATGAGCTTGTCGCGAACATCGAGCACGACTGCGCAATGCGCATCGAGCGGCTCGAAAACGGCGCGCCGGTGCGGTTTTTGATGACCGTCGGCGGCGCGGGCGCGGGCGGCGACCTGTACCTTGCGATGACCAGACACCTCCTCCCCTACGTCAGGGCGGGCAAGGCGGAGCTGTGGATCAATTTCGGCGACCATCTCACGATGTGGGACGTGTTCAAAAAGCAGATGCCGGAGCTCGAAAAGGAATGCAAGATGCACTTCAACGACTACGCGGGGCTGTCCGACTGGGCGGCGACGCTCGACGGCGCATCGTGCGGGGGCGTCACGGTGTTCTGCCACAGCGACATCTTCGAGGCGGTGTATTCGACGAACCTCCTGATGCGCAAGTGCGACGTACTCGTGACAAAGCCTTCGGAGCTCGCGTTCTATCCGGTGCCGAAGCTCATGATGCGGCACATCGGCGGGCACGAGGTCTACGGCGCGATCTACGCGCGCGAAATGGGCGATTCGACCTACGAATGCGAGACACCCGCGGCGCTCTGCGACATGATCGACACGCTGATCAACGACAAGGCGATCCTCAAGGCGCTCTCGAAGCGCATCGTCGAGCTCAAGGGCACCGGCGTCTACAACGGCGGCTACGAGGTCGTCAGGCTCGCAATTCAGGGCAGATAAACAGAACCGAAACGGATCTCTCAGGTGACGGCAGCAAATGCTGCCGTCACCTCAGACCGTCGAAAAAGGTGCCAGACCGTTTGCGGCGAGGATGGAAAAGAAACACTTGTTGGAGGAAAGGGCTCGAAAGCCCTTTCTTTATTTGATATTTCGCCGCAAACTATCCGCGTTTTCGGGACCACTTCGCATCGCTTCGTTACAGCGGTGCCGTCGCGCGTTTGATCGCGCGTCGCCATCGCTCGGTCGCATACGCTCCACTTCGCTGACGCTTCGTTACAGAGGAAGATCGCGCGCTTCCCGCGCGTACCATGTATGGCTCCGTCGTGAAAACGCGAATTCAGAGGCGGTTTGTCAAGGGGGTATTTCAGCTCTCTTCTTTCTTTCGGCAAGTACAGCGCAGTTGGCTACAGTCAATGCGCTTTTTCATTTTTGATACCAAGTCGATTGTTTTTTTCATAGTAGCTATGCTATAATGAATCATATAAATCGGCATTATGGAGATATTGATATGAAAAGATATGCTTCGCTTGTTCTTACTGTCCTGATCGCGGTGCTTGCTCTGTTCTCGGCTGGATGTGATCGGCGCGGTAACCTTAAGGAAAAGGAGACCCAGAAGCTTTACGACGAATTCAAGGAGTTGGCAGAATCGGGTGATCTTTGGCAGCGAAAGGCCCACCTGTGGCTTGACAGAGACTGGAAATCGGAGGAGGAAGAACTTGAGACCGTCGAATTCATGAAGACGGTTGTTGAGAAAGCACTCTCCGACGGGACGGAGAAGACGATCAACGGCTCTTGGTTCAGCAGCAAAAAATACTGCTCTATCGTAAATATCACTATGGAAGGCGCAGTCCGACCGGGTGACGAGCGCGAAGGTATGCGTTCTGAAGTTATTGCGGCAAAATACAGCGACGGTAAATGGGTGATTTTCGTGGAGGACATCGAGCCCGACAGCGACACTTGGAACACTGTCATAGAAATCGAATTTCATTGATCTCGGTCAAAGGAAAGGAACGATACTGCAAAAAATGCCAAAAGTCGAGGTAGAATCGCCTCGGCTTTTTGCTGCAAGGGAAACCTCTGCCCCGTTCTCGTTAGGTTCTTGCTATACATTCCAGTCGACTGGGACAAGAAGGCGAAAACAGAAAGCGCACGTCTCGACGCAGAAGGGTATCACTGCCGTAAGGTGGTGAGTAAGTGCGCCCTTCCGGAGAAAAATCGAGCTCCCCTTGTCAGGGGAGCTGTCAACGCAGTTGACTGAGGGGTAGTCAGGAAACTACCCTCCCGTCTCGCTTCGCGAGCCACCCTCCCTGACAAGGGAGGGTCGAAAAGTGTACCGGTTTGAAAGATGAATCATACTATCAAGTGCAACAATTAAGAGAACAAAAAGAAAGGTCATATGAATCTCTGGTAGAATAAGTTTGGCAATAAAACTGCAAAATCATTCATTTCGAACGGGATCACACCGCGGATTTTTGTGCGCGCGAGGAGCAACAGATTACATATAACCGGTTCCGAAGCAAAAAACTCTTGCATTGGAATCGGTTCTTCCATATAATAATCGTATATCATGTGAATGTTTGTCGGCGGTCGGACTGCGCGCAGCATTGGAAAGGAGAAACGATGCCTCGTTACAGCGGAATTCGGGGATGGGCGCTTTTGCTTGTCTGCATGATCCTGCTTTCCCTCTGCTGTACGCCTGCGGAAACGGGTGCCGTCGCCGATGCGCAGCCGACCGTGCAAAAGACTTTGCCGCCGGATACCGCACTGCAGGCAACGGCCGTGCCTCAGTTGCCGACGTCCGCACCGACCGCCGCGCCGACGCCCGAACCGACGGCAGCGCCGACGCCCGAACCGACGGCAGCGGAATCTCCCGAGACAACGAAAGAACCGAAAGAAGCCGCCGCGACCGTGAACCCGCAGCTGACGCAGGAACCGGAACCCGCTGTGTTTCGCGTGCCGGAAGCAAGCGGAACGCTTTTGAAGGAATGCAGGAAAGCGCAGATCGATTATTCGCATACCGACGACGGCTATGTGATGGTCAGGCGGCTGGACGAAACCGACAGGAAATTCAAGGTTCAGATCACAAAGGGCGGCGTCACCTATACGTATGATCTCTTTTTCGGAGAATGGACGACTTTTCCGCTGTCGGAGGGCAGCGGACGATACGGCGTATCCGTCTATGAGAACGCGGGCGGATCGCGCTATGCGACCGTCGTCGGCATTTCGTTCGACGTCAGCCTGATCGACGAGTTCGCACCGTTTTTGATCCCGAATACCTATGTCGACTATCAGAACGCAGCGAACACCATCCAAACCTCCGAAGAGCTTGCCGGACAGCTTACGGACGCGCTCGCCAAGGTAGATGCGATCTATTCCTACATGATCCAGAACGTTTCGTACGACTATGTTCAGGCCGCAACGGTCAAGAGCGGCTATATTCCGGACCTTGACCGCGTGCTCAAACGCAAACGCGGAATCTGCTTCGATTACGCGTCTCTGATGACGGCGATGCTGCGTCTGCGCGGCGTGCCGTGCAAGCTTGTGTTCGGTTACGTAGGACAGGCATATCATGCATGGATCCGCGTCTGGTCGGATGAGGAAGGCTGGGTGGACGCCGTCTACTTCGACGGCGCTTCCTGGGTGCGCATGGATCCGACCTTCGCGGCGGCGGGCAAGAGTGAAGCCAACATCGAACGCTTTATCGGAAACGGAAGCAACTACGCAGAGAAATACTTCTATTGAGGGGGAACAACATGAAGCAATTGTCCAATGATGAAGTCAGTACCCTTTGCCGGGAGCTCGCCTATCTGCTGCATGCCGGCATGGGCGTCGCGGACGCGCTGACATTAATGGCGGACGACGGCGGAAAGCACCGCGCGCTGCTGCAGGAAATGGCGCGCTCCGCGGACGACGGCGCGTCCGTGCCGGAGGTATTCGAGCGCACGGGCGTGTTTCAGCCGTATACGTCCCGGCTTCTGAACGTCGGCGACCGTTCCGGCCGCACGGAGGAAACGCTCAACGCGCTTGCCGATTATTACGAGGGACGCGAACGTCTCGCGCGTCAGCTGCGCACCTCGCTCCTCTACCCCGTGATCCTGCTTTTGATCATGCTTGTCGTCATCGTGGTGCTGCTGGTGTACGTGCTGCCGATCTTCGACCGCGTGTACGCGCAGTTCGGCGTGACGCTGACGGGCGTCGCGGGAGCGCTCCTGAAATTCGGCAGCGTGCTCGGCAGAATCATGCCGGTCCTCTGTCTCGTGCTCGTCGTGCTTGCGCTTCTGTGCCTGCTTCTTGCCGTATCCGACAGGTTCCGTTCAAAGGCTCTCTCCTTCTGGAAGCGCAGACGGGGCGACAAAGGCGTTTCCCGTCAGGTCAGCGACGCGCGGTTTGCCATGGCGCTGTCGATGGGACTGCACAGCGGCATGCCGATCGAGGAAGCCCTGACGCTTTCCGGCGAGGTCCTTCAGGAAACCCCCTCCGCAAAGGAACGCGTGAACGCCTGTATCCGCGCGCTTGAAGACGGTGCCCCGCTGACAACCGCGCTGGAGGAAAACAAGCTGCTTCCGAAGGCGGAATGCCGTCTGCTTGCCGCAGGACTCAGAAGCGGCGTCGGCGATACGGCCATGGAACAGATCGCCGAACGGATGCGCGAACGGAGCGAGACTGCGATCCACGAAAAGGTCAGCCGTGTGGAGCCGACGCTCGTCGTCATCGCATCGCTGCTCGTCGGCATGATTCTGCTTTCGGTCATGCTGCCGCTCATGAACATCATGTCTGCAATCGGGTAAACGTATGAACAAAGCGTTGACTCAAACCGTCATAAAAGTCCTGCTGTGGACGCTGCTTGCCGTCACGGTGCTTGCGATGTTTTTCACCGGTCTGCGTAACGTCAGCCGCGAAATCTCCCGACAGGGCGTCGCCAAGCTCGAAGACGCGGTGCGGCGGGCCGCAATCGCCTGCTATGCCGCGGAAGGCGCGTATCCCCCCGACGTCGATTATCTGGTCGCGCATTACGGGCTCACCGTCGATGGGGACCGCTTTATCGTTCATTACGAAATCTTCGCACAAAACCTGATGCCGGATATCACCGTACTGGAGAAGGGACAATGAAGGACCGGACGTTTTCACAAAAAAAGAATCTGAGCGGATTGATGGTGCTTCTGCTGTTCGGCGTATTCGCGGTATGCATCCTTTCCGTGCTGATTTCCGGAACGCATGTCTACGACCGTCTGGCCGCGCGCGACAAGGCCGCATATGACGGACGCACGGCCGCTCAGTATCTTTCCACGCGCATTCGCCAGGCGCAATCTCCCGATGCGGTTTCGATCCGTTCGGAGGGCGGTACGACCGTCGTCTGCATTTCGGAAACCTATGAGGCGGAATCCTTCGAGACCTGGCTCTATTGCCGGGACGGATGGCTTTGCGAGCTGTTTCTGTTTTCCGACGCGGAGGTCGATCCCGAGAACAGCGAAAAGCTGCTGCCCGCCGAATCGCTTTCGGGATCGCTCGAAAACGGATTGCTGACGCTGCGGATCACCGACGACGGAGGCGAGCAGACCGTACGCATTCTGCTTCGCGGAGGGGAGGTGCGTCCATGAACAGCAAGGCCCCTCTGGCTTTGATGGGACAGCTTCTGATGGTCCTGTTCTTTGCGCTTGCGGCCGCGATCTGTCTGCAGGCGTTCGCAAAGTCCGAAGCCATTTCCCGAAACAGCGAGAATCGCGATCACGCAGCGCTGTGCGCGCAGAACGCCGCAGAGACGCTCAAGAGCACGCACGGCGATCTGCAGTCCGCGTGCGCCGTGCTCGGCGGCAGCGTTTCGGAGGACGTCTGGACCGTCGATTATGACTCCAAATGGAACGAACGCGCGAACGGCGCGTTCCGGCTGACCGTCGTGCCGGATCCGAACGAAGAGCGCGGCCTCGGCAGCGCCGCGATCCGCGTGACCGACCGGGACGGCGTCGAACTGTTTTCACTCATATGCGCATGGCAGGAGGCGGACGAATGAAACAGAACGGATCCATCTCCACGATCGGCGGCTGCGCGCTGATGATGATCTTCGCGGTCCTCTGCCTGACGGTCTTTGCCGTCCTCTCCCTTTCCACTGCGAAAGCGGGCGACACGCTGTCCGAAAGCAGCATCCGCGCAACGCAGGCGTATTACCGCGCGGACGAGCAGGCGGAACGCATCCTTGCCGGCATCCGGCGCGGCGAAGCGCCCGACGGCGTCGAGCAGGACGGCAGCTTCTATTCCTATCGCTGTCCGATCGATGAGCGGCAGAGTCTGTATGTCGAGGTCGAGCGGAACGGTTCGGACTACACGATCCTGCGCTGGCAGGCGGCAATCGACGAAAGTATGATCGAGGAATCGGGGTTCGATCTCTGGAACGAATTCTTCGAACCCGGCTCGTAAGGAGGAAAAGAACCATGAACCTGATGGATTATGTAACAACGGCAACGCAGCGCGGCGCGGCGGATCTCTTCATTCTTGCCGGCGCTCCGTGCTGTATCCGTCTGGGCAGAGAGCTGATGCCGCTCGACGACAGAAAGCTGATGCCGGACGATACGAAGGCGCTGATCACGGAGATCTATGCGCTTGCGAATCGGGAGATGGATGCGTATTACCGGACCTGGGACGACGATTTTTCCTTCGCCGTCGCGGGACTGGCGCGATTCCGTGTGAACACCTACCGGCAGCGCGGCTCGATGGCGGCGGTCATCCGTGTCGTTTCCTTTTCCATCCCGGACTGGAAAGAGCTGCGGATTCCGGAACAGGTGATCGAGCTTTCCAAGCTGCGCAGCGGCATGGTTCTGGTCACGGGAACGGCGGATTCCGGCAAATCCACAACGCTTGCCTGCATTGTCGACCGGATCAACCGGACGCGTTCCTGTCATATCATTACGCTGGAGGATCCGATCGAGTATCTGCACCGCGATCATATGAGCATCGTCAGTCAACGTGAAGTCGCGATCGACACCGCCACCTTCCCGACTGCGCTGCGCGCATGTCTCAGACAGAGTCCGGACGTCATCCAGCTCGGAGAAATGCGCGATCTCGAAACCATCCGCGCCGCAATGACGGCAGCGGAGACCGGTCATCTTCTCCTGACGACGCTGCATACGCGCAGTGCCGTGAGTACGATCGATCGCATCGTCGACACCTTCCCCGCCGAACAGCAGGAGCAGATCCGCATTCAGCTCTGTTCCGTGCTGCACACGGTCATTTCCCAGCAGCTGCTGCCGAAAAAAGGCGGCGGACTTGTGCCCGCGTTTGAGATCATGCACATGAACAAAGCCGTACAAAGCCTCATTCGCGACCGCAAGACGCATCAGGTCGACAATACGATCGCCACAAGCGCGGGCGAAGGGATGATCTCGATGGATCAGTATATCCTCAATCTGTACCTCGAGGGTCTGATCGAACGCGATACCGCGATCCGCTTTGCGCGCAACAAGGATCAGCTCCTGCGAAAGCTTCTGTGATTCTCCCGCATCAAAGGGGCTTTTCAAAAGTCGTCGACCGGTTCGCAGCAAAGCAGCCTTTCCATTGTGCGGAATGAAGCGAAGCGATAGGAGCTTATGGAAGCGCGCGACGGCACCTATGTAACGAAGCGAAGCGGAGTCAATGGCGACGCGCTGCGGCCATGTGAGACCATCGGGTGGATTTTTACGAAGCAAAAGACGGGAGGGCTGTTAAAAAACAGCCCCCGGAGAGAGGCTCCTCACAGGCGTTCTGTCAAGGTGGATTTTCAAAAGTACAGTCGATTTCGGTCGTCTGTACTTTTTTCGTTGTATCTTATTGGAAATCATGATAGAATCAATACGACAAATCGAAATTTAACGAGGCAACGTATGATATATGAATTAAAAGACTTTTCCAAGGTAAAGCGCATGTTTGAATTCTGGTACGGGTTCGACGCTGTCGATGCAACGATCAGAGTCTTTGTGACCGACCCGGTCGCGCCGCGTTCCGCGTTGGCGTACTCTTCATATGACGGCATATTTTTGGGCGGAGAACCGGACAGAGAACTTGTCGAATACGGGGAGCTCGGCGACGATATTGTGATCCCGCTGAATGAAGAGTGGGAAAAGCTGATCCGTGAGTGCTATCCGGAAGCCGAACCGACTATCCGCTACGCGATCCATCGGTGTAAGGAGTTCGACCGGGAAAAGCTGCAATCTTTTGTCGACGCTCTGCCTGAGGGCTATGAGATCAGACGCATCGACGGCGAGATCTACGATCTTATTTCCGATGACGACGATCTTGAGGATCTCATAGGCGAGTTCGAGACGAAAGAAGCGTTTCTGGAGAAAGGACGCGGGTTTGCCGTGCTGAAAGACGGTAAGGCGGTCGCCGGCGCATCGTCCTGCTACTGCTACAGCTACGGCATCGAGGTCGAGATCGCCACCATAGAAACGGAACGCCGCAAAGGGCTTGCTGCCGCCGTGGGAGCAAAACTGATCCTTTCCTGCCTCGAGGATGGACTGGAACCGGTCTGGGACGCGTCGAACCTGAGTTCGATGCATCTTGCGGAAAAGCTGGGGTATCGGTTCGACCGCGAATACGTGTACTACTGGATAAACGAGGCGCAGCGTCTCATGCTCAAAAAACCCGATAAGAACCGGTGGCCTGATTACTGCGGCGAATATGAAGAGCTGTGTGAAGCATTC
>JAFRRO010000011.1 GCA_017428025.1 Clostridia bacterium
TAATCTTCCTTGCTTTACATTATAATTGCGTTGTGGTTGTTTATTATTCACACAAATATTATACCACATAGCAAAGACTCCCGGGACTTTTTCCCGAGAGTCTTGCTATTTCTGATTGGGACTTTTTTAACGGCCCCTTTTGTATTCGGATTCAGATAAACACGCGTTCTTTGAGCCTTTGCATCGCTTCCTCGACGAGCGAGAAGGGCAGGGCGACGTTCAGACGGATGCAGTCGGCGTTGCCGAAATCCGCGCCGTTCTGCCAGATCACGCCCGCTTCAACGCCGCGCTTCAGAAGCTCGTCCATCGGCACGCCATGCGCGTCGCACCAGCCGCGGCAGTTCAAGAACAGCATGTAGGTGCCCTCGGGCAGAAACATCGAGACGCCCTCGAAGTTCGTTTCCATGAAGTCCTTGACGTATCTGAGATTGCCGTACAGCACGGTTCTGAGCTCGTCCACCCAGCGCGCGCCTTCGGGACTGTACGCGCCGAGCAGCGCGTGCAGCGACAGCACGTTGCAGGAATTGTAGTACGTCGCGTGGCCGACCTCCTCGACCGTCTTTCTGAGCTCGTCGTTGTAGATGATGTGGTACGAGCCGATCAGCCCCGCGAGGCTGAACGTCTTGGACGGGGCGTAGAACGCGATCGTGCGGTTTTTTGCATCCTCGTTCACGCTCTGCGTCGGGATGTGCCGGTGCCCCTCAAAGGTCAGGTCCGCCCAGATCTCGTCGGAGATGACCGTGCAGCCCGCGCGCGCATAGACCTCCATCGCCCGTTCGATCTCTCCGCGCTCCCAGACGCGTCCGCAGGGGTTGTGCGGCGAGCAGAAGATCGCGACCTTGATGCCGTGCTCCCTGATCTTCGCTTCCATATCCGCGTAGTCCATGCGCCAGACGCCCTTTTCGTCGCGCGTCAAAGGACTCGTGATCACGGTGCGTTTGAGATCGTGCAACAGGTGCAGGAAGCCGATGTACGTCGGTTCGTGCACGAGGACCGGATCGCCCTCGTGCGTCAGCGTGCGCAGCGCCGAGCCGACGCCGCCGAGCACGCCGTTTTCATAGCCGATGTGCTCCTTCAAAAGTCCCTGCACGCCGTGGCGCGCCGTCTGCCAGTCGATGATCGCCTGAAAATACGCATCCGGCAGCAAAAAATACCCGAAGTTCGGATGGTCGAGCCGCTTTTGCACCGCGTCGACGATCGACGGCGCGGTCTTGAAGCTCATGTCCGCAACCCACATCGGGATCGGGCGAAGACCGTCCTTCACAGTCACGTCGCGATAAGGGATCACGTCGACCGCCAGCGCGTCCTTTCCGCGGCGGTCCAGCACGGTCGTAAAATCGAATTCCATAGCATCCTCCGAAGATTTGTTCAGTCGACGTAGAGCACCAGCAGCTGCCATTCGCCGTCCCATTCCACGACGGTCATCGAGATCGAACCGACCGTTTTGCCGTCGATCAGGAGCGGACCGGTCAGCACCTTGTACTGCTGCGCGTCGATGTCCAGCGCGCGGTTGATCTCAAACAGGTCCATGCCTGTGTAGGTCTCGGTTTCGAGCTGCGCCGTGAGGTCGAAGCGCTTGCCGTATGCTTCCTTCCATGCCGCATAATGCGTTTCGGCAAGGGTTTTGTAATAGCCGGTCATGACCTTGTGCGGCGTATCGCCTTCGCCGAAGATCTCGGGGTGCGCGCCGCATACCGGTTCGGACAGCGCCGCCATCTTTGCGAGCGCCGCGCCGTCGCCCGTTTCGAGCGCCGAAAGCACCGCGTCTGCGACGTCCTCCGGCGTACGCAGCTTTTTGCCGGAACAGGACACGATCGAAAGAATCAGAATCAGGATCAGCACGGCGAGCGCCGTGCCGCCGCCGATCGTCAGGAGCAGTTTTTTGTTGTGGAAGAACGGTCGGTCGAACAGCTTTTTCACAGCCGCGACCGCCTTCTGAAAGACGGACGTCCGCGGCGCAACGACCGGCGTCTGCGGCACATCCGTTCCGCACTTGCGGCAAAACCGTGCGCCGGGTTCGATGGGCGCACCGCAATTTCTGCAATTCATACGGGAACCTCGCTGTTTTACTGCCCTCATCCTATCACGGAAGCGGGGCACGGTCAACAGAACGGCGGCGGTGTTTCCAATGTTTTTACATCTTTTCCGCAGTCCGGGGCGGAATCCGGTATTCGCATCGCGCACATTTTTTGTTGCGCTTTCGATACGGTTCGTGCTATACTGCGTGTATGAAACCGAACATCCTGAAAATCTGTATTGCAATGCTGCTTGCCGGCGCATTTCTTCTTGCCTGCGTCCCGCAGGAGGAGGTGCTGCCGACGGCTGCGCCGACGCCGGAGATCGGCGAAGCGCCGGAGGTCGCGGTCGTCGTAACCGCGACGGAAACGCCCGCGCAGATCGCAACGGTCCCGCCGACGCCGAGTCCCTCGCCCACGCCGGAACCGACCGAGCCGCCGACGCCGAGCCCCACGCCGAAACCGCTGGAGGGCATCGTGATCGGCATCGATCCGGGGCATCAGCGCGTGTACAACCCGCATCCCGAGCCGGTCGCGCCGGGTTCGAGCCAGACGAAGCAAAAGGTCGCGGGCGGCTGCCGCGGCGTCAAGAGCGGCGTCTACGAATATGAGGTCGTGCTCAACGTCGGGCTGTATCTCAAGGCGCTTCTGGAGGAGCAGGGGGCGACGGTCGTGATCACGCACGACACGCTGGACGTCGATATCTCGAACATCGAGCGCGCGCAGTTCTTCAACGACAACAACGTCGATCTCGGCATTCGCCTGCACTGCAACAAATCCGGCGACAAAAAGGTCAAAGGCGCGTTCATGCTGATCCCAACCGAAAACCGTACCGATTTCTACACATTCAACCGGCGCGCCGCCGAGATCGTGCTCGAGGAATACCTCAGGGAGACCGGTCTTTCGATGCGCTACAAGACCGGCATCACCGAGCGCGGCGATCAGACCGGCTTCAACTGGTGCAAGCGTCCGATCATCAATATCGAGATGGGGCATCTGAGCAATCCGGACGACGACGCGCTGCTGTCCGACGACGCATTCCAGCAGAGGATGGCGCAGGGGCTCTGCAACGGCATCGTGCGGTTCTTTGTCGAGGAAGGCACGGTCAACTGAATCAGGCAAAAAACATCCCGGCGGATGATTCCGTCGGGATGTTTTCTTTACAGCTTTTTGAGCTCGTCCGGGTATTTCTTCGGCTCCTTCAGATGAATGATCCCTGCGTCGGGATACAGGCTTTGGATCTTCTGCACCGCTTTCGGCGCGTCGCCGCTGCCCGAATACAGCACAAAGGTCAGCTTCTTGCCCTTGAGATCGGTTTTGTCCAACACGGTGTTGATCGGACAGGACAGGCGTCCGTTCCAGACCGGCGAGCCGATCACGATTTCGTCGAAATCGCGGACGTCGGGATCGTACGCCTTCAGGGGCTCCTTTTTGCCGATGCCCGCAGCGAAGCCGCCCGCCATGATCTGCCAGAAGAATTTCTTCGGCATCGCCTTCTTCGGTTCGACCTTGCGCACGCAAAAGCCCTCTTTCCGCAGATGTTCGGCGACGAGATCGCCGTTGCCGGAAAGACTGTAATAGATCAGCAGTTTGTTCATGGTTCTGTCTCCTTTGGTTGGTCTGTCGATATCGGTACGGTCGTTTCAAACCACGCACGCAGCGGGAAACGGTCGTAAAATGTAAAGCTGCGGTCCAGAATCTTCGAGCATTGTCCGATCAAAAACCCGTTGATCAGAGCGGTGACGATCGTGCCGAGCTTGACGCCTTCGAAGTGCCAGAGCCCGAAAAACAGGAAGGACAGCAGCACCCCGATCAGCGCGCACGAGATGTCGTACACGGTCTTGACGCGCGTGATGCGCAGCCGGAACCGCGCCGAGATCTCCTTTACAAACAGCTCGTGCACCTCCGGCGCAAGGTAGGTGTGAAACATCAGCGATACGCCGATCGCGCAGAGCAGCGTTCCGATCGCATACCAGATCAACCGCAGAACAAACGCATCGATCGGCAGCGGCGCGCACAGCCACACGCAGGCGTCCAGCAGATAGCCGTAGATCACGGCGGTCACGAACGAGAACAGATAGGCGGGGCGAAACCGCCGCAGCACGATGCACAGCGCGATCAGCAGCACGCCCTGCACCAGATATTCGAGTACGCCGAAGGTAAAGAACGGATGCAGCGTCACGAGCTTCAGGTGCAGAAGATACGCCGGAGCGACGATCATCGACACGCCGAAGTCCGCCTTTTCCATCAGCGCGACGCCGAGCGCAAGCGGCGGGAGCGCAAACACATAGGCAAGCTCGCTCATGAAGCGCGGCTTGGTTTTGGGCTTCGATTCCATGCCTTCAGCCGAACAGATGCGGTTCTACGGCGCACACAAGCCGTTCGAGCCCGATCCGGTCCGCTTCGGTAAAGCGGGCGAGGGAGGGGCTGTCGAGATCCAGCACGCCGACGACGCGCTCGCCGCAGTGCATCGGGATCACCAGCTCGGAATTCGAAGCGCTGTCGCAGGCGATATGCCCGCAGAACGTATGCACATCCGCAACGAGCTGCGCGCGGTTCTCGCGCACCGCCGCGCCGCACACGCCGCGCGCGATCGGGATCTCGATGCACGCGGGCTTGCCCTGAAACGGACCGAGCACCAGCGTTTCGCCTTCGAGCAGATAGAATCCCGCCCAGTTGAGATCGGGCAGCGCGTCGAATATCAGGGCGGACAGATTGGACAGGTTCGCCGTCCGGTGCGGCACGCCCGCGACCAGCGCTTCGGCCTGCTGCACAAGTTCCGTATAATCAACCATGCGATTTCACTCCTCTTTTCTTTACAGCAAGCGTATCACAGAACGCTTCCGTTCGCAAGGTAAAACGCAAAAAAAAGAGGGTGAAACCCTCAAAACCTTGTTTATGCTCAATGATGGAATCCGTCGTGCTTGGTCGGCGTGTTGACGGACGGAAGCAGCTCGCTGTAGCCGATCATCAGCGCGTCGATCCACGGACGCTGCGTATCGTCGGTGCCGGGCGCCAGATGCTTGTTGAGCTCCTCGCCCATAAAGCACATCGCCGCGGAGGAACCGCCGTCCAGATTGTACGCAACGGTGCAGCCGAGCGAATGGAACAGTTCGGCAAAGTATTCGAGCGAAATGCTGTACGAATAATGCGGCTGCCGCCCGTCGGTCACGATCGCGATCCAGTACCCCGGCTCGACCATGCCGATGCCGCAGCGCGGGTTCGCGTGCGCTACATGATGCTTGCCGACCGCTTCGTTGATCTCGCCGTTTTCCACCAGGATCGGTCCGAAACTGTAGGTGTCGCGCACGCCGCTGTCGATCACCTGACGCGTGGTGAACGCCTTGCGGTGCAGCACGCGCAGCGTCATATCCTCGCCGATGAGCAGCGTGTCCGCGCCGGCTTCGTTCGAATAGAACACGCCCTTGCGCAGCAGCAGTCCCTTCAGATTCTTTTCCGCAACGTCAAGGTTGTCGCCGGTGATCGCAAAGACGGCCTTTTCCTGCCGCACATAGCGCCACGGCTGCTGATAGGCGGTGTGTACGCCGGAGCGATAGCTCGAATATTCGCGCATGCGGATATGCGCGACGTAGTAAACCAGCGGACGGTTCTTCGAAATCGTCGTCTCCGTGCGGGTGATGTCGATCGAAAGCACGCGGCTTTTGTACCGCCAGTGTCCGGCCGCAAAATCGAGCTCGTATTCCTCGCCGTCCTCCGAAAGGAAATACGCGTCGTTCGGATCGGGCGTCGGTTCCGCCGTCGGTTCGGGCGTCGGGATTTCGGTCGGTTCCGCCGTCGGCTCGGGCGTCGGGAGCACGGTCGGTTCCGGCGTCGACTCGGCAACCGGTTCGGCGGTCGGCGCGGGCGTTTCCTCTTTGCCGCCGCAGGAGAACAGTCCCTTGCGCTTCGCGGGCGCTTCGGTCGGCGCGGGCGTTTGCGTTGCCGCCGCCGCGGTTTCCGCCGGTTCCGTCTGTTCGCTGACGGGCAGATCGGTCGGCTGCGGCGTGGCGGTCGGCGTCGGAATCTCGGTCGGCTCCGGCGTCGGAACCGGCGTCGGCGTCGGCACGCGGTACCCCGCAAAGCGGTCGGTCGAAAGATGCTCCAGCAGATCGTTGCACGCCTCGTCCTCGCCGACGGTCGTGCCGATCAGCGCAAAGCGGATCGTGTCCGGCATATCGAGCCGGAACACGCGTTCCTCGCGATACAGATGAGACAGCGTATCCGCCAATTCGGCGGCGGTGACGCCCTCGTATGCATACAGCGGCGTTTCCGTCGAAATGACCGTCGATCCGCTGTCGGAAAGCGAATAGATCTTGCTCACGGCAAAGGCTTCCGTGCCCGGATAGCGCTCGGCGTTTGCGGCAAACTCGGCGGCGTTGCGGATGACGTCGGCGATCACGTGGTCGGCGTAGCGCGCCGCGTCCCGGCTCGTGTCGAGCGTCAGGATCAGCTTCGGCTGCAGCGCGCGGATCCGTTTCGTGTACCGCTCCAGCAGTTCGGCGCGCGTGCCGACGGCGTTGTACACGGCGTTGTCGCTGTCCCCTCTCGGCGTGCGTCCCTTGCCGAAATACGGCAGCCGCTCAATGCCCATGCCGCGCAGTACGGCGATGCACTGATGCGTGCGGTAGGCATCCGCCTTCGTCAGATAATCGACCTGCACCGAAAGTCCGTGCTCGCCCGCAAGCTGCGCAAACAGCCCTCCGAACAGCTTGAGCTCGTCGCCCGGCTCGTTGAGAACGACCAGCACGTCGGCGCGCTCGCCCGTGTCCGCAAACGGCGGCACGAACGCATTCGTGCAGGCGTACCATTCGGAAATGCTGAGCGTGCGGTCCGTGGCTTTCAGCGTGGCGCAGGCGGCGTCGGGCACTTCGACCGGCATAATCACATGGTGTCCCGGGATCTCGTTGGTCCAGAACCGCTCCAGAACGCCGCCGTCCGCGTCGCAGAACAGCACCTCATAGGAATCGGGCAGTTCATAGAAATCGAAGAACAGCGCGTCCGGATAAGCGCCCTTCTCGAATGTCATCGTAAGCTGTTCGCCGCGGTAGAGCGTCACGGTCGTATCGTCGTTTCCGTCGCACAGATGCGCCGTATAGGACTGCGCGTCGTCCGGCGCGGTGTAGGTGCAGGGCAGGATTCCGTTTTCGGGCGCGCCGGTACCGGCCTGCACGGCGGCAGGCAGCAGCAGAACGACGACCAGTATCAGAGCGAATAAAACCTTGGAAACGCGAATCATTTCGAACCGGCAGGCGCCGGAACCTCTCATCAAAAATGCAGCATTTATCATAGCACAATTCCGCGCATAAGTCAAACCGCATGCGCGAAAAACGGCAAAAACGGTCTTTTCTTTGCGCAGCCGCTGTGGTATACTAACCGCATGAAACACAGAAACCGCATTTTCGTTTTCATACTGGCGTCGCTGCTGCTTTTGCTGCCGCCGTTCGCGCTTGCGGATGACGAAGAAGCGACGGATTATACGCGCAGCTGCGAATTCCGGTCGGACGGATACAGCGCCGCCGCGGTGCGCATCTTAAGCCCGAATTTCGACGCCTACCAGTTCTTCGATTCCGGCGCGGTCTTCACGCTTTCCTGGGGAGACGACGTCCCCGCAAGGCAGCTCTGTCTGCAATGGCGCAAGCTGCCGGAGGACGTCACGATCACGCAGTACGACGCGGAAGGAAACGAACTGCTGCACGAAACGCCGCAAAGCCTGCCAGAGACGATCACGCCGATCCTTGC
Organism: Clostridia bacterium; assembly: GCA_017428025.1. Lineage (GTDB taxonomy): Bacteria > Bacillota > Clostridia > Christensenellales > CAG-138 > UBA3792. Next base: position 7,755 of record JAFRRO010000011.1, read on the forward strand.
GGACGCGCGCAGCGTTGCGGTCACGGCGGGCGAAGCGGGCATGTCGGTCATCTACTGCCGCGTATACGGCGAAGGCACGCTGCCCGAACCGTTCCATGCGTGGCAGGAAACGCCGGACAAGCTCGATTATCTTCTGATTTCCACGCATCCCGACGACGACGTGCTGTATCTCGGCAGCATCGTGCCGGTCTACGGCGCGGAGCAGGGATATACCGGAACGATCGCCTATGTGACCTGCCGCACGCGCGAGCGCATGACCGAAGCGGAAAACGGTGCATGGACCATGGGGCTCCGGTACCGTCCGCTGTTTCTCGGATTTTTGGACGTTCCGCGCGATGCGCCGAAGGAAAAGAAGGACAAGTTTGTTTATGAAGAAGTTCTGCTCGCCGTCGTGCGGCTCTACCGCACCTATCGGCCGCTCGTCGTCGTCGCGCAGGACAAAAACGGCGAGTACGGACACTGGCAGCACAAGGTGACGTCAAAAGCGGCGGTCGAAGCGGCAGCGCTTGCCGCCGATCCGGATTACGATCCCGAATCGGCCGCCGTATCCGGCACGTGGCAGGTGCAGAAGGTGTTTCTGCATCTGTACGACGAGAACTGTATCACGGTCGACGCGCATGCCCCGCTGTCGTTCTTCGACGGCGACGACGCCTACACCGTTGCGCGAAGGGCGTTCAAGAAGCACAAAACCCAGCAGGAATTCGGCTTTGCCGTGACGCGCGACGACGCAAAGTACGCGTTCAACCGGTTCGGCATGGCGACCGGCGTCGTGGAGGCGGGGGACGATCTGTTCGACAACATCGACGAATCGATGTTCTCCTTCTATGTGCCGCCGACGCCGGAACCCACCGCGGAACCGACGCCGGAGCCGACGGACACGCCGGAACCAACCGAGCGGCCGACGCCCGAACCGACGGGCACACAGGAACCGACCGCGGTGCCGACGTCGGAACCGACCGCAACGATGCAGCCGCAGCAGCAGCGCAGAAACCGCGCCGCATGGATCGAGTTCGGCGCGCTGTGCGCCGTCGGAGCCGCCGCTGCCGTTGTCGCCGTTGTCGCCGCAGTCCGGCTGCACGGGAAACGAAAGGACGCGGCGTCCGAAAGCGCCGAAGAAACGAAACACGGGGAGACCGATCCCTCCTGACCGATCATCCAACCAGAAAGGAACTACCGACATGAAACGAATTACTGTCTGGCTGCTCGCCGTCTGCCTGCTGTGTACGCTTGCATGCGTCAAAGAGCCGGACGAACCGATCCTGCAGATCACGGCGGAAGAAACGCCCGCGCCGGTCGACGACACGCCGGAGGAAACGCCCGCCCCGGAACAGACGCCGGAACCGACGCCGGAGCCGGAGATCTACTTCGTGGTCGCGTATGCGGTCGACGAAGCCTACTATGAGGGCGACGAGCTGACAAAGTACGGCATCGCGCCGACGGAGCTCGTTCTGAATGCGGACCGCACCGGAAAACTGAACCTGATGGGCAGCGAAACGGACATCGAATGGACCGAGGACGGCAGCATCACGGCGGGCGGACAACCGCTCTACACCTTCATCCGCGCGGATGCGGACACGATTGTTCTGCGCGTGTATGAAACCGAATTCACCCTCAGAAGAAGCGGCGCGCAGCCGCAAAGCGCGGAGGCTTCCGCAGCGCCTGCGGCACAGCCGGACGGCGAAACGGTCGAGGCGGGCGCTTCGGGCGAACCGTACGGCGACAGCGACGGCGTGATCGAACGCAAAAAGCTTGCGGCGCTCTATCACTGGCTTGAGAGCATGCAGAGCGAGTTCCGCTCTCTGCTGACGTTCGACGAGATCGGCGCGGCGGCGGGCAAGGCGGGCTGCGACAAGCAGGACGGCGACGGCAAGTATCACGGCGCGTACTGGACGGACGGAAACAAGGGCGTTGTCACGGTCACGTTCCGCGAATCGAACGGCGCGTGGACCTGCGGTTCGATCGTCTGCTCCGGCATTCCGAAGGACGAATATGACAAGGCGGACATCTCCCGCTTCCCGAAGCTCGGCAGCAGCGCGCCCGCCGGTTCCGTTCCGACCGCGACGGTCACGCTCGAGGGCACCTGCTCCGGCAAGACGATCGAGGTCCGCGCAGACGTTCCCGAAACCGGCTGGTATCCGGTCAAGGGCAGCTTCGATCTGCACTATTACAGCGCGCCGAGCGAGGATAAGGCGAAGAACAGCGCTTCATACATCCTGATCGAGTTCTTCGAATCCGAGGAAAAGCTCACCGAAAAGGCGGACACGTATGAGAACGTGCAGACGCTCGCCGCGCGCAAGATCGGCGGCGTCAAGATGAAGGGCATGCAGTATCAGCGCTACGGCATGGAGTGGACCGAGTTTTACGGCAGGCTCGGCGACGGCGTCTGGATCAGCATCAAGCTCACCGGCGTCGATCTCACCAAGGGCACGCAGACCGACGCGCTGCTCAAGAGCCTCAAATTCAAAGTGCAGTAAACGCAAACAAAAACGACCGGATCGCTCCGGTCGTTTTTTCATATCGTTTATTACAGCTCTTTGAGCAGTTCGCGCAGCTCCTCGACCGAATCGTCGAACACCTTCAGCGCGTCCTTGACCGGCTGCGGGCTCGTCAGATCGACGCCCGCAAGCTTCAGCTCGTTGAGCGGATAATCGCTGCCGCCGGTCGTGAGGAACTTGAGATAGCCCTCGGCGTCGCCGGTTTCGACGATGTGCGACGCGATCGCAACGGCGCTCGAGAATCCGGTTGCGTACTGGAAAACGTAGTACGCGGTGTAGAAATGCGGAATGAACGCCCATTCGTAGGCGATGTTCTCCGGCACCTCCGCGCCCTCGTAATAGAGTTCGACGAGCGACTTGTACAGCGCGGTCAGACGTTCCGCGGTCAGCGGTTCGCCGTTCTGGTACATCTCGTGCGCCTTGCGCTCAAACTCGGCAAACAGCGTCTGACGGAACAGCGTCGTGCGGAAGCCCTCGAGGAAGTGGTTCAGGATGTACGCGCGGCGCGCCTTGTCCGTCTCGGTCTTCAGGAGGTACTTGGTCAGCAGCACCTCGTTGACCGTGGAGGCGACCTCCGCGACGAAGATGCAGTAGTCGTGATTCATGTAGTCCTGCGTGCTGTCGGACTTGTAGGAGTGCATCGCGTGACCGAGCTCGTGCGCCGTGGTGAACGCGTCGTCGAGCGCGTCGGTGTAGTTCAGAAGCACATAGGGATGCACGCCGAACACGCCGCAGGAGAACGCGCCGCTGCGCTTGCCCTTGTTCTCGTAGACGTCCATCCAGTTCTCGGCATACGCCTTGTCCAGCAGCTTCTGATACCCTTCGCCGAGCGGTTCGGTCGCCTTCTTGACCATCTTCTTCGCTTCCTCAAACGGCACCTTGTAGTCGACGTCCTTGACCATCGGGCAGTAGAGGTCGTACATATCGATCTTATCAAGCTTCAGCGCTTCCTTGCGCAGATCGAGATATCTGCGCATCGTCGGCAGGCTCTCGTGGACCGCTTCGATCAGGCTGTCATAGACCGAGACGGGGATGTTGTTGCGGAACAGCGCCGCATGGCATGCGCTCTCGTAGCCGCGCACGTCCGCCATGAACTGATCCTGCTTCACGTTGCCGCCGTAGAGCGCCGCAAACGTGTTGATGTACTTCTTGTACGTGCCGAACATCGCGTTGAACGCTTCCTCGCGCACGGCGCGGACCGGGCTCTCGCGATAGACGCCGAAATTGCCCGCGGTCAGCTGCACTTCGTTGCCGTTTTCGTCATGGATTTTAGGCAGCTCCATGTCGACATTCGTCAGCATCTCATATGCGTCCTGCGGCGCCTGCGCGGCGTCGCCGAGCTGCGCCAGCATCCGTTCGCGCTGCGCGTCGAGACAGTGCGCGCGGGAGCGGGTGAGGTTTTCGATGTAGTGCCGGTAGGGTTTCATCTCGTCGGGCGCCAGGAACGCGTTGAGCGTTTCTTCGGGGATCGCAAGGATCTCGGGATCGAAGAACGCGAGCGCGGTCGAGAAGCGCACATACGTGCTCGTCGCCTTGCCGTCCATCTCCTGATGCTTCGGCTCGGAACCGTCGGCGCAGCGGTGCAGATTCGCGTAGATGTACAGCCGTTCAAGCCGTTCCGCAAGCCCGTTGACGGTGTCGATGCCCGCCTTGAACGCTTCGCGCGAGGCGCCGAGCGTCCCTTCGATCGCCTTGATCTTGTCCAGATCCTTCACCAGAGCGTCCAGTTCGGCTTCCCAAACCTCGTCGCTCGCGTACATGTGCGTAAAGTCCCACTGGAACTTGGGATCCATGTCTTTTCTTGCCTGCATGTTCGTTCTCCTTTGTTGATTTCCCAACCAGTATATCCCATTTTTACCGCTTTGTCCACGGTTTCAGCGCTTCTGTTTGAGAAAATAACGGCACGTCCGTCCGCTGCGCCTGCAGGCGATCGGCAGTCCGTATTCCCTGAGCGCCGCAAGATCGTCGCCGACGCTCTTTCGCTCCGCAAGGATGCCGCGTTCGTTCAGCCGTTCGATCAGTTCGCGCATCGAAAGCGAACGTCCGTTCTGTGTTTCGCGTTCCAGAATGTCCTTCACATACAGAATCTTCAGCTTTCCGTATTTCTGCCGTGCCATACCGCATCCCTCCTTTCGGTTTCAAAGCCATCCTATCACGCATTCTGTCCCATAAACCGGAAAGCAGCGGGCAAATCCGCAGGTGACAGCCGCCGTTTTCCATGATACAATAGAGCAGGATTCCGGAGCGGGTATCCGGACAGAACGAACGAAAGAGGACACCCATGGTATACATCATCACCGGCGCGTCGCACACGGGCAAGACCGTGCTTGCGCAGCGCCTTCTGGAAAAACGGCATATCCCGTACCTGTCGATCGACCATCTCAAGATGGGGCTCATTCGCAGCGGCCGGACGGCGCTGACGCCGGAGGACGACGACGCGCTGACCGCGTACCTCTGGCCGGTCGTGCGCGAGATCATCAGGACCGCGATCGAAAACCGGCAGGAGCTGATCGTCGAGGGCTGCTATGTGCCGTTCGACTGGCGACGCGATTTCGACGCGCGGTATCTTTCGTCGATCCGCTTTCTCTGCCTTGCGATGACGGACGCCTATATCGACGCGCGGTTCGACGCGATCAAAGCGCACGCCTCGGACGTCGAAGCGCGGCTCGACGATTCCGACCTGACGCCCGACCGGCTGAAAGCCGACAATCGCGCCGTGATCGAGGGCTTCCGAAGGACCGGCGAGCCGGTTGCGTTGATCGAAACGGACTGGCAAACGGCGGTCGAAACACTGCTGCAAACGCTGTAGCCGTACTCCACCGGCAGTTGAGTTCTCCCCACTCAACCGCCGGTGTGTCGCAATTCACGGAAAAAACCCCTACAATGGACGGCGAAAGGAGGACTTGAACGGATGGATCAGGTCAAAATCGGCAGGTTTATTGCCGAAAAGCGCAGGGAGCAGGGGCTCACGCAGATGCAGCTTGCGGAAGCGCTCGGCATCACCGATCGCGCGGTATCGAAATGGGAGACCGGAAAGTCTCTGCCGGACGCGTCGATCATGCTGGAGCTGTGCAGGCTTCTGAAGATCACAGTCAACGATTTACTGAACGGGGAGGTCGTATCGATGGAACGGTACAATGAAGCGATGGAGAACCATCTGCTGGAAATGGTCAAACAGAAGGAAACGAAGGACAGGCAGCTATTGAGGATGGAGATCGTGCTCTCCGCCGTGTCGCTCCTGTTTCTGTTCGCGATGATCGCCGTCGGCGCGGTATTCATGAAACAGGGGCAGCCGAAGCGGATTTTCTTCCTGCTGCTTGGGATCGGACTGTTCCAGTTTCTTGTTTGCGGGCTGTTTGCGCTGCGCATCGAGCAAACCGCAGGCTGTTATGTATGTGCGGAATGCGGACACCGCTATGTGTCGTCCTTTGCCGCGGTGACGTTTGCAATGCACATGAACCGCACGCGCTATCTCAGATGCCCCGCCTGCGGCAAGCGCAGCTGGCAGAAGAAGGCGCTTTCCAAAGAATAATCATTCGATCTTTCACCGCCTTGCAAGAGGCGGTTTTTTGTTGTCAACGGGACGGAGATATGGTAAACTGGTATTCAGATTCGGGAGGCGCAAAATGAAGCTTGTAAAATTCGGCAGCGACGATCGGGCGCTCTGGGAACGCCTCGTTTTCAACGAGGAAGCGATGCGTCAAAACTACGGCAGGACGTTTACCGCGGCGGAAGCCGACCTGCTGTTTTCGACAATGCTCGAAGCGAACGAAACGGGACCGTTCGGGTTTTACAAGGTGACGGTTCCCGCAGCGGACGGCGAAACGTATATCGGCATGGGCGCGCTGAACCGGAACGAGAACGGCGCCTTTGAGATCGAATACATGCTGCTGCCCCGATTCTGGAACCGCGGATACGGCACGGCGCTTGTTGAAACGCTGCTTCAAATGGCAGAAGTATCCGGTCCGAATCAAACGGTCGAGGCGATCACGGATCCGGACAACACCTATTCGAAGCGGATTTTGGAGCATGCGGGCTTTGTCCTTGTGAAGCAATACAGAAACGACGACGGCGAGCCTGCGGAGCTGTACCGGAAGGAACTTTGAAACCGGAGGGAACCACGGAACGGACGATCCGGCAGTGCATTCCGTACAAAAGAATTCTTAACAAATACAAGGTGCGAAAATGAAGGAAGAACTTTACCTGTCGCTCAATGACAACGAATGGCCGGACGAGGGAACCGACCACGACCGGCAGATCGTCCGCGCGATCGTGACGGACGGTGCGGGCGGCTTTGTCTTTATGCGGCTGAACCGCGACGACGATTTCGGAAAGGCGACGCTGATCGAAACCTCGGGCGGCGGCGTGGAACCGGGCGAGGACCTGATCGCGGCGATCAGGCGCGAGCTTTCGGAAGAGCTCGGCGCAAAGGTCGATGTGCTCTGCAAGATCGGCGTCGTCAGCGACTATTATCATCTCGTTCACCGGCACAACATCAACCACTATTATCTCTGCCGCGTCAGGTCGTTCGGCGAAACGCACATGACCGAGGACGAGATCAACCGCTTCCATCTATCGCGGCTGAACCTCACGTATCCGGAGGCGCTTGCGGAGTACGAACGGTGCGCCTGCTCGAAGCTCGGACGGCTGATCTATAACCGCGAGGTGCCGATCTTAAAGCGCGCGCAGGAAATCCTGTCCGGCACGGCGGAAACCGTTTCAGAACCTTGACAGCGTCCAAAAGAACGGGGGAAGCGTATGGCAAACCTGATTGTAATATGCGGACCGCAGGCGGTCGGCAAGATGACGGTGGCGGAAGCGCTGCGGGACAAACTCCATTACTGCATGATGATGAATCACGACAGTATTGAGCTGAGCGATCACATCTTCGGCTTCGGAACGCCCGCGCAGAAGGAACTCAACGGGGCGATCCGGGAAACCGTGTTTGCGCTTGCCGTGAAGCACAATATCGACCTGATTTTCACCTTTGTCTGCGCGTTCGACATGCCGGAGGACGTCGATTATCTCAAGAATCTCGAACGGCAGTTCACGCAAAGCGGCGGCGGGTTTTATTTCGTCGAGCTGTTCGCGGCAATCGAAACAAGACTTTCGCGCAACGAGACGCCGCACCGCATGGAGCGCAAGCCGTCGAAGCGCAATGTCGAATGGAGCAGAAGGGATCTTCTGAAGACGGCGGAGCGATACCGGCTGAATACGGACGAGGGCGAGATCCTGTTTGCGCATCATCTGAAAATCGACAACACCGATCTGAGCCCGGATGCGGTTGCGGATCGGATTATCGCGGCGCTTCGGTTGGCGCCGGTTGAAAAGAAAGAAGCGGAATCCCGGTCCGGTGTTTGAAGAAAGGAGAAAGCATATGATCGTACTGAATGTGACCTACAAATGCAAACCGGAGCTTCGCGAGGCGTTTCTCGAACGCATCCGAAAGGAGGGCATCGACGCCGCTTCCCGCGCGGAGGCGGGCAATCTCAAGTATGACTATTATATCCCGTTCGCCGCAAGCGACGACCTGCTGCTCATCGAAAAATGGGCCGACGAAGACGCGCTCAAGGCGCATGCCGAAACGCCGCACTATGCCAGACTCAAGGAACTGAAGCCAGCATATGTGACCGATACGCTCGTCGAACGGTTTGCAGACCGCTAAACCGGCGAACAGGAGACTGTTCGGAAACTATCGGAACAATCGCAACAAAAAAGCCTTCCCAAGGAGAAGGCGCTCTGCTCCGCGCCCTCTAAAACAGGGGCGCTTTTTTCACATAAACAAAAACCCTCCCTGTCTTAGGAAGGGTGGATTTTGCGAAGCAAAAGACGGGAGGGTTGTTAAAACCTCCTCTTTTGCGGCATGTCATTCGACGGTCAGGATATCCGTAAAGCCGGTGATCTCAAAGATCTCCATGATGATCTCGTTTGCGTGCACAACCTTCATGCTGCCCTGCCGGTTCATGGTTTTCTGCGCCGAAAGCAGAACGCGAAGTCCGGACGAGGAGATATACTCCAGCTTTTCGAGATCAAAGGTCAGTTCCTCGACGCCGTCCAGCGCGTTCTTCAGAACCGCTTCAAGCTCCGGCGCAGTGATCGTGTCAAGCCGTCCTTCCGGAGCGATCGTCAGCGCTTTTTCGTTTTTCACCTGGTGAATTGTCATCTGCGTATCTCCTTTCCGATTTTAAAACGTTTTTTCTATCACCATCTCCACGGCGTTGCCGCGGATGAAGATCTTGATTTCGTCCGCCAGCTTTGCGGTGATCGACCGTTCCAGCTCATCCCATTTATCCGCTTCCGCTTCCCGGTGCGCCGCAACCGCGTCGCGATAGGCGTTCAGCGACCAGCTGTACAGCATGGCGTTCGGCGACATATCCATCGACGCGTCATACCCCACGACGTCCACGTAACCGTAGCCGTATTCATGCGGGATCGCCGCGACGGCGTCGGATTCCGAAAAACGGGTGAAAATGTCGCGCAGCCGCCCCATAAAGCTCTGCGCGGCGGCGTTTTTGCCGGTGCTGGAGGTTTTCAGAAGCGCGTCGCGTCGTTCGGCGTTCATTTCCGCGTTCGCCGCAAGGTGGAGCGAAAACCGCATGCCTTCCGATTCCACCCAATAGCGCAGGTTGACCGGACCGACGATCGTTTTGAGCATGCCGGTCATTTCCTCGGCGAGCAGCCGCAGCCGCAGCGTCTGTTTCGGATCGAGTCCGCGGAACGCGGCGGCCTTTTCGGTCTCGATCAGCGCTTCCGCGATGCCTGCGCCCGACGGGTTCATATGGATAACGTCTGACTTCATTTCATTCCCTTTCCCGTTCGCCGGACGGTTTTCGACGTCGACCGGCGTTCGTATCGATTCATTGTTAAAAACAGTATACCATCGCATGCGGGAAAACGCAAGCATCCGCCGCACGGGAGCGGCAGGTTTTTTCCGGAACGTGCAGAAAAGTAATGCTTTTTTACCGGATATGTGGTATAATATCCTATCATGCTCAAACAGCATCACGGAAGGAGACTTTTTCATGAGCATTCAACTGCGCGGACGAATCGATTCTCAGAACGCTTCCGATGTGGAAAAACAGCTGTTTTCACAGATCGGCGACAGCGACGAGGTCATTCTGGACGCAGAAAAACTGGAATACATCTCCAGCGCGGGACTGCGCGTGCTTCTTCGGATCCGGAAAACGCATCCGCACATGCGGATCGTCAACGTCGGTTCCGAGGTATACGAGATTCTGGACATGACCGGCTTTACCGAGATGATTCAGGTGGAAAAGGCATACCGTGTCGTTTCAATCGAGGGATGCGAGGAGATCGGGCACGGAGCAAACGGCAATCTGTACCGCATCGACCACGACAACGTGGTCAAGGTGTACAAGAACGCCGACTCGCTCAAGGACATTCAGCACGAGCGCGAGATGGCAAAGCTTGCGCTGATCCTCGGGATCCCGACCGCGATTTCGTTCGACATCGTAAAGGTCGGCGACAGCTACGGCTCGGTGTTCGAGCTTCTGAACGCGCAGTCGTTCGCAAAGATCCTTGCAAAACAGCCGGAGAAGTTCGACTGGTGCGTCAAGGAATACGCGGACATGCTGAAAAAGATCCACGGCACCGAAGTGCCCGAAGGCAAGCTGCCGGACATGAAAGAAACGGCGCTGTCCTGGGCGCGGTTCGTTTCGGACTATCTGCCGGAGGAGGCGGGGAAGAAGCTGATCGCGCTGATCGAAGCGGTCCCGCACGACAATCACATGATCCACGGCGATTATCACACCAAGAACCTCGAACTGCAGAACGACGAAGTGCTGCTGATCGATATGGACACGCTCGCCATGGGATATCCGATCTTCGAGCTCGGCAGCATGTTCAACGCCTACATCGGCTTTTCGGAGGTCGACGAGGACACGGTTCTGCGCTTCCAGGGCTATGATTTCGAAACGGCGAAAGCCTTCTGGCACCGGACGCTGGCCGCATATCTCGGCACGACCTGCGAAACGAAGATCCGCGAGGTGGAGAACAAAGCGCGCGTGGTCGGCTATACGCGTCTCATTCGCCGCGGGATCCGCCGCGGGGAAGCGGAAACCGAACGGGGACGCACCGAGATCGCGCTCTGGACGCGCGAGCTTCTGGAACTTCTGGAGACCGTCGATACGCTCACGTTCTCGCGCAGCGAACTCACGGTCGAAGCCGACGAAAAGAATCTGAACGAGGTGCAGACCTTCCTCGAGGAGCGCCTTTCCGAAGCCGATTGCCCGCCGAAGACGCGCAACCAGATCGCGCTTGTCGCGGAGGAAGTCTTCGTCAACATCGCAAGCTACGCCTATCCTTCCGGTACCGGCACGGCGTGCGTGCGGGTGAATACGGACGCGGAGCCCGGCGCCGTTTCGTTCACCTTTATCGACCGCGGCGTACCCTTCGATCCGCTGCGCCGGAGCGATCCGGACCTCACGCTTCCCGCAGAGGAACGGGAGATCGGCGGACTCGGCATCTTCCTGACCAAAGAGATCATGGACGACGTGCGGTATGCGTATCGCGACGGACAGAACATGCTGACGCTGATCAAGCGGTTCTGAGGAGGATTCCATGGCGGAGCATCCGGTCATCGATCTGCATATGCACAGTACGGTATCCGACGGCACCGACACGCCTGCGGAGCTGCTTTCGCGCGTGCGTGAAGCCGGAATCGAGCGCTTTTCCGTCACCGATCACGACGCGATCTCGGCGTGCGAGCAGATCGCCCGGCTGCTGCAGCCCGGCGATCCGAAGTTTCTTTACGGCGTCGAGTTCTCCTGCAAGGACGCGCTGGGCAAGTATCACGTCCTCGGCTACCGTTACGATCCGTCTGCGCCGTCGATCCGATCGCTGACGGCGTTCGCGCACGAAAACCGCATGCGCAAGCTTGACGCGCGGCTTGAACGGCTGCGCGGCGAATACGGGCTGTTCTTCTCGGAGAGAGACGTACGCGCGCTCCACGCGCTGTCAAACCCCGGTAAGCCGCATCTTGCGAGGCTGATGGTCCTCTACGGCTATGCCGAATCGATCGGACGCGCGTTTTCCGACGTGCTCAACCGTCTGCACGTACCGGGCGACTACGTCCGTCCGGAGGACGCGATCGCGGGCATCCTCGGCGCCGGCGGCATACCGGTGCTTGCGCATCCCTGCTTCGGCGACGGCGATCAGCGCATCTTCGGGCAGGAGCTGGAGGACCGCGTCGTGCGGCTGATCGGCTTCGGGATCAAGGGGCTCGAGGGCTTTTATTCCGGCTTCGACCGCGACCGGCGCGAACAGGTGCTGGCGCTTGCCGAACGGCACGGGCTTTACGTCACCGCGGGCAGCGACTATCACGGCGGCAACAAGCAGATCCGGCTTGCCCAGACCGGTCTCATGCCCGAAACGCCGCTCCCGAAGGGACTGGAACGCTTCCTCAAAGACGCATTTTGATCCGAACGACCGCAATTTGCGCAAAAAAAGACTCCCTGTTTTCGGCAAGGCCGAGCAGGGAGTTTTGTTTGTTATTCGTGCCGCAGCGCTTCGATCGGATCGAGACGCGCTGCGCGGTAGGCGGGGATCGCGCCGAAGACCATGCCGATGATGAACGAGAACACGACGGTCGCGGCGATGATGTACCAGCTGATGAAGATCGGCACGCCGGACATCTTCGAGATGCCGTAGGCGAGACCGACTCCGACGAGCACGCCCAGAATGCCGCCGAGGCAGGTGAGCACGCCCGCTTCGATCAAAAACTGCGCCGAGATGCGCCGTCTGCGCGCGCCGAGCGCCTTCTTCAATCCGATCTCCGGCGTGCGCTCCGTGACCGACACGAGCATGATGTTCATGACGCCGATGCCGCCGACGATCAGGGAGATGCCCGCGACAAGGATCAGCTGACGGTTGGTGGCGGAGGACAGCTCCTGCAGGTTCTTCGCCTGTTCGAGAAGGTTCTCGCTCTTATAGCGCACCTCCGCATCCTCCTTGAGGATCGTCGCGTTCAGAAGCTCCTCGGCTTTGCGTCCGGCGTCGGTCATCGCGTCCGTGCTGACCGCCCGCAGCGCGAGCGAAACCGGCTCGTCAAAGCGGAACAGCACCGGCCACGTGCTCATCGGGATCAGCACCTTGCCGCCGGTGCTCGTGTTGTAGGTGAAATAATCCTGCAGCGTGTTGACCGTCGGCTTGAACGCCGATGCGCGGGTGAATTCGCCGATCACGGTGTACGGTTCGCCGCGGATCTCGATCGGCTTGCCGATTGGGTTTTCTCCCGCAAACAGCGCCGCGGAAACGGTCTCGTCGATCAGCGCGACCTTGCGGAACGCCGAGAAATCGTTCTCCGTAAACCCGCGTCCGGCGCGCACCGTATAGCCCTGCACGGACAGGTACGCGTCGTCGACGCCGTAGATCGTGCCGGAGCTCAACGCCTTGTTGCCGTACCAGATCTGCCCGTAGGCGTCGCGCTGCGTGAAGTACGAGGCGGATACGATCTCGTCGACCTTGCGCACCTCGGAGAGCGTTTCGTCCGTGAGCAGCGGCACGTATTCGGGAACGGTCGACCAGCTGCTTTCGAACGGGTAATCGCCCTGATACAGCCGCACGGTCACGACGTTCGAGCCGGAGCCGACGAGGTTCTGCTTGATCTGCTCGTTCGTGCCCATGATGGTCGAGGAGATGGCGATGATGCTGGCGATGCCGATGATGATGCCGAGCATCGTCAGCGCGCTGCGGAGTTTGTGCGAGCGAATGCCGTCAAACGCTTCGCGAAAGTTTTCCAACATGCTTCACACCCCCTCACCAGCCGAAATAGTAGTTGCTCTGCGCATCCTCGACCGAATTGCCTTCCTTGCAGTTCTTGTCGTAGGGGAAGGCAAGCCGGTCCTCGGGACCGATCGGCGCACCGAGCAGCTCCACATAGGCGTCCATGCGGCTGCCGGTCTGCACCGCACGCTTGACGAGCACGTCGTTTTCGACGACAAAGATGCAGGTCTCGCCGTCGATCTCGCGCAAGAACGCCTCGTGCAGATAGATCGTACCCTGCTCATAGAGCGAGGAGAAATCGGAGAACTCGATGTATTCGCCGATCGACGGCATGACGTCGCCGACGATGTCGAGCACCATCAGATAGCCGGAGGACGAGGCGTTCCCGCCGTTCGAATAGTTGGTCGAGATCGGCATCGTGCCGACCTTCGCCACGCGCGCGGTCACCTGCGCGCCGAGCTGATAGGACATGCCTGTGAGCTCCGTGCCGACCGGATAGTTGTCGAGCTCGGTCTCCGCAAGGATCGCGGTGATGTGCAGTCCCGTGCCGCCGCGAATCTCGATCAGCGTTTCGCCGTTGTTCGCATCCTGCGGATCGAGCACGCTCATCACGGTGCCGTTGACCTCGCTGTACAGATAGCCTTCCAGTCCGCGGCGCTCGGCCTTCTCAAGATCGAGCACGTACTGGCGGTATTTCAGTTCGTTGTTGCGGATGCTCGCCGCAAGCTCGCGGACGATCCGTTCGCGCTCCTCGCGGGAGATCCAGCCGCCTCCGCCCGAATACGGCGTGGGCGTCGGTTCCGGCGTTTCCGTCGGCTCCGGCGTCGGCGTCGGCGTGTCCGTCGGTTCCGGCGTCGGCGTGTCGGTGGGCGCCGGCGTGGGCTCCTGCACCGTCGTGCGGAAGGTCAGCGAGCCGTCCGGTCCGAACACCATCGGCACCGTGAAGCGTCCCGCTTCCAGCAGAACGAACCAATCGCGCGAGGCGTTTTTCGCCTGCTCCCACTGCGCGGAAAGGAACGACGCGGACACCTGCGCCCCGGAGCCGTAGGCAAAGACGAGCGGATCGGCTTCGGTCGCGTTGCCGCGCAGCGGCGTCGACAGGTCCGCATGTCCCCAGTCACCCCTGACGGTGACCGCAAAGGACAGCTCGCCTTCGGGCGTTGCGATGATCGCGATCTCCGCGTCCGGCTGCCGGATCAGTACATAGATGTTCGCGCCCTGTTCGAGCGCGGTTGCAAGCAGCGTCTGAAGAAACGCGTTCGAGACCGCTTCCGACGCGCCGGCTTCATAGGTGAACGGATTTCCCTGGCTGCCGTCGCCGCCGACGGGCGTGCTGAGATCGTAATAGACGCGCGCGCCGAGCCGTCTTGCACCGCCGAAGCTTCTCGCCTCGCCGCCGCGCGGACGCGGCGAAGGCGTGGGCGTGGGGGTGAGAAGCGGTTCCGCATACTCTTCGCGCGCATACTTGCGGTATTCCTTGTACTGCGCGCGCAGTTCGTTTTCGAGCTTGATCAGATCGAGCTTCTTCTGCTCGTATTCCAGCTGCGTCCGCGTCGCGTCGTAGCGCAGAAGCGGATCGCCGATCGACACGGTCTGTCCCGGCTGCACCAGAATTTCAAGCACGTTGCGGTCCGAGCTCTGCAGCACGGTCTGCGACGCGTCCGAGGTCACGATGCCGTACAGATAGGACTGGTTCGGCATATAGCTCATCAGCCATTGCATCGCGGGGTAGACGGTGCAGGGCTTTTGCTTGCGGAACTTGAAGTACGCAAACACGCCGCCCGCGATCAGCGCAAGGATCAGGAGACAGATCAGGATGATTTTCAACGCTTTTTTCATACCGCACCTCCCGAAAGGACGCCGTCATAGATGTGCAGCATACGGCGCGCGCGCTCCGCAACCGCGAGCTCGTGCGTGATCATGATGATCGAGATGCCGCGGTCGTGCAGCTCGTCGAAGATGTCCATGATCTGCTGACCGGACTTCGAATCCAGCGCGCCGGTCGGTTCGTCGGCAAGAAGCAGCTTCGGACGCGAGCAGATCGCCCGCGCGATCGCCACGCGCTGACACTGTCCGCCGGACAGCTGGTTCGGATAGAACTCCATGCGATCCTCGAGACCGACTTCGATCAAAGCCTGTTCGGCGCGTTCGCGCCGTTCGCGCTTTGGAACGTTCGCGTAGAGCAGCGGCAGGGCGACGTTCTCCCACGCGCGGCGCTGCTGCAGCAGATGGAACGACTGAAAGACGAAGCCGATCTTTTCGTTGCGGATCTTCGCCATCTGTACGTCGTTCGCCTTCGCGTTGTCGACGTCTTCGAAGTAATACCAGCCCGCCGTCGGCGTGTCGAGGTAGCCGAGAATGTTCATCAGCGTCGACTTGCCGGAGCCGGACGGTCCCATGACCGCGTAGTATTCGCCTTCCTCCATGCAGAAGTTGACGTCGTGCAGCACCGGAACGGGATGGTCCGGCGTGCCGTATGTTTTTTCGATGTGTTCGAGACGGATCAGCATATCAGCCTCCGAAACCGGTCGAATCGTCGTCCGAGAACCCGTCTTCCTCCGGCAGATCGAACGAATCGAAGCCCATGCCGTCGTCGGGCATATCGATCATGCCGCCGTCCGTCATGCCGTTGTCGGTCATGTCGATCATACCGTTGTCGATCATGCCGTTGTCGATGCCGAAATCCGACGGCATCGCGTCGGGATCCAGATAGTTCGTTTCCGCCGCAATCATGCCCGCGTGCACCGTATCGTCCGGGAACGCGATGCGGTCCTTGAGCGAGAGCCCGCTCACGATCGGATAGCTCTCCGTCGCCTCGTCATAGGCGCCGAGCTGAATCTCGCGCCGCTCGATGCGGTTCTTCTCGTTGACCGCCCATACATAGAAGCGTCCGTCCTCCTGCATCACGAAGGCGGCGGGCAGCATCGGCGCGCGGTCCTCATCCGGCGTCGCGTCGAGGTCGATGAACACATGCTGACCGATCATCAGCCCTTCGATGGATGCAAGCTCCACGTAGAACGCATACTTGCTCGAGGAATCGCCCGCGCCCATGTCGTAGTAGGTCGGCTGACTGCTTTCGGTGTTGTCGGTATTGATCTTGTAGATCGTGCCCGGATAGGTCGATTCGTCCACGCGCGAGCGCACCAGAACCGGCATGCCCTCGTAGAGCGTACGCACCGTCTGTTCGCTGACCGTGCCCTTGACGCAGTAGTCCGTACCGGCAACGATCGAGATATACGCCGTGTTCTGTCCGTCGTAATAGCCGAACGGATTGCTCTGCGACTCGTCGCGCACCGAGCGCACCGTGCCGGTGACGGGGGAGCTGACGACGCTCGCGTCGATCAGAGCCTGCATGTCTTCCGCCTTCTGCTGCTTATCCTTGAGATCGTACTCGGCCTTCTTGATATCGAGCTCGATCGTCTGGATGCTGAGCTTCAGCTCGTAGACCTGACTCTCCTTGGCGCGTTCGAGCTTCTTGTTGAGCTGTTCCAGCTCCTCGTTGTTCGTGCGCAGACCGTTTTCGAGTCCGGTGATGTCGATGAGCAGCTGCGCGTGCTGCAGCTTCAGGTCCTCGACGTCGTAGGCGAACAGCGGATCGCCCTCCCGTACCTTCGAGCCGGTCTCCACATAGCATTTCAGAATGCGCATATCGCTCTGCGGATTGATCTCGATGACGTCCTTCGCCTCGACGATCCCGCGATACAGCGCGTTCTGCCCGACGTTGCCCATGCCGGTGACGTCGGCGACGCTCTGCACGTACGCCGTGCCCGCGTTGGCATCCGCGCCGTCGCGCAGATAGAAGTAATAGAACGCGCCGCCGCCGAGACCGAGCAGCAGCACAATCACGATCAACCAGATCCAGCCTTTTCGTTTCTTTTTCATAAGCACTCCTTATCAAATGACGCAGTTTTGTTTTGCTCTCTTAATAATACCATACTGCTTGCAAAATCGTTGCAACATTTCTGTAAATGATTGCGAAATAAAACGACCGGTCGAAAACGGTCGACCGGTCGGAACTCTTTGAAGTGCCATCGAACAAGCTTTAGCACCTTACTGAGGCAGGTTGCTGTGCGGTCAACGAGCTTGTCTCTCGCGCACTCTCGATGGTGGCTTGAGTATAGCACCGTTTATGCAGAAAAGCAAACAATATACACGAATTTTACGCAGCTTTTACAAAGCGGACGCCCCGCAAAAACTGCATGCATATAATTAGGAAGGAATTTCGTCGTCCGGCATCAGAACCGCTTCGCCGTCGAAAAACGCCTGCTTAAGCTGCTCGGCTTCTTCGAAGCGATTATACGGAACGTAGAGCCGCATGCGTTCGAGATTCATGCCGAGTTTTACCGTGATGCCCGCGCCCAGAACGGAACGTTCCGTGCAGACGATCCCGTTGTCCGCGTAGAGCTCCTTCAGCATTTCCGCTTCGGGAAACTTCAGTTCGGCGACCATGCAGAAATCGGCGTCGAGCGGCGCGCGCAGCTTCCGCCGTCCGCAGTGGCTGCAGACCGGACCTTCGACCAGTCGTTTACAATCGGTACAGTACAGCATGTGAGTCCTCCTTTCGGTCAGAAGAGTTTCTTGAGAATACCGAGTACGCCGCGGTACAGCGACCTGCCCGCTTCGCGCCCGATCGTGTTGGCAGCGGAGGAAGCGACCTTGCCGATCGCCGTGGCGGTCTTCTTGCGCTTCTGCGCCTTCTCCTTCTCGGCCTTTTCCTTGGCTTTTGCGGCTTCCTTGTCCGCTTTTTCCTTCTCCTTGGCGGCCTTTTCCTGTTCCTTCGCTTCCGCCTCCTTCGCGGCGGCCTCCGCCTTTTCCTCGGCGGCTTTCCTGCTCTGCTCGGTCAGGATCTCGTATGCGGATTCGTTGTCCACCGGCTCGTCATACTTGCCGTAGAGCTCGTCCGCCATGATCTCGCTCTTTCTGCGCTCGTCGTCAATGATGCCCATCATCGACTGCGGCGGCAGGATCGTGCAGCGCTCGACGATGTTCGGACGTCCCTTTTCATCCAGAAAGCTGACGAGCGCTTCGCCGGTGCCGAGCGCGGTGATCGCTTCCTCGGTGGAGAAGTTCGGGTTCGGGCGGAACGTCTGCGCCGCGACGCGGATCGCCTTCTGTTCCGCGGGCGTATAGGCGCGCAGCGCGTGCTGCACGCGGTTAGAAAGCTGCGCCAGCACCGGATCGGGCAGATCGCTCGGCTGCTGCGAGATGAAGTACACGCCGACGCCTTTCGAACGGATCAGCTTGACGACCTGTTCGACCTTGTCGCGCAGCGCTTTCTTCGCGTCGGAGAACAGCAGGTGCGCTTCGTCGAAGAAGAACACGAGCTTCGGCTTTTCGGGATCGCCGATCTCGGGCAGCTCCTCAAAGAGCTCGGCAAGCAGCCAGAGCATGAAGGTCGAGTAGAGAAGCGGGCTCTGATAGAGCTTTGCGCAGTGGAAGATGTTGATATACCCGCGTCCGTTTTCGTCGACCTGCATCCAGTCGCGCAGATCGATCGCCGGTTCGCCGAAGAACAGGTTTCCGCCCGCGTCCTCAAGCTCCAAGAGCGCGCGCTGAATCGCGCCCGCGGACTGCTTCGAAATATTGCCGTATTCGTTCAGCAGCTCCGCCGCGTGTTCGGTGATATAGGCAACCATTGCACGGAGATCCTTGAGGTCCAGAAGCAGCCAGCCGTTGTCGTCCGCAACGCGGAACGCGATCGACAGCACGCCCTTCTGCACGTCGGTGAGATTCAGAAGCCGCGAGAGAAGATCGGCGCCGAAATCGGACACCGTCGTGCGGACCGGATGTCCGCCTTCGCCGTACACGTCCCAGAAGCGCACGGGATAGCGCCGCATCGGGAACTCGGCGGGATCGATGCCGATGTTTTCAAGACGCTTTGCGATCTTTTCGGTCATTTCGCCGGGCTTGCAGCAGCCGGACAGGTCGCCCTTGACGTCCGCAAGAAACACCGGTACGCCGAGGTCGGAGAAGGACTCCGCCATGACCTTCAGCGTAATCGTCTTGCCCGTGCCGGTCGCGCCCGCGATCATGCCGTGGCGGTTCGCCATCTGAGGCAGAATGGCGGCTTCCGCTTCGCCCTTGCCGACGAGGATTCGGTTCTCTTTGCGCATAGTTGCCTCCGGATAAAAACTTCTGCGTTCATCATATCAGCACGGGGGAAAAAAGTCAACGAGAACCGAAGAAAACCGAGGAAAACAGCAGTCCGGAAACGACGGAGGCGCACAGCGCCGCAAGCGCGGCGGGCACGGCAAACCGCGTCTTCTTGACGCCGACTGCGCCGAAATACAGCGCGACGGTATAGAACACCGTTTCCGACGAGCCCAAAAGCACGCTTGCGGTCAGGCCCACGGTCGAATCCGGTCCGTACTGCCGGAACAGGTCCAGAAGCGCCGCGTTTGCCGCGCTGCCCGAGAACGGCCGCACGATCAGCAGCGGCATCAGCCGCACATCGACGCCGATTTTCGAAAGCACGGGGGAGAGCAGCGATTCGAGCATCGCCTGCGCGCCGCTGTCGCGGAACAGCCGAAGCGCCATCGTAAACGCCGCAAGCGTCGGCAGCAGGGTTCTGAGAAGCGGCAGCGCGTCGGCGGCGCCCTTGATAAACGCGGAAAACACGTTGACGCGGCGCGTCAGCGCAAAGAGCATCAGCAGCAGGAGGACGATTGCGATCGGCATCGGCGGGTACAGACAAGGCAGAGTGCGACGGCGACGGCGGTCGCCGCAAGGGAGGAGAGCAGCGTCGGCAGCACGACGGCGGTCGCGCGCACGGAGCCGTAGCTTTGCCGCATCGCAACGAGCGAGGCGGGGAACAGTTCGAGACACGAGGCGTTGACGGCGATCAAAACACACATCGCGTCGGTCGCGGCGTCCGGATGCGGATTGCCCTCGTTCAGAAGCCGCATCGCTTCGATGCCGTAGGGCGTGGCGGCGTTGCCCATGCCGAGCATGTTGGCGGCAAGGTTCAGCGAGATCGCCCCGTACGCGTGCGCCGCATCCGGAAACAGCAGACGCAGCACCGGCCGCAGAAGCCGCGAAAGCGCGCGCAGCAGTCCCGCTTCCTTCATGACGTTCAGAAGCCCCATCCATACGAGATACGCGCCGCTCATCGCCACGCAGGCGGAGACCGCGTCGTTCGCACCGGCGGTCATCGAGGACAGCACGGCGCCGCCGTCGCCGCGGCACAGCGAAAGCACGATCGAAGCGCAGATCAGGACCGAAAAAGCGAGATTCATGCTTCAGCTTATGCCCGAAATGCGTCCCAAAAGCGTATTTTTTGAAAACGTTGGAAAAAAACCGATACAAATGGCGAAGCTTCTGTTATAATGATAAACGGAAATTTATCACCCGGAGCACGAATGTGAAAAAACGGATTTCAATTATACTGATACTCTGCATGCTCGCGTCGGTTCTGGCGCCGCTCGGCTGTTCCTCCTCGCACGGCAACGGCAGCGAGGTGTGCCGCGCATTTTTGGAATACATCTGCGAAGGCAGCTACGGCGCCGCCTTTGATCTGCTGTCGCCCTCCGTCAAGAACACGACCGGCACGGACACCAATCCCGGCGATCCGATGATCTCCGCGAAGGAATTCACCGACAAGTACAAGCAGATTTTCGGCGCGGTCGGTCTGACCGAGATCACCTACACGATCGGCAGCGTTTCCGACGCGTCGATCACGAGCTCGATCGATTTCGAGATGACGTATCACACCAAGACGCTCGGCGACATGACCAACGAGTACACGATCAATGCGCGCTACGAGAACGGCAGATGGGGCGTACAGTGGACGCCCGCGCTGATCTTCCCGACGATGCAGTGGGGCGACAAGCTGCTGATCGGTATCAACTACCCGAAGCGCGGCGAGATCTTCGACGCCGAGGGCGAACTGCTCGTCAAGAACCTCGCGCCGGTCACGATCTTCTGCGTGCCGAGCCGCATCCCCGAGGATAAGAAGGATCAGGTCATTCAGGAACTGCTTTCGATCCCGCAGATCCGCGTCAACGGCGAGGATCCGGCGGATTTCCAGAAGCGTATCCACGACGCGGTGTACAGCAAGAACTCCTCGGCGGTCGTGGCAAAGCTCTATCCGGACCAGATGGACAGCGCGCTGGAGGAGCGGTTCCTCTCGATCACGGGCATCGGCGTCGACAACAGCGCGAGCCTGACGAGCACGCGCTTCCGCCAGTATCCGTACGGCAGATCCGCATGCCACCTTCTGGGGTTCGCCTCGGTCATGTGGAAGGAGGACTGGAAGCGCATCGACCTCATCAACCGCAGAAACGCGGCGATCACGGACATCGTCAACGCCACGCTCGGCGTCGTCGATCCCTCCAACAACCACGTCTTCGAGGTTGAGGACGACAGCACATCCGTGTACCAGAAGGACAGCTGGCTCGGATACGCCGGTCTCGAAAAGCAGTACGAGGATCAGCTGCGCGGCGAGAAGGGCGGCTTCGCATACATTCAGGGCATCGACGGCTCGAACCGACAGACGCTCTACAACATTCCCGCCAAGGACGGACAGGACCTGCATCTGACGCTCGACATCCGGCTGCAGAAGCGCGTGGAGGAGGTCGTCAAAACGATCGTCTACGACGAGGGCATTTCCGGCACCGTGCTGATCATGAACCCGCGAACCGGCGCGATTCAGGCGATGTACTCGTTCCCGGACTACGACGTCGAGGCGTTCAGCCGAGGCACCGTCGGAACCGACGCGTTCATGGCGCTCGACAAGGACCCGCAGACGCCGATGTTGAACCGCGCGATTCAGGGCTTGTACGCGCCGGGATCGACGTTCAAACCGATGACGGCGATCGCCGCGCTCGAAACCGGCACGCTGACGACCGAAACGGTCTTCCCGTACGCGAACGAGATTCACAACGGCGTTTACAAGACGGCGTCCGGCTATAAGGACGCGTGGGACGTCAAGAAGAGCGAATACGCCTATACCGGCATCGACGAGATCACGCGCACCGGCACCTCGCGCCGGCATACGCCGATGAATATGGAATCGAGCATCATCGACTCCGACAATATCTTTTTCGCATGGTCGGCGCTCAAGATGGGCTGGGACAAGTACAAGGACTTCCTCGCGTTCATCGGCATGGGCGAAAATGTTCCGTTCGATCTGCAGACGCAGCGTTCGCAGGTCAAGAACGGCGAGAGCACCGAGACCTACAGCCTGCTTGCGATGACCGGATACGGTCAGGGCGAGCTGCTTGTGACGCCGCTGCAGATGGCGTGCTACATCGCGTCGTTCCGCAACGAAGGCAAGGCACCGGTTCCCTACGTCGTCGATTCGATCTGGCAGGCGGAGGGCAACGACTACAAGCAGACGTACGCCCACGAGAGCGAGATCTGGAAGACCATGTGCGCGACGAAGAACGCGGACGATCTCACGCGAATGATGATCGGCGTCTGCCGTCAGGACAACGGCGGCACGGCGCGTACGCTCGGCGTCCGCAGCTTCGTCATTGCGGGCAAGACGGGCACCGCCGAGATCGGCAACAAGACGGACGCCAAGACGCAGGCGGACAAGGAACTTGCATGGTTCATCGGCTTCCGCGAAACGAACAAGGACGGCAGCGACGTTGCACCCGAGGACGAGCGTCTGGTGCTTGTCATGCTCGAGCTCGACATGAGCAATCTGCCGGAGGAATACGCGCAGATGAAGTTTCTGATCGGCCGCGCGCTTTTGAAGGACGACGAGCTGACCAAGCCCGGCACGGTGGAGAACTGCATCACCGGCGGCAATTCAACGTCGGCGAATTGATTCCGGTTCGCGCGGATAGGATATAATCGGAAGCTTCGCAGGGAGGATTGCCGTTTTGCGGCAAGTTTGCATAGCACGAGGGGGAACACAACGATGAAAAAAACGATCGTCTTTACCGGCGGCGGCACGGCAGGGCATGTGACGCCGAACCTTGCGTTGATCGAAAAGCTCGATCGCGCGGAGTGGGACATCCACTATATCGGCACGGACGGCATGGAGAAGGCGCTGGTCGAAGCCGTTCCGGGCGTGACTTATCACGAGATCGACTCCGGCAAGCTGCGCCGCTACCTCAGCGCCAAGACGCTGACGATGCCGATCCATGTGCAGAGAGGCTATCTGCAGGCAAAAAAACTGATTCGGGAGCTCAAGCCGGACGTGATCTTTTCCAAGGGCGGCTACGTTTCGGTGCCGGTCGTGGCGGCGGCAAAGGGAAAGTGCCCGATCCTGACGCACGAATCCGACTATACGCCGGGGCTCGCCAACAAGATCGACGCGCATTTCGCCGACCGCGTGCTCGTCACGTTCGAGGACACGGTGCAGTATGTCAAGGGCGGCAAGGGCGTGCACACCGGCACGCCGATCCGTCCGGAGCTCTATTCCGGTTCGCGCGAAAAGGCGCTTGCGTTCACCGGACTTTCGGGCAGCAAGCCCGTGCTGCTCGTCACGGGCGGCAGTCTCGGCGCGGAACCGGTCAACATCGCGCTGCGCGGCGCGCTGCCGGAGCTATTAAAGACCTTCGATATCGTCCATCTTTGCGGCAAAGGCAAGGTCGACGAATCGGTCAGGGCGGAGGGCTACCTCCAGTACGACTACATCCGCGACGAGATGGCGGACCTGTTCGCGCTTGCCGACGTCGTCTGTTCGCGCGCCGGCGCAAACGCGGTGTTTGAGCTTTTGGCGCTCAAAAAGCCGATGCTGCTGCTCCCGCTGTCCGCGGCGTCCACGCGCGGCGACCAGGAGCTGAACGCGAAGTATTTCAAGGCAAAAGGTTTTGCGAAGGTCCTGTTTGCGGACGAAGTCAACCCCGCGTCGCTGACAAACGAACTGCTCGCGCTCTACCGCGAGCGTGAAACCTATCTTGCTTCCATGCAGTCCGCGAAGGGCGTGGACGGCACCGAAGCGATTCTGAACCTCATTCGGGAAGCGGCAAAGGCATGACGACTGCGGACTGGATCGCGGAACTGAACGGCGAACACGCCGCGGAAGCGCTGTCCGCGCTGTGCGTGTTTGCAAAGACCAAACAGGGACGCGCAGAGATCGAGCAGGCGCTCGGTTCGCGCGCGGTCCTTTCTTTGTTGTCCGCAAGCGATCAGCCGAAGGTGCGAAAGAACCTCTACCGCCTGATCGGCGCGCTGGGCAACGAAGCGGACGTCCCGATCCTTGCGCATGCGCTTGCAGCCGAAGAAACGCTGTTCGCCGTGCCGAGCATCCTGCTGTCGCTCGGAAAGCTCGGCGCAAAGGACGTCCTCGAAACGTACCGGATTCCGGTCTCGACGTCCGAAACGACGGACAAGCATATCGCGGAAATCACGCTCGCCTACGAAAAGGCGATGCAGCGGTTCGAGACCGTCGACGCGGCGAAGATCGAAACGCTTCCGCGTCCGTACGACATTTACTGCATGGCGCCGCACGGGTTTGCAAAGCAGCTTCAAAGCGAGCTTTCCGAGCTCGGCTTTGCGGGCAGGATCAAGGGCGACGCGGTCTGCATCCGGACGGCGGACATCGGCAGGGTGTACTGCGCCGACGGCATGACGGAAGCGCTGCTGCCGATCGCGTTCGACGTGCCGATGGAGCCGAAACCGATCGCAAACGCGGTCAAAACCTGCATCGGCACCAGCTACCGCATCGAGGTGCGCGGCTATCTCAAGGACCGCAGCGGCTTCATCGAAAAGCTCAAAACGCTGCTCGACGGGCGCAACAACCCTTCGGCATACGACTGCGAACTGCGCATCGATTCGCGAAACGACGTCTGCGATCTCTATTGGAAGCTCTGGAACGTCAGGGATACGCGCTATCCGTGGCGCAAGGGCACGATCCCCGCGTCGATCCATCCGGCGCTTGCGCATACCCTGACGCGCTACGCGCTTTCCCTGGTCAAAGAAGCGCGTCCGAGCGTGCTCGATCCGTTCTGCGGCAGCGGTTCGCTGCTGTTCGCGGCGGAGACGCAGCGCAGCTGCCGGTCGCTTTTAGGCGTCGACAAGAGCGGCACCGCGATCGCGATCGCGCGGGAGAACGCCAAGGCGGGCAGCAGCCGCGCAAGGTTCGTCTGCCGCGACATCCTGCGCTTTGAATCGCACGACGGCGCGGACCTTGTCGTGTCCAACATGCCGTTCGGATCGCGTGTCGGCTCGCACCGCGACAACGAGCAGCTTTACGGCCGCTTCATGCGGCGGCTTCCGAACCTGATGCGAACCGGCGGCGTCGCGGTGCTGTATACGACCGAGGGGAAGCTTCTGGAACGCCTGATCTGCGAGAATCCGCGCCTTGTATTGAAAGAAAAACTGCGCACCTATTCGGGCGGGCTGAGCCCGTGGGTGTTTGCGATCGAATTGTCCCGGCAACGGGAAGGAGAGGACCGGTGAAGCCAAAACTGCAGCGCCTTGCCGCCCACCGTTTCGAAGCGCGCATTGAGCGAAAAGCATTGACAAACCGGCAAAAAATCCGTACAATGTCTACCCAAAGGAGAGAGGACCTATGAGACAGAAGTATTATATGACCACGGCGATCGCCTACGCTTCGGGCAAGCCGCACATCGGAAACACCTACGAGGCGATCCTCAGCGACAGCATCGCGCGCTGGAAGCGCTATGAGGGCTACGACGTGTATCTGCAGACCGGCACGGACGAGCACGGTCAGAAGATCGAGGAAAAGGCGAAGGCCGCAGGCGTCACGCCCAAGGAATACGTCGACAACGTCGCGGGCGATATCAAGCGCCTGTGGGACCTTGTCGGCACGTCCTACGACCGCTTCATCCGCACGACCGACGAGGATCATGTCCGTCAGGTACAGAAGATCTTCAAATATATGTACGACAAGGGCGATATCTACAAGGGCTATTACGAAGGAATGTACTGCGTGCCCTGCGAGTCGTTCTTCACGCCCTCACAGCTCAAAGACGGCAAATGCCCCGACTGCGGCAGAGAGGTGCAGCCCGCGAAGGAGGAGGCGTACTTCTTCAAGATGAGCAAGTATGCGCCCAAATTGATCGACTACATCAACACGCATCCGGATTTCATCAAGCCCGTCTCGCGCAAGAACGAGATGATGAACAACTTCCTTCTGCCGGGACTGCAGGACCTGTGCGTGTCGCGCACGTCGTTCAAATGGGGCATTCCGGTCGACTTCGATCCGAAGCACGTCGTCTACGTCTGGCTCGACGCGCTGGCGAACTACATCACCTGCATCGGCTACGAATGCGGCGGCGAATCGTCGGCGCTGTTCCAAAAGCTCTGGCCCGCCGATCTGCACGTGATCGGAAAGGACATCATCCGCTTCCACACGATCTACTGGCCGATCTTTCTGATGTCTTTGGATCTGCCGCTGCCCAAGACCGTGTTCGGGCATCCGTGGCTTCTGCAGCAGGGCGACAAGATGAGCAAGTCCAAGGGCAACGTCATGTACGCGGACGACCTTTGCGAGCTGTTCGGCGTGGATGCGGTGCGCTACTATGTGCTGCATGAGATGCCGTACGACAACGACGGCTCGATCACGTGGGACAACCTGATCGAGCGCCTCAATGCGGACCTTGCCAACACGCTCGGCAACCTCGTCAACCGTACCGTCGCGATGAGCAACAAGTATTTCGGCGGCGCCGTCCGGCGCACGGGCGTCGAAGAACCGGTCGATGCGGAGCTCAAGACGGTCGCAACCGGCGCGCTTGCCCGCGTGCAGAAGGCGGTCGACGATCTGCGCATTGCCGACGCGCTTTCGGAACTCATGAATCTGTTCAAGCGCTGCAACAAGTACGTCGACGAGACGGCGCCGTGGGTGCTCGCGAAGGATCCACAGATGCAGAACCGTCTTTCGGAAGTGCTTTATAACCTCGTGGAAAGCATCTCGATCGGCGCAAACCTGCTCGCGCCGTTCCTGCCCGCGACCGCGGAGAAGATTCTCCGCCAGCTCAACGTCGAGCCGCGCGCGATCGAAACGCTCGAAACCTTCGGGCTGTATCCGCAGGGCGGACACGTCGCCGAAAAGCCGGAGATTCTCTTTGCGCGTCTCGATCCGAAGGCCGTCATGGAGCAGGTCGAAGCTCTGCAGGCAAAGCAGAAGAAGCCCGAGGAGCCCGAACAGCCGGCGCTTCCCGAAATCAAGGACGAGATCACCTACGACACCTTCGAAAAGCTCGATCTTCGGCTTGCCAAGGTCGTCGCCTGCGAGGAGGTCAAGCGCTCCAAGAAGCTGCTGAAGCTCACCGTTTCCCTCGGCAATGAGGAGCGCACGGTCGTTTCCGGCATCAAGAACTGGTACAAGCCCGAAGACCTCGTCGGCAAAACGGTCGTGCTCGTCGCGAACCTCAAGCCGGTCACGCTCTGCGGCGTCGAAAGCCACGGCATGATCCTGTGCGCGTCCGATCCGGAGGATAAGGAGCTGGCTTTTGTGACGCCCGAAAAGCCGCTGACGCCGGGCTGGGTGGTACGCTGATGAACATCTTCGATACACATGCACATCTTCTGGACGAGCAGTTTGACGCGGACCGCGAGCAGCTGCTCGTCTCGCTTCCCGAACAGGGGATCACGCACGTCATGGAAGCCTGCTGCGACGAGGCGGGGATCGACCGGGTGATCGAACTTGTGGCGCGAACGCCGTATTTTTACGGCAGCGCGGGCGTGCATCCGCATTCGGCGGACGAATGGAAGCCCGAAACGGCGGATCATATCAGAGCGGCGCTCGGGCACGAGCGCATGGTCGCGATCGGCGAGATCGGGCTCGACTATCACTACGATTTCTCCCCGCGCGAAACGCAGCGCGACTGCTTCGACGCGCAGCTGGCGCTTGCCGCAGAGCTGCGCCGTCCGGTTATCATCCACGACCGCGAGGCGCACGGCGACACGATGGATCTTCTGCGGCACTACCGCGGCAGACTGTCCGGCGTGATGCACTGCTTTTCGGCAAGCTATGAGATCGCAAAGGAGTGCATCGATCTCGGGCTCTATATCGCGTTCGGCGGGGCGCTGACGTTCAGAAACGCGGTCAACCAGTGGGCGATTGCCGCAAAGCTTCCGCTCGACCGGCTGCTGATCGAAACCGACTGCCCCTATATGACGCCGGTCCCGTTCCGCGGCAAACGCAACGATCCGTCGCTGATCGTCTATACGCTCGACAAACTTTCGGAACTGCGCGGCGCGGACCGCGAGGCGCTTGCGGAGATTCTGTACGATAACAGCTTCCGTGCGTTCGGCATCGAACAAGCGTAAAACTCCAAAATCAAAAGGACTGCCGTTGCTTTCGGCAGTCTTTTTTTTGCTTCTCATTCCTCGTCGTCGTCCGGCGTTGTAGGTTTCGGCGTATTGACCGGCGCGGCGGTGACCTCCGCACTGCCGATCTTGTACTTCGGATAGATGACCTTGTAGACCGTCTCCTCGGTGCGGATCGTCTTGACAAACGAGCCGTTCACGTACTTGTCGACATAGGTCTTGACCTTGTATCCGTCGTGCGGATTGCGGATCAGCACCGGCTTCGCGCTCGAAAGCATCGACTTGTCGACCTCGTATTCGTACTTGGACTGGTCGTCTGCGGGCGTATGCTCCAGGATCTCGTTGCGGCAGCGGTATTCGACGCCCGGCTGCTCCACGCCGTAGATTTCGACGTTGATGTTCTTGCGGCGATTGCTCGACTTGTTCTGCGTGATGTACACGAACATATAGATCGTGTTGCCGGTGTCGTTCTTGAACCCGAAATCGATGTGGTTGTCCTTATAGTCCACGGTCGCGTCGAAGCCGAGCCCGTCCTCAAAGTGATCGGTCACGTAGTCCGACGGGATGCTGTGTCCGCGCCGCGTGATGTTCGTGATGCCTGCGCGCAGGACCGCGTTGAACATCGTCGTGCTGATCTGGCACACGCCGCCGCCCGGTTCCTTGCGATAGCCGGAGCCCTGATAGACCGCGTTCGCAAGCGCCCAGCCCTTCTTTTCGGAGCGTTCGCCGGTCTTCTTGTTGAAGCTGAACGACTTGCCGGGCGCAAGCTCCACAACCTGCATCATGCCGACCGCCTTGGTGATGTTGATGTCGCGGTTCATGCAGTTTTCGGCGACAGCCGGATCGGTCGAGGACGAGCCCTTGAAGCGGTAGTTGGTCGTATAGCTGCCGAGCAGGTGATACTGCGACTGCAGCATTTCGATCGTGACCTCTGGCTCGGAGACGGCAACCGTCGGCGTCAGATCCGCGGTATAGTCGCCCGCGTTCAGCGCGTCGGTGATCTGGCGTTCGAGCGCGTCGGAGTCGATGCGCGCGCCGTTCGTGCCGGGCGTGAACTCCCAGTACGGCTGATAGTATTTCACGTCGTCGATCTTGTTGGTCTTAAACTTGATCTCCGCCGTCGCGTTGACCGCGTGGCTCGGGATCTGCTCGTTCAGCGGCTGCAGCGCGGTGCGTAAGGCCTCGGAGCTGAACGTCGGTGCAAGCTTCAGCGTCTGCGGCGCGTCGCTCTGCGCGGCGAGCAGCAGGGCGTCCTCAAGGGATTCCGAGAAGTCGAGCCCGATGTCGTCGGCATGCAGCGTGATATAGTGCTCCTCATAGGTGACCATGATCGCGACGGAATTTCTGGTGCGCGCGATCGAATCGTTCAGCTTTCTGCGCGCTTCGGCGACCGTCAGGTTCTGCACCTGCACGCCGTCGATCGTCACGTCCGATCCGATCACCGTCTCGTCAAGCGTCGCCGCCGCAGGCGTCTCGCCGGGCTTCGGCGTGTCGGACACGGCGGTCGTTTCGCCCTGGCAGCGCTCGCGTCCGCCGCAGGCGAAGTAGTTCAGAAGCAGGATCGTGCCGACCAGCACAAGCACTGCGAACAGCAGGAACGCGCCCGCAAGCAGCAGCCTGCGCTTTTTCTTTTTGCTGATTCTGCGTTTGCGCTTCTTCGGCGGCTGATTCGATCCGCCGGAGGACGATGCGCGCTTCGTGCCGGAGGCGCTGTGCGTCGAGGAGGCGCGGGACGCGGAAGCGGAGCGCGGCGCGGCGGTGCCGCTGCGGGTTGCTGCCTGCGCGGTCGTTTCGCGTTCGACGGCTCTGCGTTCGCTGGAAAAGCGCAGCGTGCCGTTCGCCGCCTCGAAGGGGTTCTCGGCGCTGCGGTCGGGCTGCACGGAAAAAGGCTTTCGCTCCGGATAGGTACGTGCGAAAGCGGAGGGTTCCGTATCGATTTGCGGGCGTACTGCGCCCGTCGGGACTGTCGTTGTCATGATTTCGTATTATAACAGGGAATAACCGGTTTCTCAATAGATTTGAGAACGTTTTTGAAAATTTTGCATTTCTGACGCATTTGTGGTAAAATCGAACCGGCAGGGGAGGACGGATATGCTTCATATTGTATTGGTAGAGCCGGAGATTCCGAGCAACACGGGCAACATTTCAAGGACCTGCGCCGTCACCGGCGCGGCGCTGCACCTCGTGCGCCCGCTCGGCTTTTCGACCGACGACAAGAGCCTGAAACGGGCGGGGCTCGATTACTGGCATTCGTTGACGCTGTTCTATCACGACAGCATCGAGGAGGTCTGGGCGCAGTACCCGGACGCGCGCTTTTTCTACTGCTCGACGCACGCGCAGAACCGCTATGACGAAGTCGCGTTCCGGGACGGCGACTTTCTGGTGTTCGGCAAGGAGACGGCGGGACTGCCGAAATCCCTGCTCGCCGCGCACGCCGACGAGGCGATCCGCATCCCGATGGGCGACGGACAGCGTTCGCTGAATCTTTCAAACGCCGTGGCGATCGTCGTGTATGAAGCGCTGCGGCAGAACGACTTTTTCGGTATGCGATAGACGGAAGCCGCAGAAAGCGGCGGAATTCGCAAAAAAACTTTTGTTTTCCGAAAAATAATGCTTGCATTGTTGAAAACGTTGTGGTAGTATTGCAATGTTCGAGTTTTAGCAAGGAGGTGGACTGAATGGGTAAGTTCTGTGAAGTCTGCAAGAAAGGAACCATGTCCGGCAATCTGGTCAGCCATTCCAATCGCAAGACCAAGCGCAGCTGGGCGCCGAATATCCAGACCGTGCACGTCGTCGTCGACGGGCGCGTTCAGAAGATGAGCGTCTGCACTCGCTGCCTGCGTTCCGGCAAGGTCGCAAGAAGCAACTGAGCAATCCTTGAGAAAAACAAAAGCCACCGGTCATAGGTGGCTTTTTGTCGCAACAGCGTATGATCATCACAAGCAGAAGCAACGACCGCATCAAGGCGGTCCAGAAACTGCAGAGCGCAAAGGCGCGC
This sequence comes from Clostridia bacterium, assembly GCA_017428025.1. Classification (GTDB taxonomy): domain Bacteria; phylum Bacillota; class Clostridia; order Christensenellales; family CAG-138; genus UBA3792. Next base: position 39,180 of record JAFRRO010000011.1, read on the forward strand.
AAAGAGACCGGCTTGCACCTCATCGAGGGGGACAAGCTGGTTTCGGATGCGATCGCGTCCGGCGCAAAGGTGCAAACCGTGTACGCGCTCGAATCGGTGCCGCCGTTTGACGGGATCGAAACGGTCTTCGTCGGCGAGAGCGTACTCGAAGCGCTCTGCACCGCCAAGACGCCGCAGCGCATGTGCGCAACGGTGGAAACGCCGTCGTGCGCCTGCCCCGAAACGTATCCGGACGGGCTGATCGTCGTACTCGACCGGCTGCAGGATCCCGGCAACCTCGGTACGATCCTCAGAACCGCCGACGCTTTGGGTGCCGTCGGCGTGCTTTTGAGTCCCGACTGCGCCGATCCGTTCTCCCCGAAATCGCTCCGCGCGGCGATGGGCTCGACCTATCATCTGCCGGTGTGGACCGGTTCGCTCGAAACGGAGCTCGACCGGCTGAATAGCGGGGGCTTCACCTGCGTCTGCGGGCACCTTGCGGGCGGGGATTCGCTGCCCGCGCCGTCAAAACGCATGGCGCTCGTCGTCGGAAACGAGGGGCAGGGCGTTTCGGATGCGGTCGCAAGCCGCTGCATCCGCTACCGCATGCCGATGCGCGGACGCGCCGAATCGCTGAATGCCGCGGTGTTTGCCGCGTTGATGATACAGTCTCTGATCAACGTCATGCCGGAATAAGGAGAAGTTATGGAACAACAGAATTCGATTCATACCATCGTGATCACGGGCGGACCGTGCGCGGGCAAAACCACCGCGATGAGCTGGCTGCAGAACGCGCTGACCGATGCGGGCTATGCGGTCATGTTCATTCCGGAGACCTGCACCGATCTCAACAACAGCGGCGTCACGGCAAGAGCGTCGCGCACGAACTTCGATTTTCAGCGCGTGCAGGTGCGCTATCAGCTTCTGCGCGAGCAGATCTACCGCCAGGCGGCGGAGGCGAGCGCGTCAAAGGAGGTCGTGGTCGTCTGCGACCGCGGTTCCATGGACGACAAGCCCTATATGACCGCGGAGGAATTCGCCGCGATTCTCAAGGAGCTCGGGCAGAACGAGGTCGCGTTCCGCGACAAGTACGACGCCGTGTTCCACATGGTGACCGCCGCGAAGGGCGCGGAGGCGTTCTATACGACCGACAACAACACCGCGCGCGTGGAAACGCTCGAGGAGGCGATCGAGCTTGATCAAAAGACGCTCGCCGCATGGGCGGGGCATCCGCATCTTCGCATCATCGACAACTCCACCGACTTCAACGGCAAGCTCGTGCGGCTTCTGCGCGAGGTCATGACCGCGCTCGGCAAGCCCGCGCCGTTCGAACACGCAAGGCGCTTCCTCGTGGATCTTCCGGACCGCGGCTGGCTCGAAACGCATCCCGGATGCCGCCGCGTCGAGATCATCCAGACGTACCTCACCGACGTGCAGGGCGAAAAGCGCCGCATCTGCATGCGCGGCAGCGACGGCAGCTACATCTATTATCTGACGACGCACTGCACCGGCACGGACGGCAGCCGGATCGAGACCGAGAAGCGGCTCTCGCTCGACGACTATCAGCGCCTGATGATGGAGGCGGATCCGATGTGTCTGCCGATCCGCAAGACGCGCTACTGCCTCGTCGACGACGGACGCGCGTACGAGGTCGATTTCTATCCGAACTGGACCGATCGCGCGATGCTGCAGGTCGAGATGAACGACCCGAACGCAACGGTGCACATTCCTTCGAACTTCCGCGTGCGGCGCGAGGTCACCGACGATCCGGATTACCAGAACTACGCGCTTGCGCGCATCCGCTGAACCGATGGAAACAAACACACTTGAACCGATGGAACTGCCCGATCGCAGACGCGCGCGCCGCGCCGCGTCGCTCTGCGCGTTCGCAACGGTCATGACGCACGTCATCGCTTATGCAATGACGATTGCCGCATCGTTTCTGCTGCGCGACAGCACGCTTTCGGAGCAGGCGGCGAACAACCTGAACCTGATCTTCAACACGGTCGTCAACGACCTGATCGCGATGCCGCTCTGCTGGCTCATCTTCCTACGCCGCCTTCCGAGAAACGAAGCGCTTTCACCCGACGCGCCGGATCGTACGCCGCTGCGGTTCGGCACGCTGCTGTTCTTCTTCCCGTGCGTCTACGCGCTCGCGGCTGCCGGTTCGATGACGGGACAGCTGATCGGATTGCTGATCGGCAAAGGTCTCACCAACATTGCGGCGGACGTGATCCTTTCGGTCAATCCGTGGGTGACGCTGCTGTGCGCATCGATCGTTGCGCCGGTCGCGGAGGAGCTGTTCTTCCGCAAGGCGCTGATCGACCGGCTTTCGCAGTTCCATCCGATGGACGCGATCCTGCTGTCTGCGCTGCTGTTCGGGCTCGTGCACAGCAATCTCACACAGTTTCTGTATGCGTTCCCGATCGGCGTGCTGTTCGGGATTATCTACTGGCGCACCAAGAACATCGGCTATACGATCCTGCTGCACGTGTTCATGAACACGGTCGGCGGTGTGGCGCCGCAGATCATGACGATGTTCACGCAGGGAGAGGGAGAAGGTCTCGCGGCGATGTTCGGCGCGCTCGTTTCGATGCTGTTTACGTCGCTCATGCTGGGGCTTGTCGTCGTCGGCATCGTGTTTTTGATCCGCTACCGCAAGCGCTTCCTGCCGATCGAATCGCCGCTGCCGCGGTGCCGCAAGCCGTTTTACCTGAACGCCGGCTGGTTCGTCGCCTGCACGGTCTTCGTCGGAATGTTCCTCGCGGTCGAACTGCTCAAATAAACAACAAGGGGCTGTTAAGTCTCCCGATTGGGTTTCTTAACAGCCCCATTTGCATTCATTTCCGTTTCTTTTTTCGCAGCAGCACAATCAACACGACGGAGACCGCGGCGACGAGCGCGACAATCCAGAGGATCAACAGAAGATCATGCGTCATAAGATACCGGAACTCTTCGGCGGGCGTGACGGGGTCGGCAAGGATCCGCATGCTTATTTCCTCCGGTTTCTCTTTTTCAGCAGTACAATCAACACGACGGTGACCGCAACGACGGCGGCGGCGACGCAGAGGATCAGCGCAAGATGCTCCTCGAAAAAGCTGCGTTCGACGAGGTCCGGCGACAGGATTTCATCCGGCAAAATCCGATACATGGTCATTTCTTTCCTTTCTTCTTTTTCAACACGATGACAAGCACGACGGCGGCCGCCGCGACGAGCGCGACGATGCCGAGGATCAGAAAGGGATGCCGCTGTGCGCTTTCAAGCACCTGCAGTTCCGGCGGAAGCGCCGCATCCGCAAGAATCCGGATCATTTCTCAGCCCCCTTTTTCTTCTTCCGTACCAGAAATACGATCAACAAAACGGTTCCCGCGATCACGGCGCTGACGACGGCAAGGATCGCCAGGAGCGCGAGCAGCGAGAAAGCAGCCCCTACGGGACTGATCATGTCTCCGAGAACAGGGATCATCGGTTTTCCTCCTTTTTGAGCCGGTTATTTCCGTTTCTTTCTCCGGACCAGCACCACGGTCAGCACGACCGCGGCAGCAGCGACGAGCGCTGCGGCGCAGAGAATCAGAATCAGCTTCGTCGGATCGGTCGCCTCCGGTCTGATCGGCTGCTTGCCCGGCGGCAGCACCAGGTCACTCCAAATACGGATCATTTGCGATACCTCCTAATACAACAGATTCAGCAGCAGCCCCGCTCCGAACGAAGCGGCGTTGCAGACAAGCGAAACGAGGAACGGACGCTTTGCGCCGGTCGCATACCGGTAGACGATCCATTCCGCAACCACTGCGGCACTCTCCAGCGCGGCGAGCACCGCGACCGTCGGCAGCTTCGTAAAGACGGTCGCCGCCGCGTACAGCACGTTCACCGCGGGGTTCGTCATGACGTTTGCCAGCACGACGAAAAGAAGATCCCGTCCCTTGACGCCGCACAGCCGCGCGACCGGCAGTTCGATCGCCTCGGTCAAAAGCAGCGCGCATAACAGCGAAAGCACATACTTCATCGCGTTTTCCAAAGCCCCGGCAGCAGCAGCGCCAGCGACACGAGCACGAGCGCGCCGTACAGCAGCGGCGAGCCTGCGGGGACCAGATTGAGCATGTACGGCACGACGCCGACGAACAGCGCAAAGGTCAACAGCCCGAACGCGCCGCCCTTCGCGCCCTTCCAGAGCTTCGCCGACGCAAACAGCGTCAGCGGCATCGTCATGTTAAAGAGAAACAGCGCGCAGAGCGCCATCACCGGATGCAGCGGGAAGAACAGAAAGACCGCGCAGAGCCCGAGCGAGACGATCGCCGTCGGGACCGGACGGAACCGGTCGGCAAGCAGACCGCCCGCCGCCTTGCCGAGCGCAAGGCACAGCACGGGGATCAGTCCCGAAAGCACCGGAGGCAGTCCGGTCAAAAGACTGCCGGTCGCAAACGCGCCGGTCGTGCCCATAAACGCGCGCAGCACGACGACGAGAAACAGCAGCGCAAGCGCGGCGGCGCCGCCCTTCGGCAGCTCGAACGACAGCTCCGCATTGCCGGAGCCGGTTTTGAACGTGCGTCTGCCGAGATACAGCAGCGCGGCGGCGAGCAGCAGCAGGACGGTGCAGAGCGTTGCCGTGCAGTAGCGGAAGAATCCGGCGTAGAACGTACCGAGATACAGCCCGATCGCGCCGGGCGAAACAAACACGCCGAGCGGTCCCGCCTTCTTTTGCGAGCCGTTCAGCACCTCGATGCCGCCGCCGACATGGAACGCGCCGTTGCCGAGCCCCGCGACGATCACGGCGAGCAGCGGCACGCCGCGCAGCAAAAAGCCCGCGGCGACGAGCACGCAGCCGAGCGCGGCAAACGGCAGATTGCGGTCAAGCCGATCCGCAAGAATGCCCATCGGCAGCTGGCAGAGAAACGCGCACGCGTTGTACAGCACCATGCCGAGCCACAGATGCGCGTCGGGAAGCGTCGAGAAAAACAGCGCGGCGCAGGCCATGTCCACGATCGCGTGGGCAAGGGAGAGCAGAGCCGTTTTGCCGATAAACGCCCGATTTCGCATGGTGCCTCCTTTCCGAAGCGGAACGCCGTTTGCGCATCTACATATAATATGTAGAAACACGCGAAAACCGGTTTCCGTATTTCATTATAACATACGGCGGAAAAAAGCACAAGGGACGCCGCAATCCGGCCGGACGGGCGCATGCGTGTCTGAAACGGGTAATAGAATGGAACAGAGGGACGCCCGAAGCGGCAAGACGCGCCGCATCTGCACGTCAGACCGTTCTGCCGGGGACAAAAAACGGATTGTTATGCTTATAATTGCGAAAATTGAGAAAAATCTGTGAAAAAATAACCATTTCAGTTTTCACAAAAGATTGACAATGGTCGAATGATGCCTTATAATAATCGTGTGTGTTAGTATACACAAATACAAAGGAGGAACAAAATCAATGCAAAACATGAAGAAGATCCTTGCTGCTTTGTTGGCACTGCTCATGGTTGTCGCAATGATTGCCTGCACCGGCAACACCGACAAGCCTGAAGCACAGGATACGCCGAAGCCCGCAGAAGCGACCAAGGCGCCCGAGCAGGGCAACAATCAGCCGGAGAATACGGATCAGCCTGCTCCCGAAGAGCCGGAAGAATTCACCTATCATCTCTCCATGGCAGCGAGCCCCATCAACTGGAACCCGCATGCGTGGGAGATGAACAATGAAAGCACCCTCATGTCCTACATCGAAATGCCGCTCGTTGATGTCTCCATCGCGGAAGACGGCGTCAACTTCGAGTGGGTATTCGAAGGTGCAACCGGCATCGAGGATGTCACCGCGACCTATCCGGATCGTGAGAAGTGGCTCACGCCCGACGCGGACGGCAATCTCCCGACCGAGAAGCTGATCTACAAGATCTCCCTGAACCCGGATGCGAAGTGGGCAGACGGCACGCCGATCAACGCGGACACCTACATCTACTCCATGCAGCAGATGCTGGATCCGACGATGAAGAACTATCGTGCGAACAGCTACTTCGAGGGCGACACCGCGATCAAGAACTCCAAGCTTTATTACAACAACGATAAAGCAGGTCAGCCGATGTTCGGTCAATTCCTCAACGTCGAAGGCGCAGAAGAAATGTACTTCTCGGTGGATGAGATCCCGTACTTCCTTGGTGACGGTTCTATCTCCGAGTACTATGGCGCGGGCTATTCCAGCTATTGGACCTATCCCGAAGGCCATGAGAAGGCAGGCCAGAGCATCTATGACGAGATGAAGGCATACATCGAAGCGCATGATGCAGAGGATGGCTTTGAAGACGGCTTTGTGAAGGTCGAAGTTGGCGATGATCTGTACAACATGATCCTCGCAAGCACCCTGAACTTCAGCGGCAACGATGAGAGCAACGTTCCGGAATGGATGTTCGCAATCACCGGCACGTTTGCTGCGACTCCGTGGGAAGACGTCGGTCTCATCAAGGGCGACGATTACACCCTCTACTATGTCAACGAGACGCCGGTTTCCGA